>NZ_JBEPTF010000002.1:0-618254 GCF_040549405.1 Brevundimonas faecalis | reverse complement strand
ATCTGGCCCATGGCCGCCACTGCGTCGCGCACCACCTGGCCGCTCTTCTCCGCGTCGCCGCGCGCCGCCTGGACCACGTCCGAGGCCTGACGGGCGCCCGAGGCCGTCTTATTCACCGTCGCCGTGATCTCGTCCAGGGCCGCCGCCGTCTCTTCCAGCGAGGCCGCCTGCTGCTCCGTACGGCGCGACAGGTCGTCCGAGGCCTGAGAAATCTCTCCCGATCCGGAACGGATCGCCGCCACGTTCGACACCACGACGGAAACGGCCTGCTCTAGCTGCGAGATCGCCGCGTTGAAGTTCGTCTTCAGTTCTTCGGCCTTAGGCGCGACGTTCGCGGTCATCCGATGGGTCAGGTCGCCGTTGGCCATGGCCTGCAGGCCTTCCGCCAGGGCCGTAATGGCCACGCGGTCTTCCTCTGCGGCCCTGGCCTTCTCGGCCTCGACGCGGGCGCGATCCTCTTCCGCCGCCGCGCGCTGCGCCGTCGCTTCGGCCTCGAGGCGGTCATTGGCGATGGCCGCGTCCTTGAAGGCCAGGAGAGCGCCGGCCATTTCGCCGACCTCGTCCTTGCGGCCCATGGCCGGGACGGCGATGGTCTTGTCCCCGCCAGCCAGGCGACGCATGGCCGCCGTCATGGCCGTAATGGGGGCGGCGATCATCTTGGCCAGGCCGAGACCGAACAGGGCCGCCAGAGCCATGGCGATCGCCACGCCGACGCCGACCGCAATGCGGGTCGCCGCGAAGGCCTCGGTCTGATCCTTGATGGCGGCGTCCTTGCGATCGGACTGAGCCTTGGCGATGGCCGCGAAGGCTTCGGTGATCGGCTTCATCAGTTGGGCGGGAACCTCGCTCTCCGTGATGGCCAGGGCCTGGGCGCGGGTTTCCGGATTGCCGGCGAAACGGACTTCCGGATCGATGACCGTCTCCTGATAGACGGCGACGGCCTGCACCAGGGCGTCGACGCGTTCGGCGGCGCCGGGGATATGGGCGGTCAGGGTCTTCAGTTCGGCCGCGCCCTCGCGGAAATCGGCCTTGTTGGATTCGATGCGCTGCACCTGCATGGACCGGCCCGACAGCATATAGGCCAGGACGGCGCTTTCCTGCTGGTCCACCGCGCGTCGCAGCAGGTTGGTCTTGGCCGTCACGGTCTCCGCCAGGGCGACCGTTTCCTTGGCCTTTTCAAGGGCGTTCACCTGGATGAACACCACCACGCCGAGCGCGACGATCACCGCCACGATCATGGCGAAGGCGCCCGCCAGTTTTCGAGATATCTTCACGTTGTCCAGATTCACCGGAGATTGTCCTGTACTAGGTCCATCGACGCGTTTCGACGCGCCGACACGCTTCAAAAACAAAGGGTCAGGCGTCGTCGTCGGCCGTGGTCGGCCCAGGGACGATCTTGAGGCGAACGTCAGCGCGGCATGGCGTCGTCGACGGCCGGTTCGATCCGCCGTCGGTTCTCATCATCCGCATCGTCGCTCTTTCCCCCGAGATAGTCCGGTGAAAATCACGGATACGAGTAAACGCCAGACGAAGCGGCGAGTGCGGGCTATCCCTTGCGTAATTGCCCTTAGGTCAAGTCGCGAGGACCGCGGACCTATCGCGAGGCGTCGCGGGCGAATTCCAGGAAGATGGGCGTGGTGTCGCCCAGCTTCTTTTCCTCATACCGCGTGACGACGTGGTCGGCCGGGACCGCGAACCAGTCGGCGCCTTCGGTCATGATCCGTGTCAGACCCGGCGTGCGATCCAGCCGCTCCAACGCCCAGTCGGCGTAATCCAGCCAGTCGGTGACGAAGCGCACCCGGCCGCCGGGCTTCAGCAGGCGAGCGATCTCGACCGCCGTCTCGTCCTGCAGGAAGCGACGCTTGTTGTGGCGCGCCTTGTGCCAGGGATCGGGGAAGAGGATCATCACCCGGTCCAGGGAGGCCTCGGGCAGGGCCGCCATGACCGCGCGGGCGTCGTCGGCGTGCAGGCGGACGTTCTTCAGACCGCCCTCCTCCACATGGCGCAGGGCCGAGGCCACGCCGTTCAGGAAGGGTTCGCAACCGATCATCAGGGCCTGGGGATTGCGCGCCGCCTGGGCCGCCAGGTGTTCGCCGCCGCCGAAACCGATCTCCAGCCAGACTTCCTCGGCCTCGGGCGCCAGGACCTGCGGGTCGATCGGGCCCTTGGCCGGGTCCGGCACGGCGATCCGGGGCATCAGGGTGTCGAACAGGGCCGCCTGGCGCGCCTTGATCGGCCGCGACTTGATGCGCCCGAAGGAACGCAACGGGCCGTGGGCCTTGGTCCACTCGGGGCGGTCGGCTTCGGTCGGTTCAAGGTCGGGCGTATCGGTCATGGCGCGCGCTCTAACCCCTTAAGGCCGCGCACGCAAAGGGCGATCAGCCCCAGGGACCGCGCGAGGACGAAGGCGGCGAAGGCGTCGTCGGCACGCTGGTCCGAGGCGCGCTCGCCGTCGGAGCAGGCGCGACGGGGGCTGAGGCAGGACCTCGGTTCATGCCCATCCTGGCCCCCAGCTCCATCAGGGCGCGGACGCGATTGCCTGTGGCCGGGTGGGTCGAGAAGAGGTTGTCCGCGCCCTTCCCGTTCAACGGATTGATGATGAACATATGGGCCGTGGCCGGATTGCGCTCGGCCGGGGCGTTCACCGCGCCGCGCGCATAGGCTTCGATCTTCTGCAAGGCGGAGGCCAGGGCGTGGGGATCCTTGGCGATCTCGGCGCCGACGCGGTCGGCCTCGTATTCCCGGGCGCGGCTGACGGCCATCTGCACCAGGCCCGCCGCCATGGGCGCCAGCAGCATCAGGGCGATGGTCCCGATCATGCCGCCTGGCCGCTCCCGGTCGTCGCCGCCGCCGAAGAACAGGGCGAAGTTGGCCAGCATGGCGATGGCCCCCGCGATCGTCGCCGTGACCGTCATGGTCAGGGTGTCGCGGTTCTTCACATGGGCCAGTTCGTGCGCCATCACGCCCCGGATCTCCTCGCGGGTAAGCATGTCCAGAAGCCCGGTCGTGGCGGCCACGGCGGCGTTCTGGGGATTGCGGCCGGTAGCGAAGGCGTTGGGCTGGTCGTTCGGAATGATGGTGATGTTGGGCAGGGGCAGACCCGCGTCCGCCGCCATCTGCTTCACGTCGGCGACATAGGCCCGGACCACGGCGTTGGGGTGGGTCTCGTCCACCGGCTGAGCGCGGTACATCCTCAAGACGATCTTGTCCGCGTTCCAATAGGAAAACAGATTCATGCCCGCCGCGACGACCAGGGCGATCGCCATGCCCGTCGCGCCGCCGATCAGCCAGCCGATACCCATGAAGAGGGCGGTCATCACGGCCAGAAGGGCGAATGTCTTCAGATGGTTCATGCGGTCCGGGGCGCGTCAGGGGTGACGAAGAAATCCTGAGCCCCTATTTGAGCCCGAGCATTCCCGCTCTCAAGGCAGTCTCCCTGTGACCGAACAGCCCACCCCGCCCGCCGAGGCGACCGCCGAACCGGCTCCCGTCTTCAACGCGGACGTGCCCCACGCCACGCCGGAGCGCCCGTTGAGCGAGGTCGCGCGCCGCGCCCTGATGGAAGCGGCCGAACGTCGCAAGTCCGCCGAGGAGGCCGCCATGGCCGAGGAGCACGGCGGTCCGCGCGGCCCCGAACCGACGCGCTACGGCGACTGGGAGAAGAAGGGCCTGGCCGTCGATTTCTGACGCGCGCCCCTTCGTTTCGCCCCCTCATTTGGGCCCTCATTTCGCCTGAGGGGAGAATATTGAACGCTCCGGCCGAAACGGCATTAACCTTTACGGCTGAAAAAAGGAGCGTGGCCATGAAGGCTGTCCTGTACATCGTCGCCGGCGCGGCCGTGCTCGTCGCCGGAACCGCCGAAGCGCATCAGCGCCAGGCGCGTTTCAACGCTGCGTCGGATTACGCCCGACAGGCCTATGTCGACCGCGGTCCGGTCGTCGAGAGCCGAGCGCGGACCTATTATCACGACACGGGCTGGCAGGGCGGATACGGCCCGGTCGAGTCCTACGGCTATGGATACGGCTACGGCGGCGCCGGATCGCGTCCGCCGGTCGTGGTCGCCCCGCCGCAGGAGCCGATCCGTCACGGCGGATACGGCTATGACGTCAGCCGCTCCATGCCCTTCGGCTATGTGGTCGACGGCTACGGCCGCTATCCCTGGGCGCGCGGCGGATACGGCCAGGGTCAATATCAGGGACAATACCAGGGCGGCTATTATCAGGGCGGCTACGACAACTGCGGCCGCTGCGGCCCGCCGCCCCAACCGGTTCGCTATCGGTCGGAGCCGATCTACGTCAGCCAGCCGCCGGTCTATGTCTCGCAACCGCCCGTCTATGTGGAATCCCCGCCGGTCTATGTGCAGCCGGCCCCGGTCTACGTTGAACCGGCCCGCATCCAGGTGGCCCCGCCGCCCGTCTATGTGGCGCCCGCCGACGTGCGCGTCGCCCCGGCCCAGGTCGAGGTGGCCCAGCCCCAGGTCCACGTGGCGCCGCCCCGCGTGGAGACGGCGCCGCCGGTCGTGAACTTCGAGCAGGGCTATTATGCGGTTCCGGAAGCGGCCCCGCCGCCTCCCCCGCCTCCGCCCCCCTCGCGGACGGAGCGTCCCTATCGCCAGGAACGCGGCGAACGGGGTTGATCGGATCAGGGCGGCGTCGAAAGGCGCCGCCCTTTTTCATGTCGGCCGATCAGATCAGGGCGATCTCTTCGGATACGGCCTGCGCCGCTGCGCGCGGATCGGCCACGGCGGTGATGGGGCGTCCGATCACCAGATGGGTCGCGCCGGATCGCAGAGCGCTGGCCGGCGTCGCCGCCCGCGCCTGATCGTCCAGGGCCGCGCCGGTCGGGCGCACGCCGGGCGTCACGATCAGGAAGTCGTCGCGGCCCGCCGCCAGGGCGATCTCACGCACCCGCGCCGCCTCGTGCGGGCTGGAGACGACGCCGTGGATTCCGGCCTCCAGCGCCTGACGCACGCGCAGTTCGACCAGATCGGCGGCCGACAGGCTGTGATCGTCCGCCTTCAGGTCATCCTCAGTCAGACTGGTCAGGACGGTGACGCCCAGGATCTTCAGGTCCGAGCCCGCCGCCCCGCGCGCCGCCGCCGCCATGACCTGCGGCCGGGCGTGAACCGTCAGCAGGTCGCAGCCGGCGTTGGCCAGAACCGCCGTCGCCTTCTCCACCGTCGCGCCGATGTCGTGCAGCTTCCAGTCCAGGAAGACCTGGGCCCCCGCCGCCTTCAGTTCGCGCGCCAGACCCATGCCGTCCGAGGCGAAGAGCTGCAGCCCCACCTTGTAGAAGCCGACCGCGTCGCCGATCCGATCGACCAGGGCGCGGGCCTCGTCCGTCGTCGGCACGTCCAGAGCGCAGATGACGCGGGGGTCGAAGGGACGATTGGGCGCGGCGACAGGGCGGGCTTCGGACATTTCCGGCTCTCAGCGGGTTGCGGGCGCGCGCGGATGCCCCGATAGGTGGGACAAGGAGTCGCGGTCGCGCGGCGGGTTTTCAGGGCAGGGGCAAGCAATGAACGCGGTCGATCTGGGGGTCAACCTGTTCGTGGCGCTGTTCGCGCTGCTGGATCCCATCGGCAATGTGCCGATCTTTGCGGCGGCGACGGCGGGGGCGTCGCTGCGTCAGCGGATCACCGTCTCGGCCATGATCTGCGCCTTCGCGGCCGTCTTCCTGGGCTTCTTTTTCTTCACCGGCCTGGGCCTGCTGCAGTTCTTCGGCATTTCTCTGGCCGCCTTCCGCATCGCGGGCGGCATACTGCTGCTGCTGCTGGGCCTGGACATGGCGCGCGAGGACTTCCTGAAGATCTTCGCTGACGCGGACGCCGTGACCGACGCCAAAGACGTGCGCGGCTACGCCAAGCGACGGTTCAAGCGCCTGATCGTCCCCTTCGCCATTCCCCTGATGATCGGACCCGGCGCCATATCGGCCATCATCATCCAGGCGGGCGAGGCCGAGAAACTGGGCTTCGCCGGCACGGTCGCTTCCCTGATCGCCATGGGAGCGGCCTGCGTCGTCACCTTCCTCTGCTTCGCGGCGACCGGCCCCATCAGCCGCATCCTGGGCGACGTGGGCATGGCCATCGTGGTGCGGGTCCTGGGCCTGATCCTGTGCGCCCTGGCCATCCAGTTCATCCTGATGGGTCTGGGCGAAGCCCTGCCCGGCATGATCAGCAGCGGCGTAACCGCCCCCTACCCTTCCGGCGGCCACTGAAGCCGCCCGGCGCAACCGCCAGTCTCCCCAAAAGACGTCCAAGAAAAAGGGCCGCATCCGAGGATGCGGCCCTTTCATCTTGTTCGGCCCGGGTCAGAAGGTTCCGCCTTCTCGACCCGACACGCCGGGACGCTCATGCGCTCAAGCAGCGAGCCGCCACGCGGCTCGCGTCGGCACCCTTAAGCCAAGGAAGGCTCGATGTCCTTGCAGGCCTGGATCAGGCCGTTCACCGACTCCACCGACTTGGCGAACATGGCCTTCTCGTCGTCGTTGGTTGCGAACTCGACGATCTTCTCGACGCCGGCGGCGCCGATCAGGGCCGGGACGCCGACGTAGAGGTCGGACAGGCCGTATTCGCCCGACAGCCAGACGGCGCAGGGCAGGACGCGCTTCTGGTCCAGCAGGTAGGACTTGGCCATGGCGATGGCGGATTCAGCAGGGGCGTAGAAGGCCGAACCGGTCTTCAGCAGGGCCACGATCTCGCCGCCGCCCTTGCGGGTGCGCTCGACGATGGCGTCCAGGTCGGCTTGCGACAGGAAGCCGGCGGCGACGGCGTCGGGCAGAGGCAGGCCGCCCACGGTCGAGTGACGCACCATCGGCACCATGTCGTCGCCGTGGCCGCCCAGGGTCCAGGCGTGGATGTCCTGGACCGAGACGCCGGTCTTTTCAGCCAGGAAGTAGGCGAAGCGGGCCGAGTCCAGCACGCCGGCCATGCCGACGACCTTCTCCTTGGGGAGCCCTGAGAACTTCTGCAGAGCCCAGACCATGGCGTCGAGCGGGTTGGTGATGCAGATGACGAAGGCGTCGGGGGCGTGCTGCTTGATGCCCTCGCCGACGGCCTTCATCACTTTCAGGTTGATGCCGATCAGGTCGTCGCGGCTCATGCCCGGCTTGCGCGGCACGCCGGCAGTGACGATGCAGACGTCGGCGCCCGCGATGTCGGCGTAGTCGTTAGCGCCCTTGAGGGCCACGTCCTGGCCGAAGACGGCCGAGGCCTCGGCGATGTCCAAGGCCTTGCCCTGGGGGGTGCCTTCGGCGATGTCGAACAGGATGACGTCGCCCAGCGCTTCGCGCGCGGCCACGTGGGCCAGGGTTCCGCCGATCATTCCGGCGCCGATGAGGGCGATCTTCGCGCGAGCCATACAGGTCTCTCCAGTCGATGTTGCGTGTGCGAAACGGTACTCGATGGCGGGCGGTCTAGACCCGCAAGGGAGCGGGAGCAAGCGCCGGGCGTTGCGCCTTTGGTCGGCCCCTGCGAGGGTCGCCGAATCCAGAGGGGCGCGATGACCGCTGCGGAAGACGATCGACAGTATGAAGCCCGGGTGCTCAGGGAAGCCGAGGCCTGGCGCGAACGCCAGCTGCGTGCGCCCGGCCTGTGGGACAGGACCACCCGCGCGACCCAGGACCGGATCAACGGCCTCATCCCCGAGCGAGTGCATCAGATCGTCACCTCCGGCGTCGAGCTGACGACGCGGGGCATAATGGCCGGGGCCGAATGGACCACGGCCAAGCCCCTGCTGCACGGCGATCTGAGGACCCGCGAAGAGCTGATCCGCACCCGCGTCGACCTCTATCGCACCACGGCCAGCGCCGAGGGCGGGGTGGCGGGGGCCGGCGGATTCCTGCTGGCGGCGGCGGATTTTCCGGCCCTGCTGGCCATCAAGGTCAAGCTGCTGGCCGAGATCGGCGCCCTCTACGGCCATTCGGGAAAGACGCTTCCCGAGCGGCTTTATCTGCTGCGCATCTTCCAGATGGCCTTTTCCAGCGCGCGGCATCGGCCCGAGGCCCTGGCGGCGCTGGAGGCGGCGGGGCGGGGTCTGCACCAGCCCGAGCGCATCCAGGACTTCGACTGGCGCAGGTTCCAGCTGGAGTATCGCGACTACATCGACCTGGCCAAGCTGGCCCAGCTGATCCCGGTGATCGGGGCGCCGGTCGGGGCCGTGGTCAACTGGCGGCTGACGACCCGGCTGGCGACGACGGCGATGAACGCCTATCGCCTGCGCTGGTTCGAAGACGAGCATCTGACATGACAGACTTTAAAGCTGACGCCGCCTTCGAGGCCGGGTCCGTCTTCGCCGTCGACTGGCCCCTGTGCCAGGTGCGGCTGCAGGACGACGCCCGCTTCCCCTGGCTGATCCTGCTGCCCCGCGTGGACGGCGCGGTGGAGCTGGACGACCTGAGCCGCGATCAGCGCGCCGCCCTGATGGATGAAGTGGTGCGGGCGGGCGAAGTGGTGCGCGCCCTCGCCGAAGCGGCGGGGCGGCCCATCGACAAGCTGAACACGGCGGCCTTGGGCAACGTCACCCGCCAGCTTCACATCCATGTGGTCGGTCGGCGCCGCGACGACGGTCTGTGGCCCGACCCGATCTGGGGGCGTCCGGGCGCGGTGCGTCTGTCCGAAGACGATTTGGCGGCGTTGTTGCGAGCGATTCGCGAGGCCTGATCAGGAAAATGCGATCAGCGGCGCTTATCCGCCCCGCTTCGTTGACACCCGGCCTTTGCGGTCACTAAAGCCTATCGCACTGCAACCGGGCCTGTTTTTCCACAGGTTTTTTGAGAATCATTCGCATGTCGAACCTTCCCCAGGGTGCGGGCGACCCGACTGGCCGCTACGTCCGCCATCCCAACGGCCACGTGGCGCCGATGTCGCCCTTCACCAGCGTCTGGCGGTGGCACATCACCATGACGGCCTCGATCCTGTTCCGCGTCACCATCGGCGCGGCCACGGTCGGCGCGGTCCTGCTGCTGGGCTGGGTCGCGGCGGTCGCCGCCGGTCCCGAGGCCTACGCCAAGGTCGCCGCCTGCTCGGCCTCGCCGTTCGGCCTCTTCATCTGGTTCGGCCTGTCGCTGGTGGTCTTCTCCTTCCTGCTGAACGGCGCCCGCCACCTGATCAACGACGCCGGGAAGGGCCTTGATCTGAAGTCCGCCAATCTGATGGCCAATATCGCGGTCTGGGGCCCTCTGGTCGTGACCGTGCTGTTCTGGGTCGTCCTGTTCGCCGCCGGAAAGGTTTCGCTGTGAGCGCCGCCCCCAAGTTCAAGAACCATGTGAAGATCTCCGAGCGCCACGGCGCCGGCGAGTGGAAGATCGAGAAGCTGGCCCTGCTGGCCCTGATGCCCCTGGGCCTGTGGGTCCTGTCGTCGGGCTTCACCCTGGCCGGCGCCGGCTATGAGGCCGTGGCCGCCTGGTTCGGCAATGCGCTGAACGCCGGCCTGCTGGGCCTGACCGCCGTAGTCTTCTTCCTGTTCGCCAGCCTGGCCTGGAAGGTGATCATCGAGGACTACGTCCCGACGCCCTCCTCCCGTTCGGCCTTGATCATGGTGTCCAACCTGATCTTCCTCGTGCTGGCCGCGGCCAGCGTCTTCTTCATCGTGCGGGCCGCCGGCGCCCTGCCCGCCGGAGTCTGATCCCGTCATGGCTGCTTACGAGCTTATCGATCACGAATACGACGTCGTCGTCGTCGGCGCCGGGGGCTCCGGCCTGCGCGCCGCCCTGGGCGCCGCCCAGCAGGGCCTGAAGGTCGCCTGCGTCACCAAGGTCTTCCCCACCCGTTCGCACACCGTGGCGGCCCAGGGCGGCATCTCCGCCTCGCTCGGCAATATGGGCGAGGACAGCTGGCAGTGGCACATGTACGACACCGTCAAGGGGTCGGACTGGCTGGGCGACCAGGACGCCATCGAATACCTAGTCCGCAACGCGCCCCAGGCTGTCTATGAGCTGGAGCACTGGGGCGTGCCCTTCAGCCGCACCGAAGAAGGCAAGATCTACCAGCGCGCCTTCGGCGGCATGACCCGCAACTTCGGCGAAGGCCCGGTGCAGCGCACCTGCGCCGCCGCCGACCGCACCGGTCACGCCATCCTGCACACCCTGTACGGCCAATCGGTCCGTCGCGAGGTGAAGTTCTTCATCGAATACTTCGCCCTGGACCTGATCATGCAGGACGGCGCCTGCACCGGCGTGACCGCGCTGCAGCTCGACACCGGCCAGCTGCACCAGTTCCGCGCCAAGATGGTGGTTCTGGCGACCGGCGGCTACGGCCGCGCCTACTTCTCGGCCACCTCGGCCCACACCTGCACCGGCGACGGCAACGCCATGGTGCTGCGCGCCGGCCTGCCGCTGCAGGACATGGAGTTCGTGCAGTTCCACCCGACCGGCATCTACGGCGCCGGCTGCCTGATCACCGAGGGCGCCCGCGGCGAGGGCGGCTACCTGACCAACTCGGAAGGCGAGCGCTTCATGGAGCGCTATGCGCCGACCGTGAAGGACCTGGCCCCGCGCGACATGGTTTCGCGCTCCATGACCATCGAAATCCGCGAAGGCCGCGGCGTGGGTCCGAACAAGGACCACATCTTCCTGCACCTGGACCACCTGGATCCCAAGATCCTGCACCAGCGCCTGCCGGGCATTTCGGAATCGGCCAAGATCTTCGCCGGCGTGGACGTAACCAAGGAGCCGATCCCGGTCCTGCCGACCGTCCACTACAACATGGGCGGCATCCCGACGAACTATCACGGCGAGGTGCTGACGCTGCGCGACGGAAACCCCGACAGCGTGGTTCCCGGCCTGATGGCCGTGGGCGAGGCCGCCTGCGTCTCGGTGCACGGCGCCAACCGTCTGGGCTCCAACTCCCTGACCGACCTGGTGGTGTTCGGCCGCGCCGTCGGCCTGCGCTGCGGCGAGGTCGTGGACAAGGCCTCGGCCGTGCCGTCGGCCTCCAAGGCCCAGACGGACGCCCACCTGGCCCGCCTGGACCGCTTCCGCAACGCCTCGGGCTCGACCCCGACCGCCAAGCTGCGTCTTGAGATGCAGCGCGCCATGCAGTCGGACGCCGCCGTCTTCCGCACCGGCAAGACCCTGGACGAAGGCGTCCAGAAGCTGCGCTCGATCGACGCCGCCGGCTCGGACATCAAGGTCTCGGATCGCGGCCTGATCTGGAACACGGATCTGATGGAGACCCTGGAGTACGACAACCTGATCGCCCAGGCCCTGGTCACCATCGAAGGCGCGGCCAACCGCACGGAATCGCGCGGCGCCCACGCCCGCGAGGACTATCCGGACCGCGACGACGTCAACTGGATGAAGCACACCCTGGCCTGGAAGCGTCCGGGCGAAGGCGTCCAGATCGACTACCGTCCGGTGCACAAGTACACGATGACCGACGAGGTCTCGTACATCGAGCCCAAGGCTCGGGTTTACTAAGGGGATCGCAGATGGTTCAGCTCAGCCTCCCGCGCGGCTCCAAGCCCACGACCGGCAAGGTTCACAAGGCCCCGGCCGGCGCCAAGAACGTCAAGACCTACAAGGTCTATCGCTATGACCCGGAAACGGATTCCGATCCGCGCTGGGACAGCTACGAGGTCTCGACCGACGATCACGGCCCCATGCTTCTGGACGCCCTGATCCACATCAAGAACGAGATCGACCCGACCCTGTCGTTCCGTCGCTCGTGCCGTGAAGGCATCTGCGGCTCGTGCTCGATGAACATCGACGGCCGCAACACCTTGGCCTGCACCAAGGGCTGGGACGAGTGCTCCTCGCACAACATCACCATCGCCCCCCTGCCCCACCAGCCGGTGGTCAAGGACCTGGTGACGGACCTGTCGCTGTTCTACGCCCAGTACGACTCGATCCAACCCTACCTCCAGTCGGACACGCCCGACCCGGAGAAGGAGCGTCTGCAGTCGCCCGCCGACCGTGAGAAGCTGGACGGCCTGTACGAGTGCATCCTGTGCGCCTGCTGCTCGACCTCCTGCCCCAGCTATTGGTGGAACCAGGAAGAGTATCTCGGCCCGGCGGCTCTGCTGCAGTCCTATCGCTGGATCTCGGACAGCCGCGACGACGCGACACAGAAGCGCCTCGACGACCTCGAGGACCCCTTCAAGCTGTATCGCTGCCACACGATCATGAACTGCGCCCAGGTCTGCCCCAAGGGGCTGAACCCGGCCAAGGCGATCGCCGAGACCAAGAAGCTGATGGTCGCGCCGAGCCGCAAGAAGACAGCAGCCTGACCCTCCGAACCGAGGCCGTTTCTTCCATGACCGACATCCTGCTCTTTTCCTACGGGACCCTGCAGGACCCTGAGGTGCAGAAGGCCAATTTCGGCCGGCTGCTGGAAGGAACGGCCGATCGGCTTCTGGGCTTCGTCCTGTCCGAGGTCGAGATCACCGATCCCAGGGTGATCGCCGAAAGCGGCCTGAGCCGTCATCCGATCCTCCAGCCCAGCGACGACCTCGCCGATGCGATCGAGGGGACGGCCTTCCGCATCACCGGGGACGAACTGCGCGCCGCCGACGCCTATGAGAGCGCGGACTACCGACGGGTCCTGGCGCCCCTGGCCTCCGGCCTTGAAGCCTGGGTCTATATTGCGGCCTGACCTACGCCGCGCCCCCAACCTGTGCTAGCAGCCCGACATGGCCAAGATCACCTATATCGAGCACGACGGAACCGAACATACGGTCGAGGTCCGGAACGGCCTGTCCGTCATGGAAGGCGCGATCCGCAACAATGTGCCGGGCATCGACGCCGACTGCGGCGGCGCCTGCGCCTGCGCCACCTGCCATGTCTATGTGGACGAGAATTTCGCCGCCGAGACCGGCCGCCCCTCGGCCATGGAGGAGTCCATGCTGGACTTCGCCGAGAACGTCGAGCCGAACAGCCGCCTGTCCTGCCAGATCCGCGTCACCGACGACCTGGACGGCCTGATCGTGCGCCTGCCGCAAAGCCAGCACTGAGATGATCGACGCCCGGCTGCTGGACGCGGTCGGGGCCTTGGTCGAGGCGCGCGCGCGCCCAGACCATGTTCCGTTGATTGGAATCGCCGGGGCGCAGGGCTCGGGCAAGACCACCCTGGCGCAGCTCGCCGCCGAACGGTTCGGCGCCGCCTGCCTGTCGCTGGACGACGTCTATCTGACCAAGGCCGAGCGCGAGAGGAAGGGCAGGGCGGTCCATCCCCTGTTCGCCGTGCGCGGCCCGCCGGGAACCCATGATCTGGAACTGCTGGAGGCGACGGTGGGGGCCCTGCGCGCGGCAGGAGCCGACAGCCGCACGCCGCTGCCCGCCTTCGACAAGCTGGCCGACGACCGCCGTCCCGAGGCCGACTGGCCCATGTTCGCGGGTCGCCCGACGGCGGTGCTGGTCGACGGCTGGTGCCTGGGGGCGACGGCGCAGGCGGACCTTGAACTGGTCGAACCCGTCAACGCCCTGGAGCGCGAGCGGGACGGGCCGGGGGTTTGGCGGCGCGCGGTCAACGCCGAACTGGCCGGGCTCTACGCCGAAGCCTTCGCCCGCTTCGACGCCATGCTGTTCCTGAAGGCGCCCTCGTTCGACGCCGTGCTGGACTGGCGCTGCGAGCAGGAGGCGGGGCTGATGGGCTTGGCGCCCGGCGACCTGCCGCCGGAACGGCGCGCCGAGATGACCGTCTTCATTCAGTATTTCGAGCGCATCACCCGCCATATGCTGGCGGGCGGGGTGAGGGCGGATGTGACGGTCCCGTTGGGTGAGGATCGGCGTCTGATCTTTTGACGTCGCGCCGACACCCCTCATCCGGCCCTGAAGGGCCACCTTCTCCCACAAGGGGAGAAGGATGGGTGAGTTTAATCCGCCGGCATGCGGCCGTAGTTGACGGCGATGCGGCCGATCAGGCCCTTGACGATCAGGTCAACCGGCGTGCCTTCGCGATAGTCGCCCTCGGCGACGAAGTTGACCCGGTCTTCCGAGATCAGGCGGTGGATCTTGTTGTGATCGCGCGGGGTGTTGTCGGGGTCGTAGACGGCGATGGAGAAGCCGCCCTTGGTGTGCATCATCTTCATGGTCGGGACGTCGGTGTCGCCGTCGCCGAGGAAGATCATCCGGTCGAAGGGGATGGGGCGTTCCTCGTCCGGGATGAAGCGGTTGATGCGCTCATCGTCCCAGTGGTTGTGCACGCCCTTGTTGATGCGGAACAGGTACTGGGTCTTGGTCGTGTAGTTGACGCCGACGGCGGGCCAGACGGCGACCTCGTTCTCGTCATAGGCGTATTTCGAGGCGAAGACGTGGGTGAAGGCCTCGGCGATGGGGCAGCCCTGGATCATCTCCTCCAGGCCCGCCGAGATGATGTAGTGCTCGATCTCCAGGCCGTACTGGGCGCCGAAGGCGTTCATGCGGTCGAACCAGCTGCGGTCGCGCAGGCCTTCGAACAGGGCCACGTCGCGTCCGTGATCCTGAAGCGTCTGGCGCGTGACGGGCGCGCCCTGTTCGCGCGCAGCCAGCAACATCATCTGCATGTACATCAGGATGCCGTCGCCGTCGGAGGCGATGGTCCGTGGACGGACGGTCTCGTTCCAGAACTGGGAAGGCGTCATCCCTATGGAGGGAATGAAGCTGACTTCCTGCATGTTGCCGCGGGCCAGGGTGCCGTCGAAATCATAGATGATCGCGGTCTTGAGCAGGGGGCGGGGGGCGTCGGCCATGGAGTTTCCTGATGGGCTTGGACCGGCCCTCTAGCACGAAACCGCATGGAAACGCAGCCGTCAGCCCAGCAGCAGCTCCGGCGCGGCGGTCGGCGCCGTAGCCTCGACCGGCAGGTGCAGGATGAAGGCCGCGCCCTTGCCGGGCTCCGACTGGACCTCGGCCCAGCCGCCGTGCAGTTCGACCAGGGCCTTGACCAGGGCCAGGGCCACGCCCGGCCCGCCACGCTCGCGCCGGACGAAGCGGTCGAAGACGTGCGCCTGGAGGTGGTAGGGGATGCCGCGCCCGGTGTCCTCGACCCGGATGCGGACCTCGCCCGAGCCGATCTCGGCGCTCAGGGTCACGGCCCCGCCCTCTGACACGGCCCGACAGGCGTTCTCCAGCAGATGGTCCACGGCCTGGCCGATGCGGCGCGCGTCGGCGCGGATCGGCTTGAGGCCGGCGGGGCAGGAGAGGTTCAGGACGGCGCCGCGCCCCTCGACCTTGGACCGGACCTTCTCGGCCGAGGCCTCCAACAGGTCGCAGACCCGCATGTCGCCCAGGGCCAGCTCCATCTCGCCCGCGTCGATCTGGGCCATGTCCAGCACGTCGTCGATGGAGCGGGCCAGGTGGCTGGCGGCGACGCGGATGGCGCCCGCGTGCTGGCGACTGCGTTCCGGTAAGTCGCCCATGGCTTCCAGCAGTTCCGAATAGCCGACGATGGTGGTCAGGGGCGTGCGCAACTCATAGGAGACGCTGCCGACGAACTCGCGCTTCAGGGCCTGGCTTTCGGCCAGGGCCGCTTCCTTGGCCGCCAGGGCCTGCTCCAGGCCGCGTCGGGCGGTGACGTCGGAGAAGGCGACGAGGGTGGCGCCGTCGGGCAGGGGGCGGGTCTGCCAGGCGACCATGCGGCCGTCCTCCAGCCGGCTTTCGCCCGCGATGGGCACGCGGCTTTCAGGATCGGGGTCGGCCACCCGCGCCTTCAGTCCCAGCCAGAGGGAGGCGTCGGGCAGGACCGGCCGGCACAGGGCGGCCACGGCGTCGAAATCCCCGGCCTCGGCCAGGCGCGCGGCGGAGACGCCCCAGAAGATCTCGAAGGCGTCGTTGTGCAGCCGCAGCCGCCCGTCCGAGCCGAAGACCGCCACCGCGTCGTTCAGCTTGTCCAGAGTCGCCGTCTGGACCTGGATCTGGGCGTTGTAACGGCTGCGCAGTTGCAGTTCGTCGGTGATGTCCGAGAAGATCAGCAGGATGCCGCCTAGGGGGTGGGGCTGGCGCACCACGCGCAGGGTACGGCCGTCGGGCAGGGACCAGGAGTCGTCCGGCGAGGCCTGGGCCGCGCCGTAGAAGTCCAGTTCCTTGGCCTTCCAACCGGCGTAGTCGACGACCTCGGGCAGTTGGCGCTTCTGGCGCAGGCGATCGAGCAGTTCGGCGTGGGTCGGGCGCTCGTCCAGCCAGGCCGGGTCGATGGCGAACAGCGACTGGAAGGCGGTGTTGTGGAAGGCCAGCCGCTTGGACGGCCCGAAGATGGCCACGGCGTCGGCCAGGTGGTTCAGGGTCTCGTCATGGGCCTCGACGTGGCGGCGCAGGGTGTCGCGCGTCTCTTCGGCCTCGGTCATGTCGATGGCGAAGGCGATCACGGCGCCGCGCCCGCCCGCCAGGGGCTCGGCCAGGATGCGCCAGGCCTTGCGGCGGCCGTCCGAGGACACCCAGCGGAAGCCCTCCTGCCGGGCGTTCAGGCGCGAGGCCTCGGCCACCACGGCGTCGGCGCCGCGATCGAAGCTGAGGCCGGCCTCGCGGGCGTCGGTCAGGGTCTCGGCCCGGGTCTCGGTCAGCCAGGCGCGGTTGGCCCAGATCAGGCGGCCGGTCCCGTCCACGACCCAGGTCGGAGCGGGCGAGGCCTCGGCCAGGGCGCCCAGGCCCGCATCGGCCGCCGCCTCGGCGCCGCCCAGGCGCGACAGGCGCAGCCAGGCCGAACCGCCCAGGGCGCGCCCCTCGACCGCCCAAGGGCCGTCCTCCGTCTCCAGCAGGACCTCGAAAGGCTCGCCGCGGCGGATCAGATTCTCCATCCGGGCGGGCTGGGCCTCGTTCATGGTCCGCACGACGGCGTCGCCCGCCGCCGTCCCGTCCAGACCCGGCGCCAGAACGGCCAGGGCTTCGGGGGCGCCGAAGACGGACTGAGCGCTTCCTTCAGGCGTCAGGGCCAGGCGCACGTCGTCGAAGACGTTCAGCGCGCCCTCGCAGGCGGCGGCGTGGACGCGCTCATTCGACATCCAGCGCTCGATCTCGACCTCGCGGGCGCCCAGGCGCGCACGCAGACGCCAGGCCCAGGCGCTGATCGCCAGAGCCAGTCCGGCCGCGCCCGCTGTGGCCACATAGGCGATGTCGGCCTCGGCCATGCCTTCCCCAAGAGAAATCTCGATCGAACCGCCGGCCCGGCGCGAGGCGGGATCGACCGATTCGCGTTTACCATACTCTGATTGCGCGAATTGCGATGCGGCGCTGCTGTGGATTGCCGTCGCCGCCGTCGCGGGCGATATCGGTTCCATGACCCAGACGTGGAACGATCAGGCCGCCCCTTCGCTCGACGACTTCGCCCGCCTGGCCGAAGCGGCCTTCGCCGGCCTGCCCGACCTGTTCCGACAGGCGGCCGGGGAGGTGGTGATCCGTGTCGACGACTTCGCCGACGAGCAGACCCTGAACGACCTGGAGATCGAGGACCCGTTCGAGCTGACCGGCCTCTATTCCGGAGTTCACATCGGCGAACGCGACGCCATGGGTCCGGCGCCCGAGCCCTCGCGCATCTTCCTCTATCGCCGCCCCATCCTGGACGAATGGTGCGAGCGCGGCGACGTGGGCCTGGCCGAGATCATCGCCCATGTCCTGATCCATGAGATCGGCCACCATCTGGGTCTGGACGACGACCAGATTCACGCCATCGAGGACGAGGATGACTGACGTCCTGGCGCACGAACCCCTGGACGGCGATCAGGCGGCCGCGCCCCTGCTGGAGATCGCCCACGCCACGGTGGCGCGGGGAGCGACCCATATCCTGAAGGACGCCTCCCTGACGATCGAACACGGCCGGCACACCGTGATCCTGGGCCGCAACGGCTCGGGCAAGTCGACCCTGGTCAAGCTGATCCTGCATCAGATCCATCCCCTGCACGGCGCGCGCGTACAGTTGTTCGGACGGGATCGGTGGGACGTGTTCGAACTGCGCAAGCAACTGGGCTTCGTCTCGCCCGCCCTGCAGGCCGACTTCGCCGGCGAAGAGCCGCTCGAGGTGATGGACGCCGTGGTGTCCAGCTTCTTCGCCTCACGCGGGGTGTGGCGGCGCGAGACCGTGACCGAGGAGATGCGGGCGCTCAGCCTTGAAGCCCTGGCCCGGGTCGAAGCCGATCACCTGATCGGCCGGTCCATGGCCGGGCTGTCGACGGGCGAGGCGCGACGCGTGCTGATCGCCCGCGCCCTGGTCCACCGCCCGCGCGCCTTGTTGCTGGACGAGCCCTGCGCGGGGCTGGACCCGGCCGCGCGGCGGCGCTTCCTGGACGGGCTGAGGCCCCTGGCCCGCGACGGCGTGACCCTGATCCTGGTGACGCACCACGTCGAGGAGATCCTGCCCGAGATGGAGCGGGTGGTGATGATGCAGGACGGACGCCTCGCGCGCGACGGGAGCAAGGCCGAGCTGTTGACCGACGCGGCCCTGAGCGACCTGTTCGGCCTTCCGATCCGGGTGTCGGAGCGGGGCGGCTGGTTCGGCGCCGAGGTCGGCTAGACCCTAGCTCGCGACCCGTTCCAGCTTCGCGACGAAGAAGCCGTCCAGGCCGCCGCGTTCGGCCCATTGCGACGGCAGGACGCGCAGCCAGCCTTCGGGCGTCAGGGCCTCGTCCGGGGCGCCGATCTCGGCCGGGACGGCGGGGACGGTGCGGAAGGCGGGGTTGCGACGCAGGAAGGCGATCACCTGGGTCTCGCCCTCTTCGCGTTCCAGCGAGCAGACGCAATAGACCAGACGGCCTCCCGGCTTCACCCTCTCGGCCGCCACGTCCAGCAGACGGTGCTGCACGTCGGCCAGCTTGGCCACGTCGGCGGGGCGGGTGGCGCGCAGCACTTCCGGATTGCGGCGATAGGTGCCCGTGGCGGTGCAGGGCGCGTCCAGCAGGACGGCGTCGAAGGTCCGGTCATCCTCCCAGTCCTCGGCGGGAACGGCGACGACCTCGGCCTTCAGGGCCATGCGCTCGAAATTCTGGCGCAGCCGCTTCAGACGGGCTTCCGACCGGTCCAGGGCCGTGACCTCGGCGCCCGCGGCGGCCAGTTGCAGGGTCTTGCCGCCGGGCGCGGCGCACATGTCCAGGGCCGTCTCGCCCGGCTTGACGGCCAGGAGGCGCGCGGGGAGGGCGGCGGCGGCGTCCTGGACCCACCAGTCGCCCTCGGCGAAGCCGGGCCAGGCGGCGACGTCGCCGCGCTTGCCGGTGCGGACCGTGCCGCCGGGCAGGGCCTCGCCCTCGACGGAGGCGGCCAGGACGGCCGCATCGACGGAGGGCTTGGCCGTCAGGTCGGTCGCGGGCTCTTCTCTGGTGGCCAAGGCCAGGCCGATCAGGGCCGCCTCGCCGTAGGTCGCCTTCCAGCGCGCCGCCAGCCAGTCGGGCAGGTTGGCCTCGGCCGTCGTCAGGCCGGGACCGTCGCGGCCCACGCCGCGCAGGACGGCGTTGACCAGGTTCTTGTAGGGACGGGTCTTGGCGTCGCGCTCCGCCAGCTTCACGGCCGTCGAGACGGCGGCGAAGGCGGGCGTCTCCAGCACCAGGGTCTGGGCCAGGGCGATGCGCAGTATGGTCATCACCGCAGCGGGCGGCGCCTTGTTCAGGCGGCGCTCCAGGATCTGGTCGATCTCGCCCAGACGGCGCAGGGCGGCCATGGCCGCGGCCCTGGCGAAGGCGCGATCCGGCGCCGGCAGGTCGCGGGCGGGCGACTGACCCAGGGCCTCGTCCAGGCCGGTGCGCTTCTCGAGCGCGGCGTTCAGCAGGACGCCGGCGACCAGGCGGGCCTCGACGCCGATGTCGGCGTGGGGATCGTTCGTGAGAACCTCGGGCCTGGCCTCGCGACGCGGGCCGCGCGCCTTTTCCGCCATGCGACGACCGCGCGCCGCCGAATTCCTGCCCTTGGGCGTTCCACCACTCATACGGAGACCTGCGTGCCCAGCTCGACCACGCGGCCGGGAGGGATATGGAAGAAGTCGGTCGGATTGGCCGCGTTGCGCATCAGGAAGATGAACAGCTTGTCCTGCCACAGGGGCATGCCTTGACGCGCCGAGGGGACCACCGAGCGACGGCCGAGGAAGAAGCTGGTCGACATGATGTCGAACTTCAAACCTTGTTTGCGGCACAGGCCCAGGGCGCGCGGCACGTTCGGCGTCTCCATGAAGCCGTAGGTGATGGTCAGGCGTTTGAAGTCGTCGCTGATCGGCTCCATCGTCACGCGATGATTGTCGGAGACGCGCGGCCGGTCGGCGGTGTGGACCGTCAGGATGACGTTCTTCTCGTGCAGGACCTTGTTGTGCTTGAGGTTGTGCATCAGGGCCACCGGCGCGACCTCGGGGTCCGAGGTCAGGAAGATGGCCGTGCCGGGCGCGCGATGCGGCGGGCGGGCCTTCAGCATCTCGATCAGGTCATGCAGGGGCAGGCTGTCCTTGCGGGTCTTCTCCGTCAGGATCTGGGTGCCGCGCACCCAGGTCCACATGATCAGCACCAGGCCGCCGCCCAGGACCAGGGGCATCCAGGCGCCGTCCGGGATCTTGAGCAGGTTGGAGGTCAGGAAGACCGCGTCGATGAAGCCGAAGGGGATCAGGACCGCCAGCACGGCCCACAGGGGCCAGCGCCACTTCTTGGTCACCACCGAGAAGGACATCAGGGTGTTGACCAGCATGGTGCCGGTGACGGCCACGCCATAGGCCGCCGTCAGGTTGTGCGACGACTGGAAGGTCAGCAGCAGGAAGAGGACGCCGATCATCAGCAGGCTGTTGACCGCCGGGACATAGATCTGGCCCGCCAGGGTCTCCGACGTATTGCGGATGTCGATGCGGGGCAGGAGGCCCAGCTGGACCGCCTGCTGCGTCACCGAGAAGGCGCCGGTGATGACCGCCTGGCTGGCGATGACCGTGGCCGCCGTGGCCAGGACCAGCATGGGCCAGTAGATCATCTGCGGCACCATGTTCCAGAACGGATTGTCCGCCGCCCCGGGGTTGTCCAGCAGGAAGGCTCCCTGGCCCAGATAGTTCAGCGTCAGGCAGGGCAGGACCACGAAGAGCCAACCCTGGCGGATCGGCGCCTTTCCGAAATGACCCATGTCGGCATAGAGGGCCTCGGCCCCCGTGACGGCCAGGAAGACGCTGCCCAGGATGACGAAGCCCAGGAAGCCGTCCTTGAGCAGCAGCTCGACGCCGTAGGTCGGCGACAGGGCGCGCAGGATGCTGATGTCGTCGAAGATGTGGGTCAGGCCCAGGACGCCCAGGCTGAGGAACCAGACGGCGGTGATGGGGCCGAAGAACTTGGCCAGGCCGGCGGTGCCGCGCGACTGGACCAGGAAGAGGGCGATGAGGATGCCCGCCGAGATCGGCAGGATGAAGGGGTCCAGCTCTCCGTTCAGGCCCGGCGCGTCCTTCAGGCCCTCGACGGCCGAGAGCACCGAGATGGCGGGGGTGATGACCCCGTCGCTGTAAAACAGGGCCGCGCCGCAGACGCCGAGGATGAAGAGCCAGGCGCTGCGCCGGCCGACCGCGTGCTGGGCCAGGGCCATCAGCGACAGGGTGCCGCCCTCGCCCTTGTTGTCCGCCCGCATCAGGAACATGACGTATTTGAACGTCACGACGATCATCAGGGCCCAGAAGGCCAGGGAGACCACGCCGATGATGGCCAGATCCCCGCCGACGCCCTTCTGCGCGTGGCCGATGGCTTCGCGCAGGGCGTAGATCGGGCTGGTGCCGATATCGCCGAAGACCACGCCGATAGCGCCCAGGATCAGGGCGCGATGCGTCGCCTTGCCGTGTCCCCCGCCATGCGGAGTCTGGGCGTTCGGTTGTTCAGAAGCTTTTGCGGCGGACGTCTCGGCGTCGCCGCGGGGCGTATCCCCGGCCATGCATAACCTCCGGGCCGCGCAAGGGGCGCGCCCATCAAGAGCGGCGGGCCTTTAGCCCCTTTCGGTCAGCGGTTCAATCGCGCGCCCGTTCCACGCGACGGACCGCGGAAAGGATGCGACGGTCGGCCTTGGCCTGAACCAAGACTACGACATTGTCTTCTGAGGCGGAATCCGCCGGAAGGGCGAACAGGACCGGTCGTCCGGTCCAGTCGCCGAGACGTTTCACTTCGCGCACCACATTGACGTGCCGCACGGCCTGACCGCGATTGTCGCCCTGCCGGACCTCGACGGTCTGAAGCCCCGGTTGATAGACGACGGCCATGACCTCGGCCCCGCCGACGGGGGGGCGACCCGAGCCGACGCCGACCCGGTCGCCCGTTTCGCGGAACTCGATCTCGGGCGGATGCAGGCGGGCGGCGGCCTCGGCGTCGATGGCGGCCTGAAGCTCGGGCGGGCGGACGCCCGACAGATGACGCCGCCCGTCGATCACCACCTGGGGCGTCGAGACGTTCCTCAGCCTCAGCGCCTGACGATAGGCCTGCTGCCGCGCGGCGAACTCGGGCTTGGCGAAGGTGTCGGACCAGCCGAGATAGTCCCAGTAGTCGACGCCGTAGGTCAGGGCGATGACCCCCGGCTCGTCCGCCACGGCCTCAAGCGTGCGATTGGCCTCGGGACAGCCGGAACAGCCCTGGGCGGTGAAGAGCTCGACCACCACCGGCTGGGCGGAGGCGTCGCGTTCCTTCGCCGGAGCCGCCGCCCCGACGCCGATGATCGCCGTGACGATCAAGCTGTTTCTGACCAGACCCCATGCCGTCATCCGACGATCCTAACCCCTTGCTCCCTCCACGCCGCTCATAAAAGCGTGAAGATATTTTGCCGGCCTATCGCCCTTCGGGCTGCTTGAGGCCGTCTTGCTCGGCCTACCGCCCTTCGGGCTACTTGAGGCCGCGCTCAAGCAGGCCGAGGGCCGTCAGCGCACCAAGAACGCCCTCAGTCCATCAGCTGCTGGCTGAGGTAGACGTAGTGGCGGGCCCAGCGACGGGCGTTGGCGACCGGGTCGGCGTCGTTGGAGTGACCGCCGGCCGTGTCCTCGTAATAGAGGTGGTCGTGGCCCTGGTCGCCCAGGCGCGCCGCGAACTTGCGGGCGTGGCCGGGATGGACCCGGTCGTCGCGCGTATTGGTGGTGATGTAGACGCGCGGATACTTCACCTCGGGCCGCAGTTGCTGATAGGCCGAGTAGCGGGCGATGAAGGCGGCGTCGCCGGGGATGCGCGGATCGCCGTATTCGCCGATCCACGAGGCGCCGGCGGGCAGGTCCTGATAGCGCAGCATGTCGATCAGCGGGCTTTCGATCACCGCCGCGTTGAACAGCTCCGGATGCTGGGTGATCGACACCGAGGTCAGGACCCCGCCGTTGGAGCGGCCGTAGATGCCCAGGTGACGCGGGCTGGTGATGCGGCGCTGCTCCAGATCGCGGGCCACGGCGGCGAAGTCGTCGAAGGCGCGCTGGCGGTTCTCGCGCAGGGCGGCCTGGTGCCAGCCGGGGCCGAACTCGCCGCCGCCGCGGATATTGGCCTGAACGAAGACGCCGCCGTTCTCGAGCCACAGCTTGCCCATCTCGGGCTTGTAGGCGGGCGGGAAGCTGGCCTGGAAGCCGCCGTAGCCGAACAGGATGGTCGGGCCGGTCCCGTCCATGGCCAGGTTCTTCGGCCGGGTGACGAAGTAGGGGATCCTGGTCCCGTCGGTCGAGGTCGCCTCGAACTGCTCGACCACGTGGGTCGAGGCGTCGAACTTGGCCGGGGCCGCCTTCAGCTCGGTCAGGGCGCCCGTCGAGACGTCCGCCAGGCTGAGGGTCGGCGGCGTCAGGAAGCCCTGGGTCGAGACGAAGACCTGACCCTTGGATTTCGAGCTGTCGCCCAGGCCCACGGCGCTGTTGGCCGGGACGGCGATGTCGGTCGCGGTCCAGCCGTTCGGCGTCGCGGTGAAGCGCTTCAGCGTGCCCACGACATTGTCGGCGATGACGGCGACGATGCTGTCGGACAGGACGGTCACGTTCTGCAGCGACTGGCGCAGGGTCGGCGCGAAGATGGTCGCCCGTCCGGCGTCGATGGCGATATCCAGCCGCACCTCGCCCAGAACGCCGAGCGGCAGGGACAGCAGCGAACCGGCCGCATAGTCCCGGCCGTCGAAGCTCCAGGCCTGATCCGGCGAGAAGATCAGGTCGCCGCCCATGACGCCTTCGACGGCGACGCGTTCCGGCAGGTTCAGCCTGTACGGCTTGCCTTCAGCGCTCAGCCTCCAGGTTTCGGAACGGAAGGTGTCCAGCGGGCGGTTGAACAGGACAGCCTCGACCGCGCCGGCCTTGTCGCGGAAGACCATGGGCGAGACGCCGTAGCCGCCGTCGGACTGCTGACCGCGATAAACCTCGGTCGCGTGGGCCAGGGGATGGCCGCGCTTCAGGGATTTGACGATGAAGGGATAGCCCGACTCCGTCATCGTGCCGGGGCCGAAGTCAGTGGCGATCAGCAGGGTGTCGCGGTCCAGCCAGGTCAGGCGGTGCTTGCCCTCGGGAATGACGAAGCCGCCCTGGGCCGGCGCCACGAAGCTCTTGGTGGTCAGGTCGAATTCGCGAACCGTCACGGCGTCCTTGCCGCCGTCGGACAGGTTGATCAGGCAGCGGGTCTCGTCCGGCGCCAGGCAGTCGGCGCCCTTGAACACCCAGTCGCGGCCTTCGGCTTTCGCGAGGGCGTCGATGTCCAGCAGGGTCTCCCACTGGGGCTGGGCGGTGCGGTAGCTGGCCAAGGTCGTGCGGCGCCAGACGCCTTTCGGATTGGCCGCGTCCTGCCAGAAATTGCCCAGGCCCTCGCCCAGGAAGCTGACGCCGGGGATGCGGTCGGTCGCCGTCAAGATGGCCTCGGCCTGCTGACGGAAGGGTTCGTAGCGACGATCGCCGGTCAGGGCCGACAGAGACTTGGCGTTCTCGGCGGCGACGAAGGCCCGGGCCTCGGCCCCGTCCACCTCTTCCAGCGCCAGATGATCGTCGGCGGCCTTGACCCCTGCGGGTGTCAGGTCGCGCGGGAAGTGCGGCGGCGGATTGGTCGCGGCGGCGGCGGTCGGGTCAGTGGGCGCGCCCTCGGCCAGGGCCGAGCCGGCGGCGAGGATGAGCACCGGCAGGGCGGCGGACAGGAACAGCTTGTTCATCGAAATCTCCCGAAATGCGTCACCCCGGACGGCCATCAGGCCGATCCGGGGTCGCTGAAAACGCTACCACCCACAAGCGTCGTGGGTTGGCGGTCCCGGATAGCGGCTTGCGCCGCTTCCGGGATGACGCCCGTTACCGCTGCGCCGGCTCGTCCATCAGGCGACGCGTCAGATAGGTGTATTCCAGAGCGATGCGGCGGGCCGTTTCGCGCAGGTTGGCGCCGGCCGCGTGGCCACCGTCGGTGTTTTCATAGAAGAGGACCGGATAGCCCAGCTCCTCCATCCGCGCCGCCGCCTTGCGGGCGTGGCCGGGGTGAACGCGGTCGTCCTTGGTCGAAGTGTGGATGAAGACTTCCGGATAGGGCTGGCCCGCCGACAGACGCTGATAGGGCGAGTACTGCTCGATCCAGGCGCGCTGCTCGGGGATGTCCGGGTCGCCGTACTCGCCGATCCACGAGGCGCCGGCCAGCAGCTTGTGGAAGCGCAGCATGTCGAACAGGGGCACCTGGATGACCGCCGCATTGATCAGGTCCGGGCGCTGGGTCAGCATGGCGCCCATGAATAGGCCGCCCTGCGAGCCGCCCATGATCCCCAGGTGCGGCTGGGACGTGATCCCGCGCGTGATCAGGTCCTGAGCCACGGCCTGGAAGTCCTCGTGGGCGCGCTGGCGGTTCTGTTGTTGAGCCGCCTGGTGCCATTTCGGACCGAACTCGCCGCCGCCGCGCGTATTGGCGATGACGTAGACGCCGCCGCGCTCCAGCCATAGCTTGCCGACGGTCGGCGAATAGCCGGGCAGCAGCGACGACTGGAAGCCGCCGTAGCCGTACAGAAGCGTCGGGTTCGAGCCGTCCATGGCCATGGCGTCCTTATGGACGACGAAATAGGGGATCATGGTCCCGTCGGCGCTGCGGGCCTCGAACTGGTCCACACGCATGCCGGTCGCGTCGAACTTGGCGGGCAGGGACTTGGCCAGAGCCACGGTCCCGGTCGCGGCGTCGGCCAGATAGAGGCTGGACGGGTTCAGATAGCCGGTGACGCTGACGAAGATCTTGTCGTCCTGCTCCGAGGCTGAACCGACGCCCACCGAGACGTTCTGCGGCAGGTCCAGGCGGGTACGGCTCCAGTCGGCGGGATCATAGACATAGACCGAACCGCGCACGTTTTCATAAAGCGCCACCACCAGGCGGTTGCGGGTGGCGTTGATCCCCTCGACCGCCTCGCGCTCGCCGGGACGCAGCACCAGACGGGCGGGCGTCTTCGGGTCGGCCAACCAGGCCTGCAGCGGCCAGGCGATGACGTCGCCGGTCTTGAATTCCTGACCCGAGGGCGCGGTCCAGTCCTGATCCGTCGTCACCACCAGTTGGCCGGCGACTAGGGCGTTGATGTTGGACTTGAGCGGCAGTTCCAGCTTGGTCGTGGAGCCGTCGGCGTTCAGGCGCCAGGTTTCGTTTTCATAGAAGTTGATCCCGCGGTTCAGCAGCACGGCCTGCACCGCGCCGTCAGCGTCGCGCAGGGTGTAACCCGAGACGGAGACGTCGGTCTTCTGGCCCGCGAAGACCTCGACCGCCTGATCGACGCTCTGGCCGCGCTTCATCAGGCGCACGGTGCGCGGATAGCCCGAGGCCGTCAGCGAGCCCTCGCCGAAGTCGCGCGAGATCAGCAACGCATCCTTGTCGATCCAGCTGGCCCCGCCCTTGGACTCCGGCAGGCTGACGCCGCCTTCGACGAAGGTTTTCGTCACGCTGTCGAACTCGCGGATCGTCACCGCGTCCTTGCCGCCGTTCGACAGGGACAGCAGGCAGTAGCGCTCTTCGGGCGCCAGGCAGGTCGCGCCCTTGTAGACCCAGTTGGCGCCCTCGGCGGCCGACAGGGCGTCGATGTCGAGGATGGTCTCCCACTGCGGGGTCGCGGTGCGATAGCTGTCCAGCGTCGTGCGACGCCAGATGCCCCGCACATGCTCTGCGTCCTGCCAGAAGTTGTCGACATGGCCGTCGTGGGTGAAGCCGGGCGAGGGGATGCGGTCGCGCGACTGCACCAGGTCCAGAGCCTGCTGGTGCAGGGCCTCGTAGCGCGGATCGCCCTGAAGCGTACCCAGGGAGGTCTCGTTGTGAGCCTTGACCCAGGCCATGGCGCGCTCGCCCTCGACCTCTTCCAACCACAGGTAGGGATCAGTGGCGTCGTTGGTCGCGAAGCCCGGGGCAGTCGAGGCGACGCTGGCGGAAACAGTGGATTGGGCCATGGCGACGGGCGCGGCTCCGGCTGCGAGAAGAAGGGCGGCGACGGACGCCAGAGAGCGGATCATGTTTTCAGTCCCCAACATAAATCGGCGGCACCTTGGCGAGGCGCGAGGGCGGCGGCAAGCGGGTGAATCTTACAAGCCTGTCATCTTTTGTCGCACGACCGGCGTCAGGCTCAATCGCCATCGTCCGGAATGCAGAGGATCTGGCCGCAGGCCTTGCAGTGAACGGCGTCGGGGTCGTGCTTCTGAAGACCGCAGGTTGGGCAGGGGTGCTTCACCTTGTGCGGCCGGATCAGGGTCTGGGCCAGGCGGATGAAGAGGGTGATGCCCACCAGCATGACCACGATGGAGATGACCCGCCCCCAGTTGCCGGGCAGGGTGATGTCGCCGAAGCCGGTCGTCGTCAAGGTGGCGACGGTGAAGTAGAGGGCGTCCAGATAGCCGTTGATGTGCTCTGCCTTGCCCCGGAAATAGGCGTAGACGAAGCCGGTCACGACAAAGACGAAGGTGACCAGGGCGGCCAGGGCGCGGGTGATCTCCTCGACCCGGGTGTCGTCGAAGCGACGGCCTATGGTGCGCCAGAAGAGGTCGCTGTTGAGCAGGCTCCAGAAGCGCAGCAGGCGCAGGAAGCCGAAGTTCGCCAGCCAGGCCGGGAAGAGCAGGGTGGCCAGGACGAACAGGTCGACCCAGACGATCGGCCGCTTCAGCCAATCCTTGACGTCCGAATAGGCGTAGGCGCGCGCCGCCAGGTCCAGGCCCAGTATGGCGGCGATCACATAGTCGGCGACGTAGAAGACCCAGCCCGCCTCCTTCAGGATCGGCGCGGCCAGGAAGAAGCCGATGATGATCAGATCGACGACGATGACCATCAGGCGGAACTTCACCGCCGCCGGCTGGGTCCCATGATAGAGGTAGCGCAGCCGGGCCTTCAGCCTCAGGCCTTCGGGCCTACCTGTTTCGATCTGATCTGACGCCATCGTCGTCAGCGATACATGAACCGGCGAAAAATCCTATATGAAGGCGGTCATGACCCTGTCCTCTCGCCCCTATGTCCGGATGAACGGCGCCGGAAACGCCTTCATCGTGGTCCAGGCCTTCGACCAGCCCTTCCGTCCGACCGAGGATCAGGTGCGGGCCCTGGCCGATCCTGCCTCGGGCACGGGCGGCTTCGATCAGTTGATCGGGGTGGAGCCGTCCGAGACGGCCGACGCCTTCATGCGGGTCTGGAACGCCGACGGCTCCATGGTCGAGACCTGCGGCAACGCCCTGCGCTGCGTCGGCTGGCTGCTGCTGGAGGCGACCGGCAAGGAGGAGGTGGCGATCGACACCCTGGGCGGACCGACCACGGCGCGCCGGGCCGGCGACCATCAAGTCACCGTGGATATGGGCGAGCCTAGACTGGACTGGTCGCAGGTGCCCCTGGCCGAGGACATGGACACGCGCGGGATCGAGCTGCAGGTCGGGCCGATCGACGCCCCGGTCCTGCACACGCCCGGCGCCGTCTCCATGGGCAATCCCCACGTCGTCTTCTTCACCGACCGGCAGGACGACGCTTTCGTCCGGGGCTCGGGCTCCCTGGTCGAGCATCACCCGCTGTTCCCGGAAGGGGTCAACGTCGGATTCGCCGACGTGCTGGGCCGCGATCATATCCGGCTGCGGGTCTGGGAGCGGGGCGCCGGCCTCACCCTGGCCTGCGGCACGGGCGCCTGCGCCGCCCTGGTGGCCTCGGCCCGGCGCGGCCTGACCAACCGCAAGGCCCGCGTGACGGTGGACGGCGGCGAACTGGTCATCGACTGGGACGAGGCGACCAACCACGTCTTCATGACCGGGCCGGTCGAGATCGAACGCACAGGCCTTTCGCCGGACCTCTGAAGACCGAACCTCCGATCAATCGGGCCTTGACGCGGCGTCAACGGTTGTCCCCGTCGATCCCACGATCTAGGAACAAGGGGCGCCTGCCCTTGCCGAGATCGAAATGCCCGAACTGACAGACAAACAGACCTTCTCCGACGAAGACGCCCTGGAATTCCACAACGCGCCGACGCCGGGCAAGATCTCCATGGCGCCGACCAAGCCGATGGCGACCCAGCGCGACCTGTCCCTGGCCTATTCGCCGGGCGTGGCCGTGCCGGTCCTGGCCATCGCCGAGGATGCGGACAAGGCCTACGACTACACCTCCAAGGGGAACATGGTCGCCGTCATCTCGAACGGCACCGCCATCCTGGGCCTGGGCAACCTGGGCCACATGGCGTCCAAGCCGGTGATGGAAGGCAAGTCGGTCCTGTTCAAGCGCTTCGCCGACGTCGACAGCTTCGACGTCGAGGTGAAGACCACCGACCCGGACGAGTTCGTCACCGTGGTCAAGAACATCGGCGACACCTGGGGCGGCATCAACCTGGAGGACATCAAGTCCCCGGAATGCTTCGAGATCGAGGCCCAGTTGCAGGACCTGCTGGACATCCCCGTCTTCCATGACGACCAGCACGGCACGGCCATCATCTCCACCGCGGGCCTGATCAACGCCTGTCACGTGGTCGGCAAGAAGCTGGAAGACGTGAAGGTGGTCCTGTCGGGCGCCGGCGCCGCCGGCCTGTCGTCCATCGCCCTGATGAAGGCGGCGGGCGTCAAGGTCGAGAACACCATCATCTGCGATCGCCAGGGCGTCATCTATAAGGGTCGGGACAATGTCTCGCAGTGGCAGGCCGCCCATGCGATCGACACCCCCCTGCGCACCCTGGCCGAGGCCATGGTCGGCGCCGACGTGGTGCTGGGCCTGTCGGCCAAGGGCGCGATCAGCAAGGAGATGGTCGCCTCCATGGCGCCCAATCCGATCATCTTCGCCATGGCCAACCCCGACCCGGAAATCACGCCGGAAGACGTCAAGTCGGTGCGCTCGGACGCCATCATCGCCACCGGCCGTTCCGACTATGTGAACCAGGTCAACAACGTCCTGGCCTTCCCCTATCTGTTCCGGGGCGCCCTGGACGTGCGTGCGCGCCAGATCAATCACGAGATGAAGATCGCCTGCGCCCAGGCACTGGCCGCCCTGGCGCGCGAAGACGTGCCGGACGAAGTGGCCGCCGCCTATCGCGGCCGCAAGCTGAAGTTCGGCCCGGAATACATCATCCCCACGCCCTTCGACCCGCGCCTGATCTGGTACATCCCGCCCTTCGTCGCCCAGGCGGCGATGGACACGGGCGTGGCGCGCAAGCCGATCGCGGACATGGAGGCCTATCGCACCGCCCTGCGCCAACGGATCGATCCGTCGGCCGCCCTGATGCAGAAGATCTCCGCCAGCGTGCGTTCCGGTCCGAAGCAGCGTGTCGTCTTCGCCGAGGGCGAGGAGCAATCGGTCATCCGCGCCGCCTGGGCCTTCAAGCAGGCCGACCTGGGCACGCCCATCCTGGTGGGCCGCGAGGAACTGGTCCGTCAGAACGCCGCCGAGGCCGGTTTGAACTTCGACGACCTGGGCATTGAGATCACCAACGCCCGGGTGTCGGAACGCAACGCCGAATACGTGGAATGGCTCTACGCCCGCCTGCAAAGGCGCGGCTATCTGCGCCGCGACGTCCAGCGCATGATCAATCAGGACCGCAACTACTTCGGCGCCGCCTTGGTGGCGCGCGGACAGGCGGACTGCATGGTCACGGGCGTGACCCGCAACTTCAACATGGCCCTGAAGGAGGTCCGCCGCGTCCTGGACGTCAAGGACCGGATGATCGGCCTGTCGATCCTGTTGGCTAAGGGCCGGACCCTGTTCGTGGCCGACACCTCCATCCACGAACTGCCGAACGCCGCCGAGCTGGCCGAGATCGCCATCAAGGCCGCCGCCACGGTCAAGAAGCTGGGTCGCAAGCCGCGCGTGGCCTTCCTGTCCTACTCGACCTTCGGCGACCCTCCGGGCGATCGCGGCGAGAAGGTGCGCGAGGCCATCCGCATCCTGGACAGCATGGACCTGGACTTCGAGTACGAGGGCGAAATGCCGCCCGAGCTGGCCCTCAACCCGGAAGCGCGCGCCAACTATCCCTTCATGCGCCTGACCGGCGACGCCAACGTCCTGGTCATGCCGGCCATCCATTCGGCGGCCATCTCGACCCGTCTGGTGCAGTCGCTGGGCGGCGCCACAGTGATCGGTCCCCTGCTGGTCGGCCTGGAGAAGTCCGTGCAGATCGTGCCCCTGGGCGCCTCGGTCAGCGAGATCATCAACGCCGCCACCTTCGCCGCCTATGCCGAGGGCGTCGAGATCGAGGACTGACGGACAGACGTCGCGACGACGTGGAGAGGCGGCCTTCGGGCCGCCTCTTTGCGTTTGGGGCTTAAGAGTTCAGGCGACGGCGCTCAAACGTCAGCCGTCCCCATTCCATGACGCAGAAGACGACGGCGATCAGACCCAGCCAGGCGGCGATGACAAACATGGCCGCATAGCCCTGGCGTTCGATCAGTTCGCCCAGGGCGCCGCGTCCCAGGGTGCCGATCAACAGAGCCAGGGAGGTGAAGACAGCGAATTGGACCGCGCCGAACATCTTGTTCGACAGGGCCGACAGATAGGCGACGAAGGCGGCGCCCGCGAAGCCGCCGGCGATGTTCTCGCCCGCCAGAGCCATCATCAGCCGGGCCAGGGGCTCGCCCACGCCGAACAGGCCGAACAGCTTGTACAGGCCGCTGACCTGCATGAAGCCGCCGATGACGGGCGCGCCCAGGGCCAGGTCCATCATCAGCAGATTGGTCGCGGCCGACAGGACGGCGCCCAGCAGCAGGCTGGCCATCCGCCCGATGGCCAGAAGCGCCCAGCCGCCCAGGCCGATGCCGAGGATGGTCATGAAGACGCCGAAGGTCTTGGAGGCCAGGGCGACCTCGGTCTTGGTGTGGCCGAGCGCTCCGCCCGTGTCGCCCATGTAGAAGGGGAAGGCGAAAGGACCCCAGACGCCGTCGGTGATGCGATAGGTCAGGATCAGGCCCAGGACGATCAGGGCGCCCCAGCCCAGCCGCCCCATCAACTCGACCAGGGGCGCCAGAATGGCGTCATAGAGGGTGTTCGCCAGCGCGGGCGCGTCGCGTTCGGCCTGAACCGGCCCGGTCTTTCCGCCGCGCCAGACGATCAGACCCGCCAGGGCCGCCGGCAACAGCACGGCCCCGCCGACGATCCACGGCCCCCAGGTCGCAGTGAACTCGCCCGCGCTGGGCGCCGGCTTGACGCTGAGCGCCGTCACCATGAAGCGGATCAGCATAAAGGCCGCCCAGGCCCAGGCGGCCAGGGTAGCGGCCAGGGCGAACATGCGCAGGCGCGGCGAGCCCAGGCGCTCGCGCGCGATCGCCTGGCGCGGCGCGGCCTTGGGCTCCGGCGCGATCAGGGTTCCCAGGACGCCCAGGCCCATCAGGCAGGCGCCGACCAGGAAGGTGGCGGACCAGCCCAGGTGATCGGCCAGCACCAGGGCGCCCGCCCCCCCGACCAGGGCCGCCGTCCGGAAGCCCAGCTGGTAGACGGTCGAGAGCAGGTCGACGGGGGTGCGCTCGTCCGCGACCTCGATCCGCCAGGTGTCGATGACGATGTCCTGGGTGGCCGAGGCGAAGGCGCCCAGGGCCGCAGCGCCCGCCAGCACCGCTATGGCGCCGGTTCCGGGATGCGACAGGGCGATGGTCGCCAATGCCCCCAGGAGAACCACCTGGCACAGGATCAGCCAGGATCGCCGCCGACCCATGCGCCCGATCAGGGGCGGGGTCAGGCCCACGGACGGCGACCACAGGAATTTGAAAGCCCCGAACAGGCCCACCCAGGACAGGACGCCGATGGTGGCCACCGAGACGCCCGCATCCGACAGCCAGGCGTTCAGGGTGCCGAACAGCATGGCGAAGGGCAGGCCGGCCGAAAAGCCGAGCAGCAGCATGGCCAGGGTCCGCCGCTCGCGGAAGGCGACCTTCAGAACGTCCAGGCCTTTCGGCGACGGCTGCAGAGCCGCGACTTCGGATGCGGGCGTCTTGGAATCAGTCATGCGCGGCTCCGGCGGAACGCCGCCGGACGGGGCGGTCGTGACTTACTGAGCTGCGAACTTGGCGCGGTTGGCGGCGTTCGTCCAGCGGGCGAGCGCGGCGCGCAGGGCGTCCGCCTCCAGCGGTTTGGTCAGGTGGTCGTTCATGCCGGCCTCCAGACAGGCGATGCGATCCTCGGCGAAGGCGTTGGCGGTCAGGGCCACGACAGGGGTGTGATCGCCGCGCGCGCGCAGGGCCCGGGTCGCCGCCGGGCCGTCCATGCGCGGCATGCGCATGTCCATGAAGACGACGTCGAAACGGGCGTTCTTCAGGGTCTGAAGGGCTTCATGGCCGTCCGCCGCCGTCTGGACCACGCAGCCCTCGCGGCGCAACAGGGTTCGCGCCAGAAGGGCGCCGACGGGATTGTCCTCGACCAGCAGGACCCGCACGCCTCGAAAGGCCACGGGCGTCACCCGGTCGTCGTCGGCGCCGCGCGTCGGCGCGACCGCCTGGCCCGTGCGCCGGGCCGAAGCCGCCGCCACACGCTCGGCCAGGGAGGCGCGACGCAGGGGCTTGATCAGATAGCCGTGAAAACCGGCGGCGCGATAACGGTCGATCAGGGCGCGCTCGTCCGGTTTCAGCAGGATGACCCCCTGCCCCTGGGACGGAGGCGGAAGCAGACAGCCTTCCTCGGCCGCGGCGTGGTCGATCAGGGTCACGCCCGCCTGGCGCGCCACCTTGCCGCCCGAGGCCTCGATCTGGGCCGCCGCCGCCTGACGAACAAAGGGATCGGGCGTGCGCACCGCCACGGCCAGGCCTTCCAGCGGACGTGACCGGACGGCCGTCTCCGCCACGGGGAAGGCGGCCTCGAAGCGGAAGCGGGCGCCGGGACCGTCCGGCCGGTCCGTCACCGTCACCGCGCCGTCCATGGCCTGGGCCAGGCGCCGAACCACGGCCAGACCCAGGCCGGCGCCGTCATGGCGGGCCGCGTCCGAGGCGTCCGCGTGGCCGAACTCGTTGAAGATGCGCTCGCGCGCCTCGACCGGCACGCCGGGGCCGGTGTCGTCGATGATGAAGGCCAGGCGGGGCCGCGCGGCCTCACCGCCGGCTCTTTCCACCGTCAGACGCACGCCGCCGTGCTCGGTGAACTTCACGGCGTTGCCGGCCAGATTGAACAGGACCTGACGCAGGCGCCCCTCGTCGGCGATCACGTCCGGTGCGTCGGCGGCGACCGACCAGACGATCTCCAGCCCCTTGTCGTGGGCGCGGGGGCTGAGCAGCTCGGTCACGCCGCGCGCCAGTTCCTCCAGATCGACGGGCGCCGGATCGAATTCCAGGGAGCCGGCCTCCAGCCGGGCGTAGTCCAGCAGGTCGTTGACCAGGCCCAGAAGATGCTCGGCCGACTTCTGCGCCGCCTCGGCGTAGGCGCGCTGGGCGCCGTCCAGGCGGGTGCGCGACAACAGGCCCAGCATGCCGATCACCCCGTTCAGGGGCGTGCGCATCTCATGGCTCATCAACCGCAGGAATTGCTGTTCCGGCGTCGCGGTTTCCGCGGCGGGGGTCGTGTCGGTCGGTGCGTGCGTTCTGCGGCGAGCCTGTCCCATGAGGCGAAGCTTAGCCGACAAGGGTTAAACCCGGCCAAACGCCGATCAGAAAGCCCGCGTCTCGGCGCCAGGCGCCGTCTGGCGGTCGAACCCCTCCTGGGCGCCGACGGTCATGCGTCGGTACATCAAGGCCTCGGCCACGTGGCGGCGCAACACCCCGGTCGATCCGTCCAGGTCGGCGATGGTCCGCGCCAGGCGCAGGGTCCGGGTCCAGCCGCGCGCCGTCAGCCCTCCGCTTTCGCCGGCCCGCATCAGCAGGGCGCGCCCCGCCTCGTCCGGGGCCGCGAAGCGATCGAGAGTCTCGCCCGAAGCCCGAGCGTTCACCGCCTGGTCGCGCGCCTGATCGGCGTCATAGCCCGCGTCGCGCAGCCGTTGTTCCTGCATGGCGCGCGCCGCCAGAACCCGGGCGGCGGCCTCCGCCGTGCCTTCCGCAGGGGGCGGCAGGGCCATGTCGGCGGCGGTAACGGGCGGCGTCTCCACCGTCAGGTCAATGCGGTCGAACATCGGGCCGGAGATGCGGTTCTGATAATCCCGCTGGCAGCGGGGCGCCTTGCCGCAGGCCCCGCGCCCTGCCCCGCCCAGGCCGCAGCGACAGGGATTCATCGCCGCCACCAGCTGGAAGCGCGCCGGATAGCGCACATGGGCGTTGGCGCGCGCCACCACGATCTCGCCCGTCTCCAGAGGCTGACGCAGGCTGTCCAGGGCCTGGGCCGAATATTCCGGCAGCTCGTCGAGGAAGAGGACGCCGTTGTGGGCCAGGGAGGCCTCGCCCGGCTTGGCGCGCAGTCCCCCGCCGGTCAGGGCCGCCATCGAGGCCGAATGATGCGGCGCCCGGAAGGGCCGGTCGCGGGTCAGGGCGCCGCGCTGGATCAGGCCCGCCACCGACCAGACCATGGAGGTCTCCAGCAGCTCCTGCGAGGTCAACGGCGGCAGAAGGCCCGGCAGACGTTGGGCCATCATCGACTTGCCTGAACCCGGTGGGCCGACGAACAACAGGTTGTGGCCGCCGGCGGCCGCGATCTCCAGCGCCCGCTTGGCGCTTTCCTGCCCCTTGACCTCGCGCAGGTCGGGAACCGCGCCGCCCGTGGTCAGCGGCCCCGGCTCGGGCGCGCCCAGGACCTGTCGGCCGGTGAAGTGATTGACTAGGCCGATCAGGGAGCGCGGCGCGAGAATCCGCGCGCCGCCGGCCCAGGCGGCCTCGGGTCCTGTCGCTTCGGGGCAGATGAGGCCCAGACCCATGGCGTCCGCCGCCACCGCCGCGGGCAGGGCGCCGCCCACCCGGGCGATCTGGCCGTCCAGGCCCAGTTCCCCTATGGCGGCCCAACCGTCCAGGGCGCTGGGCGCGATCACCCCCATGGCCGCCATCAGGGCCAGGGCGATCGGCAGGTCGAAATGGCTGCCCTCCTTGGGCAGGTCGGCGGGCGCCAGATTGGCGATGATCCGTTTCGCCGGAAGGGCCAGGCCAATGCCCGCGAAGGCGCCGCGCACCCGCTCACGGCTTTCAGCCACCGCCTTGTCCGGCAGACCGACGATGGTGAAGATCGTCGGCCCGTCGTTGCCGACCAACTGCACTTCGACATCGACCCGGCGCGCCTCGACCCCGTCGAAGGCGACCGTCACCACTCGCGCGACCATCCGTTCCCCCTCGCTGCGCGAAAGGGAACAAATCACGAACTTAGAAGAACAGCAAGACCAACGTTACATCAAGATCATCAGAGCGCGGCCGCGACCCTCTTCGCCTCGATCACCTCCCACATGCGTTCGGTCGCGTCGATGCCGGCGAACTTGAGCAACTGCTGAGCGCCAGTGGGGGAGGTGACGTTGATCTCGGTCAGGTAGTCGCCGATCACGTCGATGCCGACGAAGATCAGGCCGCGTTCCTTCAGGAAGGGGCCGATGGCGGCGCAGATTTCGAGGTCGCGCGGCGTCAGCTCCACCGGCGCCGCCGTGCCGCCGACGCGCAGGTTGGAGCGCACCTGGTCTTTGGCCGGGATGCGGTTGATGGCGCCGACCGGCTCGCCGTCGACCAGGATGATGCGCTTGTCGCCCGCCGAGACCGCCGGAATGAATTTCTGGATCACCAGCGGATCACGCGAGGCGGCGGCGTGGATCTCGATCAGGGCCTCGAGATTGGGGTCGTCCGCCTTCAGCCGCACCACGCCCGAACCGGCCGCGCCGTGCAGGGGCTTGAGCACCACGTCGCCGTGGCGGCGATGGAAGTCGACCAGGGCCTGGGGATCGGACGTCACCATGGTCGGGGGCTGCAGGCCGGGGAAGAGGGTGGCGATCAGCTTCTCGGGCGCCGAGCGCACCTCGGCCGGATTGTTGACCACGAGGGTCTTCGGATGCACCCGTTCCAGCAGATAGGTGGCGGTGACATAGGCCATGTCGAAGGGCGGGTCCTGACGCATCAGGACGACGTCCACGTCCTGGGCCAGGTCCAGGCGTTCCTCGGGGCCGAAGTCGGCGTGGTTTCCCTGCTCGCGGCGGACGCTGACGGGACGGGCGCGGCAGAACAGGCGGCCGTCCTCCAGGGCCAGGGTGCGGAAGTCGTAGACCCACAGGCTGTGTCCGCGCGCCTGCCCGGTCAGGGCCATCAGGAAGGTGGTGTCCGACTCGACGTTGACCGCCTCGATCGGATCCATCTGGATGGCGACCTTGAGCATGGGCTGATGTCCTTAAATTCGTGGGCGCAGAGGCTGACGTCGCCTGAACGCCGGAAGCGGGTTGCGACCTACTTGAGGGCGGCTGCGGCGCGCCGCAAGCCTTCAGTTCAACCGCATGCGGACGCGGTCCATGCCGACGCGGCAGGATTCGGCGGGCTCTCCCAGGTTGCGGGCCCGCGCCAGAGCCTCCAGCGCGCCGGTCAGGGCGCCCTGCTTCTCGCGCGCGGAGGCCACATCCAGCCAAGGCCGATGGTCTTCGGGGTCCAGCAGGGCGCGACGCAGGGCCGAACGCTCGGCCCCGTCGTAGTCCTCCATGGACAGGGCGCGGGTGAAGAGGATGTTCTGCAGCCGGATCAGGGCCTGGCGATCGCTGACCGGCGCCATCAGCAGGTCTAGCCGGTCCGCCACATGGGGCATGAGGCCCGCGCGCAGGGCGCGGCGCGTCAGCTCGCTGGGCAGGACGAGGCGTCCCTGGCTGAAGGGGTCCAGGGCCACCGGCCCCTCCGGCGTCTCGACCCGCAGCAGGACATGGCCGGGGAAGTCCACGGCCGCCGCCGACAGACCCGCCCGCCGCGCCGCGTCCAGGTAGAAGATGACCAGGACCGCCGACAGGCCGCGCCGACGCTCGGCCACGTCGATCAGGTCCGTATTGCCCGGATGGTCGTAGTTGAGCAGGTCGCCGTTCAATCGGAAGTCGGCGGCCATGGTCTCCGTGAGGGCCTCGTCGGGGCTTTCGTTCGCCGCCCGCTCCTTCAGGCGGCGCGCGGCCCGGTCGGCCAGGATGCGGGCGGGCTCGGGATCGCGGAACGGATAGTCGTGAATGGCGCAGGCGATGGCGCATTCCAGCAGGGGAAAGCCGTCCTCCCCGGCGGCGCCCGCCTGGGTCAAGATGCTTACGGCCTCGTCCCGGGTCACCGGTTATCCGCTCCTGTCGTCGATCTCCACGCCGCGAAGATGACGCGGAAATCGCCCGGGCGCCAGCGCGACCATATCGATCCTCAGTTTCAGCCCCTGAAGCGAGGGGCGGCTGCGCGCCAGGGACCGCCCAGCCGCCAGGAGCCGGTCATGTTGAGCCGGCGTCAGGGCCGACAGCGCGGCCTCCAACGTCCGCCGTCGCTTGACCTCCACCACCGCCAGGACGGGACCGCGCCGCGCCAGGACGTCGATCTCCCCGCCCTTCCCCTTCAGGCGAAAGGCCAGGACCTGATAGCCCTTGAGCATCAGCCACAGGGCGGCGAGCCATTCGGCGTCGTGGCCCTCCCGCCATGACCGCCCGCCCAGGACCTGACGCCAGCCCGCCTTGGGTTTCGGCGACGAGGCGGGCGGACGCAGGCGCGGCGTCACCGTCCCTGCATCTCCAGCGCCCGCTTGTAGAGGACCTTGCGCGGCAGGTTCAGCGCCCTGGACACCTCCGAAGCGGCCTCGCCCGGCGGCAGGCGGGTCAGGGCCTCGGCTAGGGCCGCGTCGGCGTCGGCGGCGCTGGCGACCTCGGCCTCGCCGGGACCGATGACCACGACGATCTCGCCCTTGGGCGCGTCGCAGCGCGGGTCGGCGGCCAGTTCGGAAAGCGTGCCGCGCACGGCCTCCTCATAGAGCTTGGTCAGTTCACGGGTGACGGCGGCGGGGCGGTCGCCCAGCACCTCGGCCATGTCGGTCAGGCTGTCCTTCAGGCGAGGGCCGCTTTCGAAGAAGACCAGGGTCTGACGCCCGGTGCGAAGCTCCTCCAGCATGGTCTTTCGCGCTCCCGACTTCGGCGGCAGGAAGCCCGCGAACAAGACACGGTCGGCAGGCTGGCCCGCCAGGCAGAGGGCGGCCAGCAGACTGGAAGCGCCGGGGATGGGATGGACCGGCAAGCCTTCGGCGATGGCGGCGCGGGCCACCACATAGCCGGGGTCCGACACCAGGGGCGTGCCGGCGTCGGAGACCAGGGCCACAACCTCCCCCGCCTGCAACCGTTCGACGGCGATCTCGGCCGCCCGCGCCGAGGCGTGGTCGTCGCAGCGTTCCAGCTTGGCGCGCAGGCCATAGGCAGTCAGCAGCTTGGCCGTCACCCGCGTGTCCTCGGCCAGGACCAGGTCGGCGGCGGCCAGGACGTCGAGCGCCCTCAGCGTCATGTCGCGCAGATTGCCGATGGGCGTCGCCACCAGATAGAGGCCGGGCGCGACGGAACGCGCGGGCGGGGCGGTCGGCGGAAAGAGCGAGGCGTCGGAAGACATGTCTCCATCCTAGAGAGCGTCACGGTGTCGTGAAAGCGGTCAGGACTGCGGAACGCGAGTTCGTTCGCCGCGCTCCTCTGGCGCGGCGCGTCCGCCGCTCGAACCGGAACCTCGCCATGTCCAAATCGACCGCCATCGTCCTCGTTCACGGCTTCTGGGGCGGCGCCGCCCATTGGGCCAAGGTCATCACCGAACTGGCGCGACGCGGCTACACCTCGCTGCACGCCGTCGAGATGCCGCTGACGTCGCTGGCCGACGACGCCGAACGCGTCCGCAAGATGGTGCGCCAACAGACGGGCCCCGTCATCCTGGTCGGCCATTCCTACGGCGGGGCGGTGCTGTCGGAGGCCGGCGACCTGCCGAACGTGGCGGGCCTGGTCTACGTCGCCGCCTTCGCTCCGGACGCCGGCGAAAGCCCCGGCGGCATAACCCAGCAGGACCCGCCGGTCGCCGCCCCCAATCTGGCGCCCGACAGCGACGGCTATCTGTGGATCAAGGCCGACAAGTTCCATGAGAGCTTCTGCCAGGATCTGGACGCCGAGGAGGCCCTTGTCATGGCGGTGACGCAGAAGGCGCCCCTAGCTGGAACCTTCGGAGACGCCGTGGCGGCCCCGGCGTGGCGCAGCAAGCCCTCCTGGTATCAGATCTCCAGCCAGGACCGGATGATCGCCCCGACCAATCAGCAGCGCATGTCCGCCCGCATGAACGCCCGCAAGGTCGTGACCCTCGACGCCGGCCACGCCTCCCTGGCCTCGCGTCCCAGTGAGATCGCCGACCTGATCGAAGAGGCCGCAGCGACCGTCTGACGGTCTTCAGGTCAGGAGGGCGCGCAGCACGGCGTCCAGCACCGGACGCCCGGACGCCGTGGCGGCGACGCGCCCGTCCCTGAGCGCGACGAAGCCGTCCGCGATCAGTTCGGCCAGGGGACCGCCGTCCTCCGACAGGTCCAGGGACCGCAGCAGGGCCAGGGGAACGCCCTCGATCGTGCGCAGGCCCAGAAGCACCCGCTCCTCGGCGGCGTCGCGTACGTCCAGCCGTTCCTGCTCGGCCCAGGGCGAACTCTCAGCGACGCCCGCGACATAGTCGGCGATGCGGCGATGAGCGACGGTCGCCGTGCGCGCGCCCTCCAGGGTCAGCCGCCCATGGGCGCCGGGGCCGAGACCCAGGTAGTCGCCGCCGCGCCAGACGTGCAGGTTGTGGCTGGACCGCGCCGCCTCGTCCCGGGCGTGGTTGGAGACCTCATAGGCCTCGAACCCGGCGGCCTCGAGCACCGCCTGCGTGGCCTCATAAAGTTCGGCGGCCAGGTCTTCGTCCGGCGGGACCAGGGTTCCGCGCGCGAAGGCCCGACCGAAGGCGGTCGTCGGCTCTATGGTCAGTTGATAGGGCGAGACATGCTCGAACCCCAGGTCGAGCGCCGTCGTCAGCTCCGCCGTCCAGTCGGCCACCGACTGGCCGGGGCGAGCGTAGATCAGGTCGATGGACAGGCGCGGGAAGATCCCCGCCGCCGTCTGCGCCGCCCGCCGCGCCTCCGCCGCCGAATGGTCGCGACCCAGGAACTTCAGCGCGGCGTCGTCGAAGGACTGGACCCCCATGGACAGGCGGTTGATCCCGGCGGCGGCCAGGGCGGCGTAGCGGCCCGCCTCGGCGTCGGTCGGATTGGCTTCCAGGCTGATCTCGATGTCGCCCGCCGGGGGAAACAGGGCCCTCGCCCGTTCGATCACCGCCGCCACGGCCTCCGGCGGCATCAGGGACGGGGTGCCGCCGCCGAAGAAGATCGAGGCCAGGCGGCGCGGACCGATCAGCCGGCTCTGCGCCTCCATGTCCGCCAGGACGGCCTGGACCAGCCCCGCCTGTTCCTCGACCCGCCCCCGGTCGCGCACGACGTTGAAGTCGCAATAAGGGCAGATGCGGGCGCAGTAGGGCCAGTGGATATAAAGGGCGAGAGAAGGAGGGGAAGCCTCAGTCAATCAGCGCCGCCTTGAGCCGGGCGAAGGCCCGGGCGCGGTGGCTGACGGCGTCTTTTTCGGCCGCGTCCATCTCGGCGAAGGTCTTGTCGGAGCCCTCGGGAACGAAGATCGGGTCATAGCCGTGCCCCTGGTCGCCGCGCGGCGGGAAGACCAGCTCGCCGTCGATCCGCCCTTCGACCACCACACAGGGCCCGTCGGGCCAGGCCACGGCAAGTGCGGAGGTGAACCAGGCCCGGCGGTCGGTCGAGCCGACCTCGTCCAGGCGGTCCTCGATCTTCTTCATAGCCGCGCCGAAATCCTTGCCCGGCCCGGCCCAACGGGCGGAGTAGATGCCCGGCGCCCCGTCCAGGGCCGCGACCGAGAGGCCGGAATCATCGGCCAGGGCGACCTCGCCCGAGACCTCGGCCGCATGGCGCGCCTTCAGCATGGCGTTGCCGACGAAGGTGCTCTCCGTCTCCTCCGGTTCGGGCAGGTTCAGTTCCCCGGCGGTGACGATCCTGTAATGTCCGTCCAGCAGGGCTTCGATCTCGCGCGCCTTGCCCGGATTGTGGGTCGCGGCCACCAGCCGCATCCCCTTGATCAGCTTGAGATTCATTCGGCGATCCTAGCCCTCTCCGGCCCATTGCGAAAGTTTAATATCGTTAAACGATATGTAACGTGATTTCCAGCGCGGCGAGGTTCATCTTCAATCTCAAGAACGGAGGCCGCAACGTTCAGACGAAGCGAAGCAGACGCAACGTCCTTCCAGCGGTTAAACGAAACGCACGAAAATCGTGCAACAACGGAGAGATAAGATGCAAGCGATGAAAACCTCGATCTGGCTGGACCGCGTCGGCCATGGCTTCGTCAACGCCGTCCTGCTGGCCTCGCTGCCGGCCGCCGCCTTCGCCATCCTGATCCAGAGCCTGTGATCCCGCCCTTCTATCCGGCGAACATCCTGGAAGGCTTTGACGATCCGCATGAACCCCGCGAAGAATGACGCCGCGTACGGGACCGCCGGACCCGACGCGGCGATCGCGCCCGCCCACCCGGCCTGAGACCTGACGTCATGGGCCTGCCCGACATGGCTTCCTTCGGAAACCGCGCCTCGCGCCTGACCGGCGGGACTCTGCATAAGGCCTATCTGCGGACCCTGGGTCCCGGTTCGGTGTCCAGCCTGCTGAAGATCGCCCTGGACGTCGCCTACGTCCTGCTGGCCCTGATCACCGGCGTGCTGCTGCTGCTCTGGGTCGCCTCGATCTTCATTCCCCTCGACAATATCAACGTCACCGTCTCCGATGGAAGCGACGGGCGTCAGATGCCCCTGACCCGCCCCCTTCTGCTGTTCGGCGTCGGCGCCGTGACCGCCTATTTCGGCGGCTTCCTGGTCATCCTGCGCGGCCTGCGCAAGATCTTCCGCACCCTGACCCTGGGCGATCCGTTTCAGCCCGACAATGTCCGCCGCCTGCGCCAGATCGGCCTGATCCTGGCTATCGTGACCGGCGGCGTCTGGGCCGCCCAGGCCGCCGTCTCGCGCCTGGCGCCCGGCGTCATGGAGCCCCAGGGCGTCAGCGACCTGCTCACCCCCGTATTCTCCATCCTCGTCGTCTTCGTCCTGGCGGAGGTGTTCCGCGAAGGCGCGCGCCTGCGCCGCGAATCCGAACTGACGATCTGACCTCAAGACGCTAAGCTCACCCCATGGCCATCCGCGTACAGCTTGACCGCATCCTCGCCGAACGACGCATGTCGCTGACGGAACTCGCCGACCGCGTGGGCGTGACCGTGGCCAATCTGTCGATCCTCAAGACCGGCAAGGCGCGCGCCGTACGCTTCTCGACCTTGGACGCCCTGTGCCGCGAACTGGACTGCCAACCCGGCGACCTTCTGGCGCACGAGCCGGGACCCGGCGACGCCTTCGACGCCGAGGACTGAGGTGGCGAGAAAGGGCCCGCCCGCCTCTTCCGACGACGACAAGCGCATCTGGGCCCGCGTGACCGGGACAGTGACCCCGCCCGCACGCCGCAAGGCCGCCCGCGTCACGCCCGGCGCCGTCCTGCCCAATCCTGAAAGCCCCGCGCCCGTCACAGCCAAGCCCGCGCGCGGCGTGGCCGGCAAGAAGCGCGACGCCCCCGACCAGACGCCGCGTTTCGAGGCCCTGGGGATCACCGCGCCCGCCAAGCCGACGCTCGCTCGCGCCCGCCCGACACCTGAGGAACTGGAGCCTCGCCGCCAGCGCCGTCTGTCGCGCGAACGCGATCCGATCGAGGCGCGCATCGACCTGCACGGCTTCGGCCGCTTCGAGGCCGAGGACCAACTTCACGGCTTCCTGGTCGGCTGCCAGATGCGCGGCCTGCGTTCGGTTTTGGTCATCACCGGCCAGGGGCGGAGAGGCGGAGGGATCATCCGGGCCTCGGTTCACGACTGGCTGACCGGACCGCATCTGCGGGGCGTGGTGTCCGGTTTCGCCTCGGCGCACCGCCGCCACGGCGGCGAGGGCGCCCTCTACGTCACACTGAAACCCCGCGCCTGAGCCTGACTAGCCCTGGGCGTTGCGGATCGCCGCCGCTCCGGCGACCGGCGCGATGACCATGGCGAACAGGACATAGGCGCCCAGCAGGGCCAGGGCCGACAGCGGGTCCTGACCATTGGCCGCACGCGTCAGGGCGCCCGCCCCGAACACCACCGGCGGGATGAAGAGCGGCAGCACCACCACGGCGATCAACAGGCCGCCGCGCCGAGCCCCCAGGGCCAGGGTCGCGCCCAGGGCGCCGGTGAAGGCGAAGCCCAGCCCGCCCAGAGCGGCCGCCGCCACGGTCAGACCAGTCAGGGCCGGAGGCTGACCCAGGGCCAGGGCCGCCGCTGGGGCGGCCAGGGACAGGGGCAGGCCAGTCGCCAGCCATTGCGCCAGGGCCTTGATCGCCACGATCGCCTCCAAGGGCAGGGGTCCCATGGCCAGCAGGTCCAGGGAACCGTCTTCCAGATCGCGCTCGAACAGGCGCTCCAACGACAGAAGGGAGGCCAGGGCCAGGGCCATCCATCCGGCGCCCGAAGCGGCCGGCGCCAGGATGCGCGGATCGCCGCCCGCCGCCAGGGGGAGGATAGCCGTCAGGCACAGCATGAAGCCGCAGGCCAACAGGGGACCGCCTCCGCCGCCCCAGGCCAGGGACAGTTCTCGTCCGAATAGGATGCGCGCCGCCCTCACGCCCAATCCCCCAGGTCGAACTCGCGCGCCGCGACGGGCAGGGGATCATGCACCGCCGCCAGGATCATTCCGCCTGTCGCCAGATGATCGGCCATCAAGTCCGCAGCGACCCCGCGCCAGCGTTCGTCCAGGGGCGCCAAGGGTTCGTCCAGCAGCCAAATAGGCCGAGGCGCCGCGACCAGACGCGCCAGCGACAGGCGCCGCTTCTGGCCCGCCGACAGCTTGCGCGTCTCCAGATCCAGCAAGGGCGACAGGGCCAGCCGTTCGATAGCCTCGACACGTCGCTTCCGACCTTCGCCCAGCCACCCGGTCTGGAAGTCGAACTCCTGGCCCGCCGTGCGCACCGGTTTCAGCCCCTCCAGATGACCCAGAAGGTGGGCGCCTTCGCGACGGGCGGTCTCCGTTTCCACCGCGACGCCGTCGACGCCATGGAAGAGAATCCGTCCCGCATCCGGACGGATAAAGCCCGCCACGGCGCGCAACAGGCTGGTCTTTCCCGCCCCGTTGGCGCCGGTCAGGGCGACGGCCTGCCCCGTCTTGATCGACAGGGACAGGTCACGGAACAGGACGCGCTCGCCGCGCGACAGGGCCACCCCCTGGATGTCGAGCGCCGTCAGCATGAGCCCGCCCTGTTGCGAACCTCTCTCAATGTCCATGACGGCGTTGTGGATACATGGACGGCTCCCCCGTGCAAGACTATATGCGCAGACGCCGCAGCAGGCTTTCGCCGCGCGCGCCTGGGACCTGTGCGCCCCGGCGTCCAGCGCGCGAAGGCGCAACCGAATTGTCGGGCGGCGTCAGTCAGAGGACCTATCTCCATGCCGTCGATCGACAGCCTCAAGACCCGTCAGGACCTTTCGGTCGGGCGTAAGAAATACGCCTATTACAGCCTTCCCGTCGCCGAGGAAGCCGGTCTGGCCGGGATTTCCCGTCTGCCACGCTCGATGAAGGTCCTGCTGGAGAACCTGCTGCGCAACGAAGACGGGGTTTCCGTCACCGAAGCCGACCTGAAGGCCGTCGCCGCCTGGATCGAGAACAAGGGCGCCGTCGAGCACGAGATCGCCTTCCGCCCGGCCCGCGTCCTGATGCAGGACTTCACCGGCGTTCCGGCCGTCGTCGACCTGGCCGCCATGCGCGACGCCATGGACAAGCTAGGCGCCGACGCCAAGAAGATCAATCCGCTGGTCCCCGTCGACCTGGTCATCGACCACTCGGTCATGGTCGACCACTTCGGCGACGCCAAGGCCTTCGGCCAGAACGTCGAGCGTGAATATGAGCGCAACATCGAGCGCTACAACTTCCTGCGTTGGGGCTCCTCGGCCTTCAACAACTTCCGCGTCGTGCCGCCCGGCACCGGCATCTGCCACCAGGTCAACCTGGAGAACCTGGCCCAGACCGTCTGGACCCTGGACGAAGGCAAGAAGACCGTCGCCTATCCCGACACCGTCGTCGGCACCGACAGCCACACCACCATGATCAACGGCCTGGCCGTCCTGGGCTGGGGCGTCGGCGGCATCGAGGCCGAGGCCGCCATGCTGGGCCAGCCGATCCCGATGCTGATCCCGGAAGTCGTCGGCTTCAAGCTGACCGGCAAGCTGCCGGAAGGCGCGACGGCCACCGACCTGGTGCTGACCGTCACCCAGATGCTGCGCAAGAAGGGCGTGGTCGGCAAGTTCGTGGAATTCTTCGGCGACGCCATCGCCGGGATGACCATCGAGGACCAGGCCACCATCGCCAACATGGCCCCGGAATACGGCGCCACCTGCGGCTTCTTCCCGGTGTCGCGCGCGACCATCGACTATCTGACGGCCACCGGCCGCGACAAGGCGCGCGTCGCCCTGGTCGAAGCCTACGCCAAGGCGCAGGGCCTGTGGATCGACGAGACCTCGGAAGACCCGGTCTTCACCGACGTTCTGGAACTGGACATCTCGACGGTCGTGCCGTCGCTGGCCGGTCCCAAGCGGCCGCAGGACCGCGTTGAACTGAACGTCGCCGCCCCGTCCTTCGAAACCGCCCTGACCGAAGTCTTCGGCCGCCCGTCGGACGCCGAGCGCGCCGCCGTCGAAGGCGAGAAGTTCACCGTGGGCGACGGCGACGTGGTCATCGCCGCCATCACCTCCTGCACCAACACCTCCAACCCGTCGGTCCTGATCGCCGCCGGCCTGGTGGCGCGCAAGGCTCACGCCCTGGGTCTGAAGGTCAAGCCCTGGGTCAAGACCTCGCTGGCCCCCGGCTCGCAGGTCGTCACCGACTATCTGACCGACGCCGGCCTCCAGAAGGATCTGGACGCCATGGGCTTCAACCTGGTCGGCTACGGCTGCACCACCTGCATCGGCAACTCGGGCCCGCTGGACCCGGCCATATCGAAGGCGATCAACGACAACGGCCTGGTCGCGACCTCGGTCCTGTCGGGCAACCGCAACTTCGAAGGCCGCGTAAACCCCGACGTCCAGGCCAACTACCTGGCCTCGCCGCCGCTGGTCGTGGCCTACGCCATCGCCGGTTCGATGCGCATCGACATCACCAAGGACCCGATCGGTCAGGACAAGAAGGGCAAGGACGTCTTCCTGAAGGACGTGTGGCCGACCTCGCAGGAGATCGCCGACATCCAGAAGAAGTCGGTCACCCCGGCCATGTTCGCCAAGCGCTACAAGGACGTCTTCAAGGGCGACAAGCACTGGCAGGCCATCAAGGTCACCGGCGGCCAGACCTATGAGTGGGAGGACACGTCCACCTACGTCCAGAACCCGCCCTACTTCGAAGGCCTGTCGATGGAGCCGGCCCCGGTCAGCGACATCGTGGAAGCCCGCATCCTGGGCATCTTCGGCGACAGCATCACCACCGACCACATCAGCCCGGCCGGTTCGATCAAGAAGGCCTCGCCTGCCGGGGTCTATCTGACCAACCACGGCGTCGACGCCCTGGACTTCAACAGCTACGGCGCCCGCCGCGGCAACCACGAAGTCATGATGCGCGGCACCTTCGCCAACATCCGCATCCGCAACAAGATCACCCCGGACATCGAGGGCGGCGTCACCAAGCACTTCCCGTCGGGCGACGTCATGTCGATCTATGACGCGGCCATGCGCTACCAGTCGGAAGGCCGCCCCCTGGTCGTCTTCGCCGGCAAGGAATACGGCACCGGCTCGTCGCGCGACTGGGCGGCCAAGGGCACGCGCCTGCTGGGCGTCCGGGCCGTCATCGCCGAAAGCTACGAGCGCATCCACCGCTCGAACCTGGTCGGCATGGGCGTGGTGCCGCTGCAGTTCAAGCAGGACGGCTGGCAGAAGCTGGGCCTGACCGGTGAAGAGATCGTCACCATCCGCGGCCTGACCGACGCCAACATCGGCAAGCTGAAGCCGCGTCAGGACCTGTGGGTCGAGATGTTCCGCCCCTCGGACGGCAAGATGGCCCGCTTCCCGGTCCGCTGCCGCATCGATAACCAGACCGAGCTGGACTACCTGCTGGCCGGCGGCGTCATGCCCTACGTCCTGCGCAACCTGGCCGGCGGCCCGCAAGCCGAAACGCCCGCCGCCGCCGAATAGGGCGAGGCTTCAGGCAGAAACAGGAAAGGCCGGTGGATCGCTCCGCCGGCCTTTTTCTTCGGTCATCCGCCGCCTCTTGCCTCATGCGTTTGGCGTCACGAACGGCTACAAGACGCCGATGTTGCGCCTGTCAGAACTCAAGCTGCCTCTCGATCACCCGCAGGAGGCCTTGCCCGCCGCGATCGCTACCCGCCTGGGCGTGCCGCCGGGTGATGTCGTTTCCTGGTCGGTCTGGAAGCGGGCGCACGACGCGCGTCGGAAGTCTGCGATCCTGAAGGTCTATATTGTCGACGTCGAAGTCAGGGACGAGGCCGCGTTGCTGGCCCGTTTCAAGGACGACGTGCACGTTCAGCCCACGCCGGACATCGCCTATCGTCCAGTTGCGGTCGCGCCCAAGAACCAGCGCCTGAGGCCCGTCGTGATCGGAGCCGGGCCATGCGGCTTATTCACTGGGCTGATCCTGGCCGAAATGGGCTTCAAGCCCATTATCCTCGACCGCGGCAAGGTGGTGCGGGAACGCACCAAGGATACCTGGGAGTTGTGGCGCAAGAGCAAACTGCACCCGGAATCCAACGTACAGTTCGGCGAGGGCGGGGCCGGCACCTTCTCCGACGGCAAGCTCTACAGCCAGATCAAGGACCCGCGCTTCCTCGCTCGCAAGGTGCTGACCGAATTCGTCGCGGCCGGCGCGCCGGAAGAGATTCTGACAGAGGCCCATCCGCACATCGGCACCTTCCGCCTCGTGACCATGGTCGAGGCCATGCGCGAGAAGATCGAGGCGCTGGGCGGCGAATACCGCTTCGAGCACCGGGTCACCGACATCGAACTGGAGAAGGGGTGCATACGAGGCGTGCGACTGCACACCGGCGAGGTTCTGGAGGCCGACCATGTGGTCTTCGCCATCGGCCATTCGTCGCGTGATACGTTCGAGACGCTGTACGATCGGGGCGTCCACATCGAGGCCAAACCGTTCTCGATCGGTTTCCGGATCGAACATCCGCAGTCGTGGATCGACCGGGCCCTGTTCGGGCCCTGTGCCGGACACCCCGATCTGGGGGCTGCCGCCTATTCGCTTTCGCACCACTGCTCGAACGGACGAACAGTCTACAGCTTCTGCATGTGCCCGGGCGGGACGGTGGTGGCGGCGACCAGCGAGCCGGGCCGCGTCGTGACCAACGGCATGAGCCAGTATTCGCGCAACGAGCGAAACGCCAACTCAGGCTTCGTGGTCGGCATCTCGCCTGAAGACTATCCGAGCGACCACCCGCTGGCGGGCATCGAACTGCAACGGGACCTGGAGACCCGCGCCTATACGGCGGGCGGCGGCGACTATTTCGCGCCGGGCCAGCTGGTCGGCGACTTCCTGGCCGGGCGCCCCTCGACCGAACTGGGCGAGGTGGTCCCCAGCTACAAACCCGGCGTCCGCCCCACCGATCTGGCGCCCCTGATGCCGGACTATGTGATCGCCGCCATGCGTGAGGCCCTGCCCGTCTTCGGCCGCAAGATCGCCCGTTATGACGACGCCCAAGCGGTTCTGACGGGGGTGGAGACGCGCAGTTCCTCGCCCATCCGCATGACGCGCGGCGCGGACTTCCAGAGCCTGAACGTGCGCGGTCTGTTCCCCGCCGGCGAAGGCGCGGGCTATGCGGGAGGCATCCTGTCGGCCGCCGTCGACGGCATCAAGGTCGCCGAGGCCGTCGCCCGATCGATGATCGGACAGACGACGCCGTAAACGCGCCACCCATGAAAACGGCCGATGGATCGCCCCACCGGCCGTTTGTCTTTCAGACTGTCGTCCGCTTTATTCAGCCGCGACGCGATCCGCGTATTCCGGGATCTGGTCGAAGTTCATGTAGCGGTAGACCTCGTCGCGGTCGGCGTCGATGACGCCCATCTCGGCCATGTATTCGGCCACGGTGGGGATGCGGCCCATCTTGGAGGCGACGGCGGCCAGCTCGGCCGAGGCCAGATAGACGTTCGAGCCCTTGCCCAGACGGTTGGGGAAGTTGCGGGTCGAGGTCGAGACCACGGTCGCGCCCTCCTTCACCTGGGCCTGGTTGCCCATGCACAGCGAGCAGCCCGGCATCTCCATGCGGGCGCCGGCGCCGCCGAGGGTCGAATAGTGGCCCTCCTTGGTCAGCTCGGATGCGTCCATCTTGGTCGGCGGGGCCACCCACAGACGGGTCGGGATGTCCTTCTTGCCCTTCAGCAGCAGGGAGGCGGCGCGGAAGTGGCCGATGTTGGTCATGCACGAGCCGATGAAGACTTCGTCGATCGGAGTCTCCTGCACCGCCGACAGTAGGCGCGCGTCGTCGGGGTCGTTTGGGGCGCACAGGATGGGCTCCTTCACGTCCGCCAGGTCGATCTCGATGACGTGGGCGTATTCGGCGTCGGCGTCGGCCTCCAGCAGGTTCGGCGCGGCCAGCCAGGCCTCCATGGCGTCGATGCGGCGCTGCAGGGTGCGGGCGTCGGCGTAGCCGTCGGCGATCATGTTCTTCATGAGCACGATGTTCGAGGTCATGTACTCGACGATGGGCTCCTTGTTCAGCTTGACGGTGCAGCCCGCCGCCGAACGCTCGGCCGAGGCGTCGGTCAGCTCGAAGGCCTGTTCCACCTTCAGGTCCGGCAGGCCCTCGATTTCAAGGATGCGGCCCGAGAAGGCGTTGACCTTGCCCGCCTTGGCCACCGTCAGCAGGCCCTGCTGGATGGCGTAGTAGGGGATGGCGTGAACCAGGTCGCGCAGGGTGATGCCCGGCTGCATCTCGCCCTTGAAGCGGACCAGGATCGACTCCGGCATATCCAACGGCATGACGCCGGTGGCGGCGCCGAAGGCCACCAGACCCGAACCGGCCGGGAAGGAGATGCCGATGGGGAAGCGGGTGTGGCTGTCGCCGCCAGTGCCGACAGTGTCGGGCAGCAGCAGACGGTTCAGCCAGGAGTGGATCACGCCGTCGCCCGGACGCAGGGCCACGCCGCCGCGGTTGGAGATGAACTGCGGCAGTTCGCGGTGCGTCTTGACGTCGACCGGCTTGGGATAGGCGGCGGTGTGGCAGAAGGACTGCATGACCATGTCGGCCGAGAAGCCGAGGCAGGCCAGGTCCTTGAGCTCGTCGCGGGTCATCGGGCCGGTCGTGTCCTGCGATCCGACCGTGGTCATGCGCGGTTCGCAATAGGTCCCCGGACGGATGCCCTGGCCTTCCGGCAGACCGCAGGCGCGGCCGACCATCTTCTGGGCCACGGTGAAGCCCTTGCCGCTGTCCTCGGGGGTCACAGGCAGGCGGAACTCGGTCGATGCGGCCAGACCCAGGGCCTCGCGCGCGCGGGCGGTCAGGGAGCGGCCGATGATGAGGTTGATGCGGCCGCCGGCCTGGACCTCGTCCAGCAGGACCTGCGACTTCAGCTCGAAGTCGGCGACCTTTTCGCCGTTCTTCTCGATCCGACCCTCATAGGGATAGATGTCGATGACGTCGCCCATGTTCAGGCTGGTCACGTCGACCTCGATCGGCAGGGCGCCGGAGTCTTCCTGGGTGTTGAAGAAGATGGGGGCGATCTTGCCGCCCAGGGTCACGCCGCCGAAGCGCTTGTTCGGCACGAAGGGGATGTCCTGACCGGTGGCCCAGATGACGCTGTTGGTCGCCGACTTGCGCGACGAACCGGTGCCGACCACGTCGCCGACATAGGCGACCAGATGGCCCTTGGCCTTCAGGTCTTCGATGAAGGACATCGGGCCGCGCACACCGTCCTGTTCCGGCGTAATGCCGTCACGGGCGTTCTTCAGCATGGCCAGGTAGTGCAGCGGAATGTCGGGGCGCGACCAGGCGTCGGGCGCCGGCGACAAGTCGTCGGTATTGGTCTCGCCCGTCACCTTGAAGACGGTGACGGTGATCTTGTCGGCGACCTTGTCGCGGCTGGTGAACCACTCGGCCTCGGCCCAGGACTTCAGCACGGCCTGAGCGTTGGCGTTTCCGCCCTTGGCCAGTTCGGCGACGTCGTGGAAGAAGTCGAACATCAGCAGGGTCTTCTTCAGACCCTCGGCGGCGACGGCGCCGACCACCGCGTCGTTGAGCAGGTCGATCAGCGGCTTGACGTTATAGCCGCCGACCATGGTGCCCAGCAGTTCGGTCGCACGCTCGCGCGACAGCGACGGCACGGCGAAGTCGCCGTGGGCCACGGCGGACAGGAAGGAGGCCTTGACCTTGGCCGCGTCGTCCACGCCCGGCGGCACGCGATGGGTCAGAAGGTCCAGCAGCTCCTGCTCGGCGACACCCGCCGGCGGCGTCTTGATCAGCTCGATCAGGTCGGCGGTCTGCTCGGCCGACAGCGGCAGCGGCGGAATGCCCAGGGCCGCGCGTTCGGCGACGTGAAGACGATAGGTTTCGAGCATGAGCGGCCTTCCTTGGTCCAGTCGCGGCATGACCGACCCGCCGGCCCGCCAAAACCGCGCGTGGCCTTTCCCACATAAGGCCTGGGGTCGCAAGCGAAGGGGGCCGGTTCGGCCTTCGACCTCCGTCTAAGCAGCGCCTCAATCCAGCTTGAGCGCCTCGGCCAGAAGCCGGGCTTCCGCCGCGCGGCTGGAACCGGCGCGCCAGGCGACGACGATCTCGCGGCGGGGAGCGTCGGCGGAGATGGGGCGGACCACGACGCCGGGATTGTCGGCCAGACCGGCCTGCACCGCCATCTGCGGCAGGAAGCTGACGCCGAGGCCCGAGGACACCATCTGGACCAGGGTGTGCAGGGAGGTGGCGGCGAAGACGTCCTCGCCGCGCGGGGCCTCGATATTGACGGCGGCCAGGGCCTGATCGCGCAGACAGTGGCCGTCTTCCAGCAGGATCAGGTCGTCGGCCTTGAGCATCCCCTCGGGGATGGGACCGGCGCCCGCCAGCGGATGGCCGACCGGAGCGGCGGCCAGGATCTCGTCGTCGCCGATGCGGGCGTGGTCGATGCCCGGCGCCTCATAGGGCAGGGCGATGACGGCAGCGTCGAGCTGGCCCGCCTTCAGCCCGGCGATCAGGCGCGGAGTCAGATCCTCGCGGATGAAGAGGCGCAGGGCCGGGTGACGGTCGCGCAGGCCGGGCAGGGCGCGCGGCAGCAGGAAGGGGGCGACGGTGGGGATGACGCCCAGACGGAACCGGCCCGACAGGGGCTTGCCCGCGTTGCGCGCCGCCTCGACCAGGTCCTCGGTGCGGGCCAGGACGTCTTCGGCGCGCTTGACCGCCTCGGCGCCGACGGCGGTCAGTTGCACCGCGCCGCGCGTGCGTTCCACCACCGGCGCGCCCAGGATCTTCTCCAGCTCCTGCACCCCGGCCGACAGGGCCGGCTGGCTGACGTGGGCCGCCTCGGCCGCGCGGCTGAAGGAGGCGTGCTCGGCCAGGAGCTTGAGATAGTGAAGCTGTCGCAGGGTGGGGAGCATCCGCCCCACATAGGCGCGCCCTATGGTGTTTTCAAAGACAATCGAAGTCATTGATGAAGGAAGGCGCCGCGAGCCCCGCGGCCCGCGGCGCCTCCATATGCCTAGTTCAGGTCGAACCGGTCGGCGTTCATGACCTTGGTCCAGGCTGCGACGAAGTCCCGGACGAACTTGGCGCCCGCGTCGGCCGAGGCGTAGACCTCGGACAGGGCGCGCAGCTGGGCGTTGGATCCGAACACCAGGTCGGTGCGGGTGGCGGTCCACAGCTCTTCGCCGCTGGCCCGGTCGTTGCCGGTGAAGACCTCGTCGGCGCTGCCGTCGATCTGTTTCCAGCCGGTCTTCATGTCCAGCAGATTGACGAAGAAGTCGTTGGACAACACGCCGGGCCGGTCAGTCAGGACGCCGTGGGTCGAGCCGCCGTGGTTGGCGCCCATGACCCGCAGACCGCCGACCAGGACGGTCATCTCCGGCGCCGTCAGGCCCAGAAGCTGGGCCCGGTCGATCAGCAACTCCTCGGTCGGGACGTTGAAGCGAACCTGCAGATAGTTGCGGAAGCCGTCGGCGCGGGGTTCCAGCACCTTGAAGCCGTCGATATCGGTCTGCTCGGCCGAGGCGTCGGTGCGGCCCGGCGTGAAGGGAACCGCCACGTCGTGACCGCCCGCCCTGGCCGCTTGCTCGACCCCGACCACGCCGCCCAGGACGATCAGGTCGGCGATGGAGACGTTGAGGCCGGACGCCGCCTTGACGTCCTCATAGACCTTGAGGACGCGGGCCAGCTTGGCCGGTTCGTTGACGTCCCAATCCTTCTGCGGGGCCAGGCGCAGGCGTCCGCCGTTGGCGCCGCCGCGATGATCCGAGCCCCGATAGGTCACGGCCGAGGCCCAGGCCGTCGACACCAGATCCGCGACCGACAGACCGGAGGCGGCGATGGCGGCCTTCAGCGTCTTGACGTCGGCGTCCGACAGCTTCGCCCCAGTGTGGACCGGGATGGGGTCCTGCCAGATCAGGTCTTCGGCCGGAACATCGGAACCGAGGTAGCGGGCCTTGGGGCCCATGTCTCGGTGGCACAGCTTGAACCAGGCGCGGGCGAAGGTGTCGCCGAAATAGGCCGGGTCAGCGCGGAACCGCTCCATGATCTTGCGGTATTCCGGGTCGATCTTGAACGCCATGTCGGCAGTGGTCATCATCGTCGGCACGCGCTTGCCCGGCGTGTGGGCGGCCGGGGCCAGGGTTTCCGGCGGATTGCCGACCGGCTGCCACTGCTTGGCGCCCGCCGGGCTGCGGACCAGCTCGTAGTCGTGATCCAGCAGCATGTCGAAGAAGGTCATGTCCCAGGTCGTCGGCGTGGGGGTCCAGGCGCCTTCGATGCCCGAGGTGATCGTGTGATCGCCGACGCCGCTTTCATGACCCGAGATCCAACCCAGGCCCTGTTGGGCGATGTCGGCGCCCTCGGGACTTGCGCCCACCTTGGAGGCGTCGCCGGCGCCGTGAGCCTTGCCGAAGGTGTGGCCGCCGGCGGTCAGGGCGGCCGTCTCCTCGTCGTTCATGCCCATCCGGGCGAAGGTCTCGCGGATGTCGCGGGCCGAGGCCAGGGCTTCGGGCACGCCGCCGGGGCCTTCAGGGTTCACATAGATGAGGCCCATCTGGATGGCGGCCAGCGGCTCTTCCAGCACCATGTCCTTGTCGGGCTGGATGCGGGTCTGGTTGCCCTCGTCCCCGACCCAGTTTTCCTCGGTGCCCCAGTAGACGTCCTTCTCAGGCTCCCACACGTCGGCGCGGCCGCCGCCGAAACCGAAGACCGGCCCGCCCATGCTCTCGATGGCGACATTGCCGGCCAGGATCATCAGGTCGGCCCAGGACAGCTTGGCGCCGTACTGCTGCTTGATCGGCCACAGCAGGCGGCGCGCCTTGTCCAGATTGCCGTTGTCCGGCCAGGAGTTGAGCGGAGCGAAGCGCTGCTGACCCGCCCCGGCGCCGCCGCGCCCGTCGCCGGTGCGATAGGTGCCGGCCGAGTGCCAGGCCATGCGGATGAAGAAGGGCCCGTAATGGCCGTAGTCCGCCGGCCACCAGGGCTGGCTGTCGGTCATCAGGGCGGTCAGATCGCGCTTCACCGCCGCCAGGTCCAGCGACTTGAAGGCGGCGGCGTAGTCGAAGTCGTCGCCCATCGGATCGCCCGACTTGCCCTGCTGATGCAGGATGTCCATCGCAATCTGGTTGGGCCACCAGTCGCGGTTGGTGCGTCCAAGAAGCGAACGCAGCGCGCCCGGCTCCTTCTTCGGATCGTGGAGAGGGGTGGGGCCGCCTGCTTGTCCGTCCATGACTTCCTCCTGTTCAGCAGATTATGCCCGGAGCCTACGCCCGGTTCCGCGCCGAAGGAAAATCGATAAACTTTGGAACAACCAGCAAGAAAACTTATGGTGCGAGTGGATGGTCGGAGCCTGGAGCAACCGGCTATCCATAACAAAAATCTATGCGTCTTTGTGAAATCATCGATTTGACTTCCGACCCGCCAAGCCCCATCTGACCCGCATCGGCGATGCATCTCCCTGCGGCGCCGGCTGTCTTACATTGTCAGAATGGAGCTCCCGTATGCTGGGCGTCGGTCAAAAACTGCCTGAATTCAAGATCACTGGCGTGAAGCCGGGCTTCAACAGCCACGAAGAAAACGGCGTTTCGGCCTTCGAAACCGTCACCCAGGACTCCTTCGAGGGCAAGTGGAAGGTCATCTTCTTCTATCCGAAGGACTTCACCTTCGTCTGCCCGACGGAAATCGCCGCCTTCGCCAAGCTGAACAAGGAATTCGAAGACCGCGACACCGTGGTCCTCGGCGGTTCGACCGACAACGAGTTCACCAAGCTGGCCTGGCGTCGTGACCACGCCGACCTGAACAAGCTGCCGATGTGGCAGTTCGCCGACTGCGGCGGCAAGCTGGCTCGCGAACTGGGCGTCCTGGACGAGGAAAACGGCGTCGCCCTGCGCGCCACCTTCGTCGTGGATCCGCACAACGTCGTCCAGCACGTCTACGTCACCAACCTGAACGTCGGCCGTTCGCCGGAAGACACGCTTCGCGTGGTCGATGCTCTGCAGACCGACGAACTGTGCGCCTGCAACCGCCCGGTCGGCGGCGAGACCCTGGCCGCTTAAGTACTGGCCAAGGATAGGCCCGGACCGCGTTCGTATGGGTCCGGGCCTATCCTCTTTGAAGAGGCGGCGGCGGGCGACTGTCGCCGCCTTTTTTCATGCCTGACGCCTGCCGTCAGATCTGATCCTGACAGCCCGTGTCGGCAGTCCCTATATTGTATCCGGCGCAAGCGGCGCCGTTGAGCAGAAGGAAGTCCCCATGTCCCTCGACGCCCTGCGCGACCTGATCCCGGCCTACGGCAAGGATATCTCGCTGAACCTGTCCTCGCTGGCCAATGAGACGGTGCTGAACGACCAGCAGAAGTGGGGCTGCTTCCTCGCATCGGCCCACGCCATCGGCGTCGCGCCCGTGGTCAAGCTGATCGAGGCCCAGGCCGCGACCGTCCTGTCGCCCGAGGCGATGAACGCCGCCAAGGCCGCCGCCGCCATCATGGGCATGAACAACATCTACTACCGCGCCCTGCATCTGATGAAGAACCAGGAATACACGACCCTGCCGGCCAAGCTGCGCATGAACGTGATCGCCAATCCGGGCGTGGAGAAATTGGACTTCGAACTGTGGTCCACCGCCGTCTCGGCCATCAACGGCTGCGGCGCCTGCATCGACGCCCACGAAGGCGAGTTGCGCAAACACGGCGTGCCCAATGTCCAGATCCAGGCCGCCCTGCGCATCGGCGCCGTGGTTCACGCCGCCAGCCGCATCCTGGCCTCGGAAGCCGCCCTGGCCGGCTGATCAGGTCCGATCGCCAGACAGCAGAAAGGCGCGGAGCGATCCGCGCCTTTTTCAATTGAGCGGTCGTTGCGCCGCTCTCAGGGGCGAGCGTCCTCGCCCTTGCTGGTCATGTCGCGCATCACCTCCAACACCAGCCGTTGCTGATGCGTGGTCAGACGTGGAGCCAGACGGCCGATCTCGATGCTATGACGGGTGGACGGATGGTCGTGGTCGAATTCCTCGCCGTCATTCTCCGCCATGCCCGAACGGGCGACCAAGCCTTCGAAGAAGTAGCTGACGTCGACCTTGAAGAAGCGCGCTATGTCCCACAGCTTCGACGCCGAGATGCGGTTGGAGCCCTTTTCGTATTTTTGCACCTGCTGGAAGGTCAGACCCAAGGCGCGGCCAAGATCGCTTTGGTTGTAGCCGAGTGAAACGCGTTTCTCGGCGACCCGACGACCGACATGACGATCAACCGGATGGGGACCGTCCTCTCCGAAGCCTCTGACCATTCCACACCCTCTCACAGTGCGTCGCCGCACGCCCAAGACTCGACATGCGATAGTTGGGAAAGCCTGTCACCAAAAATCGCGCGCGGTTTTCGAAACCCCGTGTTTCAGCCCTCGTCCTCGGCTTTCAGCGCGCGGATGACAGCCAGGAGGGTGCGCTGTCGCGCCTCCGGCAACTCCCGCGCCGCCGCCGCGATCCGCAGCACAAGCGCGCTGGAGCCTTCGTTGATCTCGGCGTCAGCAATGGAGGCGGACGCCGGGCGAGCCGCGCCTGCGGCCGAAGGCGCCGTCACGCCCTGCTCGGTCGGCAGACCCGCGAACAGAGCGGTCGTATCCACCTGCATGAATTGAGAAAAGAGCAGCAGACGCGACGCCGGAACCCGATTGATCCCAGCCTCGTGTCGTCCCCACTGATTGGTGGAGATGCCCAGCTTGAGCGCCATGTCCGCCTGGCTCAGACCGTGGTTCTCACGGATGGCGCGCAGACGAGCGCCCAGGGCGGCGTCGATCTCGCGCCGGCGCTTGCGATCCTCGTCTGCGGCTCGCCTCATGCCTGCCTTCCCCTTCGTCTCCACCCTAGCCCGCCGGCCAGCATCAAGGCCAGAAGCAGGGCGAAAAGGCCGTCTCCCCAACGGCCGTAGATTGTCGGCGCGGCCGGCTCCGGCAAGCGCGCGTCGATGACGCCCGAATGGTCCGGATCCAGCCTTTCTCCGTCCGCGATCCGCCCCCAGGGGTCGATCATGGCCGAAACCCCGGTCGGCGTCGCTCGCGCCACCGGCAGACCGGTTTCGATGGCCCGATAACTGGCCAGATTCAAGTGCTGACGCGGCCCGGACGTCTTTCCGAACCAGGCGTCGTTCGAGACATTGACGATCCAGGCCGGCCGCGCCCCCTCCCTGGCCGGCGTGAAACCTGGATAGAGGCTTTCATAGCAGATGAGAGGTTGGGCGTTGGGCGCATTGACCAGGCTGATCGGCGCAGGCCTGGGTCCGGGGCTGAAGTCGGCCGGCACATGCACCAGGCTGCGCACGCCGATCCGGCTCATCAACCGACCCAAGGGCAGGTATTCGCCAAAGGGCACCAGGCGGTGCTTGTCGTAGATGGCGCCGACCCGCAGGCCGGCCGCGCCTTCATCGTTCAGGGCGAACAGGCTGTTGTAATAGCGGGCGCCGCCCTTGGCGCTTGGGTCCGCCTCGCCGCGGCTGAGCCCCATGAGCAGGGTCTGACCCGTCTGCAGGGCGCCGGCGATGGCCTGGGCGTCGGGAGAGTTGAAGACGTCGTTGGCCGTGGCGGGCAGGGCGCCCTCGGGCCAGATCACCACGTCGGGAAGCGCCGCCCCGCGCTGCGCGGTCAGGGCCACATAGCGATCGACGATGGCCTGATAGGCCTCGGGACTCCACTTGGATTCCTGCGGAATATCGGCCTGGACCAGACGCACCAGGGTCGGTCCCCTGACCAGTTCGGCCGACGACAGACGGACCGCGCCGAAGACGAACAGGCCGACCAGAACCAGTACGCCCGCACCCGCACCGACCAGACGCTGACGACGTGCGCCCGGATCGATCAGCAGCCCTAGGGCCGAAACCGCGCCCAGGGTCAGAAGACCGAGCCCATAGACGCCCCCGACCGAGGCGAACTGCGACATCGCCGATCCGGCCGCCCAGGCGGCGCCCGTCGGGTTCCAGGGAAACCCGGTCAGCACATGGCCGCGCAGCCACTCCAACAGGGCGAACAGAGCGGCGAACAGCAGGACGCGTCGCGTGCCTTCGGGCGCAAACCGGCGATAGAGGGCCGTGGCCGTCCCGAAGAAGAGACCCAGCCCCATTGGCAGGAGACTGGCGGCGAAAGGCGCCATCCAGGCTTGGTCCTTGTTGACCAGGAAGGCTTCCGCCACCCACCAGCAGCCGATGAAGAAGTAGGCGAAGCCCGCCAGCCACCCCACCCAGAAGCCGCCCCTGACCCTAGACGACCGCTCGGCCAGAAGCATCAGCAGGGGGTAGCCCAGAAGGCCCGGCAGGACGCCGAACGGCGGGTGAGCCAGGGCCGCGCCGGCGCCGGCGAGCAGGGCCAGAGCGATACGACCCCAACGGTTCATCAGGAGGCCTTCCCAAAGAGCCGACAGCCGCGCCTTCACGACTGGACCTCATGCTCGATCTGGTAGGGATCGGCGACGCCGAGGGCGGTCAGGATCTCGCGCTCCTCGGCCTCCATCTCCTCGGCCTCGGCGTCGTCTTCGTGATCACGGCCCAGCAGGTGCAGAACGCCGTGGACGACCAGATGGCTCAAGTGGTCGGCAAGCGTCTTGCCCTGGCTTTCCGCCTCCGCCGCGCAATAGGCGAAGCCCAGGACCACGTCGCCCAGATGGGGAAAGGCCGTCTCCGCCGCCGGGAAGGACAGGACGTTGGTCGGCCGATCCTTGTCTCGGAAACGGGCGTTCAGGTCACGAACCGCCGCATCCTCGGTCAGCAGGACGACCACGTCGCCTTCCACGGCGCCCAGGGCCGCCTCGGCGGCGCGCTGGGTCACGGCCTCGACATCCGGCAGGGCCTTGGCCCAGGCGGAATCTTCCAGCTCGATCTCGATCATCTGTCCTTCTTGTCCCCGGCGTCCGAAGCAGGACGCCCCTTCGCCGCGTCGGCGTCATAGGCGCGCACGATGCGTTCGACCATGGCGTGACGCACCACGTCCTCGGCCTTGAAGGCCTGGACCCCGACGCCCTTGACGTCGGTCAGAATGCGCAGGGCGTGATCCAGGCCGGAATCGCGCGCGTTCAACAGGTCGATCTGTGATGGATCGCCAGTGACCACCATGCGCGCGCCCTCTCCGAGGCGGGTCAGGACCATCTTCATCTGCAGGCGCGTCAGGTTCTGCGCCTCGTCCACGATGATGAAGGCGTGGCTCAGGGTGCGGCCGCGCATGAAGGCGATGGGGGCCGCCTCGATCTCGCCCTTCTCCCGGCGGCGACGCACGTCGTCGACGCCCAGAATGTCGTTCAGCGCCTCCCAGATCGGGGCCAGATAGGGGTCGACCTTCTCGTTCAGGTCGCCCGGCAGGAAACCCAGCTTCTCGCCCGCCTCGACGGCCGGGCGGGTGATGACCAGCCGGTCCACTTGTCCGCGCCGCAGCAGGGAGGCGCCGTAAGCCGCCGCCAGGAAGGTCTTGCCCGTACCTGCCGGACCGACGCCGAAGGTCAGTTCGCAGCGGCTGAGCATGTCCAGATACTGGGCCTGGGCCGCCGTCTTGGGCGCGATGGCGCCGCGCCGACCGACAGGTAGGGCCACAGCGTCCGGCACGACCCGGCCCTGGTCCGGGCGCGGTTGAGCCACGGCGGCGCCCAAGGCCATGCGCACGTCGGCCTCGGTGATTTCCGCGCCCGTGTCCGCCCGCTTAGCCAGGGTCTCGATCACGCGCTTGGCCTGGGCCCTGTCGCGCGGCGACCCGTTGATCGAGACCCCGCCCCCCGGCGCCTCGACCAACACCTTGAAGGCGTCCTCGATCAGGGCGACATGACGGCTGTTGGGACCGATCACGGCCCGGAGGGCCTGATCGCTCAGGGACAGGAATTCGGACTCACGCGCCATTGAAACTCCATCTTTGTCGCCTCACCCCGCCGCGAAACAGGCCGGTTGAGAGCGTTCAGGCTTCCTGATCATCCCGGCGGAGACGATTTTCAGAACCCGTCAGTTAAGACGCCTCGTCGGAGACGTGTCGAGCTAGATAGTGACAGCCTCGACCAATCGCCCGTTCAGGCTGTTCTGGGCGCCGCTGAGGATTTCAACCGGAACGATCCGGCCCAGCAGATGGTCGGCCCCGTCGACGTGAACCGATTGCAGATAGGGCGACCGGCCGATGGCCTGACCTTCATACCGCCCCTTCTTCTCGAACAGGACATTCAGGGTCCTGCCCGCCTGGGCCGCATTGAAGGCGGTCTGCTGTTCGAACAGCAGAGCTTGCAGCCGTTTCAGCCGCTCCAGGGCCACGGCCTCCTCCACCTGACCCGGCATGCCGGCGGCGGGGGTGCCGGGGCGCGGCGAATAGACGAAACTGAAGGCGCCCGCATAGGTCACCTGGCGCACCAGATCGAGGGTGTCCTCGAAGTCCCGATCCGTCTCGCCGGGGAAGCCGACGATGAAGTCGCCGGCGATGGCCATATCGGGCCGCGCCTCCCGGATGCGCGCGATCAGGTCGATGTATTTCTGACGCCCGTGCTTGCGGTTCATCAGCCTCAGCACCCGATCCGATCCCGCCTGAACTGGCAGGTGCAGATAGGGCATCAGGGCGTCCAGATCCGCGTGGGCGGCGATCAGGTCGTCGCTCATGTCGTTGGCGTGGCTGGTGGTATAGCGGATACGGTCGAGGCCCGGGATTTTGGCCAGGGCATAGGCCAGACGCGCCAGGGTGAAAGGCTTTCCGTCCGGCCCCTCGCCGTCATAGGCGTTGACGTTCTGGCCCAGCAGGGTGACCTCGCGCACGCCCCGGTCGGCCAGGGCGCGGGCCTCGGCCAGCACCGCCGCCGCCGGGCGCGACCATTCGGCGCCCCGCGTATAGGGGACGACGCAGAAGGTGCAGAACTTGTCGCAGCCTTCCTGCACCGTCAGGAAGGCCGTCGGGCCGTCGCCGCCTCGCGTCTTGATCATTTCGGGCGTCAGGGCGTCGAACTTCTCATGCGGGGCGAAGTCGGCGCCGATGCGCTCGCCCCGCGCCCGCGCCGTGCGGGTCAGCAGTTCGGGCAGTTGGTGGTAGGCCTGAGGTCCGACCACGAGGTCGACCGCGGGCTGGCGCTTCATGATCTCCTCGCCCTCGGCCTGGGCGACGCAGCCGGCGACAGCGATGGTCATGCCGCCGTCGCCGCGCGCGATCTTGCGTTCGCGCATCTGCTTCAACTTGCCGAGTTCCGAATAGACCTTCTCGGCCGCGCGTTCGCGGATATGGCAGGTGTTGAGGATGACGAAGTCGGCGCCCTCGGGTGCATCGGTCGTCGCATAGCCCAGCGGACGCAGGACGTCGGCCATGCGCTCGCTGTCATAGACGTTCATCTGACAGCCGTAGGTCTTGATGAACAGCCGCTTGGCGCCGGACGCAGGCGCGCCTTCGGCCGCCGTCGCTGCGGGCGTTTCGAGGGTGTCGGTCATGCCCGGCTTATGGTCGCCGAACCCGGCGACGGCAAGACGAACCGAAGACCAGGCCCTGTCTCAGTCGTCCGCCTGGGCGGTTTCGACACGCGCGGCGTGGCGCTTGTAGATCAGGCCTTCGCGCTGGCCCGGCTCGGCGCCGGGGATGGCGTGGCCATAGAGCTCAAGCTTGTGGCCGACCAGTTCGAAGCCCAGGCGCTTGGCGATCTCGGTCTTCAGACGCTCGATCTCGGCGTCAAAGAACTCGATGACCTCGCCAGTCTTGGTGTCGATCAGGTGGTCGTGGTGGTCGTCGCCAGCCTCTTCGTAGCGGCTGCGGCCGTCGCCGAAGTCATGTTTCTCAACCACGCCCGCCTCTTCGAACAGGCGCACGGTGCGATAGACGGTGGCGATCGAGATATGCGGGTCGATCGACGAGGCGCGGCGGTACAACTCCTCGACGTCGGGGTGATCCTCGGCCTGCGACAGGACGCGAGCGATGACGCGCCGCTGCTCAGTCATACGCATGCCGCGCTCGGCGCAGAGTTTCTCGATCCGTTCCATGGCGCGGAAGATAGGATGGACCGTCGACTTAGGGAAGCCGTTCGGGAAAGTTCAACGCCAGAACCAGAGCGTCTTCGCGACTTCCGTCCGCACGCGAATAATAGCCTCGCCGACGGCCTGCCTCCTGAAAGCCCGCACGGGCATAGAGCGTCCGGGCGGCCTGGTTGTCTTCGGCCACTTCCAGGAACATGCGGTCGACGCCCAGAGCCGCGGCGCGCACCACCGCCGCCTCTACCAGGCGACCGCCCAGGCCCGCACGACGCGCGGCGGGGCGCACGGCCAGGGTCAGGATCTCGGCCTCGTCGGCGACGACGCGGACCAGGATGAAGCCGTCCGCTTCCGCCACGGCGAAGACGCCGGGCGAGGCCAGCAGGGTCTGCAGGCTGTCCGCGTCCCAAGGCGCCTCGAACGCCTCGGCGTGCAGCGCCGCCAGGACGGTTGCAGAGGCCGCCGTCTCAGAAGCGGATCGGTCGTTCGCGATCACGATCCCTCGCCCGGTCCGCTCGCCGCGGACGCCGCAAGCGCACGAGCCTGACCCGGCAGCCTGCTGGGCGGCACGGCGTCCGGCGCACGCAGATAGAGGGGGCGGGGCCGGGCCTTCTCCGGATCCGTCGCCGAGGCGAGAACGGCCAGGGCCTCAGGCGCGGGCGCCGCCAGGACCTTCAAGACCGCTCCCCTCAGCCGCTCCGGAAAGGCGTCGACCAGAACCGGCCCGCCGGTTCCGATCAGCAGAGGCTTGTCTTCGCCAGCTTTCAGTTCAGCCAGGATCCGATCCGCCGCCGCCTCCAGCGACAAGGCCTCAGCCTCCCCCAAGGCAGCCCCATCGCGAAACAGGCGCACATAGACCTGCCCCCGACGTGCGTCGACGAGGGCGGCGACCAGGCGTCCGGCTTCCGGTTCGACCGACGCGGCCAGGCCGTCCAGGGTGGAGATTCCGACGACCGGCCGGTCCAGCCCCGCGCCCAACCCTTGAGCGAAAGCCAGACCCACGCGCAGGCCCGTGAAGGAGCCCGGCCCCACCGTCACGCCGATGCGATCGACCAGACCCAGACCCCCGGCCTCGGCGGCGGCGTCGCGGACCATGCCCCCCAGTTTTTCCTGGTGGCCCTTGGCCATGGGTTCGGAACGAAGGCCCAGGACGCGGCCTTCTTCGAACAAGCCGGCCGAACAGGCGCCCAGCGCCGTATCCACGATAAGAATTCTCATGTCCCCGCCTTCCTATCGACGGGATCAGGCGGACGCCAGCGCCTCCACCACCCGGCTGACGGCATGACGCACGGTAAGATCAGGAATTCGGGGAAAGGCGGCGGCGATCGCCCGTCCTTCCGCCGTCGCGATCAGCGGCTTCATGCCAGTTGCCCCCTCCTTCTGATCCTCGTGCTGCGAGGGGAAGAATTCGGCGACCGAACAGCCCAGGGCCACGGCGATCTGATGCAGTCGTGAAGCGGAGACGCGATTGGTCCCGCTTTCATACTTCTGAACCTGTTGGAAGCTGATCCCCAGCTCACGTCCCAGGGCCGACTGGGACAGGCCCAGGGCGGAACGGCGCGAAGCGATGCGAAGTCCGACGGCGTGGTCGATATCCTGGCTGCGGCGCGACATGAAATCCTCCTGCTCGGCTACGACACGGAGAGTTTCATGAAACGAAATGAAACGCAACTATTTCATTTCATCCTTCATCGAGACGCGCGACCACGGCTGAAACCGCGCGGGCCTGAACCCGGGGAATCTTTTCAATCGTCAGCAGGGCGCCGGCGCCGCGCACCACCAGTTCAACCTCGTCAGACCGGACATAGAGGCGAGCGCGTAACGAACCGTCCGCCATCTCGATCACGCAGCCCTGGTCGCGCCTGGGCCAACGCCCCGGCACATACTCCAGCACCGTCCCCGCGGCGGCCCAGGGAGCCAGTTCGTCGGAGGACAACTGCAGTCTGCGCCGTTCAACGGACGGCGCGCCTTCAAAAATTCGTCCTCGCATTTCAAGGCCGTCGGGCTTGAAGGGCTGCGTGAGAGCCGAGGGCGTCGAAGACGCGCGAACCAGCAACGCTAGATCTTCCGGCGTCGCATCGAGCGCGCCGGTCAGGCGGCGCTGCACATCGGGTCGGAACAGGCCTGACCGCTTGCCCGCCTCGTACAGACCCCAGCCCTGACTGGTCATGCCCAGGCGCTGGCCGGCCTCCGCCTGGCTCAGGCCGCGCTCGCGGCGCAGCATGGCCAGAGCCTCGCCGAGGGCGCGGATTTCGGCGTCGGCGTCATTGTCGTCGGTGAAACGGGCCATGGACCGATCATGCCCCAGGCGCGATCGAGACGATAGTGTTTCATGTGAAACACTAGGTCCGGTCAGATCACCTGTTCGACGCTGAGGACTTCGGGAACATAGTGGCGCATCATCTGCTCCACGCCCGCCTTCAGCGTCGCGGAGGAGGAGGGGCAACCCGAACAGGCGCCGCGCATCCGCAGGCGCAGGACGCCGGTTTCTTCGTCGAAATGGTCGAACAGGATGTCGCCGCCGTCCTGAGCCACGGCCGGGCGGATGCGGCTGTCCAGGAGACCCTTGATCTCCGCCACGATCTCGCTGTCCTCGGCTTCATCGGCAGCCGCTGCGGCGCCTTCCCGGACCAGCGGGGCGCCGGAAACGAAATGATCCATGACCACCGAGAGGATGGGCGCCTTCATCGCGCTCCAATCCGGCCCCTCGGCCGAACGCGTGACCGAGACGTAGTCGGCGCCGAAGAAGACGCCTTCGACGCCCTCCAACTCGAACAGGGCTTCGGCCAGGGGCGAGGCGGCCGCCTCGTCGATGGTCCGGTATTCCAGAACGTCCTGCGGCGCGACTTCGCGGCCGGGCAGGAACTTCAGGACATTGGGGTTCGGCGTCGGTTCGGTCTGGATGAACATGGCCGGGACATGGACCTCGACCGGGAGGTTCGCAAGCCTCTCTGTCGAAACATGACGGCCGCCGCTCGGATCAGGCCAGGTCCTCGATGTCCGCGTCGGTCAGTTCGCCCGGCACGATCGTCACCGGCAGCTTGCGTCCCGTGACGGCCGCGCCCTGTTTCATGACGGCGGAGACCAGGGGCCCAGGGCCGCGAGAACCGCCGCTCGCCGCCAGGACCAGGATCTTGATGTCGGGATCGGCGCCGACGGCTTTGCGGATGGCGGCCAGAGGCTCGCCTTCCTCGATGATGAAGACGGGGGCTGCGCCCGACTTCTCCGCCGCCTCCTGTCCGAGACGGTTCAGGAGAGCCTCGGCTTCCTCGCGCTGCTGGCGGCGGATTTCGTCGCGGACGCCGGACCAGTGCTCGTCCGAACCGCCGGGCAGGGCGCGCAGCAGGACTACGCGGCCGCCGGTCGATCTGGCCCGGCGCGCGGCGTAGCCCAAGGCCGCGCCGAACTCGGGGCTGTCGTCGACGACGACGAGAAACTTCCTGGGCATGGGTTGGACGGCCTTAGCGGATCTCTGAACAGCGGCGACCACCTAACGCCAAGCCGCCCCAAACGCCAAGGCCCGCCCGTCTCGCCGAGAAGAACGAAACGAGCGGGCCTCATCAGGCAGAGATCACACGGCTGCGCTCAAGCAGGGAGCCGCCGCGCAGCGAGCGTGGCGCCCTGGGAAGCCTCAGCTTCCCAGGACCTCACGAATAGCCCCGTTGGCGATGGTCAGCTTGGCGAAGGTCCAGCCCGTGCCTGAGGTCTCGATCTCGTCGACCGACCCGCGCAGGGATTCGACCTGGCCGATACGGGCGCCGATCCAGGCGTCGACGGCCGTCTCAGCGGTTTCCTCGCTGGCGCCCGCCGCCTCGGCCGAGGCCTTGGCCACGGCGCGGGTCAGCTGCTGCTGTTCGGCCATCAGGTCCTGGATCAGACGACGCACGGCCAGACGGTCGAAGTGATCGCCCGACGGGATCGAACCGGCCGCCACGCGCAGGCGGTCGAAGTCGAAGGCGGCGCCAACCTGGTGATAGAGGCGGGCCATGGCCGGCGCGCTCCAGCCCAGTTCATTGGCCAGGTCGCCGATGTCGGCCGTAGCCACCATGGGCCGCAGCAGGGCGATGTCGCGCGCCAGGTCTTCCGGCGCGCCCAGGCCGACGAAGGTCGCGACGCGAGCCTCGAACTGCTGCTGCTCGAAGCGCGAGAGCACCTCCGGACCGGCAGCACGCAGGGCGTCGGCGGCGGGCTGATAGGCGGCGATCATGCCGCCGACCGTGGTTTCGGTGCGGGCTGCGCGACGGGCCAGCCAGTAGGTCTGGCGACGCAGGACCTTGGCGATCTCCTGATAGAGGGCCGTCTGGGCCTCGGCCGGAATCTTGAGGTCCAGGGCGGAGACCGCCTTCCAGGCCTGGTCCAGACGGAAGACCTGGCGCGCGGTCTCGAAGGCCGTGACCATGGCGGCGGTGTCGCACTCCGCCGCCGCCCGCAGGCGGTCGGGGAAGGTCGGCCCGGCCATGTTGACGATCTCGTTCGACAGCACGGTGGCGATGATGTCGCGACGCAGGCGGTGGGCCTTCATGTCCTCTTCGAACTTCGCCAGAGGCGCCGGGAAGTAGTGGACCAGCAGGCGCTCGAAGAAGGCGTCGTCCGGCGCCGAGGAGCCGACGATCTCGTCGAACAGCTCCAGCTTGGAATAGGCCGTCAGAACCGCCAGCTCAGGACGGGTCAGGGCGGCGCCCTGCAGCTTCATCTCGGCGATGCGGGCGTCGTCGGGCAGGTATTCCACCGCCCGGTTCAGCTTACCCAGCGAGGACAGGTGCTGCATGAAGGCCTGCTGGGCGTCGAGCGCCGCGGGGCCTTCCGCCTGTTGCAGGGTCAGAGCCAGGGTCTGGTCGTAGTTGTGCGCCAGGACCTTGAGGCCGACCTCGTCGGTCATCGACTTCAGCAGGGCGTTGCGATCCTCGGCCTTCAGACGGCCCGAGGCGATGGCGCCGCCGGTGAGGATCTTGATGTTCACCTCATGGTCGGACGAGTCCACGCCGGCCGAGTTGTCGATGGCGTCGGTGTTCAGGCGCATGCCCGCCCGCGCCGCCTCGATGCGGCCCAGCTGGGTCGCGCCCAGGTTGGCGCCTTCGCCCAGGACCAAGGCGCGCACGTCGCCGCCGTTGATGCGGATGGCGTCGTTGGCCTTGTCCCCGGCCTGGGCGTTGGTCTCGCCGCCGCCCTTGATGTAGGTGCCGATGCCGCCGAAGTAGAGCAACTCGGCGCGGGCCTTGAGGATGGCCTGCATCAGGGTGGTCGGGTCGACCACATCCGCCTCGATGTCCAGCAGTTCCTTGATCTGCGGGGTCAGGGCGATGGTCTTAGCCGAGCGCGAGAAGACACCGCCGCCTTCCGAGATCAGACTCTTGTCATAGTCCTGCCAGCTGGTGCGCGGCGTCTCGAACAGGCGCTGACGCTCAGCGAAGGATTTGGCCGTGTCCGGGTTGGGGTCGATGAAGATGTCGCGGTGATCGAAGGCGGCGACCAGCTTGATCGCCTTGGACAGCAACATGCCGTTGCCGAAGACGTCGCCGGACATGTCGCCCACGCCGACCACGGTGAAGGGCTCGGACTGGATATCCTTGCCCATCTCGCGGAAGTGGCGCTTGACCGCCTCCCAGGCGCCGCGCGCCGTGATGCCCATCTCCTTGTGGTCGTAACCGGCCGAACCACCACTCGCGAAAGCGTCGTCCAGCCAGAAGCCGTAGGACTGGCTCACGCCGTTGGCGATGTCCGAGAAGGTCGCCGTGCCCTTGTCGGCCGCCACGACCAGATAGGGGTCGTCGCCTTCCCAAGCCACGACATCAGCCGGACGCACCGGGGCGCCCTCGCCGACGATGTTGTCGGTGATGTCCAGCAGGCCGGACAGGAAGGTCTTGTAGGCGCGGATAGCCTCGGCCTGGACCGCGTCGCGGTCGCCGCCGACCGGCAACTGCTTGGGATAGAAGCCGCCCTTGGAGCCGACCGGCACGATGACCGAGTTCTTGACCTGCTGGGCCTTCACCAGACCCAGAACCTCGGTGCGGAAGTCGTCACGACGATCCGACCAGCGCAGGCCGCCCCGCGCGACGGGGCCGAAGCGCAGGTGGACGCCCTCGATGTGCGGCGCCCAGACGAAGATTTCGCGGAATGGCTTGGGCAGGGGCAGGTCCTCAAGCTCGCGCGAGGCGATCTTGATCGAGATATGCGCCTTCGGATTCCCCTCGGCGTCGACCTGATAGAAGTTGGTGCGCTTCACGGCGCCGATCAGCAGGGCGATGCGGCGCAGAACTCGGTCGTGATCCAGGCTCTTCACGTCCTGCAGCAGGGCGATGATCTTATCGTTCAGCTCGGCGACCTGGGCCTCGCGTTCGGCGACCGAACCGCCGTGGGCCGGATCGAACTTGGCCTTGAACAGGGACAGGATGGCGCGGGCCACGGTCGGATATTCGCGCAGGGCTGTTTCCTGCACCGCCTGCGACGGGTCCAGGCCGGTCTGCTGGCGATAGCGGGCCAGGGTGCGGATCAGGGCCGCCTCGCGCCAGTCGACGCCCAGTTCCAGCACCAGGCGGTTGAAGCCGTCGCTCTCGGTGCGGCCGGCCCAGACCGCCTTGAAGGCGGCCTCGAACGGGGCCTTGATGTCGGCGAAGGTCAGGGCCTCGCCGCGCGGGTCTTCCAGCAGGAAGTCGTGGATATAGATGGGGGCGTCCCCGACGGTGCGGACCACGTGGTCCGACTCCTCCAGCGTCTTCAGGCCCATGTCGGCCAGGATCGGCAGGACGTCCGACAGCGGCACGGCCGAGCCGCGACGATAGAGCTTGAAGCGGAACTGCAGCGAGCTTTCGTCCGCGGTGCGGAAGGCGCGGACGGCCACCGGCTCGGCATGAACGCCGTCGCCCGCCGAACCGTCGTTCAGACGGTCGAACTGCTCCAGGTCGGCCACAGCCTCGGCCGCGTCGTAGCGGGCGCGATAGGCGACGCCGAAGCCGTCCGCCCACTTGGCGCTGGTCGGACCAACGGCGACTTCATCGACGTCGGCGGCGCGCAGGGCGGTTTCGAAACGGTCGATCCAGCTACGGCCGGCCTCGGCCACCTCGGCCTCCAGGGCCTTGGGATCGGGCTCCAGGTGGGCGCCCGGCTCGACGCCGATGATGTAGTGGACGCGCGTCAGCGGCTGGTCCGTCAGCTGCGGATACCAGGCCGAGACCCGACCGCCCCAGGCCTTGGCCAGGATGCCGCCGATGCGCTGGCGCAGACCGGCGTCGAAGCGTTCGCGCGGAATGAAGCAGAGGACCGAGACGAAGCGGTCGAACGGGTCGCGGCGCGTGAACAGACGGATGCGCGGACGGTCGTAGAGGTGCAGGACGCCCAGAGCCGTATCCAGCAGCTCGTCCTCGCTGATCTGGAACAGCTCGTCGCGGGGGTAGTTCTCGAGGATGTTCTTCAGGCGCTTGTAGTTGTGGCTGCCGGGCGTCTTGCCGGCGCGTTCCAGCGCATTGGCGACCTTGCGCCGGATCAGCGGCACCTCCTTGGCCATCTTGTCATAGGCCTCGGCGGTGAAGAGGCCGACGAAACGGGTCTCGCCCGAGGCCTTGCCGTCCGCGCCGTAACGCTTGACCCCGACATAGTCCATGTAGGCGCGGCGATGGACGCGCGAGCGCATATTGGCCTTGGCCACGGTGACCGGCTCGCTCTCGTCAAGCTGACGCTGCATGGCCGGGGTCAGGAGCGCCGGCTCGGAGGCGCGACGCAGCACCCGGCGCTCCGGATCGTTCAGGATGCCCAGACCCTGGTCCGAGACTTCCAGCGGGGCCTCGGCTGCATAGCCGCCGTCGGCGCTGCGCGGATAGGCGTAGTCGCGGGCGCCTAGGAAGACGAAGTGGTCGCTCTTGGCCCAGCGCAGGAAAGCGATGTTCTCTTCCAGCACGGCCGGATCGACGGCGGCAGGCGGCGAGGCCTCCAGTTGGGCGACGGCGTCGCGCATCAGTTGGACCATGGCGCCGTGGTCGGCCACGGCGGCGCGGACGTCGGCCATGGCCTGGGCCAGGCCTTCACCCAGGGCGTCGCGGCGCTCCTGCGGCAGGGGATCGATGACGACGATGATCAGGGAATCGCGACGGCCGGCCTCGACCTCGACGATCGGGTGGAACAGGGCCCGCACGGTGACGCCGGCCTCGGCCAGTTCGCCCAGAACGCTATCGACCAGGAAGGGCGCGTCGTCCTGCAGGATCAGGACGCTGTCATAGCCGGTCGGAGCGCCGTCGGCGCCGACCAGGGGGCTGACGCTGACACGGGCCGGCTCGCCCGCCTTGCGGTTCTGGGCCGAGCGCCAGGCCAGGCCCAGCAGGGCGGCCAGGTCGTCGCCGCCCAGTTCAGGGGTCTCGTCAGCCGCGTAGTCGTCGAAGGCCTGAGCCAGCAGAGACTTTTCGGCGGCGCCCGGCGGGCCGTCGACAATCCGCGCATAGGCCGCCTCCAGCGCCTCCAGATCAGCTGGGATGGCGGAAACGATGCGCGAAGCGGCGGACATGATGAAGTCTCGAACAGCACGGCGTGAAAGCCGCAGGATTGCCGCGCCACATTAGCGCGCCCGGCGCGACTGGCTAGGCCGTCCGAGGCGCAGAACGCCCTGTTTCTTCTGTGTGCGGCGCACCATGTTGCGCGAATGGCCCACAGCAAGGGTGTGATTTGGCGTCAGGCCCCGGGCCACAGGGACATTCGCCCCATTTCCGCCCCGTTCACGCATGCGAAGATGAGGTGAATTTCGCCCCAGAAACGAACAAGGCCGCCGGGCGAAAACGCTCGGCGGCCTGCTTCGGGTCCGGCGCAGGAGGGGGGAGGGAGCGCCGGTCCTCTGGACTTCGCGGCCGGGAGGGGGAGGGGAGGCCGCGTCGTCTGATTGGGTAGATAGTGGCCACTTATGGCGGATCAAGGGCAGGATCAGTCTTCTTTTCCGCCTTTTTCATGCGACCGCTTGCCGCGCCCCTTTAGGAAATTGAACCAAGACTTGCGTTTTTGTTCCGCCCGCGGATCAGACTTGCGCGGCGCATAGGGCTCTCCGTCGCCGGACAGCAGGACGGCGATCCAGCGCGAGCCCTTGAATTCCGCCAATATGGCCATGGCCATCACGGCCAGGGGCGTGGACAGGAACATGCCCGGCACGCCCCACATCTTGCCCCAGAGCGCCAGGGCCAGGAGGACGACCACCGGGTCGATATTCTGATTGTCGCCCTGCATGCGCGGCTGGATCATGTTGCCGACGACGAACAGCAGGACCTGGAGCCCGATCAGCAGGATGAGCGCCGGCCAGTAGCTCTCGAACTGGACCAGGGCGAACAGGGGCGGGGCGCAGCCGGCGATAGCGCCGCCCAGCACAGGAATGAAGCCGACGATGAAGATGACGAAGGTCCAGAACTCGGCGTTCTGAAGGCCCACGGCCCGCATCAGGATCCAGGCCACCAGGCAGATCATGGCCCCGGTCACGGCCTGGACCCACAGATAGCCCTCGACCCCGCCACGCACCCGGTTGAACACCTCCATCGCCTCGTTGCGGGCGCCCCGTTCGGGGAACATGGCGACGATCTTCTTGCGGAAGCCCGCCTGGGAGGCGAGCAGGAAGCCCAGATAGACCATGACGAAGAAGGCGCCCGAGGCCACGCCCTGAGCCTGCATCGCCGCCTGGGTCAGCCAGCCGCGCACGTCTATGCCGGCGATCAGATCCTGAAGCGTCGGCGGATCGGCCACGCCGACCAGGGCGCTGGCGTCATGAATGATTTGGTCCAGTCGAGGGCCGATGTTGGCGGAAACGCCCGAGGCGTCGGTGAAGAAGCCGGCCGCGCCGTCGACGATGATCCAGATCGACAGCAGGAAGCCGAGCACCACCAGGATCAGGGCCGCCGTCCCCGCGAACCGTGACGGCACGGGGGTGCGAGTCTCGATGGCCCGCTTCACCCCGTCAATCATGATCATCAGAAAGATGGCCATGGCCAGGGGCGTCAGGATGTCCCGCAGCCAGTAGAGGGCCGCCCCGCTCGCCACGACGGCGATCAGGACCAGGGCGTTGCGTGCGACCGATGAGGTCGGAACCGTGAGAGGCAGTTTCATGATCGGGACTGTCGTGGGCGTCGGCGACAGCGTCAATCGCTGTAAAGCCGCGCGGTTCCGCCTTGCGGCCCCGGCCCGGTCGGATAAGCATGCGGTCAGACGCAGGAGACCGCCCCGCATGACCGACAATCCCGCCGCCCTCTTCCTCGGCCAGTCCTTCGAGGGCGCCGCCGAAAACCTGCTGTTCAAGCGCGCCAACCGGCACGGCGTGGTGGCCGGCGCCACCGGTACCGGCAAGACCGTGACCTTGCAGATCATGGCCCAGGGCTTTTCCGATGCGGGCGTCCCCGTCTTCTGCGCCGACGTGAAGGGCGACCTGTCGGGCATCAGCCAGCCGGGCGATGTCCAGAAGTTCGGCGAACGCGCCGGCAAGATGGGGTTGAACCTGATGGGCAAGGCCGCGCCGGTCGTCTTCTGGGACCTGTACGGCCAGAAGGGTCACCCGATCCGCGCCACCATCTCCGACGTCGGCCCGACCCTGCTGGCCCGGATGCTGGAGCTGAACGACGTGCAGGAGGGAGTGCTGACCGTCGCCTTCCACGTCGCCGACAAGGAGGGCCTGCTGCTGCTGGACCTCGAGGACCTGCGCGCCCTCCTGGCCTATGTCGGCGAGAACGCCCAGACCATCGGCCGCGAGGTCGGCAACGTCTCGCCCACCTCGATCGCCGCCATCCAGCGCGCCCTGCTTCAACTGGAACAACAGGGCGGCAAGGCCTTCTTCGGCGAACCGGCCCTGCGGCTGGAAGACATGATGCGGACCTCGCTGGACGGACGAGGCCAGGTGAATGTCCTGGATTCGACGCGGCTGATGAACAGTCCCCGCCTCTACGCCGCCTTCCTGCTGTGGCTGCTTTCGGAACTGTTCGAGCAGCTGCCCGAGATCGGCGACCCGGAGAAACCGCGCCTGGTCTTCTTCTTCGACGAGGCCCACCTGCTGTTCAACGACGCGCCCAAGGGCCTGCTGGAGAAGGTCGAGCAGGTGGTCCGCCTGATCCGCTCCAAGGGCGTAGGCGTCTATTTCGTCACCCAGAACCCGGCCGACATCCCCGACACCGTCCTGGCCCAGCTGGGCAACCGGGTGCAGCACGCCCTGCGCGCCTATACCCCCGCCGAGCAGAAGGGCCTGCGCGCCGCGGCCCAGAGCTTCCGCACCAATCCCGCCTTCGACACCGCCGAGGCCATTCAGGCCCTGGGCGTGGGCGAAGCCCTGGTCTCGACCCTGGACGACAAGGGGGCTCCGACCGTGGTGGCCCAGACCAAGATCCGTCCCCCGGACTCGCGCCTGGGTCCGGCGACCGACGCCGAACGCGCGGCGATCATCGCCGCCAGCCCCGTGCGCGGAACCTATGACACGGCGATCAACCGCGAGTCCGCCGAGGAGGTCTTGAAGGCCCGTCGCGCCCAGGCCGACCGTATCGAGGCCCAGGCTCAGGCCGACGCCGCCGAGGTCAAGGCCACCGAAAAGGCCGCCCGCTCAGCCCCCGCTCCGGCGCGCGAACGCGCCCCGGCCCGCCCTCGCGCCTCCAGCCGCCAGACGCCGATCGAGGCCCTAACCAAGTCCGTCCTGCGCACCGCCGGCTCGACCATCACCCGCGAACTGCTGCGCGGCGTGCTCGGCAGCCTGAAGAAGCGATAGAGGATCTCAACCCAGGTCGACGGGACGACCTTCCTTGTAGACCTGGGACACCTTGATCCCGGCCAGGCGGTCGGGATCGATGCGGATCGGATCCGAGTCCAGCAGCACGAGGTCTGCCAGCTTGCCGACCTCAAGCGACCCCTTGCGGTCGTCCTCATAGTGCTGCCAGGCGGCCCAGAGGGTCATGGCCTTCAAGGCCGTCTCGACCGGAACGCGCTCGTCCGGCCCCAGGATGTCCCCCGAGCGGGTGCGGCGCGTGACCGTGGCCGACAGCACCCGCATGGCGTCGGGATTGGCCACGGGCGCGTCGTGATGGGTGGTGAAGCGCATGCCCCGCCTCACGGCGGAGGCGCAGGGCGAGATCAACTCCGCCCGACGCGGTCCCAGGACGGACTCCCTATGCCAATCGCCCCAGTAGAAGGTGTGCATGGGGAAGAAGGAGGGGACGATCCCCAGCATCTTCAGGTCGTCCAACTGGTCCAGCCGCGTCGTCTGGCCGTGGATTAGGACGGGACGACGATCCTTGACCCCGTGCCTGCGGCTCGCCTCGCGCACGGCGGCGATCAGGAGATCGACGGCGGCGTCCCCATTGGCATGGACCTCGATCTGCCAGTCGTTGCGGAAGGCCAGGTCCACGGCATCCAGGGCCTGCTGCTCCGTCACCGCCGGATAGCCGCGCCAGGACGCCGGCTGGCCTTCGGGCGGTATGAAATAGGGCTGGGACAGCCAGGCCGTCTTCGCCTGGGGCGAACCGTCCAGCGTCAGCTTGACCCCGCCTATGCGGAATCGACCCTCATAGCCCCGCCGATGCAGGGGCGTGGCCATAATGTCGGTGGACGTCAGGATGTCGGGGAAGGACAGGATGTCGATCGGCAGGGCGCCGGCCTCAGCCAGTTGGGCGATCATGCGGCAGGTGTCGGTCGACGATCGCCCGTCCTGAGCCGTGGTATAGCCGAACCGGGCGTAGAAGCGCGCGCCCTCGACGATCATCTGGCGGTTGGCCTCCGCGTCCAGGCGCGTGAACAGGGCGCCCATGACGGCGAAGAGGGCGGTCTCCTCCATCACCCCGTTCGGCTCGCGCGAACCGTCGCGACGCCGGAAGACGCCGCCGCTGGGATCAGGCGTGTCGGCGCCGACCCCCGCCGCCGCCAGAGCCGGCGTATTGGCCGCGCCCATGTGACCTGACTGATGCAGGAACAGGATCGGCACGACGTCGGAAACGGCGTCCAGTTCATCCCGCGTGGGATGACGCCGCTCCTTCAGTTGGGAATCGTCATAGCCGAAGCCGATCACCAGCCCCGTGTCGCGGACGAGCGCTTCATGACGGCTCATCCAGTCGCGCGTGATCCCCTGCAGGGCCGAGACGTCGGCGCCTTCTCCGTCCGGCGCCGGAAGAAGATTGGCGTAGCGCGCCTGCAGCCCGACCATGGAGACATGGCCGTGCGGGTCGAAGAAGCCCGGCAGCAGGGTCCGGCCCTCCAGATCCGCCGCCCGAGCGCCGCGCCCAGCCGTCGCTCGCACCTCGTCCAGGGAGCCCGCCGCGAGAATGCGGTCGCCGCGCACCGCGACCGCCTCCACGGCCGGACGGGCGTCGTCCATGGTCAGGATCGGCCCGCCGGAAAAGACCGTCACGGGTTCGGCGCGAGCCATGGCCTTGCCGCCGACGGCCAGTCCGCCGATCGCCCCGGCCACGAACAGACGACGATCCAGCAGGTTCGGCAGGAAGGATCTCATTGGGAGTCCGATGCTGAAGGCTTCAGCACCTCAATCCCTCGCCCGGAGCCGGGTTCCTCAGCCCCGGGGGACCAATCGCCACATGCGCAAGGGATGGCGCACCGCGCCTGCCTCATGCCCCGCCGCATCGCCGCGGCCGATATAGAGGTCGGCGCGGACAGGACCGCGGATGGCCGAGCCGGTGTCGAGCGCCATGACCAGGCCGCGATAGCTGGCCCGGGCGCCGGCCAGGTTTCCGCCGTCAGCCTCGATCCAGACCGCGTCGCCATAGGTCCAGCGCGAGGGATCGACGGCGATGGAACGACGCGCGGGCAGGGGAACGCCCGCCGCCCCGGTCGCCTCCTTGCCGTCGTCGGGGGCGACACCGAAGAAGATGTAGCGAGGGTTCAGGGCCATGATCGCCCGCGCTTCCGGCCCGCGATGCGCCGCCAGCCAGGCGCGGATGGCCTCGCCCGAGGTTCCGTTCTGGGGCAGCAGCCCACGTTCGGCCATTGGCCGGGCGATGCCGACGAACCGCGCCCCGTTGTCGGCGGCGTAGGCGGCGCGCAGGCGAGCCCCGTCCGGGAAGGTCAGGGTCCCCGAACCCTGGATCTGCAGGAAGAAGAGATCCTCGGCCCGCATCCAGGCCAGGGCGGAGGACTGAGCCGAGCCGGCCTCGATGGCCGCGCGGTCGCCGAGTTGTCCGGGATTGGCCGGGCGGCTGAGGACCGGAGCGTCGAACTCGGCGTCGGGAACGCGGCGCGCCTCGTACTCCGGCGCGAAATAGGCGGTCAGCAGACCCGCGCGCCCGTCGTCGGTTCGCGCTTCCGAGGCGACGAAATGGGTCTCGAGGAAGGTTCGGGCGTCGCTGGGCGAGGGCCGTCGCGCGGCCAGGGCCTGAGCCCGGGCGCAGGTCGCATCAGCCGTCGCGCCCCTGGCCGGGCGACAGCCGGCCGCATAGGCCTGGAAGGCCGCCAGGTGATCCTCTTCAGCCCAGCCGGGCAGGGCACTGAGGCTGATTTCGCCCCATGAGGGCGGAGGCGGAACCGAGGGACCGACGGGAGGGCCAACCGGCGGTCCGGGCGGAACCGGCGTGACAGGCGGCGTCGAGGCGCAGGCCGCGACGAACAGCAGAAGGAAAAGACCTCCGATCCTGGCCGCGCCCATCGGCTCGACGGGCGACGGCGACGAGCGGATGCGGCCGAGCATCAGGCGCTGGCCGGCTCGACGCGTGCCAGGGCCCAGTTCGGGTCGGCGGCGCCCAGGACGCGCTCGAAGGTCCAGACCTCGGCCGTGCGGCGCTCCTCGGTCACGGCCTCGCCGGCGGCCGGGGTCACGATGTTGCGCAGCTCGGCCAGGAAACGGACCTTGGCGACCGCACGGTCGTCGCGGACCGTGGCCAGTTCGAGGTCCGCGCGAGGGGTGTGGAGGAATTCGGTCTGCTCGCGGTCGCCGCGCGCCTCTCGCGCCGTGATGCCCGCCTCGAACGAGGTCATGACCGCCGGGGTCAGCAGCGGGCGCAGGGCGTCGCGATCGCCGGAGGCGTAGCCGCGCACGATGGTCTCATAGGCCTGGCGCGCGCCTTCCAGGAAACGGGCCGGATCGAAATTGGGATCGCGCGCCTTCAGCCCCGCCACGGCGGCGGCCGTCGCGGCGTCCAGGGCGGGGACGGAGACCGGCGCCTGTCCGCCGGCGGGGGCGGCCTGGGGCAGGCGGGCGTCCTCCTGCGGCTGACGACCGACCTTCTTGCCCAGCACATTGTAAAGCATGAACAGCAGCACCGCGGCGACGATGGCGAACATGACGATCTGGAATTGAACGGGCACGAGGCTTTCCTGAGGCGGCAGACGCCCCCGAAAACTTGCGAGGCGTCTTTGTAACCTCATGAGGATTAGGGGGCGATCCTGTCCGGCGCAAGGCGAGGGACGCTCCGAACGCCGGTCTCGACGTTGCGGCCTATAGCCTCGCCGTGGTAGTCGCCGGCCCTTCACCCCGGGCCGGGAGCGGTCCGGCGTCCCTGTTTTCCAGACTGACGGCTAACCTTCATGACCGACGCCACCGCCCCCGCCGACACCGCCGCCAACGGCCAAACCGAGCCGATGGAAGGCCAGGGCCAGCCCGCCGGTCCGGGCTTCCGCATCCTGGCCCAGTACGTCCGCGACCTGTCCTTCGAGAACCCGCGCGCGCCGGAAAGCCTGCGTATCGACGGCAAGCCCGCCATCGACATGGGCGTCGAAATGAACGCCGCCGGTCGTCCGGACGGCCTGTTCGAAGTGGACCTGAAGCTGTCGGTCAAGGCCACTGGCGACGACAAGAACGCCGTGTTTCACGTGGAACTCGTCTACGGCGGCCTGTTCGCCCTGAGCGGCGTCTCGCCCCAGGACATCGAGCCCCTGCTGCTGATCGAATGCCCGCGCTACCTCTTCCCCTTCGCGCGTCAGATCATCGCCCAGGCGACCTCGGACGGCGGCTTCTATCCGCCCTTCATGGTCGACCCGATCGACTTCGCCGCCATCTACGTCGCACGCCAGCAGCAGATCGCCGCAGCCCCGGCCGAAACCGGCCAGGCGTAATTCGCAGAGTAGGCGAGGCGCACGGCGCTTCGCTGCTTGAGCGGAAATTGGGAGGGGCGTCCGTTGGGGCGCCCCTTTCTCGTGTGGAGCATGAAATGCTGAAGGTCATCGCCGAGGACTTCATCAGACCGGAGCAGGTCAAGGACGTCATGCCCCTCTATGCCGAGCTGGTGCGGTTGACGCGCCAGGAGCCCCTCTGCCTCGCCTATGATCTTTTCATCGACCGCAAGCAGCCGGGCCATTTCATCTTCATCGAGGAATGGCCGGACCAGGCCGCGCTCGACATCCACTGCGCCAGCGAACATTTCCGTCGTCTGGTTCCTATGATCGACGCCTGTCAGGCGCAACCCGGAACCTACATCCTGATGGATCAGGCCTTCTGAGAGATCAGGCGGCCTCTTCGCCCTCGGTCGCGACCGTCACCCCATAGGCGGCCCAGAGACCATGTTCCTTCAGCGTCGCCTTCAGGAAGGCCGTATGAGCGGCCTGTTCCGCCTCGGTCGAACGCGGGGGTAGGGGGGTGGGCCGAGCGCCGTAGGCGACTCGTGCCGCCCCCGCGGTGGTCGTCTGGGTCGTGCGGGCCGTGGTGAGGTCAAGGGCGCGCTCCTTGCCTCCCCGCAGCTCAAGATAGACCTCGGCCAGCAGGCGGGAGTCGATCAGGGCGCCGTGAAGGGTCCGGTCGACCAGAGAAATCTTGAAACGCTTGCACAGGGCGTCCAGCGAGTTGGGCATGCCCGGGAAGCGCTTCTGCGCCAGCTGAAGCGTGTCGATCCACCGCTCCTGCGGCGGCGGCTTCTGACCGATGCGGTTGTATTCGAAGTCGATGAAATTGCGGTCGAAGTTGGCGTTGTGCGCGATCAGGGGCGCGTCGCCTATGAACTCTAGCAGGTCGGCGGCGATCTCGTGGAACTTGGGCGCGTCCTTGACGTGATCATCAGTGATGCCGTGAACCTTAATGGCCTCCGGCGGGATCAGGCGCTCGGGATTGACCAGGCGGTGAAAGGTCCGCCCCGTCGGCAGCAGATCGTGAATCTCGATGCAGCCGACCTCGATCAGACGATCGCCTGTCTTGGGATCGAATCCGGTGGTTTCAGTGTCGAGAACGATTTCGCGGGCCATGTCCCTTAATGCCGGGCTTCGGTTCTCTGCGAAAGGCTCAAGCCGCGTTCAGAGCCGCCTGAACGGCGCGACCCACAGCCAGACTGCGTTCGGCCTCGGCGACGTCGCCGTCCTCCAGATGCCAGGCCGCCGACAGGCAGGCGTGACAGAAGCCGTAGCCGAGGACCGTCGCGACGGGTCGCCGCACCGCCGGGCCCAGGACCTCGGCCAGGCGACGCGCCCGTGCGGGATCCGTGCGTAGATCCTGACGCTCCAGCGGATTGTACAGCAGGTTGGCGGCGTCATAGGCCGGATCGCCCAGGACGCCGTGCGGATCGATGGCCAGCCAGCCGCGCTCCCCGAACAGGATGTTGTCGTGGTGCAGGTCGCCGTGCAACGGCTGAACCGGGCCGCCGGCCAGGGTTTGCAGACAGGCGTCCGCCTCGGCGAACAGACCGCCTTCACGTCGGGCCGCTGACGTCAGGTCGGCGAAGCGATCCGTCATGGTCTGAAGGCCTTCCGCACCGCGAATCGAGGGCGAGTGCAGAAGACGCAGGACTTCGGCGGCGATGAGGGTCGCGGCGGCGTCTCCCTCGTGATCCAACACATGGGTCAGGGTTCGCGCGCCGACATCCTCCAGCATCTGCCAATCGCCTTCAACGCCCAGCAATCGCGCTGCGCCCAGACCCCCTCGCCAAGCGAGATAGGCCATGGCATGGGCGGCGTCCGACGCCGCCAGAGCGCTGACCCGCTTCACCACGACCCGTTCGCCGTTCAAGCGGCGCGCCCGCCAGACCTGGCCGCCGATCCCCTGAGCCAGAAGCGTGGTCTCAACGACGGCCCAGGTTTTCGGCAGGTCCGACGGCGTCATGATTTGCTGGGGGAGGGCTTGGTCCAGCCCGGCGATAGAACAGCCTCTACGATCCGGCGCACCTGTTCGCGCGCAGCGTCCAGCCCACGGCCGGTATCGACCAGGAAATCGGCGCGGCGGCGCTTCTCGGCGTCCGGCGTCTGGCGGTCCAGGATGGCCTCGAAGCGTTCGCGGGTCATGCCGGGGCGAGCCAGGACACGGGCGGCCTGAATCTCGGGATCGGCGGTGACCACGACCACGGCGTCCACGAAGGCGTCGCCGCCGGTCTCGAACAGCAGAGGGATGTCCAGCACCGCCAGCCGCACGCCTTCGGCCCGCGCCGCCGCCAGATCCTCGGCCCGATCCTGAGCCACCAGGGGATGGACGATCCGCTCCAGCCGTTTGAATGCGTCTTCATCGCGACCGAGCGCCTCGGCCAGACGGGTGCGGTCCACGACGCCGTCGACCACCACGCCGGGGAAGGCTTCGCCCAGGGGTTCGACCGCCGCCCCGCCACGCCCATAGAGGCGGTGCACGGCGGCGTCGGCGTCCCAGACCAGCGCGCCTTCGTCGGCGAACATCCGCGATGTCGTCGACTTGCCCATGCCGATCGAGCCGGTCAGGCCGAGAATGATCATGCGCCTTCCCCCAGATGGGCCAGCAGCAGGGCGCGTAGGTCCAGAGGCGGAGGCGGGCGACGAAACAGGGCGGTGAAGGAGGGCGCCGCCTGCCCGATCAGCATGGCCAGACCGTCCACCGTGGTCAGGCCGCGTGCGCGCGCCGCCGCCAGAAAGGGCGTCGTCACAGGCTTGTAGGTCATGTCCATGACCACGGCGCCCGGCTTCAACACCGACAGGTCGATCTCGGGCCGCACGCTGAGGGCGTTGATCACCAGATCAGCCGAGACAAGGGCGTCGGCATCGGCGACGCCGACCGCTGCCCCTAGATCGGCGGCCAGGGCCTCGGCCCGGTCCCGCGTGCGGTTCAGGATGCGGATGCGCGCGCCCGCGTCGATCAAGGCGCCGGCGCCGGCCCGCGCCGCGCCGCCCGCGCCCAGCATGACGACCTCGGCGCCCTTCAGGTCCAGATCCGGCGCTTGCTCGGCCAGGGCGTAGAGCACGCCGACGCCGTCCGAACTGTCGGCTCGCACGCGTCCACTCTCGAAGACCAGGATATTGGCCGAGCGGGTCGCCTGGGCGGCCTCGCTCGCCTCGTCGGCCAGGGCGAAGGCCTGTTCCTTGAAAGGCGCCGTGACGTTCAGGCCCAGGATCAGACCCGCTCGTCCAGCGGCGATCAGGGCTTCAAATCCGTCCGCGTCCTTCGGTGCGAAAGGGGTGTAGACACCGTCGATACCCCCCGCCGCCAGCCAGGCGTTGTGGATCACGGGACTCAGGGAATGGGCCACCGGCTGGCCGGCGATCCCGGCCAACAGGGCGGCGCCAGTGACGCGGTTGCGTACAGGGGAGGGTTTCATGAGACGATGGCCCCCGCTCGTCGCAGTTCGGTCAGGACCGGCCAGAGCGGCAGGCCGAGGACGGTGAAATAGTCCCCGTCCACCGCCTCGAACAGCTGGGCGCCCAACCCTTCCAGCCGATAGGAACCGACACAGGCCAGCAGGGCCTCGCCTTCGGCCGCCAGATAGGCGTCGAGGAAGGCGTCGGAAAAGTCGCGCATGCGCATCTGGGCCGTATCCACGCCGGACCACACCACTTGGCCGTTGCGCGCCAGGGCGACGCCGGAATGCAGTTGATGCGCACGGCCGCGCATGGCTGCCAGACGCTCCCTCGCCGCCGCCAGACTGGACGCCTTGGACACCAGGCCTCCGTCAAAGGCCAGGGTCTGGTCCGCGCCCAGAACCCAGGCGTCGGCATCATGGCGCGACACGGCCAGGGCCTTGGCTCGCGCCAGTTCGACCGCCAGCGCGATCGGATCGACGCCCGGAACCTTCAAGGCCTCCTCGTCCACGTCGGCGACCTGGACTGTGAAGGGGACGCCGGCGTTGGTCAGAACCGCCCGTCGAGCCGCGCTCTTGGAGGCCAGGATCAGGCGTTCTCCATCTGTCGTCACATCAGGGCTCCGGGTTTGACCGTTGAAGCGTCCTGGCGGCGGCTGCGCCTTTCGCTCAACAGGTTGATGATGGCCGCCGCGGTCTCCTCAACCGAGCGACGCGTGACGTCGATGGTGGGCCAGCCGCGTCGTTCGAAAGCCCGACGCGCCTTGACCGTCTCCTCACGAACGGCGTCGTGATCGACATAGTCAGAGGCCCGGCTGGCGTTCAGCCCTTCCAGACGATTGCGACGGATCTGCACCAGGCGATCAGGCGAGACCGTCAGTCCCACTACCAGGGGGTTCTTGAGGGCCGTCAGGCGTTCGCCGTCTTCCTGACCCGGAACCAGGGGCACATTGGCGGCGCGAATGCCCCGGTTGGCCAGGTAGATGCAGGTCGGGGTCTTGGAGGTTCGACTGACGCCGCACAGGACGACGTCCGCGTGTTCCAGTTGTTCCACCGTGCCCTGTCCGTCGTCATGGGCGATGGCGAAGTCCAGGGCGCCGATGCGGTTGAAATAGCCATGGTCCAGGGCGTGCTGGGCGCCGACACGGGTCGAGATATTGGTCCCCAGATAGCCCGACAGGGCGCCGACCAAGGGATCCAGGGCGCCGATCTGCGGCGTCTGCAGCCGGCGACAGCCTTCTTCCAACTGTTCCCGCAATTCCCGATCCACCAGGGTGTGCAGGACGACGCCTGGCGCGCCTGCGATCTCTTCCAGCACCCGCTCCATCTGCTTGGGCGAACGGACCAGGGCGTAGATGTGCTCGATAGGAATGACGCCGTCGAAACGGGCGATCACCGCCTTGGCCATGGCGTTGAGGGTTTCACCCGTCGAATCCGAGACCAGGTGGACGTGAAAATAGGTGGCCAGGCGGCTCGATCCGGGCAAACGGGCGGGACTCATGCTCTGGTCGTCTCCTCAACGCGGCCGCGAGGCGGTCGGACTCTTTCCCCGACACCTGTGCAAAAGCCAGGGCGCCGTTCGTCACGGACTGGGCGCCGAATCCTCTAGCAAGCTCAGGCGACGGTCGCGAGCGGGGATCACGGGCGCCGATGGCCGAACGGCGCCTGGAGTCGTTCATGCAGGCGCCGAATTTCTATCCTCACTGGGGGATAAGGCGCCTTGTCCAGAATTGGCGCCCGGCGCCTTTCCCACAAAGGCGCCCAGATCGGACTCCCGTCACAGCGGACTCAAAGCCGGTTATCCCCACAATCAACACACCATGACTGAGATCGCCAGATTCGTTCGCCCGAAATCGGGGAGAAACCTGTCGATCGACGGTATGACCGGATTCTGTCCCCGCATTCCAAGGCTCTGCTTCCATCCTCCAATTTTCTTTCAATTCTTAAATCTGAATAGGGATTGAGGCTTGGGGGTGTGCATCCTAAAGCCGAAGGGATGAGCACCCCTCTTCTGATCCAGGCTCTTCAGGGCCAGACTACGACCCGTCCGCCCGTGTGGTTCATGCGTCAGGCGGGGCGCTACCTGCCGGAGTACCGCGAACTGCGAGCCAAGGCGCCGGACTTCATCGCGTTCTGCATGAACCCGGAAATGGCGGCTGAGGCGACGCTTCAACCCATGCGCCGGTTCGGTTTCGACGCCGCCATCGTCTTCGCCGACATCCTGCTGATCCCGGGCGCCCTGGGACAGAAGGTCTGGTTCGAAGCCGGCGAGGGTCCGCGCCTGGGCGCCCTGCCGTCGGTGGAGTCCATGCGGGAGTTGGCTTCCGGGGCAGGGGAGGCGTTGAAGTCGGTGGGCCAGACCCTGAGCCTGGTGCGCGCCGAACTGGATCCGGCCAAGGCCCTGATCGGTTTCGCCGGGGCGCCCTGGACCGTAGCCACCTATATGCTGGACGGCGAAGCTCGCACGATCGGCAAGGGCGAGCGCGCCGCAGCCAGAACCTACGCCTATGCCGAGCCGGAGAAGGTTGCGGCTCTGCTGGAGGTTCTGGTCGAGTCTACCGCCCATTATCTGAAGATGCAGCAGGACGCCGGCGCCCAGGTGCTGAAGATCTTCGAGAGCTGGGCCGAGGGCCTCCCCGACGATCTGTTCAAAAGCCTGGTTCTGAAGCCTCACCAGGCGCTTGTGGCCCGCGCCCGGGCCCTTGGGGTCACCGTGCCGCTCATCGGCTTCCCAAGGGGCTCTGCGGCGCTTGCAGAGCGTTATGCGGCGGAGTGCGACGTTCAGGCCGTGGCGCTGGACACCGCCTGTCCTCTGGAGGTCGGCAAACGGGTTCAGGCCATCAAGCCGATCCAGGGCGCGCTCGACCCGCTTCTGTTGCGCGCTGGCGGCGATGCGCTGGACCGCCGCGTCGATCAGCTGATGGAGGCCTGGGGGCAGGGGCCGTGGATCTTCAACCTGGGTCACGGCATCCTGCCGGACGTGCCGATCGCCCATGTCGAGCAGGTCCTGCGCCGGATCGGCGCGCAATGACCATGACCGCCGAGACCAGTCGTCCGAACCGGCGTGTGGCCGTGGTGCTGACCAATCTCGGCGGGCCAGACGGACCGGACGCGGTCAAGCCCTTCCTGTTCAATCTGTTCAACGACCCGGCCATCATCGGATTGCCGGGCATCGTTCGCACGCCCCTGGCCCGGCTGATCTCCTCGCGGCGCGAGAAGTCGGCTCAGGCCAACTACGCCCTGATGGGCGGAGGATCGCCTCTGCTGCCCGAGACGCTGAAACAGGCGGCGGCTCTGTCAGACGCCCTCGCCGACGCGGCGCATGGCGACGAGACCGAGGTCTTCATCGCCATGCGCTACTGGCATCCTCTGACCGAGGACACGGCGCGCGCGGTGGCTGAGTTCCAGCCCGATCACGTGGTGCTGTTGCCCCTTTATCCGCAGTTCTCGACTACGACGACGGCGTCTTCGCTCAAGGCATGGCGCGAAGCCTACAAGGGACCGGGCGAGGTCCACGCGGTCTGCTGCTACCCCGACGCCGACGGCTTGATCGAAGCCCAGGTCCGATTGATCCGCGAGACCATGGACAAGGCTGAAGGCCGGCCAGTACGCGTGTTGTTCTCGGCGCATGGCATCCCGGAAAAACTGGTCGCGGCCGGGGATCCCTATCAGGCCCAGGTCGAGGCCACGGTCGCGGCTGTCGTCGCCCGGATGGGTTTGTCCGACTGGGCCGTCTGCTACCAGAGCCGGGTGGGGCCACTGAAATGGCTGGGGCCGTCGACGCCCGAAGCCGTTGAACAGGCTGGCCGGGACGGGGTCGGCGCCGTGGTCGTGCCGATCGCCTTCGTCTCGGAGCATATCGAGACCCTGGTCGAACTGGATCACGAATACGCCGAGCTGGCTGCTTCGGTCGGATGTGCGCCCTATCTGCGGGCACCGGCCGTGGGGGTGGAGCCTGCCTTCATCGCCGCCCTGGCGCAGGCGGTCGAGGCCGCGTTGGAAACTTCGGGCACAGCGCCGCAAGGCGCCTCCAAGGGTGGACCATGCGCCCACTTGAAAGCCTGCTCCGGCGGATGTTCAAAGGCGGCCTGATCGGCCGAGGGGGAGCGTCATGGACTATTACAATCTGGCCCGCGGATTTCACATCCTGGCGGTGATCGCCTGGATGGCTGGCATGCTCTTCCTGCCGCGCCTGTTCGCCTACGACGCCGAGCAGAACAACAAGCCCGAGCTCTTGCGCGGCGAGATGCAGGCCTTGCTGCGCACCTGGCAGACGCGCCTGCTGCGCATCATCATCAATCCGGCCATGATCCTGGCCTTCATCTTCGGCGGCTGGCTTTTGTGGCTGCGCAGCGGCGAGGGCGCTGATTGGTCCTTCGCCCACCAGCCCTGGATGGTGACCAAGTTGACCGGGGTCTTTCTCCTGGCCGCCTGGCACGGCTTCCTGGCCGGTCAGCGTAAGAAGATCGCCGCCGGGACCTCGAAATACTCGGGCCGCTTCTGGCGTATGACCAACGAGATTCCCTTCTTGCTGGCCATCATCATGGTCCTGTCCGTTACGCTTGAGTGGACTTTCTAGGGGGCGCTAACGCGTACCGCGGTCGCTTGCCGCTTGAGCGCTGGCCTTTCTGATACCACTTTGCTTGACGGCGCCCCGTCATTCGTGGTTCCGCTGACGGCGAACCGTTCGGCGTGATCCCATTGCGATCCGCAGGACGGTCCCTCTCTTCTCGCGACGCCTGCCGGTTCGATCCTGCGGGAGCCCGTCGCCTTCCCTCTGGCCGCAAGGCCGCGACATCGACAGACGAACCGCCCTCGACGCCTCATGGTGTCCGAGCGCGTGAGCGAGCACGCCATGACCGATACGCCCGAAAACAAAGACCAGAACCCAGAAGTCATTGAAACTGTTACGGAACGTCCCCGTAAAACCCTGACTCTGGGGGGCTCGCGCGCCGCCGCCGAGCGGACGCCGGAACCGGAGGTCGAGATCGAAGCGGTCGCGGAAATCGTCAACGACGACACCGGCGTCGACACCACGGCCGACGACGAGGACGAGGACGGCGAGCCGATCGTCCCCAACGGCCGCATCACCCTGCAGGAACTGAACGAGAAGACGCCGGAAGATCTGGTCGCCTTCGCCGAGGGTCTGGACATCGAGAACGCCGGCAACCTGCGCAAGCAGGACCTGCTGTTCGCCATCCTGAAGACCCTCGCCGACGAAGAGGTCGAGATCATCGCCTCGGGCGTGCTGGAGATCCTGCCGGACGGCTTTGGCTTCCTGCGCAGCCCCGACGCCAACTATCTGCCCGGCCCGGACGACGTCTATGTCTCGCCGTCGCAGATCCGCCGCTTCGGCCTGCGCTCGGGCGACACGGTGCACGGCGCCGTGCGCGGCCCGCGCGAGGGCGAGCGCTACTTCGCCCTGCTGAAGGTCGATACGATCAACTTCGAAGATCCGGAGATGGTCAAGACCAAGGTCCTGTTCGACAACCTGACGCCGCTCTACCCCGAAGAGCGCCTGCACATGGAAATCCAGGACCCGACGCTGAAGGACCGCTCGGGCCGGGTCATCGACATCGTCGCCCCGCTCGGCAAGGGCCAGCGCTGCCTGATCGTCGCCCCGCCGCGGGTGGGTAAGACGGTCATGCTGCAGAACATCGCCAAGTCGATTGAGCGCAACCATCCGGAAGTCTTCCTGATCGTCCTGCTGATCGATGAACGCCCGGAAGAAGTCACCGACATGCAGCGTACGGTGAAGGGCGAGGTCGTGGCCTCGACCTTCGACGAGCCCGCTTCGCGCCACGTCGCCGTCGCCGAAATGGTGATCGAAAAGGCCAAGCGCCTGGTCGAGCACAAGAAGGACGTGGTGATCCTGCTGGACTCCATCACCCGCCTGGGCCGCGCCTACAACGCCACCGTCCCTTCGTCGGGCAAGGTGCTGACCGGCGGCGTCGACGCCAACGCTCTGCAGCGGCCCAAGCGCTTCTTCGGCGCCGCGCGCAATGTGGAGCAGGGCGGTTCGCTGACCATCATCGCCACGGCCCTGATCGACACCGGCAGCCGGATGGACGAGGTTATCTTCGAAGAGTTCAAGGGCACCGGCAACTCGGAAATCGTGCTGGACCGCAAGGTCGCGGACAAGCGCATCTTCCCGGCCATCGACGTGCTCAAGTCTGGCACCCGCAAGGAAGACCTCATCACGCCGAAGGATCAACTGGCCAAGACCTATGTCCTGCGCCGTATCCTCAACCCGATGGGCCCGCAGGACGCGATCGAGTTCCTGCTCGACAAGCTGCGCCAGTCCAAGAACAACGGCGACTTCTTCCAGTCCATGAACACCTGATAGTGTCCCTATCGCCTCGCACGTGGTGCGAGGTTGCTTGAGGGACGTTCTCGCAAGCAGCCGCACGCCGCGCGTGCGGCGGTAGAGAGCCAGGAATGTGTTTCACGTGAAACAGGAGAGGGCGTCATGAAGCTGAACATCGAGATCGACTGCACCCCGGCCGAGGCTCGCGCCTTCCTGGGCCTCCCGGACGTGACGCCGCTCAATGACCACCTGGTCGCCGAGATGCAGAAGCGGATGGACGCCAACATGGCGGCCATGCAGCCCGATGAACTGATGAAGACCTGGACCTCCTTCGGGGTCCAGGCCCAGGACCAGTTCCGCCGCCTGATGGAAGCCGCCGTCACGGGCGCCTCCAAGCCTTGAGCCTGACGGCGTGAGCGAGACCATTTTCGCCCTCGCCACCCCGCCGGGGCGGGGGGCCATCGCGGTGCTGCGTCTCTCGGGGCCGGCCACGGAGACCGTGCTGGCGACGCTGGGGGCAGGGGAGCTGACGCCGCGTCTGGCCTCGGTGCGCGGCCTGCGCCATGAGGGCCGTCTGATCGACGAGGCCCTGGTGCTGCGCTTCGTGGCTCCGCGTTCCTATACGGGCGAGGACTCAGCGGAACTGCATTTGCATGGAGGGCGCGCCGTGGTCGAGGCGGCTAGCTCGGCCCTGATTGCTCTGGGCTTGCGCCCCGCCGAGCCGGGCGAATTCACCCGCCGTGCTTTCCAGAACGGCCGCATGGACCTGGCCCAGGCCGAGGCTGTCGCCGACCTGATCGACGCCGAGACCGAGGCTCAGAAATCTCAAGCCTTGGGTCAACTCGACGGCGCCCTGTCGGCGGCCTACGCCGGGTTCCGTCGCGATCTGCTGAAGGCCTTGTCTCTGGTCGAGGCCGAAATCGACTTTCCGGACGAGGAAGTGCCAGACAATCTGGCCCGCACAGCCGGGCCGGTTCTGGATAGCTTAGCCGCTGACCTGCGCGCGGCCCTGGCTGATTCCGATCGTGGGCGGCGCGTGCGCGAGGGCTATCGCATCGTCCTGATCGGCGAGACCAATGCAGGCAAGTCGTCGCTGTTCAACGCCTTGGTCGCCCGCGAAGCGGCCATCGTCACCCCCATCGCCGGGACGACGCGCGACGTTCTGGACGCCGACATCATGATCGGCGGTTACGCCGTCACTCTGTCGGATACGGCGGGTCTGCGCGAGAGCGACGACCCGGTCGAGGCTGAGGGCATCCGCCGCGCCCGCCTGCGGGCCGAGGGGGCCGATCTGCGGCTATGGGTCCGTTCGCCTTCGACTGACAGCGTCGAGGATCCGGCCTCCGCCTTCATCCGCACTTCTGATCTTCAGGTGCTGAACAAGGCCGACCTGGGCGTAGTGACAGAGGCGCCGGATCTCGAAGCCCTGAGCGTCAGCACGACCACAGGGCAGGGTCTGACCGAACTGCATGACTGGATTGCGGCTCGGCTCGCGCGCGACCTGTCCGGCGCGGACTTCCCTGCGGTGACGCGTGAGCGCCATCGCCGCCGTCTGGCCGAGGCCCTAGCGGCTGTTGAAGACGGGCGCCGTGCCCTCGATCTGGCGCCGGAGATGGCGGGCGACGATCTGCGTCGCGCTGCCGACGCCCTGGCTCGGGTCACCGGCGCCATCGGGGTGGAGGACATCCTGGGCGAAGTCTTTTCCTCCTTCTGCATCGGCAAATAGGCCCGGCTTTCGCCTGTTTCACGTGAAACAACGGCCTCGGCGCCGGTGGTGATTTCGGCCCGGATGGACTATGTGGACGCCATGAGTTCGACCCCCGATCATACCTTCGACGTCGTCGTCATCGGCGGCGGCCACGCCGGTTGCGAGGCCGCAACGGCGGCTGCGCGCGCCGGTGCTCGCACCCTGCTGCTGACCCAGAAGCTCGAGACCATCGGCGAGATGAGCTGCAACCCGGCCATCGGTGGTCTGGGCAAGGGTCATCTGGTGCGCGAGATCGACGCCCTGGACGGCGTGATGGGCCGCCTGGCCGACGTGTCGGGCATCCAGTTCCGCCTGCTGAACCGCTCCAAGGGCGCCGCCGTCCGGGGGCCTCGCAGCCAGATCGACCGCCGCCTGTACCGCGAGGCCATGCAGGCCAAGCTGGCCGACTATCCGAATCTTAGCCTGATGGCGGGCACGGCCGAAGGCCTGATCCTGAACGGCGACCGCGTCGTCGGCGTGACGACCGGGGCAGGGGAGACGATCCGCGCCGGCGCCGTGGTGCTGACGACCGGCACCTTCCTCAATGGCGTCATTCATCGTGGCGATCTGCGCATTCCGGCGGGTCGCTACGGCGAAGATCCGTCGACTGGTCTGGCCGGTGATCTGCACGCGGCCGATCTGATGATAGGGCGGCTGAAGACCGGCACGCCCGCGCGTCTGGACGGCCGCACCATCGCCTGGGATCGATTGGAGATGCAGGCGGCGGACGATCAGCCCGTGCCTTTCAGCTTCCTGACCGACAGGATCGAAGTCCCGCAGATCGCCTGCGGCGTCACCCATACGACCGAAGAAACCCACCGCATCATCGCTGACAACCTCGGCGAGAGCGCCGTCTATGGCGGCAGGTTGTCGGGTCGGGGGCCGCGTTATTGCCCCTCGATCGAGGACAAGGTGGTTCGCTTCGCCGACAAGACCAGTCACCAGGTCTTCTTGGAACCGGAGGGGCTGGACGACCCCACCGTCTATCCGAACGGCATCTCGACCTCGGTGTCGGATGCGACCCAGCTTGCCTTTCTCCATACCATGCCCGGACTGGAGCAGGTCGAAGTCTTCCGCTTCGGTTACGCCATCGAATACGACTATGTGGATCCGCGCGAACTGACCCCGGCGTTGGAGGTCAAGAAGCGGCCCGGCCTCTATCTGGCCGGTCAGATCAACGGCACGACCGGCTACGAGGAGGCAGGCGCTCAGGGCCTGATCGCCGGCCTCAATGCGGCCCGTGCCGCCGCCGGCTCCGACCCCCTGATCCTCGGCCGGGACCAGGCCTATATCGGCGTGATGATCGACGACCTGGTGACACGCGGCGTCACTGAGCCCTATCGCATGTTCACCAGCCGAGCCGAGTATCGTCTGACCCTGCGGGCCGACAACGCCGATCAACGGCTGACGCCGATCGGCCTTGCCGCGGGGATCGTGGGGGCTGATCGCGAGAAGGTATGGCTGGAGAAAGCCGACCAGTTGGACCGGGCGAACCATGTTTCACGTGAAACACAGTTCACGCCCAAGGAGGCGGGCGCCCTCGGCATTACGGTCAACGCCGACGGCCAGCGCCGCTCGATCCGGGATCTTCTGTCCTTCCCCAATGTGACCCTGGATCAGTTCATCGTCGTTCGACCAGAGATCGCCGACTGGTCGCCGTCCGTGCGGGAGCAGGTCGAGATCGACGCTGTCTACGCCGGCTATCTGGATCGCCAGGTCCAGGACGCCGAGGCGCTGCGTCGGGAGGAGGGACTGGCTCTGCCTGCTGACCTCGACTACGCCGCCATCGGCGCCCTGTCGAACGAGGTGCGTGAGAAGCTGGCGATGATCCGGCCCCTGACCCTGGGCCAGGCAGGGCGCATCGAGGGCATGACCCCGGGCGCGCTGACAGCCTTGCTAGCTCATGTGAAGAAGGCGAAGGGCGTGGCGGCCGATCTGGCGGCGGTCGTCGCCTGATGTCAGTCGCCATCGAGACCTTCCGCGTCCAGACGGGCGCGAGCGACGCCAACATCGCCGACCTGACGACCTTCCTCGCCATGCTGACCGAAGCGAACGAGGTGATGAATCTGGTTGGACCGGACACCATCCCGGACTTCTGGAACCGTCATGCCTGGGATAGCGCCCAGCTGCTGAGCTTGGCCCCCGAGGCCAGGACCTGGGCCGACCTGGGCGCAGGCGCGGGGTTCCCCGGCGTGGTCCTGGCGATCCTGTTGAAGGGACGACCGGGCGCCCATGTCTGGTTGATCGACAGCCTGGGCAAACGGTGCCGCTTCTTGCAGACCATCGTCGACGCCCTCGATCTGCCGGCCACGGTCATCAATGGCCGGGCCGAGGAGCAGAGGGTGGAGGTCGAGATCGTCACCGCACGCGCCGTGGCGGCGATGGAAAAACTCCTGGGTTATGCACAACCCTACTTCCAACGCGGTGCACAAGGTCTGTTTCTGAAGGGGGAGAAGGCCGAAGCTGAGTTGAAAGAGGCGACCAAGCTCTGGCATTTTGATAGCGACCTCTCCGTCTCGCGCAGCGACCCGCGCGGCCGCATTGTTTCTGTTCGGAGCCTTCGCCGTGTCCGCTGATCACGTGAAACAGACCCGAGTCCTGGCGGTCTCGAACCAGAAGGGCGGGGTGGGCAAGACCACGACCGCCATCAATCTGGGCACGGCTCTGGCCGCCATCGGCGAAAAGGTCCTGATCGTCGACATGGACCCGCAGGGCAATGCCTCGACGGGCCTGGGTGTTCCACGTGAAACACGTCGGGCGACCATCTATGACGTCATCGTGGATGGCCGACCTGTCGATCTATCGGCGGTGGAGACGGCGGTGCCCGGCCTCTTCATCGTGCCTGCCGATCCTGACATGTCGGGCGTGGAGATCGAGCTGAGCCAGGCGGATCGCCGATCCTATCGCCTGCGTGACGCCCTGGCCGCCCAGGGCGGCGACGGCCATACGCGGTATGACTATGTCCTGATCGACTGCCCGCCGTCGCTGAACCTGCTGACGTTGAACGCCATGGCCGCCGCCGATGCTGTCCTGGTGCCGCTACAGTGCGAGTTCTTCGCACTGGAAGGCTTGACCCAGCTGATGCGGACCATCGACATGGTCAAGCAGAGCCTCAATCCGGCGCTGGAAATTCAAGGCCTGGTGCTGACCATGTACGATCGTCGCAACGCCCTGTCGGGGCAGGTGGCGGCCGATGTTCGCGCCCACTTCGGCGACAAGGTCTATGACAGCGTCATTCCTCGGAACGTCCGCGTGTCCGAGGCGCCGTCCTATGGCAAGCCTGTGCTGATCTATGATCTCAAATGCACGGGCAGCCAAGCTTACCTGAAATTGGCGCGTGAAGTCGTCGCGCGCGAACGCCAACGTCGCCAGGCCCTCGCAGCCTGACGAGCACTTCCCAGTTAGTAGAACGGAATCAGCATCTTGTCCGAACGTCAGCGTGGTCTGGGTCGGGGTCTTTCGGCCCTTCTGGGAGAGAATGTCGCTGAGAGCGCCCCGGTGGACGGCGGTCCTCAGCCGACAGGCGTGCGCTCGGTCCCGATCGAAAGCCTGAAGCCCAATCCCGACCAGCCGCGGAAGCAGTTCAGCGCCGAGAATCTGGAAGAACTGACAGCTTCCATCCGCGACAAGGGCGTGTTGCAGCCCATCCTGGTCCGCGCCCAGCCGGGCGAGGAGGGGCTGTGGCAGATCATCGCCGGCGAACGTCGCTGGCGCGCCGCCCAGGCGGCCCGCCTGAAGACCGTGCCGATCATCGAGCGTCCCATGGACGACGTCGAGGTGATGGAGGTCGCCATCATCGAGAACGTCCAGCGTGCGGACTTGAACCCGGTCGAAGAGGCCATGGCCTATGGCTCGCTGATCTCGCGCTTCGGTCGGACCCAGGACGCCCTGGCCGGCATCGTGGGCAAGAGCCGCAGCCACGTGGCCAACACCCTGCGTCTGTTGCAACTGCCCGACCGGGTGCTGGAGCATGTGATGGAGAACCGGCTGTCAGCCGGTCACGCCCGGGCCCTGATCACGGCGCCGGATCCGGAGGGTCTGGCGGAACAGGTCCTTTCCAAGGGTCTGAACGTGCGCCAGACGGAGGCCCTGGCGCGTCGCGCGGCCGATGGACCGAAGCCGTCGAAGGCCAAGCCGGTTCTGAGCGGGGAGGGCGCCGCCGATATCGCCGCCCTGGAGCAGGATCTGTCTGACGCCCTGGGACTGAAGGTCCTGCTGAGCGACAAGGGCGGAAAGGGCGAACTGACCATCAAATACGGCGCCCTGGAACAGCTCGACGATCTTTGCCGTCGCCTGATGCGCGGCTGACGGGCCTTTTCAGCGCGGCCGTGCTATAGGGTGCGGCCATGACTGAACAGATTGACAAGACCAGCGCCGTCGAAGCCCTGAAACGCGCTCTGGCCGCCAAGAAGGCGGGGACGCAGTCGGGACCGGCGGGCGCCAAGGGCGGCGCGCGCGGCGCGGAAAAGGTCATGCAGCGCCAGGCGATGGCGATGAACAAGCCTGCCTTCCGCAAGGCGTCCAAGCGCGGCTAGCGATAAGGGGTCGTCTTCTGGCTTAAAGTCCAATCCGTCGGGCGCGAGCGGCGATCTCCAGCAGCAGACGTTCGGCGATCAGGGCTTCGGGCATGCCCGTCGTCTTGGTCATGACGTCCGCCGTGTTGACGCTGTCCTGAACCTCATCCAGGGACTCGAGCCGCCAGGAGCGGGCCTGCCGCAGCATTTCAGCCTCCTGTTTCCAGAAGACGCCTGCGGCCTTGGCCGCCTCCTTGGAACCTGCTCCGGCGCCTTGGAGGACGTTGATCCGACGCAGCTTGCCAAGGTGGATGGAGACCATCCGCACGGCCATGACGGCGCTTTCACCCTCCGCCAGGGCGCGACGCAGCCCGGATTGCGCGGGTCCCGGCCGTCCGCCGAAAGCCTGAAGCGCGGCGTCGGACAGGGAGGCGTCAGGCTCCACCCCCAGATGCTCTTCCAGCTCGGGCGCGTCGATCGTACGGCCGGAGCCGGGGCCGATATAGAGGATCAGCCGCTCGATCTCCTGCCGCATCAGACCGCGTTCGCGGGGCAGGCGAGCGACGAAACGCTCCAGGGCGTCGGCGGTCAGGCCCACCTTGTCGGCGCCCAGGGCTTCGCGTGTCATGCGGGCGACGTCGCCGACCTCGTCCTCATAGCAGGCGATGCCGACGGCGCCGGCGGCCTTCTCTGCGGCCTTTCGTAGGGCGGATTCGCGGCCCAGGGCCCCGGCTTCGACCACCAGCATGGCGTCGGGATTGTATCCGCCCTCAGCGTGGACGGTCAGGGCTGCGGCGATGGCCTTGTCCACGCCCACCTTGCCGTCGGACAGGCGAATGCGCACCAGGCGACGCCCGCCGATCATGCTGAGCGCCGTCAGAGCCTCCTCCAGCTTGATCGCGTCGCCGTCGATGTCGGTCTCGGTCAGGAAGGTGACGTTGAACGGGTCGTTCAGGTCGGGGGTGATCGCCTTGCATAGGGTCAGGGCGCGTTCGGCGACGCCCGAGCGATCCTTGCCGTGGATGACGGCGGCGCGGACGCCGGCGTCTGGCGCCTTCAGAAAGCGATCGACCTCGGGCCGTTTGGCCAGGATCACGCGGACATCCCTTTCAGAACAGGCTTCACCGGCCCGCCAGGGCGCGCATCATGTCCAGGCGGATCAGGCGCGCCAGATCAGCAGCGGCGCGATTCTCGCCGTCCTGCTGGGCGGCGATGGCGGCATAGGGCTGATCGGCGGCGGCGTAGGTGGTGACGGTCGTCTGCTCGCCCTTGAACGGCTCCCCGCCGGCGGTCGGCGTCAGGGTCCAGGCGGCGTGAACGGTCAGCTCGTAGCGGCTGGCGGTGTCGTCGATCCGACGGCCCAGGGGGCGACGCGACTGCTGTACCTCTGTCGTCAGGCGATAGAGGGGCGCGGCCGAGCCGTTCCAGCCGAAGGCGTCCTCAAGCTGTTCGCGCAGGCGATAACCCAGGCGATTGTCGGGCGCCGAGACGGCGATGCGCGACAGGTTCGAGCCTATCCCCGTCTCGCCGTACATGGGCGTGAACCCACAGGCCGAGGTCAGCAGGGCGCCGCAGACAACCGACAGGGACAGAACCCGACCACGCATCAGCCGGCCACCAGATTGACGATACGATCAGGCACCACGATCACCTTGCGCACGCTGAGATTGTTGGCGGCAAGGTAGGCCTGAACCGTCGAATTGGCGAGGGCCGCGGCCTCGACCACGGCGTTGTCCGACCCTCGCGGCAGGACGACCTCGCCCCGGCGCTTGCCGCCGATCTGGACGGGCAGGGTCACCTGATCATCGGCGGCCAGGGCCGGATCATAGACGGGCCAGGGCGCGTCCAGGACCATGCCGTCCTGACCCAGGCGGCTCCAGCCCTCCTCCGCCAGGTGGGGGGTAAAGGGGGCGATCAGGCGGGCCAGGGCCGACAGAGCGGTCATGCGGGCTTCGGCGCCCGCCTTGTCATGCTGCTTGATGGTGGCCAGGAAGGCGTAGAGCTTGGCGATGGCGGAGTTGAAGCGGAAACCTTCGACGCCTTCCGACACGGCCTTGATGGCCTTGTGGGTTTCGCGCACCAGGCTGGCGTCCGCGTCCGGATCGGCCGGAGCGGAGGCGTCATAGCCGTCGAACTCGGTCCAGACGCGCTGGACGAAGCGACTGGCGCCTTCCACGCCGCCGGTCGACCATTGCACGTCGCGCTCGGGCGGGCTGTCCGACAGGACGAACAGGCGGCCGGCGTCCACGCCGTAGGTCGCGATGATGTCCTGAGGAGCGACGACGTTCTTCTTCGACTTGGACATCTTCTCGATGTCCCCGATCGTCAGATCCGCGCCGTTGGACAGACGCGTGGCGACCCGGCGGCCGTCCACCGTCTCGATGCGCACGTCCGAGGGTTCGACCCAGTGCGGCTTTCCGCTGGCTTCATGGCCTTCGTAATAGGTCTCGTGGACCACCATGCCCTGGGTGAACAGGCCGGCGAAGGGCTCCTTCACGTTCATCAGGCCGGCGTCCGACAGGGCGCGGGTGATGAAGCGGGCGTAGAGCAGGTGCAGGACCGCGTGCTCGATGCCGCCGATATACTGATCGACCGGCAGCCACTTGGCGGCGGCGGCCTTGTTGATCGGTTCCTCCGCCTTCGAGTCGGCGAAGCGGGCGAAGTACCAGGAACTGTCGACGAAGGTGTCCAGGGTGTCGGTCTCGCGACGGGCTTCGCCGCCGCACGACGGGCATTTGACGTGTTTCCACGTCGGGTGGCGGTCCAGCGGATTGCCCGGAACGTCGAAGGTCACGTCCTGGGGCAGTTCGACCGGCAGTTGATCGGCCGGAACTTCCACGGGACCACAGGCCTCGCAGTGGATGATGGGGATGGGGCAGCCCCAGTAGCGCTGGCGGCTGACGCCCCAGTCGCGCAGGCGATAGATGGTCTTGGCCTCGCCGGTCGCTGCCGCCTCGATGCGGGCGATCGCCTCGGCCTTGGCCGTCTCGATGTCGAGGCCGTCCAGGAAGTCGGAATGGAAGATGGAGCCGGGGCCGGTATAGGCCTCATCAGCTACGGCGAAGTCGTCGCCGGCGCCTTCGGGCCGGACCACGGGGATCACCGGCAGGCCGTATTTGCGGGCGAAATCCAGGTCGCGCTGGTCATGGGCCGGGCAGGCGAAGATGGCGCCCGTGCCGTATTCCGACAGGATGAAGTTGGCGATCCAGACCGGGATCTCGGCGCCGGTAAAGGGATGGACGACCTTCAGGCCCGTGTCCCAGCCGATCTTTTCGGCCTGTTCGATCTCGGCCTGGCTGGCGCCGCCCTTGCGGCACTCGGCGACGAAGTCGGCGACGCGCGGGTCGGCCTCGGCCAGTTGCTTCGAGATCGGGTGATCGGGGGCCAGGCCGACGAAGCTGGCGCCGAACAGGGTGTCGGGACGGGTGGTGTAGACCTCCACCGCCTCATGACCGGCCGGGGCCGCGCCGGGCGCGAAGGCCCATTTCATCTGCAGGCCCCTGGACCGGCCGATCCAGTTTTCCTGCATCAGGCGGACCTTGTCGGGCCAGCGGCCTTCCAGTTCGGCCAGGCCGTCGATCAGATCGTCCGCATACTGGGTAATGCGCAGGAACCACTGGTTCAGCTTGCGCTTCTCGACCAGGGCGCCCGAGCGCCAGCCGCGTCCGTCGATGACCTGTTCATTGGCCAGGACCGTGTTGTCGACCGGGTCCCAGTTGACCACCCCGTCCTTGCGATAGACCAGGCCGCGCCGATACAGCTCCAGGAACCAGGCCTGTTGCTTGCCGTAATAGGCGGGATCGCAGGTGGCGAACTCGCGCGACCAGTCCAGCGACAGACCCAGCAGTTTCAGCTGTTCGCGCATGTTGGCGATGTTGGACCAGGTCCAGTCGCCGGGGTGGACGCCGCGTTCCATGGCGGCGTTCTCGGCCGGCATGCCGAAGGCGTCCCAGCCCATGGGGTGCAGAACGTCGAAGCCCTGCGCACGCTTGTGACGCGCCACCACGTCGCCCATCACATAGTTGCGAGCGTGACCCATGTGGATGTTCCCGGACGGATAGGGGAACATCTCCAGCACATAGTATTTCGGCCGACCGGTGTCGGCGTTGGACACCGAAAAGGCGTCTGCTTCGGCCCAGCGCGCCTGTTGGCGGGGTTCGGCGGTCTTGGGCTCGTAGCGAGTGGTCACGGCGTATCCTGGGGCGACGCCGCCTCAGGCGCGAAGCTTGAGGCGGGCCTGAGGACAGCGTGAAGGGTCAAGGTAAGGTAGAGGACGGCTCTCTTAGCGAGCCGCGTTGGCGAGGTTGAGCTGGCGCGCCTTGGTCAGGATGGCGTTTTCCAGGTCGGTTTCCGTCTGGGCGGCCACGGGCGCGGCGGTCCAGGCGCCGGCGGCGTCCTTGACTTCCTTCGTCACCGAGACGTTCAGGGCGTCCGCGCGCAGGCGGCGGTCCAGGATGAAGACGGTGGCCTTGAAGCGCTCATTGGGCGCCTGGGGATTCACGTACCAGTCGTAGTTGACCACGCCGCCCCAGGGGTCGGCGCTGGCCAGGGGCATGAAGGCCAGGGTGTCCAGCGTGGCGCGCCACAGATAGGCGTTCACGCCGATGCCCAGTTGGGCGTCCGCCTTGGGCGTCTTCGCCTTGGCGCCGACGAAGGGCAGGCTGGAGCAGCCGCCGAGCATCAGTCCCGACGCAATCAGGGCGACAGCAGCGCCGCGAACAAGGGCCATTCCGAGATCTCCGTAGAAGGTTCGAGGTCGAAACGTGGAACGAGCCTCGGGCGCACGCGCCTGATGACCCGCGCACGTCTGCGCCGCAGCTATGCTCTATAACACGGCGAAAAGGGGCCATGACAAGGCGAAGCCGCCACAGTCGCGACGGAAGTCGTCGAATTGGCGTGACGTCAGCGCCACAGGAGTCGCCAGAGTCGTCGGAATCGGATGCGAAAGGGCCTGTGGATGATTAGCTTCCGTTGACCGGACCGGGCGGCGGTGTCTAATCGCACAGTTCGCGCGCTTCGGCTCGAGGACCATGAACAGGGATCGGCCGACTAAGGCCGGTTCGAAGGGTTGGAAGATGCGTTTCGTTGCGCTCACTGCTGCGATTGTCGGCGCCCTGGCCTTGGCCGGGACGGCCGGCGAGGCCGTGGCCCAGTCGCGCCGCGCGCCCGCCGTCTCCCTGACCGAAGCCCAGGCCTCGACCTCCAATCTTCAGCCTGCGCCGCAACGTCGCGGCCTGCGCTGGAACGAGAGCGGCCGCTGGGGCCTGAACTTCAACCTGAATCAGCCCGTCGGCCGCGAAACCGACTGGGGCGACGTCGAGGCCGGCGCCTATTACCGCCTCAGCCCGCGTCTGCGCGTCGGCGCCGCCGCCAACCTGGCCTCGCCCGAGGCTGACCCGGCCCGCGCCGCCGAGAGCAGCGATCGCCGCGCCCAACCGCGCGTCCGCCTGGAAACCATCTTCAAATTCTGATCGGCCTTCAGCCGAAGGCTGTCTGGATCGCCTCGACGCCGGCCAGGCCGCATGCGCCTGATCCTATGAGCCTGGGCGCGTTCGCCGCCGTGAGGCCGCCCAGAGCGTAGACTGGACATGCGGCCTGGGCTGCGAGGTCCGGAAAAGCTTCGACGCCCAGAGCGGGCTTGGCAGCCGAGGCGCCGCCCGCAGGAAAGACCGGCGACAGAACGAGGGCGTGCAGGTCGCGCGCGGCCCGAATCGTTCGCGCTGAATGGGCCGCGCCCGTCAGCAGCCAGTCGGGCCGCCGCCCAGACAGGGCGTAGGCGGCGCTCAACGCGCGTTCGGGCAGGTGAACGCCGTCCGCGTCGACCCGTTCGGCCAGGTCGGCGTCCAGGCCGATCAGCAGCCGCACACCTGAAACCAGGCTGGCCTCGCGCAGCCGCCGGCCTGTCTCAAGCCGGTCGGGCGCGCCGAAATGGCGATAGACGACCCCGGCGCCGGCGGGCAGGCGCGCCGCGATCTCCCACGGGCGAGGCGTGCGCAGAGGGTCGGTGAAGAAGAGCAGGGGAGGCAAGGCGGCGCCGTTCGGGCTGACAGCGGCCGCGCCAAGGGCTAGAGCTTGGGCCGTCTCCCACAGGACGCGTCTCTCTTCGGACTGCACTTCGGATGGGGCGCCAGACAGGGTCATGACCGCCAGTACTCCCGCTTCTCCGTTCCCGTCCATCGCCGACCGTTTCGCCGCGGTCCGCGGGCATGTGGTCCAGGCCGCCGTCGAGGCGGGGCGCGACCCCGCCTCCATCGTTCTGACGGCCGTCAGCAAGACCCAGGGCGAGGCGGCGCTTCAGGCCGCGCTTGACGCGGGCCAACGCGTCTTCGGCGAAAATCGGGTGCAGGAGGCCTACGCCCATTGGGTCGACCGTCGCGCGGCCTTTCCTGATCTGGAATTGCGGCTGATCGGCCCGCTGCAGACCAACAAGGCGACGGAGGCTGTCGCTCTCTTTGACGTCATCGAGACCCTGGATCGCGAGAAGCTGGCCGCCGCCCTTGCGGCCGCGATGAAGAAGACCGGTCGTCGCCCGCAGGTCCTGATCCAGGTCAACACCGGCGCCGAACCCCAGAAGGCCGGCGTCCTGCCCGATCAGGCGGACGGCCTGATCGCCTCGGCGCGCGACGCCTACGGCCTGACGGTCGAGGGGCTGATGTGCATTCCGCCCGCCGATGCGCCGCCGGAGCCTCATTTCGCCCTCCTGGCCGAGATCGCGGCGCGCAACGGCCTTCGGGTCCTGTCCATGGGCATGAGCGGAGATTATCAGGCGGCGATCCGCCTCGGCGCCACCCATGTGCGGGTCGGTTCGGCCCTGTTCGGGGAACGAAGGACGCCGTAGAGGCCTCTTAAGAACGATGAAATCACGGGACGCCCTTGGCGAACCCGCAAAGCCTCGCCATTCTCATAGCCATGCCGACGCCCAAGACCATCCTGATCATCGACGACGACGACGACCTGCGCGAGGCCTTGGCCGAGCAATTGGCGCTCCATGAGGAGTTTCGTCCCGTCCAGGCCTCGACCGCGACCGACGGGGTGCGTCAGGCGCGCGAGGTGCGCGCCGACCTGATCCTGCTGGACGTCGATTTGCCGGACATGGACGGGCGCGAGGCCTGTCGCCTCATCCGCAAGGCGGGGGTCTCGACCCCGGTCATCATGCTGACGGCCCAGTCGTCGGACGCCGACGCCATCCTGGGCCTGGATTCTGGCGCCAACGACTACGTCACCAAGCCCTTCCGCTTCGCGGTCCTGCTGGCCCGCATCCGCGCCCATCTGCGCAGCCACGAACAGTCCGAGGACGCCGTCTTCCAGATCGGCCCCTACGAGTTCCGTCCGGCCTCCAAGATGATGGTGGACGACAAGGGCAAGAAGGTCCGGCTGACGGAGAAGGAAACCAACATCCTGAAATACCTCTATCGCGCCGGGGCAAAGCCCGTGTCGCGGGAGGAGCTGCTGACCGAGGTCTGGGGCTACAACGCCGGGGTCACGACCCACACGCTTGAAACCCACATCTATCGCCTGCGTCAGAAAATCGAGCCCGAGCCCGGGCAGGCGCGCCTGCTGCTGACGGACGCAGGCGGCTACCGCCTCCAGCCTTGACGCAGGCATGAGCGAACGTCGCCCGACCCCGCCTTTGGTGGCGCTGCGGGCGTTCGACGCCGCCGCCCGCCTGGGCAGCTTTCGCGAGGCGGCCGAGGAACTGGGCGTTACGCCCGGCGCCGTCAGCCGCCATATCAAGGCGTTGGAGATGCGGCTGGGTCTGCGTCTGTTCGATCGCTTCAACCGTTCCGTGGTCCTGACGGCCGACGGCCGACGTCTGGCCCAGGGCGTCGCCGACGCCTTCGAGCGGCTGGAGGCGGCGCTGGACGCCGTCCGGCCCGGCCGGTCGCGCCAGTTGCGGATTTCGGCCCTGCCGTCCCTGGCGGGCAAGTGGCTGTCGCCGCGCCTGCACCGTTTCAGCGAGGAAAACCCCGACCTGGACCTGATCGTCTTCGCCGAGGACCGCTTGGCCGACCTGTCGAACGGCGAGGCGGACGTGGCCCTGCGCTACGGCGAAGGCCCTTATCCGGGTCAGGCGGCGCGCCGATTGATGAGCGAGCGCCTGATCCCGGTCTGCGCGCCTTCCTTCCTGACCGGGCGCAGGCTGAACCGGCCCGCCGATCTGCTGGACGCCGTGCTGATCCATGAAACCTGGCACGACATGCCCTATGCGGATCGCATGGGCTGGAAGGCCTGGTTCGAGAGCGCGGGGGTGGACGACCCTCGCCTGCGCCAGCTGCGCGGCCCTCACTTCAGCCATAGTCACCTGGCGCTGGAGGCGGCGCTTTCGGGACGCGGCGTGGCCCTGACTTCCGCCCCCCTGGCCGCCGACGACCTGAGGGAAGGCCGGCTGATCCAGCCGGTCGATCACGCCCTGACCAACAACCTAGCCTATTGGGCGGTGGTCCTGCCCGAACGGGCGGACGAACCGAAGCTGAGACGTTTCCTGAGCTGGATCGAGGCCGAGGCGCACAGGGAGGCGTGATCTAGATCGAGTGATCTAAGCTCACGCGACCTAGCCTAACCGTGGTTTGTCCACAGGGCGCGACGGCGCCATCTTCAGCCTGTTCGGATCTCCCCGCCGAAGAGGATAAAGCCATGAAACTCGTGCATCCCCGCGCCAACGCCTTCAACTTCGAAGCCGTGGTCGTTTTCACCGGCAGCGTCACCCTGATCCTGCTGGGCGTTCTGGCCGGCGCCAAGCTGTTCGGCGCCGCCTGACGCGTAGGGCAGGCGACCGTCCCTCCCCCTCCCGGTCGCCTGCCGCCTCGCTCAACTGATCCTAGACGTCCAGGTCCATGACCACGGGCGCATGGTCGCTGGGCCGTTCCCATTCGCGCACCGTATCCAGGATGCGCGCGCTTCCCCTGACCACGGCGGGCGTCAGGCCCGGCGAGGTCCACAGATGGTCCAGTCGCAGGCCCCGGTTCGACACCCGGAAGTCCTTGGCGCGATAGCTCCACCAGCTCGCCAGCTTGACCGGGTCCGGGATCTGGTCGCGCACCACGTCGGCGAAACCGCCGGCGTCCTGTAGACGGCGCAGGGTCTCGATCTCGCCCGGCGTATGGCTGACCACCTTCAGCATGAACTTGTGATTGAAGACGTCGTTGTCGCCGGGCGCGATGTTGAAGTCGCCGGCCAGGACCAGCGGGCGCTGACGGTCGCGGGTCTTCATCTCGGCGGTCAGCCGTTCATAGAAGTCCATCTTGTGATCGAACTTCGGGTTCAACTGGCGGTCGGGAATGTCGCCGCCGGCGGGGATGTAGAAGTTCTGGATCTCCACGCCGTTGACGAGACCCGAGACGCAGCGGCCGTGGCCCTCGCGGCAGACATCGAGGGTCGCGCCTTCGCCGTCGAGGATGGGCAACCTGCTGGCGATGGCCACGCCGTGCCAGCCCTTCTGGCCGCGGATCTTCAGATAGGGCAGGCCCATCGCCTCAAAGGCTTCCCGAGGGAACTGGTCCTCGGTGCACTTGATCTCCTGCAGGCACAGGACGTCGGGTGCGTACTCGGCGACGAAGCGGGCGATCTGGTCGACGCGCAGGCGGACCGAGTTGATGTTCCAGGTGACGATGCGAAGGGTCATGGCCTGGCCTTAGCATGCTCAGGAGACGAAAAAAGCGCCCGGAACGGGTCCGGGCGCTGATCAGGTGTCTCTCTCGCCGCCGGGAGGGGATATTCCATGGCGGACAGAGCGGCCGCCGCCGCTCCTGTGCCTAAAGTGTCACGGCGAAGAAAAAACGTCAAATCACGAGATTGCGTCAGCGATTCGTGTTCTTTGTGACGCAGTCGCTGAAGGCTTGAATCGATCTTGTCCTAGTTCCGGCCCGGACGGCGCGTGGGGTCGCGAAGCTGGAACAGGCTGGCCGCCAGACCGGATGCGGGTTGAAGCGACGTCAGTTGCACGCGCGTGCGCGACCCTTGCGCGTCGGTGATGGTCCATTCCTGCAGGCGCAGAGGCGAGCCGGCGAAGGCCAGGATGACCGAGCCTTCGTTCGGACGACGCGAATCACGGGCGGTGATGGCGAAGGCGCCGGAGTCCATGCGGGTCACGCGGTCGATGCGGACGCCCTGGTCCAGACGGACTTCGCGAGCCAGGAAGGTGGACAGGGGCGTCTGACCCAGGGGCGCCTGGCGGAAGACGTTCAGGCGCGGATCATAGCGTTTGACGTTGCTGCCGTCGGCCACGACCAGAAGCCCGGCGGGCTCCGTATATTCGAAACGCATCTTGCCCGGGCGCTGCAGCCAGAAACGGCCCGTGCGGCGCTGGCCGCCCGGACCCGTCTCGACGAAGTCGCCCTGGGCGGAGGTCAGTGCGGTCAGATAGGTCTGGGCCTGACGCAGCACGGCCTGATCCTCGGCCGAGAGACTGGACTGGGCCAGGACGGGCGCAGCGGCGAGAGCCAGGACGGCGGCGGAGCCGAGGCCGAAGGCGCGGCGTGAAACGGTCATGTCTTTTCTTCTCCCGTTCTGAACGGTTTTCGACCCCGCCAGACTGGGGATCGGACTTGTCGAGCTGATGACGCCAGCCTGACCATATTCCGGCGCTCCGATGAAGCGCTGTTCATTGTTTTTGGCCCTATCGTTCGCGACGCGGTCACTCACTGCTTGAGGGACATGGTTTTTGGCGTCCTATCGCTCGCCGCGCGGCGGCTCGCTGCTTGAGGACGCGGGCGTTTCAACGGACGTAAGTCGCCGGCTGTTCCGTCCAGCCCGGCGCGTTTCGGCGCTGAAGCAGCGAGGCTCCGCGAGCCGAGCGATAGCGCCCGGCGGCGCAGCCGCCGCTTCGGCCGCTAGGCTGAGCCTACATAGGAGGCGGCCCGGCCAGGATGTCGCGCTTGCCGGCGTGGTTGGCGGGGCTGACCACGCCTTCCTGCTCCATGCGCTCGATCAGGGTGGCGGCGCGGTTGTAGCCGATCTGCAGGCGGCGCTGGATGTAGGAGGTCGAGGCCTTGCGGTCGCGCGTGACCACGGCCACGGCCCGGTCGTAGAGGTCGTCGCCCGACATGCCGTCCTCTCCGCCCATGGCGTTGTCGCCGTCGCCGTCCGGTTCGTCGGTGATCAAATCCAGGTAGTCCGGCTCGGCCTGGGCTTTCAGGTGCTTGCAGACCTCCTCGACCTCCTGGTCGCCGACGAAGGGGCCGTGCAGGCGGGTGATGCGGCCGCCGCCGGCCATGTAGAGCATGTCGCCCTGACCCAGCAACTGCTCGCCGCCCTGCTCGCCCAGGATGGTGCGGCTGTCGATCTTCGACGTCACCTGGAAGGAGATTCGGGTCGGGAAGTTGGCCTTGATGGTGCCGGTGATGACGTCCACCGACGGGCGCTGGGTGGCCATGATCAGGTGAATGCCGGCGGCGCGGGCCATCTGGGCCAGACGCTGGACCGCGCCTTCCACGTCCTTGCCGGCGACCAGCATCAGGTCGGCCATCTCGTCCATGACCACGACCAGATAGGGCATGGGCTCGGGGCGGATCTTCTCGGACTCGTAGACGGGGCGGCCCTGTTCGTCGAAGCCGGTCTGGACGGTGCGTTCGAAATGCTCGCCCTTCTCCTGGGCCTCGCGGGCGCGTTCGTTGTAGCTGGCGACGTTGCGGACGCCGAGCTTGGACATCCGGCGATAGCGGTCCTCCATCTCGCGTACGGTCCACTTCAGGGCCACGACCGCCTTCTTGGGATCGGTCACGACCGGCGCCAGCAGGTGCGGAATGCCATCATAGACCGACAGCTCCAGCATCTTGGGGTCGATCATGATGAAGCGGCACTCGGCGGGCGAGTGGCGATAGAGGATCGACAGGATCATGGCGTTGACCCCGACCGATTTGCCCGAGCCGGTGGTGCCCGCGATCAGCAGGTGGGGCATCCGCGCCAGGTCGGCGACATAGGGCTCGCCGCCGATGGTTTCGCCCAGGGCCAGGGGCAGAAGGTGGCTCTTCTTGTCGTATTCGCCCGAGGCCAGCAGGTCGCGCAGGAAGACGGTCTCGCGCTTGGCGTTGGGCAGTTCGATGCCGATGGCGTTGCGGCCCTGGACCACGCTGATGCGGCAGGCGCGGGCCGACATGGAGCGGGCGATGTCGTCGGCCAGGGCCACGACCCGGCCGTGCTTCACGCCGGGCGCCGGAACCAGTTCATACAGGGTGACGACCGGGCCGGGGCGGATCTGGTCGATCACGCCGCGCACGCCGAACTCCTGCAGCACGCCCTCCAGCATCTTGGCGTTGGCCTTCAGCGACTCCTCGTCCACCGTTCCGCCGCGTTGGGTCGGCTTGGCCAGGATGCCGAGCGAAGGCAGTTCGAAGCCGTCGCCGCCCTCGAAGTCGAAGGCCTGCTGGTCGGCGTCGCTGCGCACCGGCTTGGGCGCCTTGACCGCCGCCACCTTGGGTTCGACCGATCGGGGCCCTCGCGCCGAGGGCGGGGGGACCGGAGCAGGGGCGGCGTCTTCCCACGGCGGGGCGTAGGCGGCCTCCATGTCGTCGTCCTCGTCCATGGCGGGCATGAAGGCGGCTGCGGCCTCGGCCGGCGCGCGAGCGGCGCTTTGAGAAACGGGGGCGGCCGACGGCGTCTCGGCCATGTCGCCGTCTTCAGGCAGGCGATGGCGCGGCTTGCGGGCGGACGCGTTCGGGGCGGCCTCGGCGACGGCGCGGGGCGCCTTGTCGGGACGTTCGGGGCGCGCCGCGCGCCGGGCGGCGTTCTTTTCGGCGGCCCAGCCCGCGGTGTCGGTGAAGTCGCGCAGGCGCAGACCCACGGCGTAGCCCAGGCCCCACAGACCCAGAACCAGGAACAGACCCCCGGCGATCCAGCGTCCGCCCGGGATGTGCAGGGCGGCCAGCCCTTGGGCCGACAGACCGGTGACGGCGTCGCCCCACAGGCCGCCCAGGCCCGAGGCCAACGGCCACTTGGCGGGCGCCGCCAGAGCCGAAAGCGCGGCGGACAGCAAAAGGACGCCCGCGATCGAGCAGAAGACCTTGAAGGCCGTCGGCTGCAGCCGGTGCTGCAGGGCGTCGCCGATCGCCACGGCCAGGCCGAAGGCGATCAGCAGCAGGACGGCCGGCCAGGCGGCCAGCCCCAGGGACTGCATCATCAGGTCGGCGAAGCTCGCTCCGACCCCGCCCAACCAGTTGGTCGGCGCCTGGGTCGAGGCGGCGTTCAGACTGGGGTCGGCCGGGTTCCACGAGATCATGGCGACCAGCAGCAAGGTCGCCAGCAGGGCTTGCAGCACGCCGCGGAAACGCACGGCGAAGGGCGCGTTCCAGACGATGCGGGCGGTGGACCAGGCGCGTTGGCCGAGCGCGAGGGCGGGGGACATGAAGGCGAACCTCAGGAGACTAGGCCTCCCTTGTCGCGCGACAGGGTTAAGGGGCTGTTTACCAGGCGGGAAGTGGCGAGTGGTTAGTGGCGAGGGATACGGCAGCCCTCGGACCTTCTCGTCACTCGCCACCCGTCACTCGCCACCCGTCACTCGTCACTCGTCACTTTGTCCCACTGGACGTAGGCGGCCATTGGCGCGACACAGGCCACATGGCTGATACCGACTACGACATCATCATCGCGGGCGCGGGACTGGCGGGGGCGACCTTCGCCCTGGCCGCGGCGCAGGGCGGACTGAAGCCGGTCCTGGTCGATCCCCAGCCGTTCGACGCCCAGCTGGCGCCGACCTTCGACGGGCGCTCGACCGCCATCGCCTATTCGACCTTCCGCATGCTGGACGCCCTGGGCCTGGGCGAGACCCTGCGGCCCCACGCCTGCCGCATGGACCGGATTCTGGTGACGGACGGTCGTCGGCCGGGGGCGGCCAGCCGTCCGCCTTCGCCCGCCTACATCCGCTTCGACGCAGACGAGATCGGCGACCGCAACGGCGGAGAGCCCCTGGGCTACATGCTGGAGAACCGCCGGATCCGCACGGCCCTGGCCGAGGCGGTCATGGCCGCGGGCATAGAGGTTCGCGCACCCGCCGCCGTGGCTTCGGTCGATGTCGGTCCGGGCGCGGCGACGGTGACCCTGAAGGACGGCGCGACCCTTCAGGCGCCTCTTGTCGTGGGGGCCGAGGGGCGGGGATCGACCGTGCGCCGAGCGGCGGGCATCGACACCTTCGGCTGGGGCTATGGCCAGAGCGGAGTGGTGGCGACGGTCAGGCTGGGTCGCGACCACGGCAACGTCGCGCATGAGTATTTCCTGCCGGACGGCCCCTTCGCCATCCTGCCATTGACGGAACAGCGCGCCAGCCTGGTCTGGACCGAGAGCACGCGCCGGGCGGACGCGCTGAAGGTCGCCTCGGACGAGGCCTTCCACGCCCACCTGATGCGGCGCTTCGGCGAATTCCTGGACGGCGTGGAAGTCGTCGGGCCGCGCTTCGTCTATCCGCTGTCGCTCAGCCTGGCCGAGAAGCTGGTCGCGCCGCGCATCGCCATCCTGGGCGACGCCGCCCACGGGGTGCACCCGGTGGCGGGCCAGGGGCTGAACATGGGGCTGAAGGACGCCGCCGCCCTGGCCGAGGTCCTGACCGACGCCGTGCGCATTGGCGAGGACATCGGTTCGGAGCTGGTGCTGGAGCGCTACGCCCGCTGGCGTCGCTTCGACAACGCCGCCCTGGCGGCGGGCTTCGACGGCTTCGTGCGGCTCTTCTCCAACGACATCGCGCCGGTGCGGCTGGCGCGCGATCTCGGCATGGCGGCGGTCAACCGCATCGCCCCCCTGCGTCGGGCCTTCATGCACGAGGCGGGCGGCGCCACGGGGGACCTGCCTCGCCTCCTGCGGGGCGAGAGTCTTTAAAGAGGGCCTATCGCGCTTCGCGCTGCTTGAGGCCCATCTGAGACGTTGGCGATCAGTCGCGGGCGTGCAGCAGGACGTCGCCGCCGTCACGGCGATCGGCTTCCTCCACGGCGCAGCGCAGGGCGGCGGCGCGGCTCTGGAACAGGCCGAAGAACAGGCCGTCAGAGGAGGCGAGCCGCCAGACCCGGTCCAGACGCTGGATTTCGAACAGGACCGGCGCGGCCTCGCCCGGCTGAAGGGGAAGGCCGCTCATGCCGATCGCCTCGTTTCGGCGTCGACATGGTTCAGCCGGTCGGCCTGGTCCTGAAGCTGGCGGGCGATGCGCAGGGCGGCCTCGCGGTCGCGGAAGGGGCGGGTGGCGCAATCCTCCACGACAACGCACCAACCGCCGTCGCGCTCGATCACGCCGTAGGCGCGGGCCGGATGCGGCCGGGCCTGGCTCTGATGCCGGTCGGGATAGCCGCTCATCATCGCGAACGGCTCCGCTGGTCGTGGGGGCGGGGCGTGCAGCCCAGGTAGAGGGTCAGCACGGTCTGGGCCATGCGCCAGACGCCCGGCGAGGGCTCGGGGGCCTTGGTCAGGCTCTGGTTCAACAGGGCGCGTCTGCTCATGGCGGTCTCCTTTACGCCGGGCAGGAAACACCCGGGCGGCATAAGGGCGCGATGAGGAAAGACGGCCGGGACCTAAGGCCGGCGTAAGGGCGCGGTCAGTCCAGGGGGCGGGCGTCCTCGACCAGCATGATCGGCACGCCGTCGCGGATGGGGAAGGCCAGCTTGGCCCCGGCCGAGACGAGTTCGTTGCGTTCCCGGTCATAGGACAGGCGGCCGCGCGTCACCGGGCAGACCAGGACCTCCAGCAGGCGGGGATCGACCGAGACGGGGGTGTTGAAGGCGTCGCTCATGATTTAGGTGCCCTATCGCTCGCGCCGCGGGCGCTCGTTGCTTGAGGGCGGTTAGGCCCTGTCTCTCTCGTCATCGCTCGCCGGGGGCGGCTGCGGTTCATAGCGCCGGGACGGAAGCGCGCCAACTACTGCATCGCAGGGCCGTCGTCGTCGGAGGCGGCGGCGTCGATGCGGAGCAGGGCGGTCAGGGCCTCGGCGCGGGCGTCCAAGGCGGATGCTTCCAGCAGGGCCTGCTTCTCCGGCGGTTCAAAGGGCAGGGCCATGGACAGGCTGTTGATCAGGGCCTCGGGCGGGGCCGCCTCGGCCGTGTCCCAATCCACGTTCAGTCCCCGGGGCTCCAGATAGGCGCGCAGGGCGTCCAGGAAGGCGGGGCGGTCGAAGCCGGCGTAGGGCTCCTGTCCCCGCAGATCGCGCTCGAAGGGCAGGAAGTCCGCCCTGACCTGGCGATAGGGGGTCCGCACCTGAATCTCCGACGCCACCTGATACCGGCACACCCCGGTCAGGGTGATCAGATAGCGTCCGTCCGAGGTCTCGGCGAAGCTGGTGATCCGCCCGGCGCAGCCGACCCGGGTCAGCGGCGGATGGGGATCGCGCCCCATCACGGCCTGGGGCTGGATCATGCCGATGATCCGGTCCCCGGCCATGGCGTCGTCCACCATGTTCAGGTAGCGCGGCTCGAAGACGTTCAGCGGCAACTGGCCGCGCGCCAGCAGGATGGATCCCGGCAGCGGAAAGACCGGGATCACCTGGGGCAGCTCCACCGCCTTGACGTAGCCCTGCGCCATCGCGTCGTTCCGATCAGGCGAAGAGGATGGAGGAGAGGCGTCGTCGGCCGTCGCGGGCCACGTCGCTGTTGGGACCGGCGGCTTCGAAGACGGTCAGAAGCTGCTTGCGGGCGGCCTGTTCGTTCCACTCCCGGTCGGCCTGGACGATGGTCAGAAGGTGATCGACCGCGCCTTTCAGGTCGCCGGCGGAGGCCAGGGCCTGGGCCAGGTCGAAGCGGGCCTGATGGTCGTTCCTGTCAGCGGCCAGCCTGGCCTCCAGCTCGGCGGTCGCGCCCGTCGGGGCGGCCGAGGCCAGGGCCAGCTGGGCGCGCACGGCCTGGACGGCGGGCTCCTTGGAATCGGCCGGAGCCATGGCGATGGTCTGGCGCGCCTGTTCGGCGTCGCCCTCGGCCAGATAGACGCGTGCCATGCCGGCGACGGCCTTCTGATTGTCCGGCTCAATCGTCAGGACATGGGCGAAGGCCTGGGCCGCGCCGCCCAGGTCGTTCAGGGTCAGCGACTCCTCGCCCAGGGACAGCAGCTGCTCGACATCGGCGTTGACGCCTTCGCCGCCGGTCAGCTTGTCGATGAAGGCCTTGATCTGGCTGTCGGGCACGGCGCCCTGGAAGCCGTCCACCGGCTGGCCGTTGACGAAGGCGTAGACGGTCGGGATCGACTGCACCCGCAGCTGGCCCGCATAGGCCGGGTTGGCGTCGACGTCGATCTTGACCATCTTCACCGCCCCCTTGGCGGCGCGCACGGCCTTCTCCAGCGCCGGACCCAGGGTGCGGCACGGTCCGCACCAGGTGGCCCAGAAGTCGACGATGACCGGCTGCTGCATCGAGGCCTCGACCACGTCCTTCATGAAGGAGGCGTCGGTGCCGTCCTTGATCAGGTCGGGCGGCGTGGTCAGCGACGGGTCGGCGAAGGTCATGGTCGGATCCGTGGAGGAGTCGAGGAAGGAGTAACGGACCAGATGGCGTCGGGATGCCTCGCCATCAAGCCGAAAGCGCGCCTTGCCGCAGGCGAAGACGACGGGATCGGGAAAAACAGGGTCTGAATCGTCTGAAATCTCCTTCTTGCCGCTGCACGAGCCGTCTTTTCCCTCAAGGGGAGAAGGATGAAAAATACAGTCTGAATTGTCTGAATCGTCTGAAACCCGGGGCGCGAGGGCGGCGGTTTCGGCCCGTCATAGCAGGGCGATGCGTCAGAAGAGGACGGCTACAGCCGATCCATGCGCAGCCAGCGGGCGTCGCCCAGCCAGGCGGTCCTGAGGGCCTGGTTCGCGGCTTCGGCCTCGGCGGCGTGGCCCTGGGCGGCTTCGGCGCGAGCCAGGCCGTAGAGGGCCCAGCCGTTGTTCGGCGTCTGCGCCAGGGCCAGGCGAAAGGCGTCGGCGGCCTGGTCCGGACGGCCGGCCTGATAGAGGGCGGCGCCCAGGGACTGATGCACCGGATAATACCAGTAGGCCGGCTCCATATAGGGCAGGCCCGCCTCCAGATCGGCGGCGCGGCGATAATGGTCCGCCGCCTCGGCGTGACGGCCGCGCGCCGTCGCCAGCCGTCCCCGCGCCACGGCCTCGGCCAGGTTCAGCAGATCGGGGGCGGGCACGCCCTGGGCGACCATGTCGGCGAAGACGTCGGACCCGCGCAGCGCCGCCAGCGCCGCCAGTTCTCGATCGAAGCCTCTCTGGTTCCCTTGCCGGGCGTAGGCGACGGCGCGGGCGTAGTGGCGCATGGCGACGGCGTAAGGCAGGCGGGCGTCCGCTTCGGGCGCGGCCAGGATGGCGCGCGGCTCGGCGAACTGGGCCAAGGCCTGATAGGGGGCGGCGTCGATGACCTGGACCCAGGCGATGCGGGCCGAGGTTTCCGGGTCCAGCACCGTGCGCAGGCGTCGCGCCTCGCGCAGGGTCGTCGCCATGTCGCCCGCCATCTGGGCCGAGGCGACGATGAAGTGGATGTTGTGCGGATAATAGCCGTAGCGGACCAGGCTCTCGTCGTCCGTGTCGCGGATGAAGGCCTCGTCCGCGCGCGCCGCCGCGACGTTCAGGCGGATGGACTCGGCGTAGCGGCCGCGTCGCACATAGATGTGGCCGGGCATGTGGACCAGGTGCCCGGCGCTGGCGGGACGCGAGGCGGCCATACGGTCGGCCGCCGCCTCGGCGCGCTCGGGATCGGAGGCCTCCATCAGGTGGATGTAGAGATGGGCGGCCTGGGCGTGGGCGGGGCTGCGGGTCAGGACGGTCTCGATCAGGCGGGTCGCCTCGCCGATGCGGCCGATGGGGGTGCGCCGGTCCGCCTCCCAATAGTTCCAGGGCGTGGTGTCCATGGCGGCCTCGGCGGCCAGGACGGCGATGTCGTCGTCCTGGGGGAAGCGGCGGGCGACGGCCAGCATGGCGTCGGCGTAGGCGGCGTCCAGGGCGGCGCGGTCCGCCGTCGCGTCGTCGGAGTATCGCAGGGCCAGGGCTTCGATCAGCGCCTGCTCGTGCGGCGCGGCCCGGTCGCGCAGGGCCAGGGCGCGCTTCAGGGCCCTGAGCGCCGCCGCCCGGTCGCGATCGTCCATCGGCGCATTGATGTTGGAGCCCAGGGCCATGGCCTCGCCCCACCAGCAGGCGGCGCAGTCGGGGTCGCGCGCCTGCGCCTCGCGGAACGAGCGCACGGCCCCGGCGTGGTTGAAGCCATAGGCCAGGGTCAGTCCCTGGCTGAAATAGGCCTGGGCCTGGGGATCGTCGGTGGTCGCCCTGAACGGCGAGGTCGTCAGGTCCGGGTAGAGGGGGATGGGACGCGCCTGGCCGGCGGGCGCCGCGACGGCCGAGGCGAACATCAGGCTGCGGGTCAGGCCGCCGCCGCCCGCGCCCGGGCCGCAGACGGCGCCGAACAGCCGGTCGGGCCGCAGCGGGCTCGCGGCGTCGAACGAGGGAAGGGCGGTCGGCGGGCCCGCCAGGACCAGACCGGCTCCGCCCACGGCGAAGGCGTTCCAGAACAGTCTCATGCACCGTCCCCTTCAGGGCCTGACGCGATGGATCCGCCCTACTCGCGGCGATGATCGAACGCCGATACTACGCCTCGTCGTCTCAAAGAAACAGCGCGGAAACAGGGCTTTCCTCAGCGGCGGAAAGTCCGTCGCCCTAGGCCGCCGCGCGACGTTCGTCGGGGCGCAGGGTCAGGACGCGGACGCCGTCGCGGGTGACGGCGACCGTATGTTCGAACTGGGCGGACAGTTTTCCGTCCGCCGTGACCACGGTCCAGCCGTCGTCCTCGGTGCGGACGGTGCGGCGGCCCTGGTTCAGCATGGGTTCGATGGTGAAGACCATGCCCTCGCGCAGGGTCAGGCCCGCGCCGGGACGGCCGAAGTGCAGGACCTGGGGCGCCTCATGCATCTCGCGGCCGATGCCGTGGCCGCAGAAGTCGCGCACGATGGAATAGCCGCGGCGCGTTGTGTGGCGCTCTATGGCGTGGCCGACGTCGCCCAGGGTCGCGCCTGGGCGGACGGCGCGGATGCCCTTCCACATGGCCTCATAGGTCGTCTGGACCAGACGGCGGGCCGGGGCGGCGACCTGACCGATCAGATAGGTCTTGCTGGAGTCGGCGATGAAGCCGTTCTTCTCCAGGGTGATGTCCAGGTTGACGATGTCGCCGTCCTTCAGGACGTCGTTCCTGGACGGCACGCCGTGGCAGACGACCTGGTTGGGCGAGACGTTCAGCACGAAGCCGTAGCCGTACTGACCCTTGCTGGCGGGGCGGGCGGCCAGGTCGCCGGTGATGAAGGCCTCGACCCGGTCGTTGATCTCCAGCGTGTTCATGCCCGCCAGGGGCAGGCCGTCCAACCAGGTGAAGACCGAGGCCAGCAGACGGCCGGACTCGGCCATCAGTTCGATCTCGGCCGGGGTCTTGGTCATGCGGCGGCCCGGTCGGGCGCGAAGTCGGGGGCGACGACGCCGGCCGCCTTCAGCTCGCGCGCGGCCAGTTCCTGAAAGGTCAGGCCGGGGTTCAGTTCGCCCAGCATGCCGATCCTGATCCAGAAGGCGGCCTGGGCGTTGATCGAGCGGCAGGAGACCTTGCTGGCCCGGCGCAGCTGCTCGTGCAGTTCATCCTCGATGTTGACGATGCCCATGGCGTCCATCCATATACGATCTGTATATGAATCGTATCGTCTGAGGCGGCTTCAGTCCAGCGCCGCGAATTCCCTGACGATGGAGCGGGACGCGCCGCCATCGGCTCGTAACAACCATGGACAAAGGTTCACTGGACCGCGCGCGCAATTTTCGGCCCTGTCCCGCTCATTCGCTTCGAGGGGGAAGTTCATGTCCAGGTCCTGGTTCGCGGTCGCTCTGGCGATCGCCTCATCCGTCGTCGCGGCGCCCGCCATGGCGCAGTTCCCCGGCGGCGACGCCGGTGCGCGACCGGATCCCGCCGCGGTCTGTCATGTCGGCCTCTATCGCCTGGCGGACGGCGGCTGGGTGGATGTGGCGCCGATCGACGGCAAGGGGCTGCGCTGGCGTCGCCTCGACGGTTCGACCGGACGCATGACCCAGGACGCCGAAGGCCGCTGGACCAGCACGCGCGGCTGGACGGATCGGGTCGAGGGTCCGCAGCCCCAGTTGGGAAGCTGCGCGGAAGGGCGTCTCGTCTTTGAAGGCCAGGTCGGCGAACGGGCCGCGTGGAACGCGCAGGAGACGACCTTCGTCGGCCACGGCGGCGTTCGCCTGAAGGGCCGGCTGATCCTGCCGCCGGGCGACGGCCCGGCGCCGATCATGGTGGAGGTGCACGGATCGGAAGCCGCCAGCGCCCTGGACTTCAACGCCTATCAGAGGTTCGCCCCGGCGTCCGGGGTCGGGGTCTTCGTCTACGCCAAGCGCGGCTCGGGCGGGTCCGAGGGGCGCTATACCCAGGACTTCCACATCCTGGCCGAGGATGCGGCCGCGGCGGTGCGCGAGGCCCGGCGGATGGCCGGAAACCGGGCGGGCCGCGTCGGCCTGCACGGCGGCAGCCAGGGCGGCTGGATCGCGCCGCTGGCCGCCAGCCTGACGCCCGTCGACTTCGTCAGCGTCGGCTTCGGCCTGGCCTATGGCGCCCTGGCCGAGGACAGCGACCAGGTGATGCTTGACCTTCAGGCCAAGGGCTGGGGACCGGACGTCCTGGAGAAGGCGCGCGAGATCACCGCGGCCACCGGCGCCTTCACGGCTTCGAACGGCCGCATCGGCTTCGCGGGTCTGGAAGCCGTGCGGGCCAGGTACGGGGCCGAACCCTGGTTCGCCGACATCAAGGGCGAGTTCACCGGCATGCTGCTGAACGCGCCCAATGAGCAGATCATGGCCCTGGCGCCCAAGTTCGACGTGGGGACGTCCTGGGACTATGACCCCCTGCCGGTGCTGAACGCCCTGAACACGCCCATGCTGTGGATCCAGGCGGCGAACGACACCGAGGCGCCGCCCGAGGCCACCCGGCGCCGTCTGGTCGACCTGTCCGCGCAGGGGCGGCCGATCACCGTCCTGGAATATCCGAACACGGATCACGGCATCATCCGTTTCGAGATCGGCCCCGACGGCCGACGCTCCGAGATCGGCTATGCGCCCGGCTATTTCCAGGCGGTCCTGGACTGGGCGCGCACCGGCCGCCTGGACCCGGCCTATGGCGACGGCCGTTTCCTGGCGCGGGCGGGAGGGACCGCGCGCTAGATTCTAGTCCAGCGCGTCGAAGTCCACGACGATCGGTTCGCGGTCCAGCCGCTTCAGCACCTGACGAAAGGCCGCCTGATCTAGGGCGGTGGTCGCGGTGTTGGCCAGAGGGTGGAAGTTGACGACAGCCGCCTCCCACAGGCGGCGGTCCAGGACGAAGGTCACGCGACGGTCCACGTCGTTGATCAGGCCGAGCGCCGTCACCGAGCCGGGGCGGACGCCCAGGGTCTCCCACAACAGGGTCTCGTTGCCGAAGGACAGGCGGTCCGAGCCCATGGCGCGATGGGCCCGCTTCAGGTCGATGACCGTGTCCTGGGCGGCCGAGATCAGCCACAGCCGGCCCTTCTTGTCCTTGAGGAACAGGTTCTTGGTGTGGACGCCCGGCATGTCCGCCTTCAGATCCAGGCCTTCCTCGACGCGGAAGACGGCGGGATGGTCGTGCGTGACCTGGGCGATCCCGTTCTCGGTCATCCAGGCCAGCAGGCGTGCGCGGTCATAGGCGGGGACGGACTCTGGGACGGTCTGTTCGGGAAGAATGTCGGTCATCTCGGCCTTGTCGGGCGGGCGGTGGGGGCGATAGGGGAGGAGGCTGCAATCGTTAGCCTCTGTTCGACTTCTTTGGGAGCCCGCGTCTTGGAACTGGAATGCTATCCGATGACCACCCGGCCGTGCGATCTGGTGCCCGGTCGCCAGTCGCGCAACTGGATGGACGCCTTCGCCAGTCGGCATCCCTATCGCTGCCTGCCGCTGAACATGGCCAACACCACGGGGTGGGAGATCCTCTGCCCCTTCGGCTTCACGGCGGAGTGGAACGGCGGTCCGGCCCAGTCGGACATCAAGATCACGCCGGACCGGCATCAGCCGGAGATGGACCACTTCGTCACCTCGCACTTCTCGCGAGGCGTGCTGACCATGCACCCGCAGTACCTGTTCCGCACCCCGCCTGGCTGGGGCATGCTGGCGCAAGGGTCCCCCAACCACGTCAAGGACGGCATCCAGCCGTTGACGGGCCTCATCGAGACCGACTGGCTGCCCTTCCCCTTCACCATGAACTGGATCTTCACCCGGCCGGGCAAGATCAAGTTCGAGAAGGGCGAGCCCTTCTGCTTCATCCTGCCGGTCGAGCACCGCAAGGTGGAGGCCTTTGAGCCCGTGATCCGTTCGCTGGACTCCAACCCGGGCATGAGGGGCCAGTTCGACGCCTGGAACCGGGCGCGCACCGATTTCAACACCCGCCTGGCCTCGGGCGATCCGGACGCGGCCAAGGAGGCCTGGCAGCGCTTCTACTTCAAGGGCGAGGTGCCCGAGGACCTGGGCTCCGCCCCCGCCACCCACGCCAACAAGCGTCGCCTGAAGACGCCTAGGGTCGGCTGACGCCGACCCTAGGCTCGTTCTTAAGGGGCCTACCGCGCTTCGCGCTACTTGAGGCCGTCTTTAGGGGGCCTGCCGTCCTTCGGGCTGCTTGAGGCCGTCTTTAGGGGCCTATCGCCTTTCGGGCTGCTTGAGGCCGTGCTTGCAAACAGAAGAACGCCCGCCCCATTGCTGAGGCGGGCGTTCCACAAGCATCCTGCGCTCAAGCAGCGAGCGACCGCGTCGCTCGCGATAGCGCTCTTACTTTGCGACAGGCCGCGTCACGCGGGGGCCGAGGTTGTTGATGACCTCGCGGGCGTCGAAGGCGTTGACGTCGCCGGAGGGTTTCGGACCCCGACCCATGACGATCTCGGCCGTGGCCTCGTAGCGATCGACCTGGCGGACGTCGAAGTCATTGCCCCAGGTCGGGCCCCAGGGGCTCCAGTAGCCGCGACGATAGAAGCGCCACGACGGACCCCAGTAGGGGCCGTAGCGGTCATAGTAGAAGGGATCGGGCGTGCTGTAGAAACGGGTGTCCCGGTCGGTCGCGCGCGTCACGGTCGAGAACCAGTCGTAGCCGTTTTCAGCCGTCAGCTCCGCCGCGCGCAGCAGCAGGGACATCTCGACCTGATCGCGCGAGGTGACGGAATTGCCCGAGAAGCTGACGTTGAAGCGGTTGGCTTCCAGACGCTGTTCGGCGTAGCCGCCGCGCTGGCCGTTGAAGCCCGCGGGCTGATAGGGGGTCGCGGTCGCGCAGGCGCCCAGCGCAAGGGCGCCGGAGAGGGCCGCCAGAACCGCCGTCTTGCGAAGATTTCTCATTGGGGTTCTCCTTCAACGCTCATTGAACGTCTCCGCATCTGAACGAGGCGTGAACGGCCAAGTTCCTTGTTGCGGACACAGATGATCTAACCCTGCAATCTGGTGACGATCAGGATCGCCGCAAGGATCAGCAGGACGCCGACGAAGACGCCGAACCCGCGCTTGAACCGGGGTTCGTTCATCCGGTCGGCCAGGGCGGCCCCGCCCAGGCCGTAGGCGCTCATCGAGGTCATGTCCATGGCGACGGTGGTCAGGGCGAACAGGGCCAGTTGGGGCGCGACCGGCCGGTTCAAGTCGATGAAGGGCGGCAGGACGGCGGTGAAGAAGAGGATGGCCTTGGGATTGGCGATCTGGACCGTGAATCCGTCGACCAGGGCGCTGCGTCCGCGCCGGATCTCGGCATGCTCCGGCTGCCCGGCGGAAGTGAAGGCGCCCCGCAGCGACTTGATCCCCAGCCAGGCGACGTAGAGCGCGCCCAGGACGGCGATGATGCGGAAGACCTGAGGAAAGGCCGCGACCAGGGCGCCCAGGCCCAGGGCCGCCGCGCCGAACCAGACCAGGGTGGCGGCGTTCATCCCGACCACGGCGGTCAGGGCGGCGGCGCGTCCCTTTTCCATGCCGGTCGCCACGGCGAAGACGTTGGCGGGTCCCGGCGTGATCGCCATCACGGCCATAACGCCGAGGAAGGCGACGTAGAGATGCGGATCGACGGGAAGCGCGGCCATAAGGCCGTTTCCGGCGCGAAGGCCGTCAGGTCAAGCGGGTTTGCTCCGCCGCTCAGATTTCGTCGTCGTCCGGCGTCGGCTGGGCGAACGCTTCCTTCACCGTGTCGACGACGTCCAGCGACTGGCCCACGGCGTAGTCGGCCACCAGGCCATAGGTGACCATCTGGTCCGGATCGGGCTGGGCCCAGGCCCCGTTGGTCGTGAGGCCCTGCAGCATCGGCCCGACGCTGGCGAGGGCTTGATCGACCACGGCTTCCAGATCGACTTCAGCCAGGGCCTGTTGCGCGATCACGCCGGCCTGCTTCGTCGCCATGGCGGTGAAGGCCGTGACGTGGGGCTGGTATTCGGTCCAGAGGGTCGCGACTTCCAGCTCCTTCTGCATGTCGGTCAGGGCGCTGTCTTTCTGGATGCGCTCGGCGCGTTCGCCGAACTCCTCCATCTTCTTCTCGAAATCGGCCGAGGCGGCGTCGAGTTGAATCTCGGCTGAGGTCTTGTTCGCCTGGGCGACGGCGGCCGAGACGGGCAGCAGGGCCAGGGCGGCGGCGAGCGACAGGGCGGCGGCGAGCGACAGGGCGCGGATCATGACGGATCTCTCCTTCGACGGACGCCGCAAGGTCTGCCGAAGCGGGCGTGCGCTCAAGTGAAATCGCCGTAAGGCGACGAAAGCAGGGTCCGGAAACGCGAACGGCCCCGAGTTCTGCTCGGGGCCGAAGCGGAAGGATGATCAGAACCGATGGGCTCTAGTTGGGGGTCGCCGGGGCCGCAGGGGCGGCCAGGGCCTGCTCGATGCTGGTGCGGACCTGGGCGGGGACGCCTCGGATCTGGGCCGGAGCAGCTTCGGCTGCGGCCAGGAGCTGAGCCTTCTGTTCAGCGTTTTCCGGCTTTTCCGCCATGACCTTCAGGAAGGCGGCCAGTTCGTCGGCGAAGGCGCCGAACTTGGGCTCGTACTCGGCCAGGACGGCGTCGGTGCGGCTCTTCTTCGCGGCGGCGTCCAGCGCGGCGTCGCCCATGATGGTCTCCAGCTTGCCGCCCATGGCCTGGGCTTCCGCTTCGAAAGCCTCGCCGCGAGCCTGGAAGGCGACTTCTTCCGGCGAAGGCGTGCGGGCGGGCGCCTGGGCGGGGGCGGCGGGGGCGGCGTCCTGAGCGACGGCGGGGGCGGCGCAGACGAAGAGAGCCGCGGCGGCGGCGGCGAGAGTCAGTCGGGACATGGCGTCCTCCGGCAGGGACAGGATCAGGCCTGTCGGTGTGAGCGCCGGCCGATCGACCGGACGGCCGGCAGATTGGCCTTGCCACTTGAGGAGCGCAAGCGGCAGCATGGCCTCATGAAGCCGATCCTGTTCGCCGCCGCCCTCGCCCTGCCGGTCGCCCTGGCCTCCGGCGCCGCCGGCGCGCAGACCCCGTCCGCCGCGCGAACCTACGCCGTTCAGGGCGATTGCGCCGGTCGCCCCGCGGCGGCGGTCCGCATGGCGCCGGGCTATTGCCTGGGCCTGGTCTGGCAGGGACGCGGCGACGAGGGACCGCGCATGCCGCGCGGCCTGCTGGCGCTGGATCATGGCGACTGGCTGGTCACGGATCTGGGCGGTTGGGAGGCGGGACGAGGGGCCGTCTGGCGGCTGTCCTTCGCCTCGGACGGCGGCGCGCGCTGGCGTCGTCTGGCGACGGGCCTGTCCATGCCGCACACGGTCGCGCGCGGGCCGGACGGCCGCATCTATGTGTCCGAGATGAACCGCATCCTGACCCTGGATCCGAACGCGGCCGATCCGGCGGCGACGGTGCGAACCGTGATCGGCGACCTGCCGGACAATCGCCTGCACGACAATCGCCATCCTCTGTCCAGCTTCGTCTTCGACGGAAACGGCGACCTGCTGGTCAATGTCGGGGCGCCCAGCGACCGGTGCCTGGACGCGCCGGCCAAGCCGAAGACGGATGCGCGCGGCGCCTGCGCGGAGGAGGCCGCGACCGCCCAGGTGCGCCGCCACGCCTATCTCGGCGACGGCCGTTGGGCCGAGGACAGCACGGTCTTCGCCTCGGGCCTGCGCAATTCCATCGCCCTGGTCCGGCACCGCTCGGGAACCGTCCTTCAGGCCGAGAACTCGGTCGATCTGGACACGCCCGACCATCCCTATGACGAGATCAACCTCCTGACCCAGGGCGGCCATTACGGCTGGCCCTATTGCGTGGATCTGACGACGCCCCTGCCGGGCTGGAGCGCGCGTCAGGCGCGGTGCGCCGACCGCGATCAGCCGATCGCCCTCCTGCCGCCGCACGCCGCGCCGCTGGACATGATCTATTATGACGGCGCCATGTTCCCGGAGCTCCGGGGCCGCCTGCTGATGACCTGGCACGGCTTCCGTCGCACGGCCGGTCGCGTGACGGCGGTCGAGACGGACGAGCGGGGCCGCCCGCTGACGGACGTCGGGGGCCGCTACGCCGTCTATCCGCGCGGGGCCATGCCCTATCCGGCCGGCGCGCCCAGCGTGAAGGGCAGGGTGCTGACGCCCGGATGGGACCGCGTCGTCGGCCGCCACCCGCGAGGCTCGCCGGTGGTCCTGGCCGTCGCGGCGGACGGTTCCATCTGGGTCACGGACGACAGAAGCCGGGCGATCCTGAGGATCGCCCGGCCCTGAAGGTTCAGGTTGTCGGAGGGGTCTAGCCCTCGCGGCCGTCCCGCTTGGCCAGGACGCGCAGGCGCAGGGCGTTCAGCTTGATGAAGCCCTCGGCGTCCTTGTGGTCATAGGCCTGGACGCCTTCCTCGAAGGTGACGAGGTCCTGGTCATAGAGGCTGTAGGGGCTCTCGCGGCCGATGACCGTGACATTGCCCTTGTAGAGCTTGACCCGGACGACGCCCGAGACCTTCTCCTGGCTCTTGTCGACGGCGGCTTGCAGCATTTCGCGCTCGGGCGAGAACCAGAAGCCGTTGTAGACGAGGTGGGCGTACTTAACCGCCAGTTCGTCCTTCAGATGCATGGCGCCGCGATCAAGCGTGATGGACTCGATGCCGCGGTGGGCGGCCAGCAGGATGGTGCCGCCCGGGGTCTCGTAGACGCCGCGCGACTTCATGCCGACGAAGCGGTTCTCGACCAGGTCCAGGCGACCGACGCCGTTGTCGTGGCCGTACTGGTTCAGGGCGGTCAGCAGGGTGGCCGGCGACATGGCCTCGCCGTTGATCGAGACGGCGTCGCCCTTCTCGAAGCCGATCTCGATGACCGTGGCGACGTCAGGGGCGGCTTCCGGCGAGATGGTGCGCTGGTGCACGAACTCGGGTGCCTCGACGGCGGGGTCTTCCAGCACCTTGCCCTCGGACGAGGAGTGCAGAAGATTGGCGTCGACCGAGAAGGGCGCCTCGCCGCGCTTGTCCTTGGAGATGGGAATCTGGTGGGCTTCGGCGAAGGCCAGAAGGGCTTCGCGCGAACGGAATTCCCACTCGCGCCAGGGGGCGATGACGCGGATGTCGGGGTTCAGGGCGTAGTAGCCCAGCTCGAAGCGGACCTGGTCGTTGCCCTTGCCGGTGGCGCCGTGACAGACAGCGTCGGCGCCGAGCTGGCGGGCGATCTCGATCTGGCGCTTGGCGATCAGCGGGCGGGCGATCGAGGTGCCGAGCAGGTACTGGCCTTCATACAGGGCGTTGGCGCGGAACATCGGGAAGACGAAGTCGCGCACGAACTCTTCGCGCAGGTCGTCGATGAAGATGTTCTCGGGCTTGATGCCCAGTTTCAGCGCCTTCTCCTTGGCCGGCGCCAGTTCCTCGCCCTGGCCCAGGTCGGCGGTGAAGGTGACGACCTCCGCGCCGTATTCCGTCTGCAGCCACTTCAGGATGATCGACGTGTCCAGCCCGCCCGAATAGGCGAGGACGACTTTCTTGATCGGCCGGTCTTGGGGGGCGGGCGAGGTCATGGGTCGAAAAATCCTTTCGGGCCGCGGGGAGGCGTGTCTGGCGCGCTTAAAGGGCCAGACGTCCCGTGATGCAAGGGCATGATTGTGTCGTGAGGCCCAGATAGGAAAAAGGCGCCGCAGCCGAAGCCGCGACGCCTTCCTCTATTCAGGCGGGCGTCGGCCTCAGACGAGGGCTTTCAGCCTGTCGACCAGGTCGGTCTTCTCCCAGGAGAAGCCGCCGTCGGCGTCGGGCGCGCGGCCGAAGTGGCCGTAGCGGGCCGTGCGCTCGTAGACCGGCTTATTCAGGCCCAGGTGCTGGCGAATGGCGCGCGGGGTGGCGCCGCCGATCAGGGCGGGCAGTTCGCGTTCCAGAACCGTTTCGTCGATCTTGCCCGTGCCGTGCAGGTCGACATGGACCGACTGGGGCTGGGCCACGCCGATGGCGTAGGACAGCTGGATGGTGCAGCGGTCGGCCAGGCCCGCCGCCACGACGTTCTTGGCCAGGTAGCGCGCGGCATAGGCGGCCGAACGGTCCACCTTGGTCGGGTCCTTGCCCGAGAAGGCGCCGCCGCCGTGCGGGGCCGCGCCGCCGTAGGTGTCGACGATGATCTTGCGACCGGTCAGGCCGGTGTCGCCGTCCGGGCCGCCGATCTCGAAGATGCCGGTCGGGTTGATGTGCCAGACGGTTTCATTGGTGATGAAGCCCTGGGGCAGGATGTCTTCTACGACCGGACGCACCACGGCCTCGACCTCGGCGGCCTTGCCCTTGGCGTGCTGGGTCGAGACGACGATCGAGGTCGCGCGCACCGGCTTGCCGTCCTGGTACTGCAGGGTCACCTGAGCCTTGGCGTCCGGCTCCAGGATCGAACCGCCCTTGTGGCGCAGGGCCGCCAGGCGCTTCAGGATTTCATGGCTGTAGGCCAGGGTGGCCGGCATCAGCTCGGGCGTCTCGTTCGAGGCGTAGCCGAACATGATGCCCTGGTCGCCGGCGCCTTCGTCCTTGGTTTCAGTCGAGTCCACGCCCACCGCGATGTCGGCCGACTGGCCGTGCAGGTGGTTGGCGAAATCGAAGGTCTCCCAGTGGAAGCCGTCCTGCTCATAGCCGATCTCGCGCACCACGCGGCGGACGATCGTCTCGATTTCCTCGCCCACGCCCGGCTCCCAGGCGTCCTTTTCGCTGTTCCAGACGCCCTTGCCGCGGATCTCGCCGGCCAGGACCACGCGGTTGGTGGTGGTCAGGGTCTCGCAGGCGACGCGCGCCTCGGGGTCGCGGGACAGGAAGAAGTCGACGACGGCGTCGGAAATCTGATCCGCCACCTTGTCGGGGTGACCTTCCGAAACGCTCTCGGACGTGAACTGGAACGACGAACGGGCCAAGGCAGGCTCCTGCAAGACGATGAAGGCTGCAGACATATAAAGATATGCTTATACGTGCAAGAGATGTCTGCGCGCGAGCGTTTCCGCCGCGCGAACGGCAGTGCCGAAGAACATGCGAGATCCAGTGCATCGCCCGGCTTTCAGGCGCGACTCTGGCGGCGGCTCTTTGGATTCATGATGCGGGAAGAAAAGATGGCGCCGCTTAGGTGACTCGAACACCTCATTACGAATTTGTCGGAAGAGAAGTCGTCAAACCCAGCCGAGGCAAAGGTTCTAGCCCCATTCAGGGTCATGAAATTGAGCCGCCCCACGAACTTCCCAGATTGGCTCAGGGGGCTGTTTCGGCCGTTTCCTAGTTTGTGATCGTTAGCTCAGTCCGACGCGGAAATTCGACCTGCGCCATACCTGCAGAACAACATGCGCCAAGCGACCTGAGCCCAGCGATGGCGTTGCCATGCGTCGTCGCCGCTGATGATGATGACCGCTTGGGGGCATCTAACAGATTAATTTCGCTCACTCTGCTCTAGATCAAGGTCATCAGACACCCGCTCTTCATTTTGACGCTGGGCATACGCCGCAGGATCGAGCTCGGCGGCCGTTCGTCCACCAAGCGCCTTGAGGGCTGCGATCAGATACTCCTCTCGGTAAGTCGTCGCACGATCGAGGGGCGTTTCACCGTCGATGTTGAGAATGTTCACCGCCATGCCGCCCTCGCTGACCAGCAGATCGATGCTGCGGGGATTCATGCATCTAGACGCGACGATGTGCAGGGCGGTGTCGCGTGTGAAATTACTGGCGGGGTAGGTGGTAGGCAATCCTGCCTTAAGGAGGATGCGGCCGGTAGACGGCTTGCACGGTTGCCCCAGTCCCGCCCAAGCGTACCAGATTTCTCCCGGTTGTCGCGCTGACCGCAAGTCTAGGCCATTGGCCAGCAAGATTTCCAACACATCATTGTAGCCGCTGTAAGCCGCGCTCTTGAAGGAGGCTTCGAGAGCTTGCGGGCCTTCGATGCGTGCAGCTTCAGCCGCGACGATGCGGATTGCCTCGAGATTATCGGCTCCGTTGTTGTTGGGCAGGCGTTCAGTGTCTTCGTTGCGTGAGCCGAAAGCGATGGTTTGCAGTCCAGGCGGCGGATTTCCCAAATTTCCTAGCATTCCAATCGTCTGGACCAGGCCGCGAGCACCTGCATCCGCGAGAAGACGTACGCGTTCGCGCTCGCCGCGTCGCGCCGCCAAGATCAATGCGCTTTCGCCCATCCAAGGCTGCTGGAAGTCGAAACCGCGAGCAAGAATCTGTTCAAGCATCGGTACAGACCCGTGCTGCACCACGAGCCCCAGCAAGGGCGGCTTGTTTCGTTCTCGTACGTCGGAGACGTCGGCCAGCAGGTTCTGGAAGGCTGCATCATCGCCCGCCATGACAGCCGCTTCGATCGCCTGTTTGCGCTGGATCGCTTCGTCGATGCAGAGTTCAAGCAACGAACCATCTCCCTGCCTTATCGCTACGCCGCAGGTCTGAAGCCGAGCGGGCGAGAGGAGATTGAGGTCGCCCCCCCGTGTCCGCAACACATCGAGCGGCCCGGCTTGGCGAACTCGGGCAGCTATTCGCCAAAGCTCCGCCTCTGCTGGCGATCGCGCAGTTTCGGCCCCATTGGCTGCGACATATTCCATCAGGACATCGCGATCCCCCAGGGCGTCGAGAGCCTTCAGGGTAATGGAAGCGCGGTGATTCTGCCCTGCATGTGGCGACAAGCGTTGGATCGTGATCCGATCATTTGAACGGACGGCGGCCAGAAAGGCCTCGTCCAGTTCATAAGCGCCGCTCGCCAGCAGAGTCTGGCCCTCTGGGCCTGCGGCCAGCTCATCCAGCAAGTCAAAACGCTTCTTGAGGATCAGCAGACCCGCCCAACTGCAGCCGTTGTTGCCTTCCGGCGGGCCGCTGAAAAGTCCGAAACGTTCGCACCGTCCGGTCGGGCCCTGTAGTTTTGCTCCGCGCGAAAGCATCACTTGGGCGAGTTCAAACTGGTCCGCGTTCAAAGCAACGGCCAGCGGGCCGGGCTCGTTCAAATCGAAGGTGTTTGGATCGGCCCCTGCTTCCATAAGGGCCTTGGCCATGGGTTCATCACGGTTTCGCGTCGCCCAGCTCAGAGCGGTCACGCCGAAAACGTCTTTGACGTTGATGTCGGCGCTCGCTGGTACGTCCGCCAAGCGGGCCGTGTCCTTTGTTCGGGCAGCGTCGGCGTAGCTGCCGATAGCGCCAGTATGACGTTGAGCAGGTTGCCCGCCGTCCGGTCCACAGATGTCCTTGAAGGGGAAGCCGGGCTGTTGAATCAACGTCCGGTTATATGTGGCGATAAAGGACGCTGACGCTGCTGTATGTTGAGGGTCTCCCGGCCTGATGACGTCCTGATTGACGTGCCACTTGCCGACCATGTCACGGGTCCACGCTCTGCAGGTAACGCCTGTCGTGTCCCAACCTTGCGGCATGGGGCCTATGTGGTTTGTCGCCCCTAATCGAAAATCACCCCGAGCCGCCGCGTCGATGGCTTCGCGGCGAGGATCGCGGCCATTGAGCCGTTGGATCTTGGCGGACAGGATGTGGCACCGGGTGTCCTCGGTCTCGCAGTTTGGCAGCGGCCAGGGACGCCAAGGTCGTTCCCAGGTCCACAGCGCGGCGATATGCCCATATCGTTCAGACCCTCCGCAGGTCTCCGCCCGTCTTGCGTTTTCCGCCTCCATTCGTTCGAAGCCATTGTCTGTGTCGCCCCACGAACGGGGATCGAAGGTCATGGCGTCCGAACCGAACTGGCTCAGTGTTTGAATGCAGGCGTCGAGTTTCTGGGCGAGAACAGGCGAGAATCCGACCGCGCCCTGAGCAACCAACGGGACGACCCTTCCGGGCTGTCCGTTTATGCCCGGAATGTATTGGGTGAGAGTGGTCCCAGGGCGCTGCGAAAGAGCCTGGCTCCTCAATGTGTTGGCCCGCGCCGAATCCTGGGGCTGTCCCCTGAGGCCATGGGCGAGGATGATCGCCTTAGCGAACTGGGCCTCCGCTTCACCCCGCGTAACTGCCGTCTCGATATCCGCAGAAGGCGCGGTCAGGGCCAGAAGCAAAGGGTCGGCGGCTGGCGTCACAGCCGAACTGCTCGTCACTGCAGTTGCGCACCCGCCTAGCACAACACACGGCATCGCCGCAGCGGCGAGTATTCTGACAACGAGCCCGCTAAGGCTATTCCCTGCGTCCATCAGCATTGTGTCCCCCGCGCTAATATCGCGAAGGGATAGGTATCGCTTCTTTTTCACGCGGCAAAGATGCGAGACGCATTGGCGGGCCAGCAACAAATCTAGAGCTGTTTCTTGCCGTTAAAGGCCTATGGTCGGCTTAAAAAATAGCGCCCCACCCGCACCCCGACGTGATGTCAGGATGCGGGTGGAGCGCTTTGGATCAGAAGGCGGCCTGCTTCGCCGCCCCGGCCTCGACCGCCTTCAGCACAGAGAACCCACGCAACTCCCAAGCGGAAGCACCTTCCGGCTTATCCTGGGCGGGCGTTAAAGCTAACAGTGCTCTGGAAAGGTGGTGCCGCTTAGGTGACTCGAACACCTGACCCCCTCATTACGAATGAGGTGCTCTACCGGCTGAGCTAAAGCGGCTCCGGTCGGCGGGCTGACGAGTGTCGGAAGCGCCGCGCGAGGTCGGGTCTTTATACGGGTGCGGCGGACTTGCCAAGCGCTGAGAGCATGGAAGCGTCATCCGGCGTGTCCGCGACGCGGATTTCCTGGAAATTCAGGGGCGCCAGGGGGGCTGCCGCGGCGGCGGAGATGCAGATCGCCAGGCGCAGAGCGACGTCAGGGGCGACCTTGGCGGCGAGGGCGCGGGCCGCGCGGGGAGAGTGGAGCAGGACGGCGTCGAAATCCCCGGGCGCAGAAGCCTCCGTCTCGATAGCGGCGTAGACGGGCAGGCGCACGACGATCCGGTCGGGCAGGAGGGCGGGGAGGTCGCCGGCCGGCTCGCGGGCGCCGGGGGCCAGGATCGTCTCGCCGTTCCAGCCGGCGCGAGGCGTGGCGGCGATGAGGCGGGCCAGGGCGTGGATGTCGCCGGCGGCCGAGCGGGCGTCCAGGAAGCCGACGGCGCGGGCGGCCTCGGCCGTGGCGTCGCCGACGGCGAAAACGGGACGATCGCGCCAGAGGGGCGTCAGGGCCGCGAAGGCTTCAACGCCATTGGGGCTGGTGAAAGCCAGGGCGGCGACCGTGGCCGGATCGGGCGCCTGATCCAGGGCTTGAGGCAGGGGGCGGATCGTCAGCAGGGGCTGGATCAGGGGCTGGAAGCCCAGGGCGGCCAGACGCTCGGCCGTGCGCGCGGCGCCGGGCTGCGCGCGGGTGATCCAGACGCGGCGGATCGGCCGCATGGCCTAGAGGTCGATCTTCTGGTCGCCGGCTTCGGCGTGAACCTCGCCGCCGAGGCGCAGGCCCAGCGAGCGAGCGTGGTCGAGGGCGGTCGTGGTTGAGACGTCGGAGATTTCTCCGACCCGACGCCAGCGGGCCGAGCCGTCAGGGCTGAGCATTTCCGTGGTCAGGCGCAGGACGCCCCCCTCGATCATCGCATGGGCGCCGACGGCGGTGCGGCACGAGCCCTCCAGCGCCGTCATGGCGCCGCGCTCGGCGGCGACGGCCAGGGCCGTCAGGTCGTGGTTCAAGGCATGGGTCCAGGCGGCCTCGGCGTCGCCTTCGCGCGTCTGGATGGCCAGGGCGCCTTGTCCCGGAGCGGGCAAGAAGGCGTCCAGCGACAAGCGCTCGCGGATCACCTCGGAGAAGCCGAGGCGGTTCAGGCCGGAACAGGCCAGCAGGATGGCGTCGAAATCGCCGTCCTTCAGCCGCTTCAGCCGGGTGTCGACATTGCCGCGCAGCATCTCGATCTTCAGATCGGGACGCAGGGCCAGGGCCTGGGCCTGACGCCGCAGGGAGGCGGTGCCGAGGCGGGCGCCGTGGGGCAGGTCGGCGAAGGTCGCGAAATGCTCGCTGATGAAGCCGTCGCGGGGGTCCTCGCGCTCGGGCACGGCGGCGATGGCCAGGCCCTCGGGCTGTTCGGCGGGGACGTCCTTCATCGAGTGGACGGCGACGTCGACGCGACCGTCGAGCAGGGCCTCCTCGATCTCCTTGGTGAACAGGGCCTTGCCGCCGACTTCCAGCAGGCGTCGGTCCTGGATGCGGTCGCCGGTGGTGACGATCTCGACCAGGGGGACGAGGGTTTCGATGTCGGCCTCGGCGACGCCCAGGGCGCGGCCGATAGCGCGCTGCATCATGCCGGACTGGGCCAGGGCCAGTTTGGAGCGGCGGGTGCCGATGCGGAGAAGCGGGGTCATGGGGTCGCGCAGCCGTTGCGAAAGAAGACGCGGGCCGCTACCTCGACCCGATGAACACAGGCGCGGACTATAGCAGCGGGACCACGGGGGCAACCAAGCCTGCCTCCGGACCCGCCGGGACGGAAGGCCGCGCCCCCGGCGCCGTGCTGACGGTCCTGGGCCTGGAGACCAGCTGCGACGAGACCGCCGCCTCGGTGGTGCGCCTGTCGGCGGCCGGGGCCGAGGTCCTGTCCAGCGTCATTCACAGCCAGATCGACGAGCATGCCGCCTATGGCGGGGTGGTGCCGGAAATCGCCGCCCGCAGCCATGTCGAGATGATCGACGGGGTGGCGCGTCGGGCCATGAGCGAGGCCGGGATCGACTATGCGGCCCTGGACGGGGTGGCGGCGACGGCCGGGCCGGGACTGGTCGGCGGGGTCATGGTGGGGTTGAGCTACGGCAAGGCGGTGGCCCTGGCGCGCGACCTGCCGCTGATCGCGGTCAACCACCTGGAAGGCCACGCCGTGTCGGCGCGGCTGGGGGCGGAGACGACCTATCCCTTCCTGCTCCTGCTGGTCTCGGGCGGGCACTGTCAGTTGCTGGAGGTGCGCGGCATCGGCGACATGAGCCGGCTGGGCACCACCATCGACGACGCGGCGGGCGAGGCCTTCGACAAAATCGCCAAGGCCATGGGGCTGGGCTATCCCGGCGGTCCGGCGCTGGAGAGGCTGGCCGAAAAAGGCGACGGCTCGCGTTTCGACCTGCCGCGCGCCCTGCTGGGGCGCAAGGACTGTGACTTCTCCTTCTCGGGGCTGAAAACGGCGGCGTCGCGGCTGGCCCAGACCTGCGAGACGGATCAGGATCGGGCCGATCTGGCCGATGCGGTGCAGAAGGCCATCGCGCGCCAGCTGGCCGAGCGGACCGAGCGGGCCATGATCGCCTATGTCGAACAGCACCCGGAGCTTGAACAGGCGGAGGGCGCCCTCAAGCAACCGAGCGCCGCGCGCGAGGCGATAGGGCCTAAGAGTAAGGCGCTTCATTTCGTCGTCGCCGGGGGCGTGGCCGCCAACAAGACGATCCGGCGCACGCTGGAGGATCTGGCGACGAAGCACGGCTTCGGGTTCCTGGCCCCACCCCTCATCTACTGCACCGACAACGCCGCCATGATCGCCCTGGCGGGGGCGGAACGGCTGGAAAAAGGTCTGACCTCCGACATCGATGTCGCCGCCCGGCCGCGATGGCCTCTGGACGAGGCGCGCGCGAACGCCGATCCTGTGCACAAGAAAACGGGCCGCAAGGGCGCCAAGGCTTGATTGGCCGGGGCTCGGGCGGTGGTCGGGGGACCGGAGAAGACATGGAATTTCATACGGCAGGCGTAATTGGCGGCGGCGCCTGGGGCACGGCCCTGGCGCAGAGCGCGGCGGCGGCGGGCCTGGCGGTCGTGCTGCAGGCGCGCGAGCCTGAGGTGATCGAGAGCATCCGCGCGCGGCGGATGAACGACGCCTTCCTGCCGGGGATCGAACTGGACGCGGCGATCAACGTCACCTCCGACCTGGCCGACCTGGCCGACTGCGACCTGATTCTGGCTGTGCCGCCGGCCCAGCACATGCGGGCCACGCTTCAGGCCTTCGCCCCCTACGCCCGGCCGGGTCTGCCCATCGTCCTGTGCGCCAAGGGAATCGAGCGCGGCTCGCTGAAGCTGATGACCGAGGTCCTGGCCGAGACCATCCCGTCAGCCACGCCCGCCGTCCTGTCCGGCCCCAGCTTCGCCGCCGAGGTGGCGCGCGGCCTGCCCAGCGCCGTGACCCTGGCCTGCGAGGACGAGGAGATGGCGATCGCCCTGGCCACGGCCCTGTCGGGGCCGGTCTTCCGGCCCTATCTGGCCGACGACCTGATCGGGGCCGAGACCGGCGGGGCGCTGAAGAACGTCCTGGCCATCGCCTGCGGCATCGTCGAGGGCCGCGAACTGGGCCGCAGCGCCCACGCCGCCGTCATCACCCGCGGCTTCGCCGAGATCGTCCGCACGGCCCAGGCCCTGGGCGGCAAGGCCGAGACGGTGGCGGGTCTGTGCGGTCTGGGCGACCTGGTCCTGACCTGCTCCAGCCCGCAGTCGCGCAACATGAGCCTGGGCCTGGCCCTGGGCCAGGGCATGAGCGTCGAACAGGCCCTGGCCGGCAAACGCTCGGTGGCCGAGGGCTATGAAAGCGCGCCCGCCGTGCGCGAACTGGCGCGCAAGCTGGGCGTCGAGACCCCCATCTGCGAGGCCGTGGCCGCCGTCCTGGCGAACGAGACGACCGTCGACGCCGCCATCGAGGCCCTGCTGACGCGCCCGCTCAAGCCCGAGCGCGAATAGTGTCCGATACGGCCGAAGCGACGCCCGCGCCCGAAGAGCGCAAGCGGGTGTGGAAAACCCCGCCCAACGTGCCGCTCTGCCTCGAAGCCGACCTGGCCGACCCGGGCGCGCGCGGTTTCGTGCTTCAGATCGGCGAGGCCTTCTTCCACGGCTTCGTGATCAGGAAGGATGGCCAGGTCGCCGGCTGGATCGATCGCTGCCCGCACGCCGGCTTCCCCATCGCCATGGAGTTGGACCGCTATCTGACGCCGGACGGCTCTCTGATCCTGTGCGGCTGGCACGGGGCGGCGTTCGAGCCCCTGTCGGGCGCCTGCGTCGCGGGCCCCTGCGCCGGCGGCAAGCTGACGCCCTGGCCGGTCGAGGCCAGGGACGGCGTCATTCGGACGGCCTGAGGCGGCGAGCGGGCTCTAGGTCTTGGGAACCAGCTTGGGGTCCTTGGTGAAGGCCTCGTCGACCTCTTCCTCGGTGATCCGCTTGGACGGGTCGCCGGGCTGGTTGAGGTTCTGTTCTTCCGTTCCGTCGCCCATCATGCCGGGATGAGGGTCGGTCTTGTCCTGTTCGGCCATGGCGTCGCTCCTTGGGTGGGACACAGGCAGGCAACAGCGACCAACCCTGCCGCGTTCCATCACGACGCCTTGAGGCGCGGCGAAACCGTCTTCAGCGCTTCAGGCGCTTGGCGTTGGCCACGGCCGTGCGATGGATCGGCGACAGGGCTTCCGCCTGCATCCTCATGAGGGAGCCGCCCAGCTTCCAGCCGTCGGAGACGGCCCGCGACCAGACGCCCATGCCCCAGGCCGCCTGCAGGGCCGCGGCGCCGGCCAGGGTGTCGGCCTGGGAGAGCCGCGCCAGATGGGCCGAGGCTTCGGCGCCTTCGCGATCCGCGATCCGCCGTCCCTGTTCGGCCAGCCCCAGGGCGCCGGCGGCCACGGCCTCCGCCGAGGCGGTCAGGGCCTGGACCTTCTCGGTTCCCATGCGGCTCAGCTCGGCGTGGTCGGCGCGCAGGGGATCGGCCATGGCCTGGCCCAGTATGGCCATGCGCCGGGCGATGACCTCGGCCGAAGCCTCGGCGGTCTCCTGTCCGGCGTGGGCGGTGCGGGCGGCCTGATCGATCGGGTTCATCTGCGGATGGTGGGCCTGTTTCTCTGGTCGGGCAAGGGAAACAGGCCTCTCCGGCCTGCCGTCAGGGCAGGACCTCGGCCGCGAAGTCGGCCACGTCCTTCAGCAGGGCGGGCACGCTGGCGTCGATGATGGTCTGGCCCTTCTCCGGGCTGGCCTGGGCCGGATCGGAACCGATGCGGCCGTCAGGGAAGCGGGCGCGGTAGTCGAGCGCGTCGCGGATCGGACCCATGGGGGCGATCTTGGGGCTGTAGTCGGCGATCTTGATATGGTCCGGATAGGCGGCCTGCGTCACGGCGATCTCGGACGGGGTGGCGTGGGCGCCGTGGCCGACGGGGAAGATCTCCTCGCACAGCCTGTGCACGCCAGGCAGGTCCCACCAGTTACGCAGCTTCAGCACGAACGGAGGCCGTTCCTCGACGAAGGACCATTCGGCGTAGATCTCGGCGAAGGTCGCTTCGATGGTGGCGACGTTGCCGCCGTGTCCGTTCAGGAAATAGATCCGCTCGAAGCCGTGGCGGGCCAGGGACGAGACCCAGTCGGTGATAGCCGACATGAAGGTGGACGGACGCAGGGAGATGGTGCCGGGGAAGGCCAGGTGGTGCTGGGCCATGCCGATGTTGAAGGTCGGCGCCACGATCAGGCTGTCGTCGCCTCTCTCCGCCGCATGGGCGATGATTTCCGGGCACAGCCAGTCGGTGCCCAGAAGGCCGGTCGGCCCATGCTGCTCGTTCGAGCCGATCGGCACGACCACGGTCTTCGACAGGGCGGCGCCGGACTTCAGGCGCGCGTCGATCTCGGGCCAGGACGACAGGTGGATCAGCATGAGGGGCTCCGCGGACGGGTCTATGAGGTAGGTCGGGCTTTACGCCGATCCGCTTCAAAGGGCCAACCCGCAGACGGGGAGCTTCACTCAGGCGCGAAGGCGCGCATGAAGCGGCGGGCGACGTCCCTGGCCCGGTCCGCCGCATCCTCCGTGTTCGGATGAGGCAGGCCCAGGACGGAGCGCAGGTGGCCGTGGCCCAGGACCATGCCGGCGAACATCTCGGCCGCGACGACCGGATCGGGCACGCTCATGACGCCCGCCCGGTCCTGTTCGGTCAGCCAGGCGGCGATGCGGCGCACGCTCTCGCCCGGACCGGCGTCATAGATGGCGCGGGCCAGTTCCGGGGCCTCGGGCGAGACCAGGGCGACCCCGCGCAGGGAGGCGCCCTTGCCGCCGCTGCAGATCCTGTCGATCAGGGTCTCGGCTATGGCGGCCAGCACGTCCTCCGGCGCCGCGCCCGCGCGCAACAGGGGCGCGGTGATGGCGTCCGACCTCTGGGCCGCCAGGGCCCGGCCGATGTCCGTCTTGTTCGGAAAGCGGTTGTAGAGGGTCTGTTTCGACACCCCGGCGCGCCGGGCGATCTCGGCCATGGTGGCCTTGGCGCCCTTTTCCACGAACAGGTCGGCGGCCGCCCGCAGGATGGCCTGGCTCTTGTGTTCGTCGATCTGGCCGGGCGCGCGGGGCATCAGTGAACCTCGGACGCCCCGGGGGCGGTCGCGCCGGGCTTGGCCGGACTGGCCATGAGGGTGACGAAGGCCGCGCAGGCGCAGGCGATGGCCAGCAGGGCGAAGGCGTCGCCGAAGGCCAGGGTCGTCGCCTGACGCTGCAGCATCCCATAGACCGCCTTCATCGCGGAGGCATGCGGGTCGATGGAGCCCGAGAATCTCTGGGCCATGCCGGCGATCATCCCCTTCACCGCCGCGTCGGTCTGGTCGATGGCGCTGGTCAGCTCGGCCATGTGCAGGGCGGTGTTCTGGGTCAGGGAGGTGTTCAACACCGCCAGGCCGAAGGCGCCGCCGACGTTGCGCGACAGGTTCACCAGGCCTGAGGCGTTCTTGACCATGTGCGGGGGCAGGGTGGCCATGGTCACCTGCTGCGAGGCGATCATGGCGATCATGACGCCGACGCCGCGCATGGCCTGGACGCCCGCGAACTCCCAGAAGCCCCATTCCGTCGTCACCGCATGGGCGTCCCACATGCCCCAGGCGCAGAGCATGAAGCCGACGAACATCAGCACCCTGGGATCGACCTTGCGCACCAGCCGCCCGGCGAAGGGGCCGGTGGCGAACATGGCCAGGCCCGACACGACCATGGTGGTCCCGACCTCGGCGGCCGAATAGTCGCGCACCCGGCCGAGGAAGAGGGGCAGCAGGAAGGTGCCGCCGAACAGGGCCGCGCCGACGATGAAGGTCATCACCACGCCCACGACGAAGTTGCGGTTGCCGAAGGCCCTCAGCTCCACGATCGGATTGCGATAGTTCAGGCTGCGCCAGACGAAGGCCGGGCCGCAGATCAGGGCGACCAGGCTGAGCAGCAGGATATGGTCGTCGGCCAGCCAGTCGTTCTTGGCCCCTTCCTCCAGCACGAACTGCAGGCTCATGAGGAAGGCGGCCATCAGGCCCAGACCCCACCAGTCGAAGCCCTCGGCCAGGGACGGATCGCCCTCGTCGAAATGGGCGTAGCGCCCGACCAGGAACAGGACGATGAAGCCCGGGAAGACGTTGATGAAGAAGAGCCAGCGCCAACTCAGCCACTCGGTCAGGTGCCCGCCGAGCGTCGGTCCCACGGTCGGCGCCAGGGTGACGATCAGGCCCATGATGACGCTGGCGGTGACGCGTTTCTCGGGCGGGAAGGCGGTGAAGGCCACGGCGAAGACGGTGGGGATCATGGCCCCGCCCAGGAAGCCCTGCAGCGCCCGGAAGAAGATCATCATCTCGACCGAGGACGACAGGCCCACGGCCACGCTCATGACCAGGAAGCCGACGCAGGAGGCCAGGAAGACCTTCTGGGTGCCCCACAGCCGCGCCAGGAAGCCCGACAGGGGGATCATGACCACTTCAGGGATCAGATAGGCGGTCTGGATCCAACTGATCTCGTCCGCCGAGGCGCCGACGCCCGCCTGAATCTGGGGCAGGGAGGCCGCCACGATCTGGATGTCCAGGATGGCCATGAACTGGCCGATGACCATGCCGGCGAAGCCCAGCAAGAGGACCGTCCAGTTGATCTCGGGCCGGCTTCCCGCCTGGCCCGCGGCCGGGGCCGCCGATGGCGCGGCGGCGTCGGTCACCGGGCGGGCGCCTGGGCTTGGGCCTGAGCTGGGGCCTGGGCCTGGACGTGGGGTTGAGCGTCGGCGAAGGCGGCGCCGCCCCTGCTCTTCAGATCGACCTTGACCTCGACCGACAGGCCGGGCCGCAGGGCGATGGGATCGCCCGAGGCGGCGCGGTCGACGACGATGCGCACGGGAACGCGCTGGGTGATCTTGGTGAAGTTGCCGGTGGCGTTCTCGACCGGGATCAGGGCGAACTCGGATCCGGTGGCGGGGGCGAAGCTGTCCACATGGCCGACCAGGGCCCGGCCCGGGAAGGCGTCGGCCTTGATCTCCACCTCCTGGCCCAGCCGCATGCGGCCGACCTGGGTCTCCTTGAAGTTGGCGACGACATAGGTGTCCTGGACCGGCACGATGGACATCATCTGTCCGCCCGCCTGAACCACCTGGCCGACGCGCACGCCGCGCGCGCCCACCACCCCTGCGACCGGGGCGCGGATGACCGTGCGGTCCAGGGTCAACTGGGCCTGTTCGACCAGGGCGCGGGCCTGTTCGACGGCGGCGACGCTCTGGTTGCGGGTCGAGCCCAGGACGGCGGCGGTGCGCTGTTCGGCGGTCAGGGCCGCCTGGGCCTGGGCGACCGAGGCGCGGGCCGTCTCGGCCGAGGCGCGCTGGGTCTCGATGCGCTGCTGCGACACCCAGCCCTGGTCCGCCAGCCTGCCGTAACGCTCGACTTCGGCCCGCGCCAGTCCGGCCTGGGCCTGGGCCTGGGTCACGGCGGCGGCGCGGGCGGCGATGGTCGCCTGTTCCTGCTCCGCGCGGGCGTCGACATTGGTCACGGCCGCCTCCAGGGCGGCCAGATTGGCCTGGGCCTGGGCCAGGGCGGCGCGGGCGTCGGCGTCGTCCAGCCGCGCCAGGACCTGTCCGGCCTCGACGCGCTGGTTGTCCTTGACCAGGACCTCGATCACCGAGCCGCTGATGCGCGGGCTGACCAGGACGGTGTCCGCCTGGACGAAGGCGTTGTCCGTTCCCTCCCACCGCTGCTTGCCCTGCCACCAGACCACGCCTCCGGCGATCAGGGCGAGGCCGACGACGCCTCCGACGACGAGCGGGAGGCGTTTCTTGACGGATGGAGGCAGGGCCATGGGGAGACAGCTCTTTGCGGATTTCGGCCCGTAAAATGGACGGCGGCGTCCAGAATACAAGGGGCGTCTGCGCGATTTTGTCGCACCGTGGCCGCAAGGCTGCGCGGCTAGTCGGCGGGCGGCCGGAAATCGGCGCGCGGGTAGGCCGCGCCGCGCTTCACCGTGAACCGAAGGCTTCGCAGATTGGCGACGTCCTTCAGCGGATCGGCGGCGACGAAAATCAGGTTGGCCAGCTTGCCGGTCTCGATCGTGCCCATGTCCTGGGTCTGGTTGGTCGCGCGTGCGGCGGTTCGGGTGGCGGCGACGAGGACGTCGGCGGGCGGGATGCCGACGGCGTTCTGCAGCAGCTCCAGCTCCTCGATCAGGGCGGGCCAGGCGTCGCCGTCCGGCGTCTCGCCGTCGGTTCCGGCCGAGATGGTCACGCCGGCGTCATAGGCCTGACGCGTCAGGGCGAAGACCATGGGGCCGGAGCAGAGGGGCTGGCGGGCGCCCGGCGCGGCGGCGGCGCGGTCCTGCTCGGCGTAAACCCGGACCGTGGCGTCCAGGATGATGTCCTGCACCCGCATCTCCTCCAGCACGTCCTGGACCGCCGGGTTGTCGCCCTTGAGGAAGGGGGCGCGGTCGATGGGGGTTCGGCCGGCGTAGCTGACCGGACGATCGCCGGGCGCCTGGCCCTGATGCGCCAGGATACAGGCGTGGGACATGACGTCGGGACCGGCGACGGCGACCTCCTCCGGCGTGGCCGGATAGACCATGGCGTGGGTCCAGACCGGCACGCCCTGGCGATGGGCCTCGGCGATGATCCGGGCCACGAGATCGGCGGGAAGGTCGGCGTAGATCTTGATGCCCGTCGCGGACGTCCCGCGCGCCATGGCTACCGCCAGAGGCAGGTCGGTGTCGGCCGTGATCGCCTGCATCCAGGGCGTCCGCCCCGCGACGGCTCCGGCGCTGACGGCCTGGGTGCGCGGATCCTTGAAGAAGCCTTCGCCCGCCATCAGGGCGGCGTAGTAGATGTCCGGCGAGGGGACTTCGCCGACCCGGGCCTGACGCGCCAGTTCGCCGACCGAGCGCAGATCGTCGGCCATGCCGCGCACGGCGGTGACGCCGGAATAGAGCCAGCGACGCATCTGCGCCCGCGCGGCCTCGGCGTCGGGCGGCGTGGCGAGATGGACATGGGTGTCGATCAGGCCGGGCAGGACATGGAGGCCCGTGACGTCGATCAGCTCGGCCGCCTCGGGCAGGGGATCGCTGTCCGGCTGGACGGCCGCGATCCGCTCGCCGCGGGTGACGATGGTCAGGCCGGACCGCGACGGCGCGCCTCCCGTCCCGTCGAACAGGACGGCGCCGCGATAGGCGAGGATCTTCGGCTCGGCGGGCGCGGCCGCAGACTGGGCCGGGACGCCGTGCCAGGCGGCGAAGGGGTCATGGGCGTCGGCTGTGGCGGCGGGCAGAGTGGTCGCCAGGGCCGCCAGGGCGGCGCCGGCCAGCCGGTTTCTGAGGGTCGTCATGTCTGCGTCTCCCCGAACATCGCGATCCGCTTTGGGGCAGGGATGGATGGGGAGCAAGCGGGAAGGCGTTGACGCCGCGCGCCGAGGAGGCGAAGCCAGGGCATGACTGTTCGCAAACCTCGCGTCGCCAAGGCTGTCCGCGCCGCCCTGACGCCCCCGCCGGGGAAGCGCTCGCGCGCGCCGAAGAAGGCTCCTGCGGGCGTGATCGTCGCCTGGCCGCCCGACGAAGACCGCGTCGAAACCATCTTCGAACGCCTGTCGGGGGTCATGCCCGATCCGAAGACCGAGCTGGACTTCGTCAATCCCTACACCCTGGTCGTGGCCGTGGCCTTGTCGGCCCAGGCGACCGACGTGGGGGTCAACAAGGCGACCAAGGCCCTGTTCGCCGTCGCCGATACGCCGCAGAAAATGCTGGCCCTGGGCGAGGAGGGGTTGATCCCCCTGATCGCCTCCATCGGCCTCTATCGCACCAAGGCGCGGAACGTCATCGCGGCGGCGCGGATGCTGGTCGAGCGGCACGGCGGAGAAGTTCCGCTGAACCGCGCCGACCTGCAGGCCCTGCCCGGCGTGGGGCGCAAGACCGCCAGCGTGGTGTTGAACGAGCTGGGCATAGAGCCGGCCATCGCGGTGGACACCCACGTCTTCCGCGTCTCGCACCGTCTGGGTCTGGCCAACGCCCCGACCCCCGACAAGGTCGAAACCCAGCTGCACCAGGTGGTTCCCGAGGCCTGGCTGCCCAAGGCGCACCACTGGCTGATCCTGCACGGCCGCTACACCTGCCTGGCCCAGAGGCCGAAGTGCGGAGCCTGCGTCATCGCCGACCTGTGTCCCTCGCGAGCCAGTTTCGCGGCCTAGGCCCCGACCCCGGGTCTTCGCCTAGCGCGCCAGGCGTTCGGCCACGGCCCGGCCGAACCGCGCGCCGGCCTCGGGCGCGGCGTCCAGATAGAAGTCCGGCTCGATCAGCTCGGCCTCCATCAGCACCCAGTTTCCATCGGGATCGGGCGCCACGTCGATGCGGGCGTAGAGCAGGTCCTCGTCGATCGCCGCCAGGGTCCGCTCCGCCAGGGCCAGGGCGCCTTCGGGCGCGCGGTCCAGGCGTTGGTACTGGCCGCCGTACTGGACCTGGATGCGGAACTCCTCGGCATGGCCGGGACGCTTGTTGACCACATGGCTCAACTCGCCGCCGAAGAAGAGCAGGGAGGTCTCTCCCTCGGTGACGACGCCGGGCAGGAAGGGCTGGATCATCGCGCCGCCGACCGGGGCCTCGGTCAGAACCTCTTCGAGCCGATCGCCCGCCGAGACCCTCAGCGTCCGCCAGGCGCCGCCGGACACGGTCGGCTTGACCACTAACTGGCGCGCGCCGGTGGCGGCGAAGGCGGCCTCGACCACGCCGGCGTCGACATGGTCGCTCCAGATAGTCGGCGGAATGGCGACGCCCTTCTCGGCCAGCCGCGCCAGGTAGCGCTTGTCCGAATTCCAGCTCAGGACCTCGGCCGGATTGGCCAGGGGCGCGCCCGCATCGGCCCAGGTCGCGCAGGCCTGCATCCAGTTTTCGTGATCGCGGTGATACCCCCAGGCGATCAGCGGCAGGACCAGGGGAAAGGCCGTCAGGCCGTGCGCGCTCTCGACATGGTCGGTCCAGGGCGTCGGCCTTGCCGTGATCCCGGCGCCGGCCAGGGCGTTCGACAGCCGGTCCAGCACCCCCGGCCATAGGGCGATGTAGGACGGGTCGGCGGGATCGGGGGTCAGGACGGCGACTTCGGTCATGGGCGCTTCTCCTCGGCGCGCCCTGCATAGGCGGTTTTCGGGGCCGGATGAAAGCCTGCGCTGGCCTATTCCGTCATCCGGCGTTATGGGGCGCCCATGACCCAGAACGCATCCGCTTTCGCCCGCTACGACGTCTGCGCCGTCGGCAACGCCATCGTCGACGTGCTGAGCCCGTGCGACCCCGCCTTCCTGGAGGCACAGGCCCTGACGCCCGGCTCCATGCAGTTGGTGGACGAGACCCAGAGCGCGGCCCTCTACGACGCCATGGCGGCGGGGGTCGAGGCCTCGGGCGGTTCGGCCGGCAACACCGTGGCCGGGGTCGGCTCGTTCGGCGGTCGCGCCGCCTATATCGGCAAGGTGGCCAAGGACACCCTGGGCGAGGTGTTCACCCACGACATCCGCGCTGTCGGCGTCCACTTCGACACTCCGGCACTGGAAGGCGGCGCGGGCCAGGGCTTCGGCACCGGCCGCTGCCTGATCAATGTCACGCCGGACGGCCAGCGCACCATGTGCACCTTCCTGGGCGCCGCCAACCAACTGACGGTCGCCGACATCGACGCCGACCTGATCGGCGCCAGCGAGATCGTCTATCTGGAAGGCTATCTGTTCGATCCGGCCCCGGCCCGCGCCGCCTTCGAGGCCGCCGCGGCCCATGCCCACGCCGCGGGCCGCAAGGTGGCCATCACCCTGTCGGACAGCTTCGTCGTCCACCGTTGGCGCGCCGAGCTCCTGGCCTTCATCGAGGCCTCGGCCGACATCGTCCTGGCCAATGAAGCCGAACTGCACGCCCTGTTCGAGACCGAGGACTTCGACCACGCCGCCGCTCACCTGGGCCGCATCGTCGAGGTCGCCGCCGTCACGCGCGGTGAAAAGGGCTCGGTCATCTTCCGGGGCGACGAGCGGGTCGAGGTCGCGGCCTTCCCCGTGGACAAGGTGGTCGACACCACCGGCGCCGGCGACCAGTACGCGGCGGGGGCCCTGCTGGGCCTGGCGCGGGGCCTGTCCCTGGCCGAGGCCGGCGCGCTCGGTTCGCTCGCCGCCTCCGAGGTCATCGCCCACTGGGGCCCGCGTCCCATGGTCGCCCTGGAGCGGCTGGCCGCCGATCACGGCCTGAAGCTCTGACCCCTTCCGTGCGCGGCGCGCTTGCCGTCAGGCTTTGCGCCGCGTAATCGGCGGACCATGTTCGGCCTCGCCAATCCCGACCGCTTCATGCGCTTCACCCGCCCGGTCACGCCGGTCCTGTGGGTTCTGGCGCTTGTCCTCCTGGCGATCGGGACCTGGCTCAGCTTCGCGGCCCCTGCCGACTACCAGCAGGGCGACACCGTGCGGATCATGTTCATCCACGTGCCCGCCGCCTCCGTGGGCCTGGCCGCCTACGCCGCCCTGGGCGTCTCCAGCTTCTTCGCCCTGGTCTTCCGTCACGCCCTGGCCGACGCCGCGGCGCGGGCGGCGGCCCTGCCCGGCGCGGTCCTGACCGGTCTGGCCCTGGTCACCGGCTCCCTCTGGGGCCTGCCGATGTGGGGAACCTGGTGGGTGTGGGACGCGCGCCTGACCAGCGTCCTGGTGCTGTTTCTCTTCTATCTCGGCTACATGGCCCTGCGGGCCTCGATCGACGACGAGCAGAAGGCGGCCCGCGTCGCCGCCGTCCTGGGCCTGGTCGGCCTGATCAACCTGCCCATCGTCAAGTTCTCGGTCGACTGGTGGAACACCCTGCACCAGCCGGCCTCCCTGCTGCGGGCGGGCGGGACCAGCCTGGATCCGGCCTATCTGGCGCCCCTGCTGACCATGATGGCGGCCTATGGCCTGCTGTTCGGCGCCGTATGGCTGACCTCGATCCGCACCGAGATCCGCCGTCGCCGCGTTCTGACCCTGCGCGCCCGCGCCGCCCAGCGCGCCTGAGGAGGTTGCGATGCCCGATCTCGACATGAGCCCCTACGGCCTCTTCGTCTGGTCCGCCTGGGGCGTCAGCGCCGCGGCCCTGGCCGCCCTGAGCGTGCGCGCCCTCCTCGCCGCCCGTCGCTGGAAGCGCGAGCTGGCCCGCCTGGAGGCGAGCGAAGGATGAACCGCTGGTTCGCCCTGATCCCCATCGCCGCCCTGGTCGCCCTGGGCGTCTTCCTGATGGTCCAGTTGAACACGATGTCCGGAGAGCCGGGACAGGGGCGCGAATACAGGCCCGACGCCCTGGTCGGCCGTCCCGTCCCCGAGACCGTCCTGCCCATCCTGCAGGGCGAGGTCGAAACGGATCAGCGCCTGGACCTGAAGACGGCCGGGGTGGGCAAGCCCATGGTCGTCAACCTCTTCGCCAGCTGGTGCGCGCCCTGCCGGCTGGAACACGCCCAGCTTCTGAAACTGAAGGCCCAGGGGATCAATGTCGTGGGCGTGGCCTACAAGGACGATCCCGTCGCCACCCGCGCCTTCCTCGACGAACTGGGCGACCCCTACGCCATCGTCCTGGTGGATCGCGAGGGACGGGCGGGCCTGGACCTGGGCGTCTCGGGCGTGCCGGAAAGCTTCGCGGTCGACGCCTATGGAACGATCGTGGCCAAGTCTTCCGGCCCGATCCTGACCGAGGCGGATCTGCGCAAGCTGGTCGAGGCGCTCAAGGCGTCGCCGCGCTGAAGAACGCTGTCGTCCGAACAGGGTGAATCGCGTATTAACCATATCTAGAGGGTTGGGGCCGATCCTTCGCCCATGCCCGCCATCCCGTCAGAACGTCCGGTCTTCCCGCCCGCCGCAGGCGGCGCGGCCCATGCCCTGCGCACGTCTCAGTCGGCCTTCTTCCGCGCGGCCATGGGAATCGGCGCCCCCTCGGTCGCGGCGCCGGTCGCCGAAGCCCAGCGCGACGAGGGCCAGCGCGACACGCCGGTTCGCGCGGTTGCGACGGAGGAGGCCTCCGCCGTCCTGCGCCATCAACGCCCCGGCGCCCTGCTCGACATCCGGGTCTAGCCGCAGCCCGGCGATTCAGGCCTTGGCGGCTTCCTTCAGCGGAATGATCCGAGCCTCATTCGCCTCGGCGTCCTGAACGGCCTTTTTCTTCTTTTTCGGCTTGGCGCCGTCCTGGGCCTTCTTCGCGGCCTTCTCGGCCTTGCGGGCCTCCTTGGCCGCCTTCTTCACGGCCTTGGCCTCGGCCCTGGCCCGCTCCGGGGCGGCGTCGGCGGCTTCCGTCAGGCTGGTCAGCAGGTCCAGGAAGCCTTCGCGGCGCGCCTTGGGCAGAAGCGCCAGGATGCGCTTGTCCGCGGCCTCGACGCGCGGGCGCGCGGCGATCAGGGCGGCTTCCCCCTCGGCCGACAGGCGCACGGCCTTGGCGCGGGCGTCCAGGGTCGAACGCTCCCGCTCCAGCAGGCCCTTGGTCGTCATCCGCGCCACCAGGTCGGCCAGGGTCGAGCGGTCGATGCCGGTCGCCTTGACCAGGTCCGTCTGGGTCAGGCCCGACCGGGCCGACACGGCTTCCAGCACGGCGAACTGGCGCTGGGTCAGGCCGTCGGGCCCGGCTTCCTCGGCGTAGATGTCGAGCGCCAGCTGCAGCACCCGGTGCATCAGGTGGCTGGGCGATTCCGCCAGTCCGCCTTTGATTTTCGCCTGCTTGCCTGACTTGACCATCGTCCTAGATCCCTGTTTCGGCGGGCCGAACATGGCGCGACAGCTAACAGCCGTGCTTTACGCTTTGACGACGGAAAGCCTGACGGTTTGAAGACATTTATGCTGGCCTACCGCCCTTGCGGGCTGCTTGAGGCCATTGTTCTGGAGCCTGCCGCGTTTCGCGCTACTTGAGGCCCCGGTGGAAAAGCTCGGGTGTCGCGCAGTCGCTGCAGTTTAGGTCGTCAGATCGCAGACGGTTCCCTAAAGGCCGGTATCGGGCGAGACGGGGCCGGGTTCCTCGTCCTTGATCATGTTCTTCATGATCAGCGGCACCTGCGACAGGCCGAAGACCGAGGCGGCGATCCACAGCACGCCGCGGAAACCGGTCCAGACCCCGTTCGGATCGGGCGTTCCCAGGTTCAGCGCCGACCAGATGGCCGTCACTGCGGCGGGGTTGCGGAAGACCTCGTTCAGGATCGCCACGCCCAGGAAATAGAGGCCGTAGCGGAAGGTCAGCTTGCGCCAGGCCTCGTCCGTCACCTTGATGGCAGACCCCAGCAGGGCCTTGAACGGATACTTCTTCAGCGGCAACGAGCCCAGCAGGACGGCGGCCAGCAGGCCGTTCTGCACCGTCAGCTTCAGCTTCACGAACAGGTCGTCGTCGGTGACGATGGTCAGGACGCCGAACACCAGGGCGAAGCCGCCGGTGATCAGGGGCATGGGGGCCAGGCGCCGCTCCAGCACGAAGCCGACCGCCAGGGCGATCAGGGAGGCGACGACCAGGACCCAGGTGGCCTTGATCATGTCGCGCGTGATGAAATAGGCGGCCATGAAGGCGATCAGGGCGCCGAAGTCGACGGCCTGACGAATCCACTGCGGACGCTTGGTCTCGGTCGCTTCACTCATCTACTCAGTCCTCAAGTCCGACCAGGGATCGGGAAAACGCGCGGGCGTCGAAGGCTTGCAGGTCCTCGACGCCCTCGCCGACGCCGATCAGCTTGATTGGGGCGTCCGAGGCCTGGGCCACGGGCACCAGGACGCCGCCGCGCGCCGTGCCGTCCAGCTTGGTCATCACCACGCCCGAGACATAGGCCGTGCGGCCGAAGATCTTTTCCTGCTCCAGGGCGTTGCGGCCCACGGTGGCGTCCAGAACCAGCAGGGTCTCGTGCGGGGCCTCCGCATCGACCTTCTTCAGAACGCGCACGATCTTCAGCAGTTCGTCCATCAGGGTCGACTTGTTCTGCAGTCGCCCCGCCGTGTCGATCAGGACGACGTCGAAACCCTCCGCCTTGGCCTTGGTATAGGCGTCGAAGGCCAGGCCCGCGGCGTCGGCGCCGTCGCGGCGGCTTTCGAAATGGGCTCCGGCGCGCTCGGCCCAGACCTTCAGCTGTTCGCGCGCGGCGGCGCGGAAGGTGTCGCCGGCGACGATCATCACCTTCGCGCCCTTGGCCGTCAGGTCGGCGGCGATCTTGCCCAGGGTCGTGGTCTTGCCCGAGCCGTTCACGCCGACGAACAGGACGACATAGGGCTTGGGTCCCGACAGGGGCTCGAACGTCGCCTGGCGCGGCGTCAGCTCGGCGGCCACGGCCTCGGCCAGGGCCTCCTTGATCTCGCGCTCGTCGGACGTCTTGCCGAAACGCAGGGCGCGGAAACGCTCCACGATCCGGGCCGAGGCGGCGGGCCCCAGATCGCTCTCGATCAGATGCTCCTCCAGCCGCTCCAGCGCCTCCTCGGACAGGGGCTCCTTCACGAAGGTGGAGACGACCTGTTCGGTCATCTGCTTCGAGGATCGGGACAGACCCGCGCTCAGTCGCTGGAACCAGCCTTTTTTGGGCGTATCGCTCATGCTGCGAGCCTTAGCCGAGAGCGGTTCGCAGGTCACGAACTTCCACCATGCTGCGGGGAGATCGGCTTACGACGGGGACCCGGCGCCTTGGCTTCGCGTCGCAACCCTATATTGATTGAACAGCCCTAGGGTTCTGGAGCCCGCACGGCGGGATGAGCGGAAAGATTGATGGCGAAGTCGCAGACGCATCCCTTCTACGCCCCGCGCAGCCACGGCTTCGTGCGCGTCGCCGCCGCGACCCCGGTGGTCCATGTCGCCGACCCGGCCGCCAACGCCGAAGAGCATGAGCGGTTGATCCGTCAGGCGGGCGAGGCGGGCGTGGACCTGCTGATCTTCCCCGAACTGTCGCTGAGCGCCTACGCTATCGACGACCTGCACATGCAGGCGGCCCTGCTGGAAGAGGCGCAGCGTCAGATCGCGCGGCTGGCCGAGGTCGCGGACGCGGCGGGCGTCATCGCCGTGATCGGGGCGCCGATCCGCAACGGCGACGCCCTGTTCAACTGCGCCGTGGTGCTGGGCGGGGGCGAGGTGCTGGGCGTCGTGCCCAAGACCTACCTGCCCAATTATCGTGAGTACTACGAGAAGCGCTGGTTCGCGCCCGCCGCCAGCCGGTCCGAGGACAGCCTTGTCCTGAACGGCGAGAGCGTGGATTTCGCGCCGGGCCTGATCTTCGAGGCGACGAACCGGCCGGGCTTCGTCTTCGCCGTCGAGATCTGCGAGGACTTCTGGGCGCCGCAGCCGCCCTCGACGCGGGCAGCGCTCGCGGGGGCGCGCATCCTGTGCAACCTCTCGGCCTCCAACATCGTCATCGGCAAGGCCGATGAGCGCGCCCTGCTGTGCGCCAGCCAGTCTAGCCGCACCCTGTCGGCCTATGTCTTCGCCGCCTCGGGTTGGGGCGAGAGCACCACGGACCTGGCCTGGGACGGTCAGGCGACCATCCATGAGCTGGGCGCCCGTCTGGCCGAGGGCGAGCGCTTCGCCCTGCACAGCCATCTGACCATCGCCGACGTGGACGTGGATCGCATCGGGCTGGATCGCCTGCGCAACGGCACTTTCGCCGACTGCGCCCGTCTGGAAGGCGAAGCCGCCACGGTGGTCCCGTTCGAGGCGGGGGAGGGGGCGGCCGACGCCCTGATCCGTCCCCTGGATCGCTTCCCCTTCGTACCCGACGACGCGGCCCGCCTGGATCAGGATTGCTTCGAGGCCTTCAACATCCAGGTCCAGGGCCTGATGCGGCGGATGACGGCGACCGGGTCGAAGACCCTGGTGATCGGCGTTTCGGGCGGCCTGGATTCGACCCAGGCCCTGCTGGTCGCCTGTCGCGCCTTCGATCGGCTGGAACTGCCGCGCACAGGCATCCTGGCCTTCACCATGCCGGGCTTCGCCACCTCCGAAGGCACGAAGTCCAATGCCTGGGCGCTGATGCAGGCCTTGGGCGTCACGGGGGCCGAGATCGACATTCGCCCCGCCGCCGAACAGATGCTGCGCGACATCGGCCATCCCTTCGCCGACGGCGAGCCGGTCCACGACGTGACCTTCGAGAACGTGCAGGCGGGCCTGCGCACCGACTATCTGTTCCGCCTGGCCAATCAGAACCACGGCTTCGTCCTGGGCACCGGCGACCTGTCGGAACTGGCCCTGGGCTGGTGCACCTACGGCGTCGGCGACCACATGAGCCACTACAACGTCAACGGCGGGGTGGCGAAGACCTTGATCCAGCACCTGATCCGCTGGGTGGCCGAGCGCGGCCTGGTGGGCGAGGCGGCTACGCCGATCTTGGCCGCCATCCTGGCCACCGAAATCTCGCCCGAGCTGGTGCCGGCCGGCGCCGACGGGGCGATCCAGTCGACGCAGTCCATCGTCGGCCCCTACGCCCTGAACGACTTCTTCCTGTTCTACATCAGCCGCTTCGGCCTGAAGCCGTCCAAGGTCGCCTATCTGGCGCATCAGGCCTGGCGCGACGCCGCGCGCGGGGACTGGCCTCGGGGCCTGCCGCAGGCCGAGCGCGTCGCCTACGACCTGCCGACCATCAAGGCCTGGCTGCGGAAGTTCCTGATCCGCTTCTTCCAGACCAGCCAGTTCAAGCGCTCGGCCGTGCCGAACGGACCGAAGGTGGTGACGGGCGGCTCCCTGTCCCCGCGCGGCGACTGGCGCGCGCCGTCGGACTCCTCAGCCCGCGTCTGGCTCGACGAACTCGACAACAATGTTCCCGACGCCTGACGGCGTCGATTTGAGGCCTATCGCGCTTTCGCGCTACTTGAGGCCGATTCAATCCTTGTGGGTTCGCCGTGAGGCGCGCCTGCCTTCTGTGAGACGACCATGACCGACGACGTGACCAAGGACTCCAACGGCAATCTCCTGTCGGACGGCGACAGCGTGACCTTGATCAAGGACCTCAAGGTCAAGGGCTCGGGCGGGGTGACGCTGAAGCGCGGAACCCTGGTCAAGAACATCCGCCTGACCGGCGATCCCGACGAGATCGAGGCCAATGTCGAGAAGGTGCGCGGCCTCGTCCTGCGCACGGAGTTCGTCAAGAAGGCATAATTCAGGGGCCTACCGCGCTTCGCGCTACTTGAGGCCCGTTGTAGCGCGGGCCTGCCGCGCTTGCGCCGCTCGGGTCTCAGGCCACGCCCGCCAGGAAGGTCAGGATGCCGGCGCGGGCTTCGGGCTCGTCCAGCATGGGGGCGTGGCCGATGCCTGGAACCTCGACATAGGCCATGTCCGGCGCTGTCTCGCGCATCCTTCCGGCGATCTCGGGGCTGAGCAGGTCCGAGATTCCGCCGCGCACCAGTAGGGTCGGGCGTCCATCGGCCAACGCCTTGAAGGCCGGCCACAGGTCGGGGACCAGGGCGCCGGCCCCCGCCGCCTTGATCGGGACCGAGATGTCAGGGTCGTAGTTCAGCACCGGCCGGCCGTCGGCGCCCTCGCGGAAGATGCGGCGGGCGAAGGCGTCCCAGTCGCCGCCGTCAAATTCGGGAAAGGCGACGGCGTTGATGTCGCGGGCGTAGGCGGCGGCGTCCGCCCAGTTTGTGATCTCCACCTTTCGCCCGGTATAGGCCGCGATGCGGGCCAGGCCCTCGGGGGCGACTTCCGGGCCTACGTCATTGATGACGGCGGCGGCGACGGCCTGGGGCTGGAGCGCGGTCAGGGCCATGGTGATGAGCCCTCCCATGGAGGTGCCGAGGAAGACCGCCTTCTCGATCCCGGCCTGTTGCATCAGGGCGATCATATCGCTCGCATAGACATCGGGCCGGTATGTCATGGGATCGGGCGCGCGATCCGACAGGCCGCGCCCGCGCACGTCCACCGCCAGGACGCGACGGCCGCTTTGCGCCATCAGGCCCGCGATGACGCCGAAGTCGGCGCTGTTGCGCGTCAGGCCGTGGATGGCGATGACCGGCAGCCTGGCCTCGCCCGCCGCCGGGGCGTAGTCGCGAGCGAACAGGCTCAGACCGTCGGGCGAGGTCCAGCGACGTTCGACGTAACGATCGGCGAAGGGCGAGGTTGGGGCGGGCATGGCGTCTTCTCCGGCGGTTTCCTATGGCCTGGGCGGCAAGATTAATTCACCAGATGAAGAATTGCGATCAGCCTGTCAGCAGGCCCGCGACGAATTGATCCAGGTCGTCGCCCTCGGTGAAGCGATGGCCGACCACGCCCGCGCGCCGGGCCGCCTCCATGTCCGATCCCTTGTCGCCGATCATCAGGGAGAGGGACGAGTCCAGGCCATGTTCGGCGATGGCCCGCAGCAGCATGCCGGGGTTGGGCTTGCGGTCGGGATGGTCCGGGTGGCGATAGCGCGCCTCGACCGCCTCCTCGTGGAAGGGGCAGGCGTAGACGGCGTCGATCCGGCCGCCTTCCTCCGCCAGGCGTTCGATCAACATATGGTTGAAACCGTGCATGGTCTCTTCGCTGAACATGCCGCGCGCCACGCCGGACTGGTTGGTGACGATGACCGTGACGTATCCCGCCTCGTTCAGACGCCTTACGGCCTGGGCCGCGCCGGGCATCAGACGCAGATGCTCGGGCGCATGCGGATAGCCGCTGTCGAAGATCAGGACGCCGTCGCGATCCAGGAAGGCGGCCGGACGTTTGGCGGCGCGGCTCATGCGGGCTCCGTCAGAAGGGCGGAAAAGGCGGTCGTCAGGTGATAGAGGCTGGACGCCGGGACATCGGCGTCTTCCGCTTTTCCGTCGGCGGTGAAGTTGTCGATCCACAGGCCGGGCGTCGCGGTCGCCAGATGGGTCGCGAACAGGGTCTCGGTCAGGGCCAGGGCGCGGTCGGTTCGGCCGCGCGTCAGAAGGGTGCGGATCGCCTCGGTCTGGCCCCACAGGCGACAACCGCCGTCGCGGACCACGCCGATGCGGTCGATCTCGCGGACCATCATGCCCCGGGCGTCGACGCCGTTGGTCAGGGCCGAGGCGAGAAGGGCCTGGGCCTGTCGTTCATGACCGTCGAAGCCGAGACGACGGGCCTGATCCAGAAGCCAGATCCACTCCATGTGATGGCCGGGCTCGACGACCTGCCCGGCGCCGCCGGGGGCGACGGTCCAGTCGGCGGTGAAGAACTCGCCCAGCATCAGGTGTTCGCGGTCGAAGAAACGCCGGTCGAACAGGTCCAGCACGGACCGCGCCGCCGCCTCGAAGGCCGGATCGGGCGCGACGGCCTGCCAGGCCAGCAGGGCCTCCAGCATGTGCATGTGCGGGTTCTGGCGACGCGGCAGGACAGGCGGCAGGGCCTCCTGCCAGCCGCCGTGGACCGGATCGGCCATCCGGCCTTCGACCGCGGCCAGGGTCGAAAGCGCCAGCGGCCGGGCGCGCTCGTCCTTCAGCACGCGATGGGCGGCGGCCAGGGCGAAGAGGACGAAGGCCAGGTCGTAGAGGTCGGGCGTCGCGTCGATCACGGCGCCCGCGTCGTCGACGGCGCGGACCCACAGGCCGTCGTCCCGGCGATAATCGCGGATCAGGACGTCGAGCGCCCGATGGGCCACTGCCTCGCCTTCCGCCCATCCGAGCGCGGCGGCTTCGGCGAAGACATAGACCTGGCGCGCCTGGACCCGCGTACGGCGCGGACGGCCCGTGATCGGGCGGGCGTCGAAGTCCAGCTTCTCATGGAAGCGGCCCCCGGCGTCGATCCCGGCCCGCGCCCACAGCGGCAGGGCCTGGCCGAACAGCCAGTCGCGGACCCGGGTCTGCATCGTCGAAAGCGTCATGGTCCACCGGGCTTAGGCAGGCTTGCGGGCTTTGCCAAGCACGGCTTTCGTTGCAACCGGCAACGCGAAGTGACCCTCGCGGGTTTGTCGGGAGGCCCCGGGCTTTGGTAGGAGGCGCTCAAGATAGTTTACCCGCCTTCGCGTCCGCGCGCCGAACCGAGTTCCGCCTGCGTGGCCCCCCACCGAGAGAGCGACCCATGACCATTCCCTTCATCGACCTTCAGGCCCAGCGCCTTCGCCTCGGCGGCAAGATCGAGGCCGCGGTCCAGGAGGCCGTCGTCGGCGGCGCCTGGGTCATGGGCCCGCAGGTGCGCCAGTTCGAGGCCGACCTGGCCGCCTTTGGTCAGGCGAAGCACGCCCTGGGCTGCGCCAACGGCACCGACGCCCTGGCCCTGCCGCTGATGGCCTGGGGCATCGGTCGCGGCGACGCCGTCTTCGTCCCCAGCTTCACCTTCGCCGCCACGGCCGAGGTGGTGCCCTGGTTTGACGCCGAGCCGGTCTTCATCGACGTGGATGAGAAGACCTACAACATGGACCCCGCCCATCTGGAGGCCGCCGTCGAGGCGACGCTGAAGGAGGGCCGCCTGAAGCCCCGCGTGGTCATCGCCGTCGACCTGTTCGGCCAGCCCGCCGACTATCCGGCCATCAAGGCGATCTGCGACAAGTACGGCCTGAAGCTGATCTCGGACTCGGCCCAGGGCTTCGGCTGCACGATCAACGGCGAGCACCCGCTGAAGTGGGCCGACATCACCACCACCAGCTTCTTCCCGGCCAAGCCCCTGGGCTGCTACGGCGACGGCGGCGCGGTCCTGACCAATGACGACGAACTGGCCCAGCTGATGGATTCCATCCGCGTCCACGGCAAGGCGGTGGCGGTCGATCTGAAGGACAAGACCTTCGACCACGACCCCAAATACCTGAACATGCGCGTCGGTCTGAACAGCCGTCTGGACACCATCCAGGCCGCCGTCCTGATCGAGAAGCTGAAGGTCTTCGCCCAGGAGATCGAGTGGCGCAACCGCATCGCCGCCCGCTACAACGAGGGCCTGCGCCCCCACGTCGCCGCCGTGCCGGACGTGCCGGCGGGCAATATCTCGAACTGGGCGCAGTACACCATCGAGCACGAGGACCGGGACGGCCTGGCCGCGCACCTGAAGGAACAGGGCGTGCCGACGGCGGTCTACTATCCCATCCCCCTGCACCTGCAGCCGGCCTACGCCCATTACCCGCGCGGCCCGCAGGGCCTGCCGACGACCGAGCGCCTGATGGAGCGGGTCGTCAGCCTGCCGATGCACTCGGACCTGGACGAAGCGACCCAGGACCGCATCATCGCCGCCGTCGCCAGCTTCAAGGCCTGATCATCATGACCCAGCAGACCCCCCTCAAGATCGGCGTCGCCGGCGCCGGCGTCATGGGCCGCAACCACGCCCGCGTCCTGGCCGAACTGCGCGACGTCGAACTGACGACCGTCTTCGATCCCGACGCCGTGACGGCCGAGGGCGTGGCCGCCGCCTATGGGGCCGACGCCGTGACCACGGCCCAGGCCTTCGTCGCCGCCGGTCTGGACGCCGCCGTCATCGCCACGCCGAACCGTTTCCACGCCGAGCTGGGCGTGGCCCTGCTGAACGCGGGCGTGCACGTCCTGGTCGAAAAGCCGATCGCGGCGACCGTGGCCGACGCCCAGGCCATGATCGACGCGGCCAAGACGAACGACCGCGTCCTGATGGTCGGCCATGTCGAGCGCTTCAATCCGGCGGTGGACACGGTCAAGCGCGCCATCGACGGCGACGAGATCATCTCCATCCAGATCACCCGCGTCGGCCCCTTCCCGCCGCGCATGGGCGAGGTCGGGGTGGTCATCGACCTGGCCGTGCACGACATCGACATCATCCGTCACCTGACGGGATCCGAAGTGGTGGAGGTCCAGTCGCTGCTGGGTCACACCCACGCCTCGCGCGAGGACTCGGCCCTGCTGCAGTTCCGCATGGCCAATGACGTGATCGCCCACATCACCACCAACTGGGTCACGCCCTACAAGACCCGCACCCTGCAGGTCGCCACCAAGAACCGCTTCATCGTCGCCGACCTGATCACCCGCCAGGTGACCGAGTATTTCGGCCAGCAGCCGGACGGTTCTTACTCCACGCGGATGCTCAACTCCTGGCCGGCCGAACCGCTGAAGAAGGAGCACGAGGCCTTCGTCCACGCCATCCGCACCGGCGAGACGGCGGCGGTCTCGGGCGAGGACGGCCTGCGCAACCTCGAGGTGGCCCTGCGCTGCCTGGCCCAGGACTAGGCCCGATCCCGGAGCGACTTCGCTTCAGGTTCCGGATTTCGTCCCTGCCTCCCCGGCGCGGAAGGTCAACCGGCAGCGCAGGCGGCCGTCGGCGTAGTCCATCTCCGCCGTCCCCTTCAGGGCGCCGCGCACGCTGGTGTTGATCAGTCGCGTGCCGAAGCCGGTCCGCGTCGGGGGCGGCACGGCGCGGACGCCGACCTCGCGCCATTCCATGGCGGTGACGCCCTCGGCGTCGGCCTCGCCCCAGACGACCTCGATCCGCCCGTCGGGGTCGCTCAGGGCGCCGTACTTGGCGGCGTTGGTGGTCAGTTCGTGCAGGATCAGGGCCATGGCCAGGGCCTGTTCGGCCTCCAGGGCGGCGGGGGGACCCGTCATGCTCACCCGCTCCTCGGCGTAGGGTCGCAGCTCCTGCAGCACTAGGTCGCGCAGATCGGCCGTTTCCCAGCCGTTGGCCGTCAACAGGTTGTGCGTCTCCGACAGGGCCATCAGCCGGGCCTCGAACAGGCGCATGAAGCTCTCGGCGTCGCCCGTCCGGCGCGCCGTCAGGGCGGCGATGGACTGGATCGTCGCCAGGGTGTTCTTCACCCGGTGGTTCAGTTCGTTGATCAGCAGCCTCTGCCGATGCTCGCTCTCGCTCAGGGCGGCGAAGGCCAGGTGGCGCTCGGTGACGTCGATGATCACCCCCGCCAGCTTGACCCACCGGCCCGAGCGCGACCGGATGACCCGGCCGCGCATGTGCAACCAGCGGTCCCGGCCCCGCATCCGGTGCTCGACCTCATAGTCGCCGTCTTCAGCCAGGATGCGCTCGACCTCGGCGCGGGTCAGGGGCGGGGCTTCCGGCGACAGCCGCTGCGTCAGCGCCTCCAGGCCGAAGGGGGCCTCGGCGGGCACGTCCAGCAGGCTGCGCGCCCGGTCCGAGATCCACAGCGACCTGTCCGGCAGGCTCAACTCCCAATAGCCGACGCCGCCGGCGTCGATGACCGACAGCAGCTTGTCGCGCTGGTCGATCATGGAGGCGGCCAGGGCCAGGATCAGGATGATCATGGTCACGGCGGCCACGGCGACCGCCAGCATGACGGGGGAGGCCGCGGCCGCATGCGGCGGCCCGGCTTCGTACATCGGCGTCACCTCCATGGCGAGCATGGCCGTATAGTGCATGCCCACCACCGCCATCCCCAGGATGACCGCCGCCGCGAACCGCCAGACGGGCGACCGCTCGCGCCGGGCGGCGTAGAGGGCGGCGCCCGAGGCCGTCAGGGCGATCCCGGCCGACGCCAGGACCATTCCGCCCGAATAGGACATGAAGACGGCGGTCTTCATCGCCGCCATCCCGACATAGTGCATGCCGCAGATGCTCAGTCCCATGACCGTCCCCGCGCCCAGGGTCAGGGACAGGCCGGGGCCTCGCGCGGCGATGGTGAAGGCCAGGCTGGTGCCGATCACCGCCAGCAGGAAGGAGGCGATCGTCAGCGTCGGATCGTAGCTGACGGCCGCGCCGGGATCGAACCCCAGCATGGCGATGAAATGCATGGCCCAGACGCCGCCGCCCATGGCCAGGGCCGCCGTGGCCAACCATCGCAGCCGTTCCGTTCCCTGGCGCTCGCGCACCATTCGGAACAGGTCCAGCGCCGTCCAGGCGGCGAAGATCGCCACCACGACGGACAGGCCGCCGAAAACCGAAAAGACGTGCGGATGCATCAAGCCTCTGGTTTCCCCCGAAACGCGAGCTTCGCCGAGAAGAAGACTAGTTCAAGAAACGCCGTTTGTCAGTCGGCGGAAGTCTATGATGCAATTCCGGCGCCGATCATCTGCATGCCCAGCCATTCGGCGATCAGGGCGGGCTTGTCCGAGCCTTCGATCTCCACCGTCAGCTCGTGCTTCAGCAGCCAGCGGCCCTCTGCCTTCTCCTCCGCCGACAGGAGCCTGAACCGGCCGCGGACGCGCGACCCGGCCGGGACCGGCGCCAGGAAGCGCAGCTTGTCGAACCCGTAGTTGACGCCCATGACCACCCCGTCCAGCGGCGCCACGGCGTCATAGCTCATGGCCGAGGCCAGACTCAGGGTCAGGAAGCCGTGCGCGATGGTCCCGCCGAAGGGCGTGGCCCTGGCCCGCTCCGGATCGACATGGATGAACTGCTCGTCCTCGGTGATCCGGGCGAAGGCGTCGATCCGCGCCTGGTCCACCTCGATCCAGCGGCTGACGCCGACCTCTGTCCCGACCAGGGATTGCAGTTCGCTGGGCTCCGTCATCTTTCCCTCCCGTTTGGCCCAGCCTTGCGCGGGCGCGGAAGGGGCGCAAGGGGGCTCAGGCGTCGAAACGCCCTTCGATGACGGCGCTGAACAGGCCCGGGTCGACATTGCCGCCCGACAGGACGATCCCGGTGGTCAGCCCCTTGCCCGCGACCTTGCCTGTCAGTAGGGCGGCCAGGGACACGGCGCCGCCCGGCTCGACGACCAGCTTCAATCGGCTGAAGGCGAACCGCATGGCCTCGGCGACCTCGGCGTCGGTGACGGTCGCCGCGCCGGCCAGGCGACGGTTGATCGGCCAGGTCAACTCCCCCGGAATGGGGGCCATGAGGGCGTCGCAGATGGAGGGCTTCCCCTGCGGATGGGCGGTGCGCTCTCCCGCCTCCAGCGAGCGGCGCGTGTCGTCGAAGGCCTCGGGCTCGACCACGACGACGCGGGTCTCGGGGCTCTGTTCGGCCATGACCAGGTTGATCCCGGCGATCAGACCGCCGCCCGAGGCGCCGCACAGCAGTTGGTCCATCGGAACCCCCGCCTGCTCCAGCATCTCCAGCCCGACCGTGCCCTGGCCCTCGATGATGAAGGGATCGTCGAACGGCGGGACCAGGATCGAACCGCGCTCGGCCGCGATCTCGGCCCCGATGGCCTCGCGGCTCTCGGTCCAGCGGTCGTAGAAGCGCACCTCTCCGCCGAAGGCCCGCACCCCCTCGACCTTCACGGTCGGACTGTCCGACGGCATGACGATCACGGCGCGGGTTCCGACATGCCGGGCCGCCGCCGCCACGCCCTGGGCGTGGTTGCCCGAGGAATAGGCCACGACGCCGCGCGTCTTCTCTTCGTCGGTCAGGCGGCTGACGCGGTTATAGGCCCCGCGGTACTTGAAGGCGCCCGCGACCTGGAAGGTCTCGGCCTTCATCAGGACCCGTCCGCCCACGGCCTCGTTCAGGGCCGGATGCTCGATCAACGGCGTGCGGACGGCGGCGGGGGCGATCTGGCGGGCGGCGTCGACGACGCCGGAGAAGGAGGGCGTATGCATGCTTCCCTCTTACGCCAATTTTCTCTTACGGAGAGGCGCAGGCTCTGCATAACTCACATCATGCAAGCAAATATGATCCTCGCCATCGACCAGGGCACGACCTCGACGCGAGCGATCGCGTTTGAAGTTTCTCAGCCTCAAGCAGGGCGAAGCCCGATAGGCGATCAAAAAACAGGCGGTGCGTTCAGCCCCGTCGCCGTAAGCCAGATCGAGCTGGCGCAACACTTTCCTCAGTCGGGTTGGGTCGAGCATGATGCGGCCGAGATCTGGCGCGCGACCCTGCAGACCTGCCGCGAGGTGGTGAGGAAGGCGGGCGGCGTCGGCCGTTTCGCCGCCGTGGGCATCACCAACCAGCGCGAGACCTCGGTGATCTGGGACGCGGCGACGGGCGAGCCCCTGCACCGCGCCGTCGTCTGGCAGGACCGCCGCACGGCCGAGGCGACCGGGCGGCTGGCGGCGGCCGGACATGAGGCCATGGTCCAGGCCGCGACGGGCCTGATCCTCGACCCCTATTTCTCGGCCTCGAAATACGCCTGGCTGCTGGATGCGGTCCCGGGCGCGCGCGAACGGGCGGCGCGGGGCGAGGTCCTGCTGGGCACCATCGACGCCTGGCTGATCTGGAAGCTGACCGGCGGACAGGGCCACGTCACCGACGCCACCAACGCCGCCCGCACCAGCCTGATGGACCTGGCGACCCTGCAATGGCGGCCGGACCTGTGCGACCTGTTCGACGTGCCGATCCAGGCCCTGCCGGAAATCAGGAACTGCGACGCCCTGCTGGGGACGACCGACCCGGCCCTGTTCGGCCGGGCCCTGCCGATCCACGGCGCGGCGGGGGATCAGCAGGCGGCCCTGGTCGGGCACGGGGCGCTGAACCCCGGCGACGCCAAGATCACCTACGGCACCGGCGCCTTCCTGGTGGCCAATGTCGGCGACCGGCCCGTCGCCTCGACCAGCCGGCTTCTGGGGACCATGGCCTATGCGGCGGGCGGAACCGTCGACTACGCCCTGGAAGGCTCCATCTTCTCGGCCGGGTCGGCGATCCAGTGGCTGCGCGACGGGCTGAAGGTCCTGTCGGATTCGCGCCAGTCCGAGGCCCTGGCCCAGACGCTGAAGGACAACGGCGGGGTCTATCTGGTGCCCGGCTTCACCGGCCTGGGCGCGCCCTGGTGGGAGCCGGAAGCGCGGGGAACCGTCGTCGGCCTGACCCGCGACAGCGGCCCGGCCCACATGGTCCGCGCGGCGCTGGAAAGCCTGGCCTATCAGACGCGCGATCTGCTGGACGCCCTCAAGAAGGACGGGGCGCCGCCCCTGAAACGGCTCAAGGTCGACGGCGGCGTCACCGCCAACGCCTTCGCCATGCAGTTCGTCGCCGACATCTGCGAGGTCGAGGTCGAGCGCCCCGCCTTCCAGGAGATGACGGCCATGGGCGCGGCGCGGCTGGCGGCCTACGGCGTCGGCCTGACGTCCGAACTCTGGACCCCGCCGGCCGAGGCGCCCGCCGTCTGGCGCCCGCGCATGGGCGAGGCGGAGCGGGCGCGCCTGCTCAAGGGCTGGCGCGGAGCGGTGAAGGCCGCCATCATCGCCGCTGCGCCGGATGCGGGAGGGGATGCATGAGCGAGGTTCTGGACGCCCAGTCGGCCTTTTCCGGCACGCGCGAGGTCGACGAACGCCACCGCCTGGACGAGGCGGCCCTGGAGGCCTGGCTGTCGACCCATGTCGAGGGCTACGCCGGACCCCTGACCCTCCGCCAGTTCAAGGGGGGGCAGTCGAACCCGACCTATGAACTGACCACGCCCGACCGCGTCTATGTCCTGCGCCGCAAGCCGCCGGGCGCCCTGCTGGCCAGCGCCCACGCCGTGGATCGGGAGTTCGCCGTCATCTCCACCCTGCACGCCCAGGGCTTTCCCGTCGCCCGTCCCTACGCCCTGTGCATGGACGAAGGCGTCGTCGGCTCCATCTTCTACGTCATGGAAAAGGTCGAGGGCCGGGTCTTCTGGGATCTGAAGCTGCCGGGCCTGGCGCCGGCCGAGCGTCGCGCCGTCTATGAAGCCCAGACGGATACGCTGGCGGCGCTTCACGCCTTCGACCCCGCCGCCGTCGGCCTGGCCGACTACGGCAGGCCCGGCAACTATTTCGCCCGTCAGGTCGGCCGCTGGAGCAAGCAGTACCGCGCCTCGGAGATCGATCCGATCCCGGCCATGGACCGGCTGATCGCCTTCCTGCCGGACAGTCTGCCGCCGGAGGGGCCGACCCGCATCGTCCATGGCGACTTCCGCCTGGACAATCTGATCCTCGATCCGGTCCAGGCGCGGGTGCGGGCGGTCCTCGACTGGGAGCTGTCGACCCTCGGCGACCCCATGGCCGACTTCTCCTATCTGCTGATCGCCTGGGCCATTCCGGCCTCCCTGCGCAACGGCCTAGCCGGAGCGGACCTGGAGGCTCTGGGGATCCCCTCGGTCGAGGAGACGGTCGCGCGCTATGCGGAAAAGACGGGGACGGCCGCGCCCCGGAACCTCGACTGGCTCTTCGCCTACAACCTGTTCCGCCTGGCCGCCATCTGCCAGGGGATCGCCGGCAGGGTCCGCGACGGCACGGCCGCCAGCGCCCACGCCCGGACCATGGCGGCCCAGGTCGGCCCCCTGTCCGAGGCGGCCTGGGGCTTCGCGAAAAAGGCCGGGGCGTGAAGCTTGGCGATAACTAAAACAGCTTTTGTTGCGAATCGGATTTGTGAAACGGGGCTGGAAGCCCTACCTTCCGGTCTGGAGCAAGATGCCTGATGTCTGACAGTCAAAGATTCCCCGTCGCCGCCCACGCCCTGGCCTACCTGGCCCACAAGGGCGCCTATACGGCCGCCGACGCCGCGCCCAGCGCGGTTCTGGCCGCCTCGGTGCCGACTAATCCGGTGGTCATCCGCCGGGTCACGGCCCTGCTGGCCAAGGCCGGCCTGATCGCCACCCGCCCCGGCGCGTCCGGCGGGTCCTGGCTGCTGCGTCAGCCCGAGGACATCCGCCTGGACGAGGTGCTGAAGGCGGTGAACGGCTGCGCCCACCTGGGCTCCACCCCCGCCGGCGCCAAGGGCTGCCCGGTGGGCGAGCATATCCCCCGCCAGGTGGCCAAGGCCCTGACCGCCGCCGACCAGGCCGCGGGCGAAGCCCTGGGCAAGATCACCATCGCCGACCTGCTCGAGGCCGATCCGGCCTCCCTGCGCGCCTACGCGCCCCATCCCGCCTGTCCCGGCGTCGCGGCCTGATCCGCGTCGCATGGGGGAGGAGCGACGGACCATACTGATCACCGGGGCCTCGGCCGGCATAGGCGCAGCTCTGGCGCGCGAGTGCGCCGCGCGAGGATACGACCTGATCCTGACCGCGCGCCGCGAAGGCCCGCTTCAGGCCCTGGCCGATGAACTTCAGGCCCGATACGGGGCGGCCGCCGCCGTCCTTCTCGCCGACCTGGCGGATCCCGAGGCGCCGGTGCGCCTGGTCGCCGACATCGCCGCGCGCGGCCTGACCGTCGATGGCCTGATCAACAACGCGGGCTTCAGCCGCACCACCGGCTTCCTCAGCACCGATCCGGCCGCGCATTCCGCCATGATCCGCGTCATGCTGACGGCCCCGGTCGAGCTGTCCCGCCTTCTTCTGCCCGGCATGGTCGAGCGCGGCTGGGGTCGGGTGCTGAACGTGGCCTCCCTGGCCGGCCAGATGCCCGCCACGGGCGGCGACACCCTCTATGGTCCGATCAAGAGCTTCCTGATCAAGGCGTCGCAGGGTCTGTGGCTGGAGATGCGCGGGACCGGCGTCCATGTGACCGCCCTCTGCCCCGGCTACACCTATACCGAGTTCCACGACGTCAACGGCTCGCGCGAACAGGTCTCGGCCGCCTATCCCAGGTGGATGTGGATGGACGCCGACCGCGTCGCGCGCATCGGCTGGGACGCGGTGGAGGCGAACCGTCCGCGCGTCACGCCGGGCGTCATGAACAACGTCCTGGCCGCGCTGGGCGGCCTCCTGCCGGACGCCCTGGCTTTGAAGATGGTCGGCGGCCACGCCAAACGGCTGGACCGGCTTTAGAGCGCCTCTTCCCTGGATTGCTCCAGCCAGTCGGCGCTGCGCATCTCGTTGAAGCGCGACACCGTCCGCTCGAACTCGAAGGCGCCCACCCCCTCGACATAGAGGGCCTCCGGCTCGGCCGCGGCCAGGACGACCAGACGGGTCTTCGCCTCGTAGAGGGCGTCCACCAGGGTCACCAGGCGACGCGCCTCATGGTGATTGGCGGGGCTGAGCAGGGGGACGTCCGACAGGAAGAGGGTGTGGAAGCGCCGGGCGACGGCCAGATAGTCCTGCGGTCCCAGCGGCGTCCCGCACAGGTCGTCGAAGCCGGCGCGGGCCATGCCGCCCACGGTCCGCTCGATCCGCACCTCGCGGCCCAGGACGGTCAGGGCGACCGGCTCTTCCGGTTCACCGCCTTTCAGATCGGCCCACAGGGTCTCGAAACCCTGGCGCGCCTCGGCGTCCAGGGGCGCGAACCAGACCTTGGCCCCCGCCATGCGGTCCAGGCGGAAGTCGCGCGCCCCCGCCGTCTCCACCACCTCGCAACGCTCGCGCAGGATGTCGATGAAGGGCAGGAAGAGCTGGCGGTTGATGCCGTTCTTGTAGAGGTCCTCCGGCGCCCGGTTCGAGGTGACGGCCAGCACCACCCGCTTCTCGAACAGGGCCTCGAACAACCGGCCCAGGATCATGGCGTCGGCGATGTCCGTGACCTGTAACTCGTCGAAGCACAGCAGCCGCGCCTCCGAGGCGATCAGGGCCGCGATCGGCGGGATGGGGTCGTCGCCCTTGTGCGTGCCGAACACGGCCTTGCGGCGTCGGGCGTCGCCGTCGCGCCACTGCTTCACCAGGTCATGGATGCGGGCCATGAAGGCGTGGAAATGGGCGCGGACCTTCCTCTGCTCCGGCGTCGAGGAATAGAAGAGGTCCATCAGCATGGACTTGCCGCGCCCCGGCGGCCCCCAGATGTAGATCCCCTTCACCTCCGGCGGGCGCCCGAACAGACCCTTCTTCGCCAGGTCGGCCTCAAGCCGTTCCAGCGAGACCAGAAGGTTCGCCTGGGCCGGATCCGGGGCGATCACGCCCTCTTCCACGCGGATGTCGTAGGCGTTGCGAATGCGAGAAGTCATGGGCAGCGGCATAGCCCCATGGGGCGGATCAGGGAAGGCGGAGCGGATTCATGCCTTCCGACGCAGGAATTCGGTGAAAAGCGGTTGCTTCGCGCCTGCGAAAGACCCAAATGCAGAAGCGCTTTTCTCCCCAGCGCCCCAACCAAGGATAATCTGATCATGGGCTATCGCGTCGCCGTCGTTGGCGCCACCGGCAATGTCGGTCGTGAAATGATGAACATCATCGAGGAACTGAACTTCCCCGTCGACAAGATGCACGCGATCGCCTCACGAAAATCCAAGGGCGTGGAAGTGGCCTTCGGCGACAAGACGCTGAAGTGCGAAGACCTTGAGCAGTTCGACTTCTCGACCGTCGACCTGGTGCTGATGAGCGCCGGCGGCTCGGTGTCCAAGGAATGGTCGGAAAAGATCGGCAAGGCCGGTCCCATCGTCATCGACAACTCCTCGGCCTTCCGCATGGACCCGGACGTGCCCCTGATCGTGCCGGAGGTGAACCCCGACGCGGTCAAGCTGGCGCGCAAGAAGAACATCGTCGCCAACCCCAACTGCTCGACCGCCCAGCTGGTGGTGGCGCTGAAGCCCCTGCATGACGCGGCCAAGGCCAAGCGGGTGGTGGTCTCGACCTATCAGTCCGTGTCCGGCGCCGGCAAGGAAGGCATGGACGAGCTGTGGAACCAGACCAAGGCCATCTACGGCCTGGGCGACGCCACGCCGAAGAAGTTCCCCAAGCAGATCGCCTTCAACGTCATCCCCTACATCGGGTCGTTCAACGACGACGGCTACACCGACGAAGAAGCCAAGATGTGGAACGAGACCCACAAGATGATCGATCCGTCGATCAAGCTGACCGTGACCTGCGTCCGCGTCCCGGTCTTCGTGGGCCACTCGGAAGCCGTGACGGTCGAGTTCGATCGCCCGATCGAGCCGGACGAGGCCCGCGAGATCCTGCGCGAGGCCCCGGGCGTCCTGGTGATCGATAAGCTGGAGCACGACGGCTACATCACCCCCGTCGACGCCGCCGGCGAGCACGCCGTCTACGTCAGCCGCATCCGCAAGGACCACACGGTCGAGAACGGCCTCAGCTTCTGGGTCGTCTCGGACAACCTGCGCAAGGGCGCGGCCCTGAACGCCGTCCAGATCGCCCAGCTTCTGGACGAAACCGGCGTCATCACCCCGTCCAGCGGCTATCGCAGCCTGACGGTCTAAGTAAGGGGCCCTGACGCCCCGCGCGGGGCTGCTTGAGGGCCTTCGTGTTTCTCTTGAAACCTCCGTCGCGTTTCGCGCGGCGGGGGCTGAAAGGCTCCCAGTGACCGCGTCCCCCTCCCCGGCGGCCCCGTCCTCAGAAGCCCGCGCCGCCCTGGCGGCGGGGGTGATCTGCTACCTGATCTGGGGCTTCGTTCCCCTGGTCTTCCAGCAGATGGCCCATCAGGGGGCGGACGCCTGGGAGATCATGGGCCACCGTGCGGTCTGGGGCCTGGTCTGGGCCGCCCTGCTGGTCCTGCTGTCGCGCCAGTGGACCCAGGTCATGGCCGTCCTGCGCCAGCCCAAGGCCCTGGCCTGGCTGACCCTGTCGGCGGTGCTGATCGCCGGCAACTGGACCACCTATATCGTGGCGGTGAACAACGGGCGGACCCTGGACGCCTCGCTCGGCTATTATCTCAATCCCCTGCTGAACATGGCGGCGGGCGCCTGGCTGTTCCGCGAAAGGATCGACTGGGCGGGCAAGATCGCCATGGTTCTGGCCGCCGTCGGCGTGCTGCTGCAGACCCTGGCCCTGGGGCACGCGCCCTGGGTCTCCATCATCCTGGCCATGACCTTCGCGGCCTATGGGATCATCCGCAAGCGGGTGTCGGTCGACGCCCAGACGGGCCTCTTCCTGGAATGCCTGCTGCTGGCCCTGCCGGGCCTGATCTGGCTGATCCATATCCAGGGCACGGGGGCGGGCCACTTCACCGACTCGCCCGCCGCGACCTTCTGGCTGCTGTTCGCCGGCCCGGCCACGGTCATCCCGCTCGCCCTCTTCGCCTGGGCCGCGCGGCGCATGCCCCTGTCCAGCATGGGCTTCCTGCAGTTCCTGGCGCCGACCATCGTCTTCATCATCGGCGCGCTCCAGGGCGAAGCCCTGGGGCCGCTGCGTATCGCCTCCTTCGTCTTCATCTGGGTCGCCGTGGCCGTCTTCGCCGTCGGGGCGGTGATGAAGGTGCGTCGCGCCTCCGCCACGGCCGAGACCGTGGTCGCGCCGGAGCCTGGCCTGCTCGACGATCCGGTCGAGGACCGCATGGCCGCCCTGGACGAAAACGCGCCGCGTTGAGGTCGGGACCGTTTCCGGCCTAGAAGGAAGCAATGATCCTTACGCGCCTCCCCGCCGCCCTCGTCCTGTCCCTGGCCCTCATGGGGGGAACCTCCGCCTGCGCCCAGAGCGCGGCGATCTCCACGGGCGGCGATGAAGTCATCCGCACCGTGCGCACGGTGCCCGCGCCCGCGCTCCCGGCCGAGGGCGCCGTCCCCCCTCTTGTCGTTCCGACCACGGCCGAGACCTTCGACGCCGTCAGCACGGCGCTGGACGACGCGGCCGAAGCCTGGAGCTCCGGCGACGTCGAGGCCGTGATGGCGGCCTATGTGGCGGACGAACCCCTGCTGGTCTTCCTGGGCGACACCCCGCTGAAGGGGCCGGACGCCGTGCGCGCGGCCCTGCAGCAACGCGCCGCCGAGCCGGGCGGCCTGGGCGTCATGACCTATGAGTGGTTCGAGACCCTGCAGTTCGACGTCAACACCGCCGTCGTCTCCGGCCGGGTCGTGGTCCGTCGCGAGGGCAAGACCCAGCGCGGCCTCTTCACCCGCGTCCTGCGCCGCACCGAAAACGGCTGGCGCATCGTCCATGATCAACTCGGCTGGGGCACCGCCGCGTAAGGCGTCGGCGCGAAGCCTTGCATAACCGCAGGGGGCCAATCCCAATGATTCATTGGGATTGGCGTGGGTCTCGACATGAAATTCCAGCCTGGGTCGGGCGCGGCGTCATAATAGGCGCCTGATCTTTCTCATCGTCCGCCCGACCTCCTCCCTCTCCCGCAGATTGCACTCATTGCACTGTTTTTTCATTGCACGGTGCAACGGCCCGCCGCCTAGAGAGCGGCGTAGAGGGCCTCGATCAGCCGCAGGGCGCGCGGATCGCCGATCAGGTGCGGCGACTGGCGCGTCATCACATAGGCCGCCGAAACCCCGGTCGCCGGATCGGCGAAGGTCATCGACCCGCCCCAGCCGTAATGGCCGACCGCCTCGGGATTGGGACCGAAGACGTTCAGGCCCTGGTTGCGGGTGAAGCCCGCCGCCCAGCTCATGACATAGGGCAGGACCCTGTCCTGGCCGTTGATGCGCTCCCGCGTCGCCTGGGCCAGGGTCGCCTCCGACAGGACGGGCGTCTGGTCCAGGGCGCCGCCCGTGGCGACGATCGACATCATCCGCGCCAGGTCCTTCGCCGTGCCGTGCAGATTGGCCGAGGGGATCTCCGCCATCCGCCATTCGGTCGAACCCCGCCCGCCGGGGGCTGAGCCGCGATCCAGGAAGGCGGCCTTCTTGATCGCGTCTATGGGGCCCAGGTCCGGCGCGGCGGCGGGCTTCCTCAGCTGGGCCACGCGCTCGTGCTCGCTCTCCGGCAGGCCGATCCACAGGTCCAGGTCGAAGGCCTGGGCGAAGTCCTCGCGCAGGGCCGTACCCATGGTCCGTCCGTCGACGATGCGGAACAGCTCGCCCGCCAGATAGCCGATGGTGATCGGGTGATAGCCGGACGCCGTCCCCGGCTCCCACAGGGGCGTCTGGGCCGCCAGCCTGTCCAGCACCGCCTGGCGGTCGAACCAAATGGCCGGCTCCACCCCGTCGGAAAAGCCCGGCAGGCCGGACTGGTGGCTCATCAGCTGGCCGACGGTCAGCCGGTCCTTGCCCGCCGCGCCGAAGGCCGGCCAGTGGTCGGCCACCCGGTCCTCATAGGACAGCAGGCCCCTTTCCACGCAGCGCGCGATCATCAGGGCCATCACCGCCTTGCCGGTCGAGAAGACGGGAACCAGGGTCCGGTCCGTGAAGGGCGTCCGTCCCGCCGTGTCCGCTGATCCAGCCCACAGGTCCGCGACCACCTCGCCGTCGATGACGACGCTGAACCGCGCCGCCAGCTCGTTCAGCCCCTCGGGCGCGTCGACGAAGTTGGCGGCGAAGGCGTCCTTCACCGCGTTGAAGCGGGGCGGGCAGAAGCCGTGGATTTCGGGCAGGTCGGTCATGATCGGGGTCTAGCGCGTCGGGCGGTTCAGGTCACGGGCCGCGACCGATCACCTGCGCGCGGCGGCCGTGGCGTTCCGTGCCGCCTCGAACTCGTCGCCCGGCTTCCATGCGGGCCAGTCGCGCGAATTGGCCAGGGCGGCGCCGACCTCGTACAGCAGTTGAACATCGGCCGCCGCCGCGTCCATCTTCCACTCCGGCGTCCATTCATCCGTGGGCTGATGATAGCGATTGGCCACATAGTCGCGGCTGGCGGCGTTGTGGCCGGTGAAGCCCGCGGCGGCGAACAGGGCGGGCACGCCCTTCCTCGCCAGCGGGAAGTGGTCGGAGCGATAGAAGGCGCCCGCCTGGGGCGCCGGGTCGGGGATCAGCCGCCGCCCCTCGCGCGCCGCCAGGACCGCTAGCCGGTCGTCCAGATCGTTCTTGCCCGCCCCGATGACCACGATGTTCGGATCGATCTCCGTCCCCGGCAGCAGGCTGTCCATATTGATGTTGGCCACCGTCGTCTCCAGCGGCCAGACGGGGTTGGCGGCGTAGTATTCGGCCCCCAGCAGGCCCGTCTCCTCCGCCGCCCAGCTGACGAAGACGGTCGAGCGCTCGGGGCGCGGCCCCTCGGCGAACAGGCGGGCCAGCTCCAGCACCGCCGCCACCCCGGTCGCATTGTCCACGGCCCCGTTGTAGATGTCGTCGCCGTTCTTGGGCGTGGCCCGGCCATAGGCGTCCCAGTGGGCGCCGAACATCACCGTCTCGTCGGGATGGGTGGTTCCGGGCAGGCGGCCGATGACGTTGCGGGTCTGCACCCGGTCCGCCTTCTGGCCGAAGTCGATGGACAGGGTCACGCCGTCCAGCGCCACGGGACGGAAGTCCGGCGTGCGGGCCTGGGCCTTCAGCGCCTCGAAATCCAGACCGGCCTCCTGGAACAGTCTTTCGGCCACGGCCCCCTGGATCCAGCCCTGGGCGGCCACGCGCTCCCTGTCCGGGTCGGCGCGGACGATGTCCAGCTTGGGCGCGGTCGAGGAATTCTGCAGCGTCGACCAGGGATAGCCCGCCCCCGGCGTGTCATGGATGACCAGGACGCCCGCCGCCCCGTGGGCCGCCGCGACCTGGAACTTGTAGGTCCAGCGCCCGTAGAAGGTCATGGCCTGGCCGTCGAACCTGCCCGCGACCGGATGGCCCTCGGGCGCGCCGAAGTCCGGGTCGTTGACCAGGACCAGCATGATCTTCCCGGTCAGGTCGACCCCCTTGTAGTCGTCCCAGCCCCGCTCGGGCGCATCCACGCCGTAGCCGACGAAGACCAGGGGGGCGTCGGTCAGGCTGATGCGCTCCACCGGCCGGTCGGACGAGACGATGACGTCTGTGGGCCGCTCCAGCTTCGTGGTCCCGCTCGGGGTCGTGACATTGATGGTCGCCGGTCCGTCCTGGCGGGTGCGGCTGACCTGGGCGACCTGGACCCAGGCTCCGTCGGGACCGCCGGGCTCCAGGCCCAGGGCCCGGAACTGTTCGGTCAGCCATTCGATGGTGCGGTCCTCGCCGGGCGACACCGGCCCGCGTCCCTCGAACGCGTCCGAGGCCAGGACCCGCGTCGCCTCGCTCAGCCGGGCCGGGTCCACCCTGCCCGGCGCGGTCTGGGCCAGGGCCGAGGCGGAGCTCATCAGGACGGCGGTCAGACCCAGAAGGGCGGCGGAGCGGAAGATCGGCATGGGCGGGAACTCTTGCGACGACGGGTACTGCTCTCACGCTGCCCCCTGAAACCTCTCCTGTCGACCCCGGCCGCCATCGATCGGCCTTGGCGTGGGTCAGCGACGGCGCAGCCAGTCCAGCAGGCCGTCCGCCGCCACAACCCCCGACGCGAAGGAGGCCTGCAGCAGATAGCCCCCTGTCGGGGCCTCCCAGTCCAGCATCTCGCCCGCCAGGAAGACGCCCGGCCGCGCCTTCAGCATCAGGCGCTCGTCCACCGCCTCCAGCCGGACCCCGCCGGCCGAGGATATGGCCCGCTCCAGCCCCCGGGGCGCGGACAGCGCCAGCTCGACCCCCTTGATGCGGCGCGCCAGGGCGTCCGGGGCGTCGGGCAGGGGACCGGCCTCGCGCAGCAGGGCGACCGAGGCGGCGTCCAGGCGCGCCGCCTTCCGCAGCCAGTTGGACAGGCTGTCCTTGCCGCGCGGCCGCGACAGACGCTGGGCCAGGGCCTCGGTTTCCAGATCGGGTCTCAGGTCCAGCGACAGAGGCGCCGACCCGTCGCGTCCGATCGCTTCGCGCAGCCCGGCCGACAGGGCGTAGACCCCGCCTCCCTCGATCCCATAGACGGCGATCATGGCCTCGCCCCGCACCCTGCGCCCGGCGTGGCTCAGGGCGATCCCCTTCAGCGGGGTTCCGGCGAACCGCTCGCGGAACAGGGGCGACCAGGCGACCTCGAAGCCGACGTTGGCGGGACGGAAGGGGGCCATGTCCGCGCCCGCCGCCTCCAGCGCCGGAACCCAGGCGGCGTCCGACCCCAGCCTGGCCCAACTGGCGCCGCCCAGGGCCAGGACCACGGCGTCGGGCCGTTCCAGCCGCTCGCCCTCGGGCGTGTCGAAGACCAGGGCGCCGTCCCGCCACCCCTTCCAGCAGGACCGGGTGCGGACCTCGACGCCCAGCCCCTCCAGCCGCGCCAGCCAGGCCCGCAGCAGGGGCGAGGCCTTCATGGCCTTGGGAAAGACCCGGCCTGAGGAGCCGACGAAGGTCTCCTGCCCCAGGCCCTCGACCCGGGCGACCAGATCGGCGGGCGAGAAGGCCTCCAGCCAGGCCGCGACGCGGTCCCGCGCCGGGGCGTCGTAGCGGTTCAGGAAGGGTTCCCGCGCTTCCGAATGGGTCAGGTTCAGCCCGCCCCGCCCGGCCATCAGGAACTTCCGCGCCGCCGACGGCATCCGCTCGTGGACCACGACCTTCATCCCGGCTTCGGCCAGGCGTTCGGCCGCCGTCAGCCCGGCGGGGCCCGCCCCGATCACGGCGACGGTCGGAGATGCGGAGGAGGGGGCGTCGATCATCATCGCCTTCCTAGACCGGAACGTCCGCGAACGGCATACGCTCTGTCCTCATGAGCGTCGCCTTCACCCGAGAAGAAGATCTGGAAGCCACGGCCGCCGACCTAGTGGACCGCCCGATCTCGCCCCATCCCAACCATGTCACGCCCGAGGGCCTGGCCCTGATCGAGGCCGAGCTGGCCTCGGCCCGGGCGGCTTACGCCAAGGCCCAGATGCAAGGCTCGATCGAGGCGGACCGCACCGCCATGGCCCGCGCCACGCGCGACCTGCGCTACTGGTCGGCGCGACGGGCCTCGGCCCAGCTTCTGGAGACGACGCCCGACGGCCGGGTGCGCTTCGGCGGCTCCGTGACCATCGAACGCGAGGACGGCCGCACCCAGACCTGGCGCATCCTGGGCGAGGACGAGGCCGACCCCGCCAAGGGCAGCGTCAGCCACGTCTCGCCCCTGGCCCGCGCCCTGATGGGCAAGCGGGTCGGCGACGAGGCGACGGTCGCGGGCCAGGCGGTCGAGATCGTCGCCGTCGACTGAAGGCGCGGCGGCTCAGTAGCCGCCGGTCCCCTTTTCCTTCGCCACGGGCTGGAAGTCGCGCACGAAGCGTTCCAGCAGGCGCACGCTGAAGCCCGCCGATCCCGCCGGCTTGACGTCGCTGGCGCCGCCATAGGCCATGTTGGCGATGTCCAGGTGGGCCCAGGGCGTCTCCGGCCGGGCGAAGTAGCCGATGAAGTGGGCGCCGGTCCCCGCGCCCGCGCCGCCCTCGCCGGAGTTCTTGATGTCGGCGATGGTCGAGCCGGTCGCCCCGACATAGGAGGGATGCAGCGGCAGGCGCCACAGGCGCTCGCCCGTCGCGTCGCCCGCGACCCTCAGCTGGTCGGCCAGGGCGTCGTGGCGGCTGAACAGGCCCGCATAGTCGTTGCCCAGGGCGCCGCCGACCGAACCGGTCAGGGTGGCCACGTCCACGATGGCGGCGGGGTCCAGCCGGGTGTCGGCCCAGACCACGGCGTCGGCCAGGACCAGCCGCCCCTCGGCGTCGGTCGAGATGATCTCGATGGTGCGGCCGTTCATGGTGGTCAGGACGTCGCCGGGCCGGATGGCGTTCCCGTCGGGCATGTTCTCGGCCAAGGCCGCCACGGCGGTCACGTCCACCGGCGCGCCCGCCTTGGCCAGGGCCAGGACGGCGCCGACGACGCTGGCCGCGCCGGACATGTCCATCTTCATATTGCCCATGTTGGCGCCCGGCTTGATGGATATCCCGCCGGAATCGAAGGTGATGCCCTTGCCCAGCAGGGCGACGGGGCCGCCGGCCGGCGCGCCCTGTCCCTTGTAGCGCACGACCAGCAGGCGGGGCGGACGCGGCGAGCCCTGGCCGACGCCCAGCAGCGAGCCCATGCCCAGGCGCTGCATGGCGGGCACGTCCAGCACCTCGATCTCGACGCCGGGAACTCCGGCGAAGGCGGCGCGGGCGCGCTCCACGAAGCTCTCGGGATAGACGACGTTGGCGGGCTCGTTGGAGATGTCGCGGGTCCAGGCCATGGCCTCGACCAGGGCCGCGCCGCGGCGCCAGGCGGCCTGGGCGGCCGGAGCGTCGTCGGCGACCACGGCGATCCCGCCGGGTGCGGGGACGTCGCGGCCGGTGGTGCGGTGCAGGTCGGAGCGGTACTGGCCCAGGCCCAGACCGGTCGTCAGTTCGGCGACCCTGTCGGCGGACAGGCCTCCGGTCAGGACGGTCATGGCGCCCGGCTGCGCGATCAGGGCGCGTCCCGCCACGGTCCCGGCCGCCTGGACGTCGGCGGCCTTGGCGTCGCTCGGCAGGCCGACGACCAGGACGCGGTCCCAGCCGCCCACGCCGTGCAGGCTCAGGGTCTGGCGGGCCTTGTAGTCGAAGCGCGCGGCGCCCAGGGCGGCGGCCACGGCCTCGCGCACGGCGGGGGTCAGGGCGGCGCCGCGCGTCGCCAGATCGGCCTCGGCCCCCAGCGGCAGGACCAGGGCGCCCGAGGCCTGACCCGGCGCGGCGACGAAGGCGACAGCGCGCTGCGCGGCCGGAACCGCGCGCGGCGTCAGGTCGGCGGCCGCCTGATGCGACGGAGTCTGACGCGACTGGGCCTGCGCCGGCAGGACGACGGTCAGGCTGACGGCCGCCAGGGCGGCGGCTGCGGCGAAGGTCGGAACGGTCTTGGTGCGGCGCATCGGTCGGAGCCCCCTCATGGCGATGAAGGGGCGTTTATGGCCGGGGTCGTCGAAGCGGCGCAAACCGTTCCCGTCAGGGAAGGGCGCGCCGCGACGCCGTGTCGCGGTCCCGCCTCAGCAGGCGACGCGGCCGGGGCGCAGCTTGGGCGCGGCGGCGGGCTTGGTCGCGACCGGCCTCGACAGTCGGCGGGCCTCCAGCAGGGCGCCGATCCAGCCCCACGCGGGTTCCTTATGAGTGCGGTACATGTTTTCCATCGGTCGTCCTCCTTTCGTGTGAGTTGAATATGCGGTTGACGCGGGAGGAGAACAAACGAGACGATGGGGTCTACGCATAAGGTTTGCTTATGAATGATGTCCTGTCCCGCATCCCCGTCGACGCCCTGCGCGTGTTCGAGACCGCCGCGCGCCTGCTCAGTTTCACCCGCGCCGCCGAGGCCCTGGGCATGAGCCAGGCGGCGGTCAGCTGGCGCATCCGCGATCTGGAGCAGAGGCTGGACCGCGCCCTGTTCGTGCGGGGGACGCGGCAGGTGTCGCTGACGCCGGAGGGCGAGCGGCTGGCCACGGCCTCGATCGAGGCCATGACCCTGTTGCGGCGCGCCGTGGCCGATGTGGTCGAGGCCGATCAGGGCGTGCTGGCCGTCACCACCCTGCAGACCCTGGCGACCCAGTGGCTGGCGACGCGGCTGGGGGCTTTCCAACTGGCCAATCCCGATCTGGCGGTGCGGGTGGACACCAGCCCGACCCTGTCCAGCCTGGGCGCCGACGGCCTGGACGTGGCCCTGCGCTTCGGTTCGGGTCGGTGGCCGGGGCTGGAGAGCCGCTTCCTGATGCCCGCTGTCTTCACCCCCCTGTGCAGCCCCGCCATGCGCGACCGGCTGGACCTGAAGACGCCGGCGGACCTGAAGCGCGCCCATCTGGTGGGGGAGCCGGACGAATGGGCCGCCTGGTTCGCCGCCGCCGGGGTGGCGCCCGCCGACGCCGCTCCGCCGCCGCGCCTGACCGCCGACAACCAGGCCATGGAGGTGGCGGCCGCCCTCGGCGACCAGGGCGTGGCCCTGGGCTCGCCCATCCTCTACGGTCGCGAGATCAAGCGCGGCCTGCTGGTTCGCCCCTTCGAACAGACGGTCGCCCTGGCGGAGGGTTACTGGCTCTGCTACCCGCCCGCCCGCCGCCTGACCTCCAAGATCGCCCGCTTCCGCGACTGGGCCCTGGACACCGCCCGCGCCGACCCCGCGGTGGTCGAGAGCGCACGGCTGGCGGGGCGGGAAGTAGGGGAGGCGGGCGCCCCGCCGGCATAGAAAAAGGGCGGGACCTTTCGATCCCGCCCTTCGGTCGTCTTAGCGTCGGATGGCTTGGACTTAGAAGTCCATGCCGCCCATTCCGCCCATGCCGCCCATGTCGGGGGCGCCGCCGGCGCCGCCCTTCTTGGGCGCGTCGGCGATGGCGGCTTCCGTCGTGATCATGATGCCGGCGACCGAGGCGGCCGACTTCAGAGCCGAACGAACGACCTTGGCCGGATCGATCACGCCCATCTGGACGAGGTCGCCGTACTCTTCGGTCTGGGCGTTGAAGCCGAACGAGGCGTCGCTCGAGTCCATGACCTTGCCGACCACGATCGAGCCTTCGACGCCCGAGTTCTCGGAGATCTGACGGATCGGAGCCTGCAGGGCGCGACGGACGATGGCGATGCCGGCGTTCTGATCGGCGTTGACGCCCTTCAGATCGATCAGCTTCTTGGAGGCCTGCAGCAGGGCCACGCCGCCGCCCGGGACGATGCCTTCATCGGCGGCCGCGCGGGTCGCGTTCAGGGCGTCGTCGACGCGGTCCTTCTTTTCCTTCACTTCGACTTCGGTCGAACCGCCGACGCGCAGGACGGCGACGCCGCCGGCCAGCTTGGCCAGACGCTCTTGCAGCTTCTCGCGGTCGTAGTCCGAGGTGGTGTCCTCGATCTGACGCTTGATCTGGCCGACGCGGGCCTCGATGCCGTCCTTCTCGCCCGAACCTTCGACGATGGTGGTGTCGTCCTTGGTGATCTGGACCTTCTTGGCCTTGCCGAGCATGTCGAGGGTGACGGTCTCAAGCTTGATGCCCAGGTCTTCCGAGATGACCTGGCCGCCCGTCAGGATGGCGATGTCTTCCAGCATGGCCTTGCGGCGGTCGCCGAAACCCGGAGCCTTGACGGCGGCGACGCGCAGGCCGCCGCGCAGCTTGTTGACCACCAGGGTGGCCAGGGCTTCGCCTTCGATATCCTCGGCGATGATCAGCAGGGGACGGCCCGACTGAACCACGGCTTCCAGCACCGGCAGCATGGGTTGCAGCGAGGTCAGCTTCTTCTCGTGGAGCAGGATGAGGGGCTCTTCGAGGGCGACCTCCATCTTGTCGGCGTTGGTGATGAAGTAGGGCGACAGGTAGCCGCGGTCGAACTGCATGCCTTCGACGATGTCGACGGTGGTTTCAGCCGTCTTGGCTTCCTCGACCGTGATGACGCCTTCGTTGCCGACCTTGGCCATGGCTTCGGCGATCAGGGCGCCGATTTCAGCGTCGCCGTTGGCCGAGATGGTGCCGACCTGGGCGATTTCCGAGTTGTTCGAGACCGGCTTGGAGATGGTCTTCACCTCGTCCAGAGCCACGGCGACGGCCTGGTCGATGCCGCGCTTCAGATCCATCGGGTTCATGCCGGCGGCGACGGCCTTCAGGCCCTCTTGCACGATGGCCTGGGCCAGGACGGTGGCGGTGGTGGTGCCGTCGCCCGCGTTGTCGTTCGCCTTGGAGGCGACTTCGCGGATCATCTGGGCGCCCATGTTCTCGAAAGCGTCTTCCAGCTCGATTTCCTTGGCGACCGAGACGCCGTCCTTGGTCGAGCGCGGGGCGCCGAACGACTTCTGGATCACGACGTTGCGGCCCTTCGGACCCAGGGTCACCTTGACGGCGTCAGCCAGGACGTTGACGCCCTTCAGCATCTTGTCGCGAGCGTCGGTGTTGAACTTTACGATTTTAGCGGCCATGCGGGCAGCTCCTATCTAGATGTTTCTATTGAAGAACGTCGAACGTCGGGTGCTTACGCCAGCACGCCCAGGACGTCGGATTCCTTCATGATGATCAGGTCTTCGCCTTCGATCTTCACTTCCGTGCCCGACCACTTGCCGAACAGGATGCGGTCGCCGGCCTTCAGTTCCAGGGCGACGTGCTTGCCGTCTTCGTCACGGACGCCGGGGCCCACGGCGACGACTTCGCCTTCCTGGGGCTTTTCCTTGGCCGTGTCGGGGATGATGATCCCGCCCTTGGTGGTGGTAGCTTCTTCAACGCGCTTGACCAGCACGCGGTCGCCGAGAGGACGAAACGCCATCTGATGATCTCCTGATAGGTGTCGGTTTAAGCCCCGGAACCTGCGGCTTTGGCAGCCGCCCTCCCCGAGTGCTAACGCGACGGGAGTTAGGGGGAGGGCGGGAGACCGTCAAGGGCGGCGCCGGCCGAATTCCGGCGTCCAAGATGACTTGAATATGAACGGGACCCCTTGGGGTCGTTCAGCGGGAGCTTCCTAAAAGGGGGACAACGGATCAACCGGCTTTCGAAAGGAGCCCCGCCATGAAGACCCTTGCGAAGATCGGCGTCGGCGCTGTCGCCTTGACGATGCTGGCGAGCACGCCTGCCGCCGCCCAGCACTATCGCGACCGCGATCGCGACAACACCGGCCGCGACGCCGTCCTGGGCGCCGTCGTCGGCGGCGTGGCCGGGGCCATCATCGGCCAGGGCGACGGACGCTATGTCGCGGGCGGCGCGCTCGCGGGCGCAGCCCTGGGCGCTGTGGCTTCGGACAACGACCGCGACCGCAACCGGTGCGACTATTACCGCGGCGGGCGCTGCTACCAGAACCAGGGCCGGTGGGATCGCGACTACTACAACGACCGCTACGACAATGATCGCTACGGCGACCGACGGGGCTATTATCGCGACGGTCGCTACTGGCGGAACCAGGGCGAATGGCGCAGTCATCAGAACCGCCGCGACCGCGACTATCGCTACGACCGCCGCTGGTAGTCTCTCGCGATCAATGACTGAAGGCTCGGCGGCGACGCCGGGCCTTTTTCATGTCGGGCCTCAGCGGATGCCGACGGTCAGGGTGTAGTTGGCGTGCTCGTCGCGCCGTGCGGCGTTGCGCATCAGATAGACCCGGACGACATAGTCGCCGTTGGACGGCAGACGGCCCGAGAACTGGTTCCCCGAGGTCGAGCCGACGAACAGGGCCTCGTCCGCGCCCTGCTTCGTGACATTGAAGTAGGCGGAGGCGTTGCTGGACTGCAGTCGCACATTGAGCGTCTGACCCCCGCGCGCGCCCAAGACGTAGTCGACCGTGTCATAGCCGTGGATATTGCCATGCAGCGTCGTCGAGGATGTTCCGCGCGCGAACTGGATCCGCTCGGTGCGGCCGTGGTCCTGGGCCATGGCGGGCGCGACGCAAAGCGCGGCGGCGAGAGACAGGGCGAAGGCGGATCTGAACATCTGGGTATCTCCGGTTTCCGGGCCGAAACGGCTTGGGTGTCGACGGGTTCCTGGACCTGTTCCAGGTCAGCGCAGCAGGCGGGTCAGAAGGGCGGCTGTCGAGGGGTCGAGGCCGGGTCCAGGTTCGCCCGCCGCCACATCCTTCAGCACGGCCCTGGCCAGGACCTTGCCCAGTTCGACGCCCCATTGATCGAAGCTGTTGATGTCCCAGATGACGCCCTCGACGAAGGTCTTGTGCTCATAGAGGGCGATCAGGGCGCCCAGGGTCCGGGGCGTCAGTCGCGGCATCAGGATGGCGGTCGAGGGCCGGTTTCCGGAAAAAGTCCTGTGGGGAGCCAGACGGTCGGCTTCGATGTCCGAAGCGCCCGAGGCGATCAGTTCGGCGCGGGCCTGGACTTCGGTCTTGCCTTGCATCAAGGCCTGGCCCTGAGCCAGGGCGTTGGCCCAGAGAGGGCTTTCCGAGCTCGTTCCGTCCGTCGAGGCGACGATGACGAACTCGGCAGGGACCACCTGCGGTCCCTGGTGGATCTGCTGGAAGAAGGCGTGCTGGCCGTTGGTGCCGGGCTCGCCGAAGACGACGGGGCAGGTCTGACGTCCGACCGGCGATCCGTCGCGACGGACGCCCTTGCCGTTCGATTCCATCTCCAACTGCTGCAGGAAGGCGGGCAGGCGACGCAGGGCGTGGGCGTAGGGGGCGACGGTGCGGGTCGGGCGGTGCAGGCCGTCGACATTATAGATCTGGGCCAGGGCCATGAGGACGGGAGCGTTCCGTTCCATCGGGGCCTCGAGGAAGTGACGGTCCAGTTCGGCGGCGCCGTCGAGGAAGCCCTGGAAGGTCTGCCAGCCCAGGCCGATGGCACAGGACAGGCTGACGGCCGACCACAGGGAATAACGGCCGCCGACCCAGTCGTTGAAGCCGAAGACGCGGCCGCACCCGAAGGCAGCGGCGCGTTCCGGGGCGGCGGTGACGCCGATGAAGTGCCTGTCCAGGCCCGCAGCGGGCAGGGCGGCGGCCAGCCAGGCCTTGGCGGCTTCGGCGTTGACGAGCGTCTCGTGGGTGGTGAAGGTCTTGGAGACGGCGACGATCAGGGTGGTTTCCGGATCCAGTCCTGTCAGGGCCTCGGCCATGTCGCGCGAGTCGATGTTGGAGACGAAGCGCAGGTCGATCTCTGGATCGAGCGGGCGCAGGGCGTCCCAGATCAGGCGGGGGCCCAGGTCCGAGCCGCCGATGCCGATATGGACCACGGTCTTGAACGCGCGTCCGCTTGCTCCTGTCTCGATTCCGGACCGTACGGCTTCGGCATAGAGTTTCATTTCGGCGCGGACGGCGTCGACCTGGGCGGAGACCGGGGCGCCCAGGGCGTGGAAATCGGCGCCGGCCGGCGCGCGCAACGCCGGGTGCAGGGCCGCTCGGTCCTCGGTCGAGTTGACGGCCTCGCCCGCGAAAAGCGCGGCGCGACGGCTTTCCAGATCACAGGCTCGCGCCAAGGAAAGAGCGGCCTCGAAGCCCGTGCGGGTCCAGCTCTGCTTGGACAGGTCCAGATGAAGTCCGGCCGCATCGAGCGTCATCCACGACAGGCGATCGGGGTCGGCGGCGAACTGATCGACGATTCGGGCGTCGGCGTCCCGGCGGGCGGCGGCTTCCAGCTCGGCCCAGGCGGCGTACGGCGTCAAATGTCTTCCCCCTTGGTCGTCACGCGGCCCGGCCGTGATTTGGTACGGCGCTTGCAAGCCCTCGTTTACGGCTCAGGCCTAGAAGAGTTCAATCAACGGCCGGGTTCAACCGAGTTTTCCAATTGGTCTTCTCGGACGGTCGCTCAAGAAAGGATGCCGCCCATGTCCTGCGGACTGATGCTCGCCGCCGTTCTCATGCTCAGCGATCCCGCGGTGGCCGAAGCCGCCGCCCAGCCGCCGGTCACCGCCGACGCGCCGGTTTCGGTCGCCCATGAGCCCCTGTTCGCCGATCTGGTGACGCGCTCGGGTTCGCTGAAGGCGGTGGTCGACGGCTGGATCGCCTCCGACGCCGCCCAGGCCGAGGGCTTCCTCACCGGCGCCGCCTTCACCGGCTTCAAGGCCCAGGCGGCCGAACTGGCTGCTCGCGACCTTCAGGGGCATCTGGTGCTGAAGGAACGCGGCACGGACAATGACCTGAAATGCATCCTGCGCGGCATCTCCGAGGACATGCCCAAGAAGGTCGCGGCTGTGGAAAGCGCGGCCGGCGCCGCCGAGCGGAAGGTCGCCCTGGAAGAACTGGCCTATCTGCTGAACGACAATGTCGAGGTCATCACCTCGCCGCCTAAACCGGCCGTCTGAGAGGCGGATGGTTTAGGGCCTTTGGGGCCTATCGCGCTTCGCGCTGCTTGAGGCTCCGATCAACGTTTTTGCGGCGGTCCGCAGGGCGTCGACGACGACGCCCTCGGTCAGAAGCTGGGGCAGGATGCGCGGCTCCGGCTTGCCGGGCGCATAGAGCAGATAGAGCGGCACGCCCGAGCGGCCGTGGCGTTGCAGCTCGGCCGTGATCGCGTCGTCGCGACGGGTCCAGTCCCCGACCAGATAGACGGCGTTCGCCGCCTGCAGGGCCTCGGTCGTGCGCGGCGAGGACAGGGCGGCGCCCTCGTTGATCTTGCAGGTGACGCACCAGTCAGCGGTGAAGTTGACGAGGACCGGACGACCTTCGGCCAGGGCGTTGCGGAGGGCGGTTTCGGACCAGGGGGCGGACGGCAGGCGGCTGTCGCTTGAGGCGCGGTCGGCGGGCGCCGCGCGACCGGCTATGACGCCTAGACCCAGGGCGAGGATCAGGGCTGCAGCGGCCGCCGAGGCGAACACGCGGCCCCGATCGGGCGACGCCTGGCCTCGGCCGAACAGCCACAGGGCCAGGGCCAGCATCAGTCCGGCGCCGAACAGCAGGGCCAGGGCGTCGGCGGTCTGACGGCCGTAGACCCAGGCCAGCCACAGGGCGGCGCCGTACATGGGGAAGGCCAGCAGGTTGCGCAGGCTTTCCATCCACGGACCTGGGCGCGGCAGGCGGGCCAGAAGGCGCGGGCTGAAGCTGATCAGGACATAGGGCAGGGCCAGGCCCAGGCCCAGCATGACGAAGACGGCCAGGGCCATGGGCCAGGGCATGACCAGGGCCGCGCCCAAGGCCAGGGCCATGAAGGGCGCCGTGCAGGGTGCGGCCACCACGACGGCCAGGACGCCGGTGAAGAAGGCGCCCACGGCGCCGGGCAGGCGCGACAAGGAGCCGTTCCCGGCGCCCTGCAATCCCGATCCGACATGGAAGACGCCGGACAGGTTCAGGGCGACGGCCAGCATCAGCAGGGCCAGGGCCGCGACTACGGCGGGCGATTGCAACTGGAAGCCCCAGCCCAGGGCCTGGCCGCCCGCGCGCAGGGCCAGGAGGGCGCCGGCCAGGACGACGAAGGTCGCCAGAACCCCGGCCAGGAAGGCCAGGCCGTCGCGACGCGCCTCGACCGGATGATGGGCCGAGCGGCTGAGCGCCGCCGCCTTCATCGCCAATATGGGAAAGACGCAGGGCATGAGGTTGAGGATGAGCCCGCCCAGCAGGGCGAAGAGGGCGGCGCGCAGGAAGCCGACGGCGTCGACGGTTGATCCGGCGGTTTGAGCTCCTTCGCCGTCTCCGATCCCGCCGTCGCCAGCGACGCCGGCGAGGGGCGCACCCGGTTCCGCCGTGATCTCCCAGGCGCCCAGGTCGGTGGACAGGACGCCTTGGATCGGTCCCGTCAGGCCCTCGGCGACCAGGTTCCGCCCGGCCGCGACCGTCGTCGTCAGGCCTTGCGGGCCGCGCTCGCCGGACTGGGCGGCGGCGTGATCGATGATTCCGCCCTGGAAGGGATAGAAGTAGGCCCAGCGCGGGCGGGCGTTCGCCAGGGGCCCTCCGCTCGCCGTCAGGGTCAGCCGGCCGTCGGCCAAGGCGGCGCGCGCGACGATCCCTGCGGGGCGCGGCGCGGCAGCGACCGTATCCTGGATCGCCTGGCCGTAGCGGGGATCGAGCGGCGCGGCACCGTCGCGCACCGGCAGGTTCAGCGCCAGATTCAGGTCCTCGGGCACGCACATCTCGTCGCTGCAGACGAAGAAGCGCGCCGTGGCGCGCAGGGACAGGACCTCGCCGGGACGGGCCGAGGCGGGAACCTCGATCGGCACGGGCAGGAAGACGACGTCGGAATAGCCGTAGTTCATCAGGCTCTGCAGCCTCTGCCGTTCAGGCAGGGGCCAGAGGATGTCGCCCGCCTTGATTCCGGCGGGCAGGGACCATTCGAGCGTGGTCGGGCCGCCCGAATCCCCCTGGTTGCGCCAATAGGTGTGCCAGCCGGGCTTGATCTTCTGGCGCACGGCGACCACGGCGGTCGAGCCCGGCGCGGCCCATGCGCTCATCGGGACCAGCTCCGCCTCGATCCGTTCGGTCCTCTGGGGACCGGCCGGAGATGCGGCCGCGCCGGCGGCCAGAGCCTGGTCGAGGGCTGAGGGCGCCGCGACGGCCGGAACGGCGAGAGCCAGCCAGAGAAGCAGGAGGGACAGAAGGCGCAAGACGAAAGGACCGCTGAGTTTCAGAGCGAGCCGGACCTTAGTCGCCTCTTGCCCCGACAGCCACCGTCCACGACCCGGCGCCGCATGGGCGGATTGTCCGAGGCTCAGCGCCGGGGACGCGCCTCGATCAGGACCTCGGTGCGGCGACGCAGGGGATCGTTGACGCCGTTGACCCGGGCCCCGTCGGCGCCGGCGGCCTCGACCTCGAAGGCCGGCGCGGGAAGTCCGGCGGCGGCCAGGACCTCTGCGACGGCGCGGGCGCGACGCTCCGACAGGGTCTGGTTGGCGGCGGCGGTGCCGCTGCGGGCGTCGGCCAGGCCCAGGACCTGTACCTTGGTGACGTCGCAGCCCTGGAGCTGGGTGGCGGTCAGGCTGACGGCCTCGCGTGCGGCGGGGGTCAGGCGGGCCTGGTCGTTGTCGAAATAGACTTCGAACCGCTTGGGCGCGCAGGCTGCGGGATTGCTGACCAGATCGCTGCGTTCCTTGTAGGGGCTGGAGGGCGCGCAGGCGGCGAGGGCGGCCAGGCTGGCCCCGGCGACGACGGCGAGGACGTGGATCGTTTTCATGCGGCGGCCCCTCTAGCGAACGCCCAGCCCCGGGCGCGACAGGATGGATACAGAAATCAGAAAGGGCGGCCCGCGTCGCGGACCGCCCCTGAAAACTGACCCGAAAAAGCTTCGGACGCCAGCCGCTTAGTAGCGACGCTGGCCGTTCTCCCAGTAGCACTCGGACTGACGGTTGTCGTAGCAGTAGTAATAGCGACCCTGGTTGTCGCGATAGCGCTGCTGGTTGCCGCGGTCCTGGTTGGAGCCGCGGATGGCGCCGGCTGCGCCGCCTGCCAGGGCGCCGATGGCCGCGCCGGTCGCGGCGTTGCCGCCGCCGACATTGTTGCCGATGATGGCGCCGGCGACCGCGCCGATGCCGGCGCCGATGGCGCCCTGACGCACGGTTTCATTGCCGCCGCCGCCGTAATACGGATCGCTGGCGCAGGCTGTAACCAGAAGGCCGGCGCCGGCGATGGCGATGATCGCCTTGTTCATGGGTCTGTCCTTCATCCCGAAATTGCTCCCCTTGCGCACAGAACGCCCAGGAAAGAGGGCGGTTCCGGGGCGAAGGCGATAAGCTTCGCAATATTTCGTTCGACGGAACTTCGATGGGAAACGAGGCGTTCCCGCGAACCATGACAGACACGGCTCCGACATTGGAAAAGCGCCCTCTAACCCCGCACGCGGCGCTCAAGCGGGTGATCATCCTGGTCAATCCCCTGTCCGGCGGGGTCGGCCCCGGCGCGGCGGCGGAAGCCGAGGCCATGCTGGCGGAATATGAGTTGGAGGCGACGGTGACGACCCTGGAGGGGGCGAAGATCCCCGTCCAGATCGGCGAGGCGCTCGAGGCCGGAGCGGATGCGGTCTTCGTCCTGGCCGGAGACGGGACGGCGCGCTCGGTGGCGACGCGGGCGGGACCGGACGGCCCCCTGGTGGCCCCCCTGCCGGGCGGAACCATGAACATGCTGCCCAAGGCCCTGTACGGCACGGGGGACTGGAAGGTCGCCCTGCGGCGCGCGTTGGAGGAGGGCGTGGCCCAACCCGTGTCCGGCGGCCGGATCGATGCGGAAGAGGCCTTCTTCTGCGCCGCCATCCTGGGCTCTCCTGCCCTCTGGGCGCCGGCCCGCGAGGCCATGCGGACCGGCAAGCTGAAACTGGCCTGGATGTATGCGCGCCGGGCCTTCAACCGCGCCTTTTCCGGCCGCATCCGCTTCGCCCTGGACGCCGGAGAAAAACAGAAGTCGGAAGCCCTGGTGCTGATCTGCCCCTTGATCTCCAAGGTCATGGACGAGCCGGTGGGGCTTGAGGCTGCGGCGATGAACACCTCGGACGCGGCGCAGGCCTTCCGCCTGGCGGCGCACGCCCTGTTCGACGACTGGCGTCATGATCCCGAGGTGACGACCCGACCCGCCAGGAAGATCGCCGTCTGGGCGCGCTCCCGCATTCCGGCGGTGATCGACGGAGAACCGGTGCTGCTGCGCGCAGAAGCCAAGGCGGTCTTCATTCCGCGCGCCTTCATGGCCCTGGCGCCCCGGCGTTCGCCGCCCGAGGCCGCGACGGACGTCCGCGCCTGATGGGGCGGGTGATCCAGTTTTCGGACGTCCATTTCGGCTGCGAGCACGTGCGGGCCGTGGCGGCGGCGGTGGACTACGCCCACGCCGAGCCTCACGACCTGGTCCTGATCACCGGGGACATCACCCAGCGGGGCCTGCCCGAGGAATTCGCGGCGGCGGGCGAATGGATCCGCGCCATGCCCCAGCCGGTCTTCGTCACCGTGGGCAATCATGACGTGCCCTACTGGGATGTGGCGGCGCGCCTGTTCTGGCCCTGGCGGGCGTTCGAGCGGGCCACCGGCCATCCCGCGCACGACCATGAGTTCCGCAGCCCGGGCCTGATGGTGCGCGGGGTCACGACGGCGCGCGGCTGGCAGGCGCGGCTCAACTGGTCGAAGGGGGTGATCGATCTGGATCAGACGCGTCGCGCGGCCGAGGCCCTGAGACGCGCGCCCCAGGGCGCTCTGCGCATCCTGGCCTGCCATCATCCGCTGATCGAGATGATCGGCGCCCCCATGACCGGCGAGGTCAAGCGCGGCGAGGCGGCGGCCCTGATCTTCGCCGAGGCCGGGGTGGACCTGATCACCACCGGCCATGTGCACACGCCCTTCGCTCTGAACGTCGATCTGTCCGATCGCTGCTCCTACGCCGTGGGATGCGGAACCTTGTCGCGGCGGGAGCGCGGAGCGCCGCCAGGCTTCAACCGTATCGATTGGGACGAGCGGGAGATGGTCGTGACCTCCGTCGTCTGGACCGGCCAGCGGTTCGCCGACGACCAGGTCTGGCGCCTGCCCCGACGCCGAGCGGCCGTAGCCCCGGCGTGAAAAAGCCCCGGCCGACGACCGGGGCTTTTGTTCGATCTGCTGAATGTGGCGGCTAGACGCGAGGTCCGCGTCCTCTCATGCCGCCGACGAGCAGAGAGACCACAAAGAGAATGACGGCGATGATGGCGATGAATTTCGCGATCTCGAACGACATTCCTGAAATGCCGCCGAAACCGAGAACGGCCGCGACCAAGGCGATTATAAAGAAGATGATAGCCCAGCGAAGCATGAAGACCTCCGGAACATTATCGGGATGAAGGCGAAATCATCGATGTCCATCGATGGCGATTTCACCTGCTCCTTGATAACGCTCCGAAGACTGTGCTGTTCCGTCGATCAACGGCGGCGGCGCGAGTGGCTTTTCTCGGTGAAGGCTGCGGCGACCATGGTGGCCAGGGCCGGATTGCGCAGGAAGATCCAGCCGCCGGCCAGGGCCGCGACCGTGCCCAGGACGGGGCGTTGCTGGAACAGGTGGAAGGCGCGGGCGCCCAGGCCTTCCGGCTGATAGTCCTCTTCCTCCTCCTCGTCGTCGCCATGGGCCTGACGGATGAAGATCAGGACCACGAACAGGGTGACGAGGGCGAACAGGGCCGAGGTGACGGCCGCCGCGGCCACGGGCGGCAGGGCCAGCAGGAGCAGGTAGTAGACCGTGGCGCCCAGGGCGACCATGGCGACGAAGCCCGCTCCCGCCGCGACAAAGGTCGCGACCGCGCGATTGATCAGCCGGCGCCCGAGCATCAGCGGCGACGACCGGCGATCAGCATGCCCAGGACGACGCCGACGCCGAGGGCGATGGCGGTGGACTGGACCGGGCGTTCCTGGACGCGTTCGATGACGTAGCGCTGGGCTTCGTCGAAGCGCTCGGCGGCCTCGTCGTAATATTCACGGCCGCGCACCCGGGCGCTGTCGTAGTAGCCGCGCGCCTTGTCGCGCAGTTCCTCGCCCTGTTCGCGCAGGCGGGCCTCGGCCTCGGCGGCCTTTTCCTTCAGGCGCTGCGTTTCTTCGCGGGCGCCGGTCTTCAGATCCTCCTTGAGGGTCTTCAGGTCGTTCTTGATGTCTTCCCGAGCCTTGGTCGTGGCCATGTGCGCGCTCCGCTGGGTGTATAAGCTTGACGATTATAGATAGAGAACCCTTGAGCCGAACGCCACACCGGCGACCAAGGTTCCTGTAGAGCCGCCGCGTCTGGCGTCGTCCGAACGGTCGTCCTAAGAACGACGGCATGACCCGATGGCTGTTCCCGCCCGCTTCGATTCCCTCGCTGTCCGTCGTCGGCGACGACCGGCGTTTCCCGGTGCGCCGCATCCTGTGCGTGGGCCAGAACTACGCCGCCCACGCCCGTGAAATGGGGGCTGATCCGGACAAGCCCGCGCCCTTCTTCTTCGCCAAGCCCGCCGACGCCCTGGTCGTGGACGGAGCCGATCCGGCCTATCCGTCGGCGACCGGGAACCTGCACCACGAGGTCGAATTGGTCGTCGCTGTTGGTGAAGGCGGGGTCATCGCGGGTTGGGCCGTGGGCGTCGATCTGACGCGGCGCGATCTTCAGGCCGAGGCCAAGGCCAAGGGGCGGCCGTGGGAGGCGGGCAAGGCCTTCGACCAGTCGGCGCCTTGCGGCGCCCTGACGCTGGGCGCCCTGCCTGATGCGGATGCGGTCATAGAGCTGAAGGTCAACGGCGAGGCGCGTCAGTCGGGACGTCTGTCGGACATGATCTGGGACCCGGCGGGGATTCTGGCCAAGGCCAATGAGCTGTGGAGCCTGCAGCCCGGCGACCTGATCTTCACCGGCACGCCCGAAGGAGTCGGGCCTCTGGTTCCCGGCGACCGGGTCGAGGCGAGCATCGGCGGCCTGACGCCGCTCAGCTTCACGGTGACGTCATGATCCTGCACGGCTACTGGCGCTCGGGCACCAGCTATCGCACCCGCATCGCCCTCAACCTGAAGGGGCTGGTCTATGAAACCGCTCCGGTCGATCTGAGGGCCGGAGTGCAGAAATCCGCCGCCTATCTGGCGCTGAACCCCCAGGGCCTGGTTCCGGCGCTGGAGACCGACGACGGCCTGGTCCTGTCCCAGAGCCCGGCCATTCTGGAGTGGCTGGAGGAGACGCACCCGACCCCGGCCTTGCTGCCCTCGTCGGCAGGCGACCGGGCCGTGGTGCGGGCCATGGCGGCTCTGGTCGGCTGCGACATCCATCCGCTGAACAATCTGCGGGTGCTGAAGGCGGTGCGCGAACTGGGCGCCGATCAGACGGGCGTGGACGCCTGGGCCGGGCGATGGATTCTCGACGGCTTCGCCGCCCTGGAGGCTCTGGTCGCGCGTCATGGCGAGGGATGGTGTTTCGGCGGCGCCCCGACCCTGGCCGACTGCTACCTGATCCCGCAGATTTATTCGGCGCGGCGGTTCAACGTCGATCTGGCCGCGTTTCCGCGTCTGCTCGAGATCGAGATGCGGGCGGGCCTGCATCCGGCCTTCAATGCGGCGCATCCCGATAATCAGCCGGATGCGGATTAAGCCTGTTCGTTCACCAACAGCCTTGATTTCAGTCAATCTCCCTTAAGCTTTGGCGCGGAATATCGGCGTGTGAGATTCGCCGTCCCGCCCTCTCCGGCCGACCGGCTGGCCATCGCTGTGGTGGCCGAGCCCGAACGGTCCCGTCCGCTGCCGCCCGGCCAGCGGGAGGATGCGACGCGCCTTCTGCTTCAAACTGCGGGCGACGCGGGCGTCAGCCTGGTGGCCACCCGTCCCGAAGGCGACGTGGAGCGGATGCTGGGCCAGGCCTGGCCCTTCCCCTCGCCCTTCCGCGTCACCGTGCGCACAGTGCCCCTGGCCGACGGCCTGGACCGGGTTGAGGCGCGGGCGCGTCGTTCGCTGGAGCGCATGGGCCTGCCGCGCGGCGACGCCGTCCTGGTTCAAAGCGCCGCCGATCTGGCGGGCGCCGAGGGGCGCGCCCTGTGGGACCGGCTGCAGGCGCTGAAGGATCGGGGAATCTTCCGCAAGATCGGCTTCGTGGCGGCGGTCGAGGACGGTCCCGCCCTGATGGCCCGTCGTTTCCAGCCCGACGTGGTGCAGATCGCCTGCAACATCCTGGATCAACGGGCCGCGCGCGGCGGCGCGATCGAGGAGATGGCGGCCCAGGGGGTCGAGGTGCATCTGGCCTCGGTCTTCGCCCAGGGCCTGCTGTTCGCTCATCGCGACAGCCTGCCGCCGGAACTGGCGGATCACGGCATGGCCCTGTCGCGGACGCGACGTCGTCTGGCCGAGGCGCGGATCGACCCCATGCAGGCGGCCCTGGCCTACGCCCTGAACCTGCCCGGCGTGGATCAGGTGGTGGCCAGCGTCGCCTCGGCCGCCGAGATGCGCGCCATGATCGCCGCCTCCCACGCCCGGACGCCCGACATCGACTGGAGCGCCCTGGCTCTGGACGAAGGCCCGGCGGCCCTGGCCTCGCGCCTGCGCCTGAGGATCAGCAACGCGGCCTGATCCACAGGAGGTTGGGCGTTTCGCCTTCCGCCTGTGCATGATCGGCGCGGTTCACGCTTGAGGCGGGCGGGGCGATCCTGCACCCTGTGCGGGTATGAACGCTCCCGTCGCCCACCCTCCGAAAACCGATCTGAAGCCTGACGCCGGAACCACGCCGGTCATGGCGCAATTCCTGGCGGCCAAGGCGGGTCAGCCGGACGCCATCCTCTTCTTCCGCATGGGGGACTTTTACGAGCTCTTCTTCGAGGACGCGCAGAAGGCGGCGGCGGCCCTCGGGATCGCCCTGACCAAGCGGGGCAAGCACCAGGGCGAGGACATCCCCATGGCCGGGGTGCCGGTCCATGCGCTGGACGGCTATCTGGCCCGACTGATCCGCATGGGCTTCAAGGTCGCCATCTGCGAGCAGTTGGAAGACCCGGCGGAGGCCAAGAAGCGAGGCTCCAAGGCCGTGGTCCACCGCGACATCGTTCGCGTGGTGACGCCCGGCACCCTGACCGAGGACAGCCTGCTGGACGCGCGCGGGGCCAATCGTCTGGCGGCGGTGGCGGTGCGCAAGGGCCGCGCCGCCGTGGCCGTGGTCGAGCTGTCGGCCGGGGCGGTGGACAGCGTGGCCTGCGATCTGTCGGACTTGGGCGCGGCGCTGGCGGCGTTTCGACCATCGGAAGTGCTGGTGCCCGACCGTCTGTTCTCGGACGAGACGCTGAAGGGGGCGCTGGACGGCTCCGGCGGGGTGGTCCAGGCCATGCCGCAGGCCCTGGCCGAACCGGTCGGAGCGCGTGATCGGGTGCAGCGCCTGTACGGCGTCTCAGCCCTGGACGGCTACGGCGCCTTCGAGGAGGCCGAGGTCTCGGCCCTGGGCCTGATCGCCGCCTATCTGGAGACGACACAGGCCGGCAAGATTCCCGCCCTGGCTCCGCCGCGCCGCTCGGGCGAGAGCGGCTTCCTGGCCATCGACCCAGCGACGCGGTTGAGCCTGGAGATCGACCGGACCCAGCGCGGCGAACGCGACGGCTCCCTGCTGCACTGCATCGACCGCAGCGTCACCTCGGGCGGGGCGCGGGCCCTGGCCGAGCGCGTGTCGCGGCCCCTGCGAGATCCGGCGGCGATCAACGCTGGGCTGGACGCGGTGGAATGGCTGCTGGAGCGGCGCGACCTGAGGCGAGGTCTGCGCGACGCCCTGCGGGCCTCGGCCGACGTGGCCCGGGCGACCTCGCGCCTCGCTCTGGGACGCGGGGGGCCGCGCGATCTGGCGGCGATCCGCTCGGGGCTGACGACGGCGCAGGGACTGGCGGGCCTGTTCGCGGCCACGACCCATGACCCTCTGGCCGGACCGCCGGCGCGCGTGGCGGCCTGTCTCGACCGGCTGACGCTGGACGGCGACCTGTCGCATCTGCTGGCTGATCTGGCGGACGGCCTGGTCGAGGAGCCGCCGCATCTGGCGCGCGACGGCGGCTTCGTGAACCCCGGCCATCGTCCTGAACTGGACGCCGCCCGCACCCTGCGCGACGACAGCCGCCGGGTGGTCGCCGATCTGGAGGCTCGCGCTGTGGCCGAGAGCGGCGTCGCCTTCAAGGTGCGCCACAACGCCGTGCTGGGCTACTTCCTGGAGGCCTCGGCCAAGGCCGCGGAAGGCCTGCTGCGGGCCGGGCCGGACAGCCCCTTCATCCACCGTCAGACCCTGGCCAACCAGGTCCGTTTCACCACGGTCGAACTGTCGGAGCTGGACGCCAAGATCAGCCAGGCCGGGCACCGCGCCCTGGCCATGGAGGGCGAGACCTTCGAGGCCTGGCGCCGCGACGTCGTGCGGCTGGCCGGGCCGTTGCAGGGCGTGGCCGAGGCCCTGGCGGAGCTGGACGCCCACGCCGCTCTGGCCGAATGGGCGGAAGAGGTCGGGGCCGTGCGGCCCGTGGTCGACGATTCCCTGAACTTCGCCGTTGAAGCGGGCCGCCACCCGGTGGTCGAGGCGGCGGTGAAGGCGCAGGGCGATCCCTATACGCCCAACGATTGCCGGTTGGCCGGCGACGGGCAGAGGGCTTCGCGTCTCTCCATCGTCACCGGTCCGAACATGGCCGGCAAGTCGACCTTCCTGCGTCAGAACGCGCTGCTGGTGGTCCTGGCCCAGGCGGGCGCCTTCGTCCCTGCGCGCGCCATGCGGCTCGGCGTCGTGGATCGGCTGTTCAGCCGCGTCGGCGCCGGCGACGACCTGGCGCGCGGCCGATCCACCTTCATGATGGAGATGGTCGAGACCGCCGCCATTCTGACCCAGGCCACGGAGCGCAGCTTCGTCGTGCTGGACGAGATCGGACGCGGCACGGCCACCTACGACGGCCTGGCCATCGCCTGGGCCACGGCCGAGGCCCTGCACGAGACCAATCGCGCCCGCACCCTGTTCGCCACCCACTATCATGAGCTGGCGCGGCTGGAGGAGCGGCTGAACCACGTCTGCAACCTGTCGATGAAGGCGCGCGAGTGGAACGGCGACCTGGTCTTCCTGCACGAGGCGGCGCCGGGGGCGGCGGACCGTTCCTACGGCGTGCAGGTGGCCAAGCTGGCCGGGGTGCCGACCGCCGTGGTCGGACGCGCCCGCGAGGTGCTGGATCGGCTGGAAAGCGAGAAGGCGGCGACGGCGCGCCTGGACGACCTGCCTCTGTTCGCCGCTGTGGCCGAACCTCCGCCGGCGCCGATCAGTTCGGCGCTGGATGAGGCGATGGCGGATCTCGATCCCGACGACCTGACCCCGCGCGAGGCGCTGGAAGCGCTGTATCGCCTGAAGGGCCTGGCCCAGGAGCGGAGCCGGCCGTGAACCTGGATCAGCGGCTCGCGGAGGCGGCTTCGACGCCCGACGTGCGGGCCGCTGCGGCGAGCGTGCTGACCAAGTCCTTCGAAGCCGCTCGCGCCCGGGCTGCGCGGCGATTGGAAAGCGGGCAGGGGGCCTCGGACGGAGCCGAGACAGCCCGGCTCTACTGCAACGCCGCCGACGAGATGCTGATCGCCCTGTGGCGGTTCGCGACCGAGACCCTGTATCCGACCCAGGGCGCGACCGAGGCCGGGCGGCTGGCCCTGGTGGCCGTCGGGGGCTATGGGCGCGGGGTTCTGGCGCCCTTTTCTGATCTGGACCTGCTGTTCCTGCGGTCGGGCAAGTCCGACGCCCGGACGGAGGCGGTGACGCAGTTCGTCCACTACGTCCTGTGGGACATGGGGCTGAAGGTCGGTTCGGCTTCGCGATCGCTCGATGAGACCCTGGCGCTGGCGCGCACCGACATGACGGTGCGGACCACCCTGCTGGAGGCGCGCTTCCTGGCCGGCGACGAAGCCCTGGCCCTGGACATGATCGGCCGTTTTCGCGCCCAGGCGGCTAAAGCCGATCCCCGCCCCTTCATCGCCGCCAAGATGGAGGAGCGGGACGTCCGCCTGCAGAAGACCGGGGCGGTGCGCTATCGGGTCGAGCCCAACGTCAAGGACGGCAAGGGCGGGCTGCGCGACCTGAACACCCTGTTCTGGATCGCCCGGTCCCTGGCGCCGGACAGCGAGCGGGGACAGGCGGCCCTGGAGGGCCTGTTGAGCGCGCGCGAGCTGCGCAGCTTCCGCGAAGCCATCGGCTTTCTGTGGAAGGTGCGCATTCATCTGCACCTGGCGGCGGGCAGGGCTGAGGAGAAGCTGACCTTCGACTTTCAACCCGAGATCGCCCGGCGCATGGGTTGGCGCGGGCGCGGCGACGAACTGGCGGTCGAGCGTTTCATGCGGCGCTATTTCCAGGTGGCGCGCGAGGTGGGCGCCCTGACCCGCGCGGTTTCGGCTCAACTGGAAGCTCGTCAGCAGAAGAAGGCGCAAGGGTTGGCGCGCGGCCTGTCGCGCCTGATCCCCCGGCGGCGGGCGAAGCTGGCCTTCGACGGTCTGGCGATCGAAGAGGGGCGGCTGACGGTAAGGGGGGGCGGGGTCTTCGCCCATGACCCGGTGCGGCTGCTGCTGCTGTTCGTCGAGGCCGACCGGCTGGATCTGGACCTGCATCCCGACGCCTTCGCCGCCGTGATCCGCGCCCTGCCTCTGGTGACGCCGGCGTTGCGGCGCGACCCGCGCGCGGCAGAGGCCTTCCTGACGGTGCTGGCGCGCGGGATGCGGCCCTACCGCGTCCTGTCGATCATGAACGAGACGGGTTTGCTGGGTCGCTTCCTGCCGGAATGGGGGCGCATCGTCGGCCAGACCCAGTTCAACATGTACCACGCCTATACGGTCGACGAGCATACGCTTCAGGCCGTGGGGATCATCAACGACATTGCGCGCGGCAAGCTGGAGGCGGATCACCCCGCCTCGACCGCCATCATTCATCGGATCGCCGATCCGGAGGTCCTGATGCTGGCCATGCTGCTGCATGACGTGGGCAAGGGCGGCGACAGGGGACAACTGGAGGACGGCGCCATCGCCGCCCGGCGGGCCTGCGAGCGGTTGGGCGTCGATCCGGGACGGATCGAACTGGTGGTCTGGCTGGTGCGCCACCACCTGCTGATGAGCGACTACGCCCAGAAGCGCGACGTGTCCGACCCCTCGACCGTGCGGGCCTTCGCCGAGGCCGTGGGCGATCCGGAGCGCCTGCGGATGCTGATGGTCCTGACCGTGGCCGATATCCGGGCCGTGGGGCCGGGCGTCTGGAACGGATGGAAGGGCCAGTTGATGCGCGCCCTGTTCGAGGCTGCAGAGGCTTTGTTCCGCGGCGACGACGTGCGCCGCGAGGACCCGCTGACGGAACATCCGGCCCTGGTGGAACGAGCGCGCCGCGAGGGGGCGGCGGTCGAGGCCCTGATGCCCGAGACGGCGCTGGAGAGCACGGCGCGCGTGGCGGTGGCCGCCGTGGATCGACCGGGCCTCTTCGCCGACCTGGCGGCGACCCTGGCCATGGCCGGCGCCGACGTGGTGGGCGCCCGCCTGGCCACGGCCGAGGACGGGACGGCCCTGGACGTGTTCGAGATTCAGGACGGCGCGGGCGAGGCCTATGGTCAGCGCGAGCCGCGCCGCCTGGCCATTCTGGTCAAGGCCCTGGAAAGGGCGGCGCAGAAAGGGGCGCGGGCTTCGGCCGTGGAGACTCCGCGAGTCAGCGCGCGCCGCGCCGTCTTCGAGGTGCGGCCCGTGGTCCGCATCGACACCGAGGCCGGGACCAGCGCCGTGGTGATCGAGGTTTCGGGCGCCGACCGTCCCGGCCTGTTGGCGGATCTGGCGCGCACCATATCGGCTCACGGCTATTCGACCCGATCGGCCCATATCGCCAGCTTCGGCGAGCGGGCGGTGGACGGCTTCTACATCACCGATTCCGACGGCGGGAAACCGAAGGACGCTCCGCGTCTGGAAGCCTTGAGGGCGGATCTTCTGGACGTCCTGAACCGCGCGCCCCTGGGACCGGCGGGGCGACGCATTGTTCCAGTACGAGCCAGCGTGCGGGACGTCTCCGACCTGGAAGGCGAGGTGGGACGCAAGCCCGTATCCAGCGGCGCGCGGGCGCGCTAAGGCGTGTGACCGGGCGAGCATAGAGACCAGCCGTGAACGACAAGACCGATCCCATCGAACCGGCCGCGCCGATCTCCGCCGCCAACGCCACGATGGAGCCGGTCGTCCAACCGCCGGCCGCTTCGACCACGGTCAAGGGCGGGGGCGTCATGCGCTCCTCGGCCATCTTCAGCGGCATGACCCTGCTCAGCCGCCTGGCCGGGTTCGCGCGCGACGTGGTCATCTCGGCGGCGTTGGGCGCCTCGGCGGGACCGGCGGCGGACGCCTATAACACCGCCCTGAACTTCCCCAACCTGTTCCGCCGCATCTTCGCCGAAGGGGCCTTCGCCGCCGCCTTCGTGCCGGCCTACGCCAAGACGCTGAAGACCGAGGGCGAGGCGGCGGCCGATCAGGTGGCGACCGACGCCCTGGCCGCCGTCGCGGCGGTGACGGTGGTGCTGACCATCTTGGCGCAGTTGACGATGCCGTGGCTGATGACGGTCATCAACATCGGCTTCCTGGACGATCCGGCGCGTTTCAAGCTGGCTGTGGTGCTGACCCAGATCACCATGCCCTATCTGCCCTGCATGGCGATCGCCTCCCTGCTCAGCGGGGTGCTGAACGCGCGGGGGCGATTCATCGTCTCAGGCGCCTATCCCATCCTGTTGAACCTGATCATGCTGGCCGCCGTCGTTCCGGCGCAGGGCGGCCAGGTGGGCGCCGCCTATGCGGCGTCCTGGGGCGTGGCGGTCGCGGGCGTGGCCCAGGCCGGTCTGTGCTGGTGGGCGGCGCGCAAGGCTGGAGCGAACATCCGTCTGTCCATGCCGCGCCTGACGCCGGCGGTGAAGGCCATCATCATCACCGCGGTTCCAGCCGCCATCGGCAACAGCGCGACCCAGATCAACGTCTTCATCTCCGGCAATCTGTCCAGCTTCGTGGCGGGCGGTCGGACCTGGCTGGCGACAGCGGACCGGCTGTACCAACTGCCGCTCGGTCTTGTCGGGGTGGCCATCGGCATCGCGCTTCTGCCTCGCCTGTCGGCAGCCGTGGCGTCCGAGGATCGGGGGCAGCAGCAGGCTTCGATGGACGAGGCGACGGTCCTGTCCATGGCCCTGACTCTGCCGGCGACGGGGGCCCTGATGGCCATGCCCTACTTCCTGATCGACGCCCTCTTCACGCGCGGCGCCTTTCTTCAGGTCGACGCGGTCAACACCGCCCAGGCCCTGTTCCAGTTCGGCTGGGGCGTGCCGGCCTTCGTCCTGATCCGCATCCTGGCCCCGGCCTTCTTCGCACGCGGCGACACGCGCAGCCCCATGGCCTTCGCCCTGGTATCGGTGGCGGTGAACGCCGCCCTGGCCATCGCTCTGTTCCACCTGGGCATGGGGGTGTCGGGGATCGCTGCGGCGGTCAGCGCGGCGGCCTGGACCAACGCCCTCTTGCTCGGCGCGACCCTGTGGCGGCGCGGACATTATCGGCCAAGCGCCTCGGCGATGTCGCGCCTGTTGCGGATCGGCGTCGCCAGCCTGGGCCTGGCCGTCGTGGTCGGCGCGGCTTCCTGGGCGCGTCCCCTGCTTCAGGCGCCTGTCCAGACGGTCATGGAGGCCCTGGGTTCGGGACATGGCGCCAAGGAGATCGCCCTTTTGCTGGTCGTGGCGGCAGGAGGGCTGACCTATGTGCTTCTGGCCTTCCTGACGCGGGCGATCACGGTGGCCGAAGTGAAGGGCATGATCCGGCGCGCGCGCTGAAAGTGAGGTTTTCCAAGCCTTGCCCTTCGCTCGCCGAACCGATAAGCGCGATGGCATGACTGCTCAGGGACATCCCTTCGTCGCCCAGCGATGGCGAGGCTGACTGTTTTCAGCACGCCTTCGCGCGCCTGGACCTCATTGTTCAGCGTGCGCGCCGAACTCAGCCGTTTTGATTCCGAGAATCGCCCCCATGACTGACCAGACCCCGGCTCAATACACCGGTCCTCGCCGCATCCTGTCCGGCATCCAGGCCTCCGGCGCCCTGCACCTGGGCAACTACCTGGGCGCTCTGAAGCGCTTCACCGAACTGCAGGACCAGGGCGCGCCCCTGTTCATCTTCGTCGCCGACATGCACGCCATCACCGTCTGGCAGGAGCCCGAGAAGCTGGCGGCTCAGACGCGCGAGATCGCGGCCGCCTATCTGGCCTCGGGCCTGGACCCGGCCAAGGCCATCATCTTCCCGCAGTCGGCCGTGCCGGCCCACGCCGAGCTGGCCTGGATCTTCAACTGCGTCGGCCGCCTCGGCTGGTTGGACCGGATGACCCAGTTCAAGGAGAAATCGGGCAAGCACAAGGAACGCTCCAGCGTCGGCCTCTACACCTATCCGGTGCTGCAGGCGGCGGACATCCTGCTCTACAAGGCGACCGAGGTGCCGGTCGGCGAGGACCAGAAACAGCATCTGGAACTGACCCGCGACATCGCCGCCAAGTTCAACAACGACTTCGGCGCGCCGGGTTACTTCCCGCTGCCCGAACCCCTGATCCAGGGGCCTGCGACGCGGGTCATGTCTCTGCGCGATGGTACGGCCAAGATGTCCAAGTCCGATCCGTCGGACCTGTCGCGCATCAACCTGACCGACGACGCCGACACTATCGCGGCCAAGGTCAAGAAGGCCAAGTCGGACATGGACGTCCTGCCCGACACGATCGAGGGTCTGGAAGGGCGGCCCGAGGCCAAGAACCTGGTGGCCATCTACGCCGCCCTGTCGGACACCACGCGCGAGGCCGTCCTGGCCGAGTTCGGCGGCCAGGGCTTCGGCGCCTTCAAGCCCAAGCTGGCGGAACTGGCCGTGTCCTCGATGGCGAACGTCACGGCCGAGATGCGCCGCCTGATGGCCGACCCGGCCGAGATCGACCGGGCCCTGGCGGCCGGGGCGGAGAAGGCGCGCGAAGTCGCCCAGCCGACCATCGACGAGGTCAAGAAGATCGTCGGCTTCTGGCAGGGCTGAGGCCGTGCCTCATCCTCTCGACCGTCCCATCTGGAACGCCCTGACGTCCACGCGCCAGTCGAATCTGGCCGTGGGCGGCGTGGCGAACGGGGGCCGGGCTCTGCGTTTCGCCCCTGGTTACGGCGTCTTCGCCGCCAGCGTGGACGCTTCGCCTGACAGCCTGTCGGCCATGGCGGAGCTGGAGCAGCCCGAAGGCCTGATCGCCACGGTCGAAGCGGAGGCTGCGCCGGCGCCGCCCGGCATGACGGTGTTGAAGGCGGCGGTTCTGGCGCAGATGGTGCTGATCGATCTGTCTCCGGCGAAGGCCCGCGACATTCGGATCGAGCCTCTGACCGAGGCGGACGCCCCGGCCATGCTGGCGCTCGCGACCCTGACGGAACCGGGTCCCTTCTTCGATAAGACCCATCGTCTGGGCGACTTCTTCGGCGTCAAGCACGACGGGCGGCTGGTGGCCATGGCGGGAGAAAGGCTGAAGCCCGACGGCTTCACCGAGGTGTCCGGCGTCTGCGCCCATCCGGACGCGCGCGGGCGCGGCTATGCGGGCGCCCTGATGCGGACGGTGATCGAACGCATCCTGGCGCGGGGCGAAACGGCCTTCCTGCATTCCTATGCGGACAACGCCGGGGCCATCGCCCTGTACCACGCCCTGGGCTTCACCATTCGGGCCGAGATGCAGATGCGGATGCTGGCGAAAGGCGGCGCGGGCGCCTAGCTTGGGTTCCGAACCACTTTCGGAGCACGCCATGAGCCAGCATCTCGCCGTCGTCGAATGGAGCCGGGGCGATCAGCCCTTCAGCGACAATCAGTATTCGCGGGCCCACGAATGGCGTTTCGACGGCGGGGCCGTGGTGCGCGGCTCCTCGGCGCCGTCGGGCGTGCCCGAGCCCCTGTCCGATCCGGCGGCGGTGGACCCTGAGGAGGCCATGGTCGCCGCCCTGTCCAGCTGTCACATGCTCTTCTTCTTGGCCTATGCCCGCAAGGACGGCTTCGTCGTCGATTCCTACCGCGACGAGGCGGCGGGGACCCTGGGCAAGGACGAGCGCGGCAAGGTGTCGATCACCGAGGTCGTTCTGCGCCCCGCCGTGACCTGGTCGGGCGACAAGCGGCCGGACGCGGCGGCGATCGACGACCTGCATCACCGCGCCCACGAGGCCTGCTATATCGCCAACTCGGTCCGGGCCGAAGTGCGGGTCGAGCCGCAGTAGGAGGCGGACCTCAGGCCGTCTCCTCCTCCAACAGGGAGCGGAAGGCGGCGTGGGCGGCGGTCATGCCGTCCGTTGTCGCCAGGGTGATGTTGCCCGCCGGTCGAGCCAGATCGCCGGCGGCGAAGACGCCGGGCTGGCTGGTCTGCTGCTGGGCGTCGACCTTGACGATCCGCCCCATGGGGGTGTCGGTCATCTCGCACCCCAGGCGCTCGGCGAAACCGTTCGACAGCCGCACCTGGGCGCCGACGAAGACAGCCTTCAACGGTACGAAGCGGCCGTCGGTCAGGCGCACGCCGGTCAGGGTGGGGGCTTCGCCCTCCAGCTGTTCGACAGGCGTCGGCTCGATCGTGACGCTGCGCCTGGCCAACTGGCGAGCCTCGGCCTCGCTCACGCGTGCGGGGTCGATGAACAGGACTGCTTGGCCCCATTCGGCGACGACGAGGGCGTACTGCACAGCGTGGTCGCCGCGTCCGAAGACGCCGATCGGTCCGCCGCCGACTTCGTAACCGTGGCACCAGGGGCAGTGCAGGGCGGTTCGGCCCCAGCGCTCCTTCACGCCCGGAATGTCGGGTAGGACGTCCTCGACCCCGTGGGCCAGGATCAGGCGCCGGCCTGTGGTCCGGGTCCCGTCGGCGAAGGCGATCGAAAAGCCGTCGTCGATGCGCTCGACATCCACGGCCTCGGCCATGCGGAAGGCGGCGGTGGGATAGGCCGCGACCTGGGCGCGGGCGGCGGCGGCGATCTCTGCTCCGGGGCGGCCGTCGTTGCTCAGCACTCCGTGAGCGCGGGCGGCGAAACGGTTCCTGGGGCGACCGTCGTCGACGACCAGAACCCGACGACGCGCCCGGACCAGTTGCAGGGCGGCCGAGAGGCCGGCGTAGGAGCCGCCGATGACGACAGCGTCATGGGGCATCGGGTTTTCCAGGGTGCGCATGAAGCAGGTCTCTCTTCGGATGGTCGGCCAGACGGCGTGAGAAATCCTCCGCCAGATCGGCCAGGGTGAGGGAGGTCAGCCGCGCCAGGATCAGGGCGCGCGCGGCGGCGTAGGCGTCGGACAGGGCGTCGTTGACCGCCGCCTCGATCAGGCAGCCCTCGGCTTCGACCGGCAGGACCTCCGGAACCAGGCCGGGTTCGCCCAGGGCCTCGTGCACCTGGCCCAGGGTGACGTCGGACAGGGCGCGCGCCAGCCGCCAGCCACCGCCGTGGCCCTTTTCGGAGACGACCAGACCTTGCTCACGCAGACCCGCCATGGTTCGCCGGACGACGACGGGATTGGTCGACAGGCAGATCGCCAACTGGTCCGAGGTCATGGGCCCGCCGCATCGTTTCTCGTGCTCGGCCATGTGCAGCAGGGCATGAAGGACATTGGAAAGGCGGGAGTCTCTTTTCATGTAACTTCAATTGTTGCGTGATGGGGCGAGCGTCAACCCGCATTGGCGAATTTCTTTTCGGCCGAACCTCAGGCCTCGGCGGCCGTGGTCTTCAGGAAGTCGGTGAAGCGGCGGAGCGCTTCCAGCGTCACTTCGGGGTCGTGACGCATGGGGCCGTTGTTGGTCGGTTCGTCGAAGGCGTGGGTGCCTTCGGCCACCCAGCTTTCAACCTCGGCCCCGCAACTGCGGATCATGGCGTTGACGCGTTCGGCGTTGCGCACGGTCGTCAGGTGATCGCGGCGTGCGGTCATGGCCAGGACGCGGGGCGCATGCCGCCAGGGCTTCATCCGGTTGAAGGCCCAGGCGCCGACGTAGGCATAGGCCAGCCAGACGGCGCGCACGCCCGACAGGTCCACGTCGCCGGGGTTTGCGACCCCCATGCGTCCCGGTTGGGGGTCTTCGCTCATCATCTCCATGATCGACCAGCCGCCGTGGCTCCAGCCGCCCAGGGCGATCATGGTCGGATCGACGTCCGGGCGCTGCGACACGCCCTTGATCGCAGCGAGGACATCGCCCGCCCGCTCATAGCCGCGCAGCACCAGGCCCGTGCAGACGGTGGTCAGGGTGAAGGCCCGATTCCAGCCGCGCGGACCGTATGAATCGACGATGAAGGCGCGCCAACCTGCGGCCTTGGCCGCCTCGGCGTAGCGGGGCAGGTGGGAGCGCAGACCGCCGCAGCCGTGGAACAGCAGCACGGCGGGGCGTGGCCGATCATCGTCCGGCCCGACCATGACGACATGGGGTTCCAGCAGGGACCAGCGGGCTTCAAGCGTATCCATTGTCTCAACCTAGAGCGAAATCGGTTCGGATGCGATCACGACCGAACCGAGATCTTCGCACCAAGCCGAAGGCCGTTTGCGTCGCGAAGAAGGGGACTTGTGTTTTCGATATATCGATATATCTGTTTGCGAGTTATATATATCGAAGTGTGAGAAACAAGATGAGAGGATCCAGAGGGATCGGAAAATTCGGCCGAGGGTTCGGCCACGGAATGAAGCGTCGCGGCGGCCATGGCTTCGGTTGCGCCATGCGTCCCGAAGGACGCCGGGGCGGTCATTGGGGCGAGGGCCGGACGCGCGGCGAGCGCCATGGACGGCGCGGCGGCGGCGGACGCATGTTCGAGCACGGCGCCCTGCGCTGGGTGCTGCTGTCCATGATCGCGGACAAGCCCAGCCACGGCTATGAGCTGATCAAGGAGATCGAGAGCCGCATGGGCGGGACCTATGTTCCCAGTCCTGGCGTGATCTACCCCAGCCTGACGTTGCTGGAGGACATGGGCGCCCTCAGCGTCGTCGCCGAGGCGGGCAAGAAGCGTTACGCGATCACCGACGAAGGGCGTCGTCTGCTGATCGAGAACGCCGAGGCCCTGGCCCACGCCGAAATGAAGATGAAGGCCCTGCGCGGTCGCGCCGACCGCCCGGCTCGCGTCGCCCAAGCTATTGAGGCCTTCCGCACGGCGACGCACGAACGCCTGACTCAGGATCCGCCCCTGAGCGAAGCCCAGGTCGAGGCCCTGGCCGACCTGATCGAGGCGGCGGCGGAACAGGTGAGGGGGATATGAGGGAGGCCCTGTTGCGCCAGCCGCGGCGCGTGCGGCACGAACTGAAGTTCCGTCGCGCCCAGGTGGAATCGGTGGAGCAGCTGACGCCTGTGCTGCGCCGCGTGGTTCTGACCGGCGATGAGCTGGAGGGTTTCTTCAGTCCCGGCTTCGACGACCACTTGAAGATCTTCCCGGCCCCGCGCGGTCAGAATCTGATCCTGCCGACCGTTGGGCCGGACGGTCCTGTGTTTCCGGAGCCTCGACCGGTGGCGCGGGACTACACGCCGCGCGCCTATGACGCGACGAACCAGCGGTTGACCATCGACTTCGCCGTTGGTCACGGGGGACCGGCCACGGCCTGGGCGGAGGATGCGCGGGTCGGAGACGTGTTGGGGCTGGGCGGGCCGCGCGGCTCCTTGCTGGTCCCGACCAGCTTTTCCGAGCACCTTCTGGTCGGGGACGAGGCGGCGATCCCCGCCATAGCTCGGCGCCTTGAAGAGTTGCCCGAGGGGGCGCGGGCGGTCGTCTGCATCGAGGTCGCCGACGCCTCGGGCGAGCTGGCCCTGTCCAGCGCGGCGGACGTCGAAATCGTCTGGGTCCATCGCGACGGCGGCCCGCGCGGTCGACCGGAGGCCTTGACCGCCGCGGCGGTGGAGGCGGCGGGCCGGATCGACCCGATCGACGCCTATGTCTGGGTCGCCTGTGAATCCTCTGTGGCGCGAGCCATGCGCGCGGCGCTTCTGGCGGCGCGCCCGTTCAATCCGAAATGGATGAAGGTCGCCGGCTACTGGCGCCTGGGCCGCGCCGGCTCGCACGAAGTGATCGAGGACTGAGCCCCTAAGTCTCAGACGCCGACAAAAAGGGCGCTGCCGACGACCGGCAGCGCCCTATTTTTACGCTCAAGCAGCGAGCCGCCGTGCGGTTCGCGCTAGCGTCCTGAAAAGCGGCTCAAACAGCGGGCGACCGTGTCGCCCGCATTAGCGCCCTTCTGGCTTAATGCCGGAAGACGCGCACGCCTGTGAAGGCCATGGCGATGCCGCGTTCGTCGGCGGCGGCGATGACCTCCTCGTCGCGGATCGAGCCGCCCGGCTGGATCACGGCCGTGGCCCCGGCGGCGACGGCTTCCAGCAGGCCGTCGGCGAAGGGGAAGAAGGCTTCGGAGGCGCAGGCCGACCCTTCGGCCAGAGAATGGGCCAGGCCCTTGGCCTCGCCCGCTTCCTTGGCGCGGATGGCGGCGATGCGGGCGCTGTCGCGGCGGTTCATCTGACCGGCGCCGATGCCCGCCGTCTGGCCGTCCTTGGCGTAGACGATGGCGTTGGACTTGACGTGCTTGGCCACGGTGAAGGCGAACAGCATGTCCTGGATCTCGGTCGGCGTCGGCTGACGCTTGGTGACGATCTTCAGGTCCGACGGCTTGATCAGGCTGCGGTCGCGCGACTGGACCAGGAAGCCGCCGGCCACTGAACGGAACACCTCGCCCGCGCCATGCGGGTCGGGCAGGCCGTCGGTGATCAGCAGGCGCAGATTCTTCTTGGCGGCGAAGACGGCCTTGGCCTCGTCGTCCGCGCCCGGCGCGATGACGACTTCAGTGAAGATGCCGGTGATGGCGCGGGCGTCTTCGCCGTTCAGCGGGCGGTTGACCGCGATAACGCCGCCGAAGGCCGAGACCGCATCGCATTCCAGCGCGCGGGCGTAGGCTTCCGACAGGTCCTTGCCGACGGCCACGCCGCAGGGGTTGGCGTGCTTGACGATGACGCAGGCCGGGGCCTCGAACTCGGCGACCAGCTCATAGGCGGCGTCGGCGTCGGCGATGTTGTTGTAGCCCAGCTCCTTGCCCTGGACCTGCTCGGCATAGGCCACGCCCGGGCGCTTCTCGCCGGTGCGGTAGAAGGCGCCGGTCTGGTGCGGGTTCTCGCCATAGCGCAAGGTCTGGGCCAGCGAACCGGCGATCGACTTGCGCGCCGGGGCGGCGTCTTCCAGTTGACCGGCGAACCAGCCGGATACGGCGGCGTCATAGGCGGCGGTGCGGGCGAAGGCGCGGGCGGCCAGTTGCTTGCGCAGGGCCAGGGTGGTCGAACCGTCGGCCTTCAGCGCCTCGACGATCAGGCCGATGCTTTCGGCGTCGACGGCGACAGCGACGTGGCCGTGGTTCTTGCTGCCCGAACGGATCATGGCCGGGCCCCCGATGTCGATGTTCTCGATGGCCGCTTCAAAGTCTCCGCCGCTCTCGACCGTCTTCTCGAACGGATAGAGGTCGATCCAGACGATGTCGATGGCGCCGATGTCGTGCTCGGTCATGGCGGCGGCGTGGGCCGGGGCGTTGCGCACGCCCAGCAGGCCGCCGTGCACGACCGGGTGCAGGGTCTTGACCCGGCCGTCCATCATTTCCGGGAAGCCGGTCAGATCGGCCACGTCCTTGACCGGCAGACCGAAGCCCGCGATCGCCGCCTTGGTGCCGCCGGTCGAGACCAACTCGACGCCCAGGCCCGCAAGCGTGCGCGCGGCGTCTTCCAGGCCTGCCTTGTCCGACAATGAAATCAGGGCGCGGACAGGCTTGATCGCGTCCGGGGCGGGCGGAAAGTCGGGAGCGGCGGGCATGGGCGGCGTCCGTTTACAGCTGGGGCGGGGAGATGGCGGGGCCTCTAGCACCAACAGGCGGCGGCGTCAGCCCGCGCCGCCCGATTAGTGCGGATCGCCGCTTGCGCCGGCCGGGCTCAGCTTCCAGCGGACCTTAGTCTCGGCGTCGGTGCGGGCCGAGCCTCGGACGACGATCTGCAGGGAGCGCCGGGTCAGGCCCTCATCGACGTGGACCGCTGGCTCGATGGCCACGTCGGGGCCGTCGCTGCGGAACCACCAGCCGCGTCCCGAATGGCCGCGCAGCAGGATGGAGCGGCGGTCGCGGGCCAGGGAGGCTTGAACGCCGGGCTCCAACTGGAAGCGTAGAGCGTAGGGGGCGGCGATGGCGCGGCTCACGTCAGGGCGGCCCTCGGGCGGATGCAGGCGTTCCTCCGCGCGCAGTTCGTCCAGGCGCTGATCCAGATAGAGGCGGCGCTGGTGCATCAGGCCGTAGTGGGCCATCCAGCCGTCGTGCTCGACTTCCAGCCAGACAGCGCCGTCGCCCTCGCGGTGGTCGCGTGAGACGTGCAGGGCCGGGCCGATCAGGCGGGGGCCGAGCAGGTCGCTCTTCCAGCCGGACAGAGGCTCGCCGAGGGGTTGTTCGCCGAGGGTCAGGGTCGAGGCGCCGGGCGTCAGGCGCAGGGCCTGACGGTCCATGGCGCGGGGCGTCCATCCGGCCGAAGTGAACAGACGGTCGCGGCCGCAGGCGACCTCGATCGCGGCAGGCTGGCCGCAGGCGGCGGCCGACCAGGCGCCGCGCGCCGGAGCGTCCACATCGATCATGACAGTCAGCAGGGGGCTGGAGATCCGCACCAGGCCGCCGACGGCGCCGCTGGGCGGCGGGGCGGGAGTCTCGTCATGGGCGCGGGCGGCGGCGACGCGCTCGGGCGTCGAGGGGCCGCCGCCCTGGAAGGCGGCCAGACGGCCGTCCGGCTGAACCAGGATGCGAAGGGCGGTGGTCAGGCGCGAAATCGCGGTCGCCAGGGCTTCCGGAGTCGGTTCCGACAACTGGGCCAGGGCGTCGTCCAGGGTCAGCAGGTCCAGCAGCAGTTCCAGACCCATTTCCGGCGCGCGGGAGGCGTGATGGCCGTCGGGGAAGACAGTCGCTTCCAGCACGTGGGGCAGGCGCTTCAGGGCGGTGCGGCGAATCCCGGCGCCGGCCTTGCCCGACAGGGCGCAGCCGGCCACGGCGGCGGCGGTCAGACGCTCGGCCCGACCCATGACGCCGCCTGGCGGACGCAGCAGCTGACGCGCCTGACGTGCGAGAATGTCGGTCAGGCGCAGACGCTCGGCCTCGGTCGCGACCTGGGCCAGGCGACGGCCCGCGCAGGCCAGACGATAGACGCGTCGCGCCAGGATGTCGGGATCCCAGGAGAAGGGCGACCAGCGGGCGAAGACGTCATGCCAGGCCAGAGTCAGGGCCAGGGCCTCGCGCGCGCCCTTGTCGCCTTGGGCCATCATGGCCGGCAGCCAGGCGAAGGCGTGCAGTTCGACGGCGAAGGCGCGACTGGGCGTGGGGCGGTTCCACAGATCCGTAGGCCCCTCGGCGTCCAGGCTGAGTCCGGCCAGGGTGAAACGACCCGACAGCAGGGGGCGCGGGGCTTCTTCGGGCAGGGGGCGGAAATCGCGGGGACTGACGGCGAAGCCGTCGGCGCGGGCGCCGGCCAGGGTCATGGTGTAGCCGGGCAGGCCGTAGAGCTCGATCCAGACCTGACGCGCGGCCAGTTGGGCGGCGACGGCGGCCCACAGGGCGGGATCGGTCTTGGCGGCGGCGGCGCGCACAGGGGTGCGGATCGGGGCGCCGCGCAGGCCGGGGATGTGGCCTTCGTTCAGGCCGCCTTCCGCGTCGCGCGGGGCGAAGGGGCCGAGGGGGCTCACGCGGCGGCGGCCTTCAGGGCCTGGATGTTGGCGGCATAGGCGTCCGGCCCGCCCTTGAAGACGAAGGAGCCGGCGACCAGGGCGTCAGCCCCGGCGGCGACACAGGCCCCGGCGTTGGCGGCGACCACGCCGCCGTCGACCTGCAGGTGGGCCTTGGACCCGGCGCGGTCGAGGATGGCGCGGGCGCGCTCGATCTTCTTCAGCGAGGACTCGATGAATTTCTGACCGCCGAAGCCCGGGTTGACCGACATGATCAGCACCAGGTCGACCAGATCGACCGCCTCTTCCAGCACGCTTAGCGGGGTGGCCGGGTTGAAGACCAGGCCGGCCTTGGCGCCCAGCTGGCGGATCTGGCCCAGGGTGCGATGGACGTGCGGGCCGCTCTCGGGGTGGACGCTCATGATGTCGGCGCCGGCCGCGCGATAGGCCTCCAGCCAGTTGTCGACCGGGGCGACCATCAGGTGGACGTCGAAGGGCAGGTTGGTATGGGGACGAAGCGCCTTCACCACGTCCGGGCCGATGGTCAGGTTGGGCACGAAGTGGCCGTCCATGACGTCGACGTGAATCCAGTCGGCGCCCGCGGTCTCCAGCGCGCGAATCTCCTCGCCCAGCTTGGCGAAGTCGCTGGCGAGAATGGAGGGGCAGATCAGCGGGGCGGTCGCGGTCGTCTGGGTCATGGTCTGCGACTTACGGCCCCTCGGCGCGGGGGGCAAGCCGGGCCGCTGACGCAGGGCTGCGACGGGCGACGGCGACAGGTGTTCACTGGCGCTTCGCGAACGGTCGGCGGTGGTCGTTGGCGAAGGCGCGACGGTCGAGGGCGCAAGGCCGCTGGCGAGGCTGGGCGGGGCGGGGGAGGAAGACGGCGACTTCTTCACCACCCCTTCAAGGACGCCCGCCATGATCCGCTCTCTCGCCTTCGCCGCCGTTCTGGCCTTCGCCGCTCCGGCCCTGGCGCAACCTGCGTCTTCGACGGCCGACAACCGCCTGACCCTGACTTTCGAGACGGCCGCCGAAACTGGCGCAGTCTTGGTCGCCCTCTATGACAGCGAGGCCGCCTATGAGGGCGGCCAGCCGGCCCGCGTGGCCCAGGTCGACGTGGCGGCGGGCCAGAACGAGGCGGTGTTCGACCTGCCCGCCGGAACCTACGGCATGAAGGCCGTCCACGACGTCAACGGCAACGGCAAGATGGACGTGAACCCGTTCGGCATGCCGAGCGAGCCCTACGCCTTCTCCAACAACGCCGTCGGCAACATGGGGCCGGCCAAGTGGGATCGCGCCCGCTTCGAGGTGTCGGGCGTCACGGCCCAGACCATCCGCATCCGCTAAGTCCCGAGCTCGAAGAGATCGCCATGACCCCGACCCGTCGCACCCTGTTCATGGGCGCCGCCGCCCTCGCTGCCGCCCGCGTCTTGACCCCCGACCGGGCCTATGCCGCGCAGGCGATGAGCGCGACCGCCGACTGGGCCCTGGCCACCGCCGACGTCGAGGGCGACGTGGCCCCGCGCGCCCTGCGTCTGGTGCACGGTCGGGCGCCCGCCGGCCTGTCGGGCAGCCTCTATCGCAACGGCCCGGCCAAGTTCCGCAGGCCCGGCGGCTCGTCCCAGCACTGGTTCGACGGCGACGGCCTGATCCGTCGCTGGCGCATCGAGGACGGTCAGGCCAGCCTGGCCGCCCGCTTCGCCGACACGCCCAAGCGGCGTCAGGAGGCCGAGGTCGGGGCCATGCTGATGCCGGGCTTCGGCACCGTGGCGGACCCGCGCGCCCGCATTGGCTCGGCCGACGACGTCAGCCCGGCCAACACCTCGGTGCACAAGGTCGGCGGCAAGCTGTGGGCCCTGTGGGAGGCGGGCTCGCCCTTGGCCATGGACCCGGAGACCCTGGAGACCGAGGGCTTCATGACCCTGCGCCCGGACCTGAGGAACATGCCCTTCCTGGCGCACCCGCGTATCGAGCCGGACGGCCGTATCTGGAACCTGGGCCTGAACGGCAAGCAGGCCATGGTCTGGCGCCTGGCGGCGAACGGGACGCTGGAGGACGCCCAGGTGATCGCCCTGCCGCGCGCCAGCTATATCCACGACTTCAGCGCCACAGCGCGGCATCTGGTGATCGTGCTGCAGCCCTGGGTGCATACGCGTGACGTCATGCCGATGTCGGCGGGCTTCGACTGGACGCCCGAGGCGGGGACCCAGGTGCTGGTGGTCGACAAGGCGGACCTGACCCAGCGCCGCATCTATGATCTGCCGCCCTTCGGCTTCTTCCACGCCGGCGACGCCTGGGAGGAGGTGGACGGCACGATCCGTTTCGACCTGTGCGCCCATGGGGATATGGATTTCGCGGCCCGCGGCGCCCATGAAGTGCTGAACGGCGTGCCTTTGGGCCATAACCCGGCTGAACTGGCCATGGTCGTCCTGTCGCCGAACGGGCGCGGGCGGCTGGAACGCACCGGAGTGGTCGGCGAGTTCCCGCGCAGCGACCCGCGCCGCGCCGGTCTGGCCCGTCGCTTCAGCCTGCACACCACGGGCGAGCGCGCCGACCGACCCCTGGCCTCGGCGGTGGGGGTGACGGACTGGTCGTCAGGCCGCACGCGGTCCTTCGACTTCGGTCCCGGCCATGTGACGGACGAGATGGTCTATGTGCCCAAGCCCGGCGGGACGCACGAGGCCGACGCCTGGCTGGTCGGCCCGACCATCAACCTGAAGCAAGGGGTCAGCGAACTGCACGTCCTGGACCTGATGCATGTGGAGGACGGCCCCGTCGCCACCTGGCGCGCCGACGTGGCCCTGCCGGCGGCGTTTCATGGAAACTGGGTGTGAGGAGGCTAGTGAGTGGCGGTGGGGACCAGCCTGATACCTGAACCCTCTGCCTCATTCTCGTTCGTGACCGTCATGTCGAGCGTCAGTCCTGTTTCGCCAGTGAGCTTGAGAGCTTCAGCGAGCATGGCGCCGACATCGTCGGCCGACATTGCGGTTCTCACGTCCAGATACCAGGCCCATCGATCCTCGTCAGGCCAGTGTGCGAGCGCGAACCATGCCTCGCGAACGCGGCGCTCGGCGGAAAGCGGACGAGTCAACGCGGCCAGAAGCGCCTCGGGTCGCTCCTTGGGCACGCCGAGCATGATTTGCGTCTCTTTCTCGATGGTGATCCTGACAGGCTTGCCCAAGACGGCGCTGAGTTGGTCAGCGGCCCAGTGGACGCCGTAGGCGGAGCCGGGGTTCAGGAAGGCGCCGCTCTCGGCGACGAGTTCGAGAAGGGTTGCGCCGTTCATCTGGATGAAGCCGGTCCCGGCTCCAAAGGCGTCGACGATTCTCTGTTCGGAGGTGAAGATGGCGGCCACCGGCACGCCGTCGGGGGCGGGGACGTTCAGGAGCGATACGCGCTCCGAGGTTGTCAGGGTCCGCCACCTACTATCGTCATGCGCCTCTGGCGTCGCTGCCAGCAGATCTGATTCCAGCATGACCTTCTGGAACTCACTGCGTTTGCTGGGGTCCGTACTGGCGGCGATCAGCAGGATTTCAAGTTCGTTCAAAGCGACGAAGGGCGGCGTGCTCGAGGGGGGTGTTTCCGTGGGCGGGGTGCCCAGCGTCTGATCCGGCGAGGCGGGGCGGTCCGCGGTTTGATCAACTGCGGATTTGCCGAGTAGCTTTCTGAGCCATCTGTTCACGGTATTGGTCGCCCCGGTTCGATTGGATCGAACAAGCATCGGTCAAGCTTGGCGAGAGAGCAATCTTGAGGTGGTCAGGTGGCCGATCGCCTCCTTCACCACCACCCCGCCTCGCGCAAGGCCTTGGCGTAGCGGCGGCTGACTGGGGCGATGGCGCCTCCTTCCAAGGTCAAGGCCGCGCGGCCGTCGCCTCGGGCGACGGAGGCGACGGCGTCCTTGGCCACCCACCAACTGCGGTGGGTCTGGGCGCCTTCCAGGCCTTCCAGTTCGGTGAGGGCGTCGGACAGGCGCATCAGGATCAGGTCCGAGCCCCGATCGGTGTGCAGGCGCAGATAGTGGTCCTCGGCCTGGACGGCGATCAGGCGGGCGCCGCGCAACTTCAGCGGCAGGCGGTCCAGGAAACGAGCGGGCGCGGCGCCGGGCGCGGCGGCGTGGGTTTCGACCGGACGCTCGCGGCCCAGAAAGACGTTGATCGCGCTGACCGCGGCGGTGATCAGGGCCACCGGGGGCAGGAAGTCGATCAGGACCGCCAGAGGAAAGAGCCGTCCGCTGAAGAAGAGGCCGGTCGCGGCCCAGACACCGAGCGTCAGGGGACCGGTGATGAGCGCCGTCAGCGCCGCCGTGACGGCCCAGGGGCGGGCGTCCTGGTCGATGAAGCGAGTGACCACGGCGCCGCAGACGTGGCCCCAGACTCCCCCGACCACCAGCATGGAAATCCAGTAGGCGAGCCGCTGCGTCAGCGGGGTGTCGCCCGAGCCGAAGGCGCCGCTGACGGCCAGGAAGACGCCGGCCACGACGGCTACGATCAGGCCGCGCAGGTAGTCGCGGGCCTTGGCTTTCAGCATGTCAGGCAGGCGCATCAGGCGTTCGACTTCGGTCCGCAGACCGCACGGAAGCCGGCGGCGGCGAAGCGCACCATGTAGTCGCAGGCGCTATCCAGGTCGCCGGACCTGCACAGGCCGCCGGACAGGCGGTCCAGACGACCTGTCTCGCCCAGGGTCAGGGTCAGTGCGCCGGACAGGTTGTGATAGGCCCAGTAGAGGTCAGTCTCCTCGGCCTCGGGCAGGACGCGCTTGACCAGTTCCAGCAGGCGGCGGATCGCCGGGTCGAAATAACGCGCCATGGTCTCGCCGCCGAAGGCCGGGTTGGCGTTGGTCTGGGCCACCAGGGCGGCGTAGTGCTTCCACCCCGGTCCGCCCTTGAGCGACCATTGGAAGGGCGGGCGTAGGAAGGCCTCGAACAGGCCCTCCAGGGTCATGGCGTCGCCCGCCGCCTCGGCGTAGCGGTCCACGGCGGCGACGCGCTCGGCGTTCCAGACCTCGGCGCGGCGGGTGAAGACCGCGTCGAACAGCTCCTTCTTGGCGCCGAAATAGTAGTGGACCAGGGCCGTATCCACGCCCGCCTCGCGCGCCACCTCGCGAATGGTGACGCCGTAGAAGCCGTGCTTGGAAAACAGGTCCTCGGCCGCGTTCAGGATGGCTTCGCGCGTCTCGCCTGCGCCGGCGGCCTTGGTCTTCTTGGGCCGGCCCCGACGAGCCGGGGCGACGACGACAGGGGGCAGGGCGGGGGCGAGATCGTCGTTGGGTTTCATGGGCGCAAGCTAGTCGGGGTTCGACCCTGAGTGCAACGGCGCCACAGGCGGGGCCGATTTGCGGCGGTTTTCAGTGCGGCCGTTTGACAGATCGAGGAAAGACCGGCACGTTCCATGAAAATCATTGAACGCTGAATAAAAGCGTCGATCGGGCTGGAAACAGAGATTGGGATGCACATGAACAGACTCGTGAAGACTGCCTTGCTGGCGGGCGCCGCCATGGGCGCGATCACCTCGGCCGCCTATGCTCAGGACGCCCAGGCCCAGGACGCGGAGCCGATCTCGAGCGTCGAGGATATCATCGTCACTGCCCGGCGCACCGAAGAATCGGCGCAGAAGACCCCTCTTTCCCTAACGGCTTTCAGCGGCGCGACGCTGGAACGCGCCGGCGCGCAACAGGTTACGGATCTGCAGGGCGCAGTGCCTAACCTGAATCTGGTTCAGGGCCGCGGTTCGTCGAACTCGACCAACATCTATATTCGCGGCGTCGGACAGCCCGATGCGCTGCAGACCTTTGACCCGGCCGTCGGCGTCTACGTGGATGACGTCTATTACAGCCGTATCCGCGGCAGCCAGTTCGACCTGCTGGATCTTGAGCGTGTCGAAATCCTGCGCGGTCCGCAGGGTACTCTTTACGGGAAGAACACGATCGGCGGCGCCATGAAGCTGGTGTCGCGCCGTCCGGGCCAGGAGTTCCGCGCACGGGCTTCGGCGGCCTATGGCGACTATGACCTGATGGAGGTCCAGGGCGCGATTTCCGGCCCGGTCACCGACACCCTGGCGCTCGGCCTGTCGGTCCTGCATTCGGAGCGCGGCGGCTATGTCGTCGATCCGGTCACCGGCGCGGAATACAACGACAAAAACACTTCAGCCGCCCGCGCCAGTCTGGCCTGGGACCCGACCTCGACCTTCCGTATCGACTTGAACGTCGACTATTCGAAGGACGACGCGGGAATGACCGTGGGGCAGGCGACCAACAGTCTGACCTATCTGGGTTATGGCGTGGCCTATCCGGTGGCGACGCCGACGCCGGAATATAATTTCAAGACGCGCACCACGCCGGGCCTGCCCAATGAAACGCGGCTGGAGACCTGGGGCACGGCCCTGCGCATGACGTGGGATCTGTCTGACGCTCTGACGTTGAAGTCGATCACCAGCTATCGTGAGCTGAACACCGACGACTACATCGACTTCGACGCTACCCAGCTGGAAATCGCCGACGCCCTGGTGGCGGTGGATCAGAAGCAGACCAGCCAGGAGCTGCAGCTGACCTATGACAGCGGCCCGCTGACGGCGGTCGGCGGCCTTTACTATCTGAAAGAAGACGTCTCCTCGCATCAGGAGAGCTACAACGACGACCTGTTGGGGCCGCTCTACGGAAACGCCACCTTCATCCGCTATATCGACGACGCGTTGGAGACGACCTCAAAGGCCGCCTACGCCAATGTCAGCTATGCGGTGACCGACGCCCTGCGTGTGTCGGCCGGCGTGCGCTACACGAAGGAAGAGAAGGATTACGCTCGCTCGACCTCGGTGGTGAGCAGCTTCCTGTTGGGCGGTCTGCCCATCCTCAACACCAGCTACGCCTTCGCACCGCCGACTGGCGAATATGAAGACACCTCGATCATGCTGTCGGCGGACTACCAGCTATCGCCGGACGCCATGGTCTACGCCCGCTATTCGCAGGGCTTCAAGTCGGGCGGCTTCAACGGTCGCGCCAACTCAGCGACCGAGGCGACCGAGTATCAGCCGGAAACGGCCGACAGCTTCGAGGTCGGGGCCAAGACCCAGTATTGGGACAATCGCCTGCGTCTGAACCTGGCCGCCTTCATGACCAAGTACGACGACTTCCAGGCGCGGGTTTCGGGCATTGAGGTTCCTCCCGGCGGCGGCGTGCCGACACCGGTCCTTTCGGTCATCAACGCGGGTTCGCTGGACATCTTCGGCTTTGAAGTCGAGGGCGTCCTTGCGCCGATGCGCGGTCTGACGCTGGACACCCAGATCGGCTTCTTGGACGCCGACTACAAGGAGTTCAACGATGCACGCTTCACCGCCTTCGGCGGCAGCCGCGCCTTCCAGGATCCGGCCTTTTCGCCGAAGTGGACGGTGCGTGTCGGCGGTCAGTACGAGTGGACCCTGGATGGCGGTTCCTCGGTGACCTTCGGCGCGGCGGCCAAGTATCGCTCGCGTATGGCCCTGGCGGTCGACAACACCCTCATCAACACCGACACCGAACTGCCCGGCATGTATCAGGACAGCTACTGGCTCTACGACGCCCGCGTCGTCTGGTCGGATGCGGCGGACCGCTACAGCGTCGGCCTGTACGGCCAGAACCTGGCCGACGAGGTCTACAAGACCGATGCCCAGGAGTTCTCCTCCATCGGCAACATCCGCACGGCTTACTACGGCGCGCCGCGGACTTGGATGGTCAAGGTCACGGCCAAGTATTGATCCTGCGATCTCCCCAACGCCTGATCGTCTGATCGCGGGCGGCGGTTCAGACTGAACCGTCGCCCTTTTTCTTTGGCGTCGTCAAGCAGCGCCGCTACCGTCGTCGCCAATCAAGAAGCCGCACGCCCAAGGGGGGCACGCCATGACCACGTCCGGGGCCGTCGCGCCGCAAGAGACCGTCGAGAAGGCCGTCTCGCCGGGGTATCGCTACTACGTCCTGGGGATCCTGATCCTCATCTACATGCTGAACTTCCTGGATCGTCAGATCATCGGCATCCTGGCGGCGCCGCTGAAGGCGGAGTTCGGCCTGTCGGACAGTCAGTTCGGCCTGCTGGGCGGCCTGGCCTTCGCCCTGCTCTATTCCACCCTGGCCATTCCCATCGCCTGGCTGGCCGACCGGGTCAGCCGGGTGTGGATCATGACGGCGGCCCTGACCATCTGGTCGGGCTTCACCGCCCTGTGCGGCGTGGCGGGCAGCTTCGGCCAGTTGTTCCTGTGCCGCATGGGCGTCGGCATCGGCGAGGCGGGCGGCGTGGCCCCGGCCTATTCCCTGATCGCCGACTACTTCCCCAAGTCGCAGCGCGCGCGGGCTCTGGCGGCCTACGCCTTCGGCATTCCCCTGGGCATGGCGGCGGGCACCCTGGTCGGCGGCCTGCTGGCGGCGACCTACGGCTGGCGCACGGCCTTCATCGTGGTCGGCGTCCTCGGCGTCCTGGTCGCGCCCGTCCTGCGCCTGACGGTCAGGGACCCCAAGCGCGGCGGTCTGGATGCGCCGGTTGCTGAGGCGCCCAAGGCCGCGCCGGTCGTGCAGAAGGCCCCGCCCTTCGCCGAGGTGGTGCGCACCCTGGCGCCCAAGCCGAGCTTCTGGCTGCTGGCCTTCGGCGCGGCCTCGTCCTCGGTGTGCGGCTACGGCGTGGCCGCCTGGCTGCCCAGCTTCTTCATGCGCAGCTTCGGCCTGACCCTGTCGCAGACGGCCTGGTATTATTCGGCCATCGTCATGGTCGGCGGCGTGGCCGGCATCTGGCTGGGCGGCGTCATGGCCGATCGCCTGGGCAAGAAATCCAAGGGCGCCTATCCGCTGACGCCGGCGATCGCCTTCCTGATCTCGGTGCCCTGCTTCCTGCTGGCGATGAACTCGGGCGCCCTGGTCGGGGCCGTCATGCCCGGCGCCGACCCGAACGGGGCTGCGGCCCTGACCCTGGCCTTCCTGATCTTCCTGATCCCGACGGGCCTGAACCTGACCTGGCTGGGCCCGATCACGGCGGCGGTGCAGCATCTGGGAACCCCGGCCATGCGGACCACGGCCTCGGCTCTCTTCCTGCTGATCAACAACCTGCTGGGGATCGCTGTCGGCATTTACTACTTCGGCTGGATGTCGGATCTGCTGCGCCCGACCTTCGGCGAGGAGAGCCTGCGCTGGGCCATCTATACGGGCATGGGTTTCTACCTGCTGTCCTCGGCCCTGCTGTTCGGCGCCTCGCGCACGCTGAAGAAGGACTGGGTGGACTGACCGAGCCGCGTCGGGCGGCATAAGCTCAGCCTCTGGCGGCCATAAGGAGGGGGGCGGTTGCGCAGGCGAAGGCGCGACGCCTATAAGCGCGACCAAAGTTTCCACAACCCTCCTCCCAACGGCGCGGATCAGACATGAACATTCACGAGTATCAGGCCAAGCAGGTCCTCAAGGGCTACGGCGCCCCGGTCGCGGACGGCGTCGCCATCACCTCGGCCGACCAGGCCGAAGCCGCCGCCAAGCAACTGCCTGGCCCGCTCTACGTCGTGAAGTCGCAGATCCACGCCGGCGGCCGCGGCAAGGGCAAGTTCAAGGAACTGCCGGCTGACGCCAAGGGCGGCGTGCGTCTGGCCTTCTCGATCGAGGAAGCCGTCGCCCACGCCAAGGAAATGCTGGGCAACACCCTGGTCACCGCCCAGACGGGCGACGCCGGCAAGCAGGTCAACCGCCTCTACATCGAAGACGGCGCCGACATCGCCCGTGAGCTGTACTGCTCGCTGCTGGTCGATCGCTCGGTCGGTCAGACGGCTTTCGTCGTCTCGACCGAAGGCGGCATGGATATCGAGGAAGTGGCCCACGCCACCCCGGAAAAGATCCACACCATCGCCATCAACCCGGAAGCCGGCGTCACCGCCGAGAACGTCGCCGCCATCAACGCGGCGCTGGAACTGACCGGTTCGGCTGCTGAGGACGGCAAGTCGCTGTTCCCGATCCTGTACAAGGCCTTCGTCGAGAAGGACATGGACATGCTCGAGATCAACCCGCTGATCGTCATGGAGAACGGCCGCCTGCGCGTGCTGGACGCCAAGGTCAGCTTCGACGGCAACGCCCTGTTCCGCCATGAGGACATCAAGGCCCTGCGCGACGAAACGGAAGAGGACGCCAAGGAGATCGAGGCCTCGAAGTGGGACCTCGCCTATGTCGCCCTGGACGGCAACATCGGCTGCATGGTCAACGGCGCCGGCCTGGCCATGGCGACGATGGACATCATCAAGCTGTACGGCAAGGAACCGGCCAACTTCTGCGACGTCGGCGGCGGCGCCGGCAAGGACAAGGTGGCTGCGGCCTTCAAGATCATCACCGCCGACCCCAAGGTCGAGGGCATCCTGGTCAACATCTTCGGCGGCATCATGAAGTGCGACGTCATCGCCGAGGGCGTCGTGGCTGCGGTGAAGGAAGTGGGCCTGAAGGTGCCGCTGGTCGTGCGCCTGGAAGGCACGAACGCCGAACTGGGCAAGAAGATCCTGAACGAGTCGGGCCTGACCATCCAGGCCGCCGACGACCTGGACGACGCCGCCCAGAAGATCGTCGCGGCGGTCGCGTAAGCGCCGCTACCGCCCAGCAGACACACAGAATTCAGAGCACAGACAGATGTCCATCCTCGTCAATAAAGACACCAAGATCCTGGTCCAGGGCCTGACCGGCAAGACCGGCGGCTTCCACACCGAACAGGCCCTGGCCTATTACAACACCCAGATGGTCGGTGGTGTTCACCCGGCCAAGGGCGGCCAGACCTGGACCGGTTCGCACGGCGAAACCCTGCCGATCTTCGCCTCGGTCGCCGAAGGCAAGGAGCGCACCGGCGCCGACGCCACCGTCATCTATGTCCCGCCGGCAGGCGCGGCCGACGCCATCATCGAGGCCATCGAGGCCGAGATCCCCTTCATCACCTGCATCACCGAAGGCATCCCGGTGCAGGACATGGTGCGCGTCAAGGCGCGCCTGGACCGTTCGAACTCGCGCCTTCTGGGCCCGAACTGCCCCGGCATCCTGACCCCGGAAGAGTGCAAGATCGGCATCATGCCGGGCAATATCTTCAAGAAGGGCAACGTCGGCATCGTCTCGCGCTCGGGCACCCTGACCTATGAGGCCGTGTTCCAGACCACCAACGAAGGCCTGGGTCAGACCACGGCCGTCGGCATCGGCGGCGACCCGGTCAAGGGCACCGAGTTCATCGACGTGCTGGAGATGTTCCTGGCCGACGAAGCCACGACCTCCATCATCATGATCGGCGAAATCGGCGGCGCGGCCGAGGAAGACGCCGCCCAGTTCCTGATCGACGAAGCCAAGAAGGGCCGCAAGAAGCCGATGGCCGGCTTCATCGCCGGTCGTACTGCTCCGAAGGGCCGCACCATGGGCCACGCCGGCGCCGTCGTCTCGGGCGGCAAGGGCGATGCGGAATCCAAGATCGCCGCCATGGAGGCTGCGGGCATCCGTGTCTCGCCGTCGCCGGCGCGCCTGGGCACGACCCTGGTCGAAGTTCTGAAGGGCTGATCGCGATCCGCGCCTGATCGGGCGCGGGTCCTGTCAGTTGAATGACGCCTGGAAGGCGCGTGCTGATTTCAGTGCGCGCCTTTCGTCTGTTTCGGTGCCGAATTCCGAAGGAAATTCGGGGTCTAGAGAAGCGCCTGTTCGGCGTTGTCGCGGCGAACCGTGTTCCGGGGAGGTTTTTCGCGCCGCGTGACCGTTTGTAACGCCTTCGGAATCGTCCGGAGGCGTTTTTTCTTGCCGATTCGACCAATTTCCACCCGGTTCGCCTCCGTTCGGTCATGACCGGTAAGGAAACAGCGCCTATATGAGCGGCGCCTCACCCGTGCAGACGTGCGCGGACGGCCGAAAGGGACAGACGAGAGAAAAATGGCGGACGATGCAGGTCGGCTGAACCAGGTCTTTGCCGAGACCTCCTTCCTCTATGGCGCGAACGCCGCCTTCATTGAGGACCTGCACGAAAAGTGGGCTGCGGACCCCGGCTCGGTGTCGGGGGAATGGCGCGCCTTCTTCGATCAGTTGAAGGATAACGCCGACCTGGTGAAGCAGTCGGCCGCCGCCGGCTCCTGGGGCCGTTCGGGCGCCGCGGAGCCAACCGAAGAGACCGCCGTCTTCGACGGTCGCTGGCCCGCGCCCAAGGTCGATCCCAAGGCCGCCGCCGGCAAGCCGGGTCCGCGTCCTGCTGCGCCCGCCGCCGACGCCTCGGGCGGCCTGACCGCCGCCGACGTGCGCGCCGCCGCCCATGACTCGATCCGCGCCCTGATGCTGATCCGCAGCTACCGCGTGCGCGGCCACCTGCAGGCGACGCTGGATCCGCTGGGCATCGAGCAGCCGGTGAACAATCCCGAGCTGACGCCGGAATTCTACGGCTTCACGGCCGCCGACATGGATCGTCCGATCTTCCTGGACGGCGTCCTGGGCCTGCAGACCGGCTCGATCCGTCAGGTGCTGGAAATCCTGAAGCGCACCTACTGCGGCAATATCGGCGTGCAGTACATGCACATCGCCGAGCCGGAGGAGAAGGCCTGGCTGCAGCAGCGTTTCGAGGGCCCGGACAAGTTCGAGCAGAACGCCTTCACCAAGGAAGGCAAGCTGGCCATCCTGAACAAGCTGATCGAGGCCGAGGGCTTCGAGCGCTTCCTGCACAAGCGCTTCCCCGGCACCAAGCGCTTCGGCCTGGACGGCGGCGAGGCCATGGTCCCGGCCCTGGAGCAGGTGATCAAGCGCGGCGGCGCCCTGGGCGTCGACGAGATCGTCTTCGGCATGGCCCACCGCGGCCGTCTGAACACCTTGGCCGCCGTCATGGGCAAGCCCTACAAGGCCATCTTCCACGAGTTCCAGGGCGGTTCGACCGTCCCCTCGGACATCGAGGGCTCGGGCGACGTCAAGTATCACATGGGCGCCTCGTCGGACCGTGAGTTCGACGGCAAGAAGGTCCACCTGTCGCTGACGGCCAACCCGTCGCACCTGGAGATCGTCAACCCGGTCGTCCTGGGCAAGTCGCGCGCCAAGCAGGCCTTCGACATCCGCGAGGCCGAGGTCAACCAGGGCAAGCCGGACAACGAATGGGTCCTGGACCGTTCCAAGGTCGTGCCCCTGCTGATCCACGGCGACGCCGCCTTCGCTGGCCAGGGCGTCGTAGCCGAATGCTTCGCCCTGATGGGGCTGAAGGGCTACCGCACCGGCGGCACCCTGCACTTCGTCATCAACAACCAGATCGGCTTCACCACAGCGCCGCGCAACTCGCGCTCGTCGCCCTATCCGTCGGATGTCGCCCTGATGGTTCAGGCGCCCATCTTCCACGTCAACGGCGATGACCCCGAGGCGGTCGTCTTCGCCGCCAAGGTGGCGACCGAATACCGCCAGAAGTTCCACAAGGACGCGGTGGTGGACATGTTCTGCTACCGCCGCTTCGGCCACAACGAAGGCGACGACCCGACCTTCACCCAGCCGCTGATGTACGCCAAGATCAAGAACCAGCCGTCGACGCGTGAGATCTACGCCAAGCGTCTGGTCGCCGAGGGCGTGCTGACCCAGGCCGAGGTGGACGCCGAGGTCGCCCGCTTCGAGGCCTTCCTCGACGCCGAGTTTGAGGCCGGCAAGGCCTTCAAGGCCGACAAGGCCGACTGGCTGGACGGCCAGTGGCAGGGTCTGGGCGCAGAAAAGGTCGACGACGCGGCCCAGCGCGGGGACACCGCCGTTCCGGCGGAGAAGCTAAAGGACTACGGCCACCGCCTGACGCAGATTCCCAACAGCGTCGATGTGCACAAGACGCTGAAGCGGGTCATCGAAGCCCGTCGCGAAACGGTCGACGCCGGCCAGAACATCGACTGGGCCACCGCTGAGAGCCTGGCCTTCGCCAGCCTGCTGGACGAGGGCTACAACATCCGCCTGTCGGGCCAGGACTCGGTGCGCGGCACCTTCTCGCAGCGTCACTCGGGCATCACCGACCAGACGACCGAGCAGCGCTACTTCCCGCTCAACCACCTGCGCGACGGCCAGGCCCACTTCGAAGTCATCGACTCGGCCCTGTCGGAAGAGGCGGTGCTGGGCTTCGAGTACGGCTATTCGCTGGCCGATCCGAATACCCTGACCCTTTGGGAAGGCCAGTTCGGCGACTTCGTGAACGGCGCCCAGGTGGTCATCGACCAGTTCATCAGCTCGGGCGAACGCAAGTGGCTGCGCATGAGCGGCCTGACCATGCTGCTGCCGCACGGCTATGAGGGCCAGGGTCCCGAGCACTCTTCGGCCCGCCTCGAGCGCTTCCTGCAGCAGTGCGCCGAGAACAACATGCAGGTCGCGAACTGCACCACCCCGGCCAACTACTTCCACATCCTGCGTCGGCAACTGCACCGCTCGTACCGCAAGCCGCTGATCCTGATGACGCCCAAGTCGCTGCTGCGTCACAAGAAGGCGGTCTCGACCCTGGCCGACATGGCCGAGGGTTCGTCCTTCCACCGTGTCCTGCGCGACGACGCCGAGCTGCGCCCCGAAGTCGCCGGCGTCTCCCTGGTCGCCGACAAGGCGATCCGCAAGGTCGTCGTCTGTTCGGGCAAGGTCTATTACGACCTGCTGGACGCCCGTGAGAAGGCCGGGATCAACGACATCTACATCCTGCGTCTGGAACAGTTCTATCCGTGGCCGATCAAGTCGATCTCGGCCGAGCTGGCCCGCTTCCCCAACGCCGACCTGGTCTGGTGTCAGGAAGAGCCCAAGAACATGGGCGGCTGGACCTTCGTCGATCCGTGGATCGAACTGACGCTCGAGAAGATGGATATCAAGGCCAAGCGCGCGCGTTACGTCGGGCGTCCGGCCTCCGCCTCCACGGCGGCCGGCCTGATGAGCCGCCACCTGAAGGAACTCGAGACCTTCCTCGCCGAGGCCATGGCCTGATCGGCCTCGCCTGACCTATAGATACGCCAAGACACGAAAAAACACTGGACCGAACCATGGCCGATATCCTCACCCCCGCCCTCGGTGAATCCGTCAGCGAAGCCTCCATCGCCAAGTGGACCAAGAAGGTCGGCGACGCCGTCCGCAAGGACGAAGTCCTGGTCGAGCTGGAAACCGACAAGGTTTCGCTGGAAGTCGTGGCCCCGGCCGACGGTGTCCTGGCTGCGATCAACGCGGCTGAAGGCGACACCGTGGTCCCCGGCACGGTTCTGGGTTCGGTGAGCGAAGGCGGCGCGGCCGCCGCCTCGGCGCCTGCCGCTGCTGCGGCTCCCGTCGCTGTGGCCCCGGCTGCCGCTCCGGCCGCTTCGGGCGGCGCCTCGGTCGAGATCGCCGTCCCGACCATGGGTGAAAGCGTCGCCGAGGGTTCGATCGGAACCTGGCTGAAGAAGTCGGGCGACACCGTCGCCAAGGACGAACTGCTGGTCGAGATCGAGACGGACAAGGTTGCGGTGGAAGTCTCGGCTCCGGCCGCAGGCGTCCTGACCATCGCCGCCGACAACGGCGCGACCGTGACCCCGGGTCAGGTCATCGGTTCCATCGCCGCCTCGGGCGCCGTTTCGGCCGCTCCGGCGGCTGCGGCTGCGGCTCCGGCCGCCGCTTCCGCCAATACGGGCTCGGCCCAGGTTCCGGCCTCGGCCCACCTGTCGCCCGCCGTTCAGCGCGTGGTGTCGGAAAACAACATCAACCCGGCCTCGCTGTCGGCTTCGGGTCCGAAGGGCAACATCACCAAGGCTGACGCTATCGCCGCCATCGGCGCCGCCGCTCCGGCTGCGCCCGCCGCCGCTGCCGCGCCTGCCGCCCCGCGCGCCGACCAGCCGCGCGAAGAACGGGTGAAGATGACGCGCCTGCGCCAGACCATCGCTCGTCGCCTGAAGGAATCCCAGAATACGGCCGCCCAGCTGACCACCTTCAACGAGGTGGACATGACCAACGTCATGGCCCTGCGCGCCCAGTACAAGGACGTCTTCGAAAAGCGCCACGGCGTGAAGCTGGGCTTCATGTCCTTCTTCACCAAGGCCGTGGTCCAGGCCCTGCATGAAATCCCGGCGGTCAACGCCGAGATCGACGGCACGGACATCATCTACAAGAACCACTACGACATCGGTATCGCCGTCGGCACCGACAAGGGCCTGGTGGTTCCGGTCCTGCGCGACGCCGACGTCCTGTCGCTGGCCGGCATCGAGAAGGGCATCGCGGCCCTGGGCAAGGCCGCCCGCGACGGCGCCCTGACCATGGATCAGATGCAGGGCGGCACCTTCACCATCACCAACGGCGGCACCTACGGCTCGCTGATGTCGACGCCGATCCTGAACGCGCCGCAGTCGGGCATCCTGGGCATGCACAACATCGTGCAGCGCCCGATGGCCGTGAACGGCGAGGTCAAGATCCGTCCGATGATGTACCTGGCCCTCAGCTACGATCACCGCATCGTCGACGGCAAGGAAGCCGTGACCTTCCTGGTCCGCATCAAGGAACTGCTGGAAGACCCGGCGCGCGCCCTGCTGGACCTCTAAGGGCCACGTGATCCCAGACTGACGACGGCGGGACTCGAAAGAGTTCCGCCGTTTTCAATTGGGCCGGGCGTGCTAGCCTCGGCCCATGAGCCTGGTCGAGATCGCCCGTTTTCAGGATGTCTATGAGGCCGATCTCGCGGCGGCCTTCCTTGCCTCGCATGGGGTCGAGGTCGATGTGACCGAGCGGTTCCAGACCACGGTCGACCCGTTGATGCAGCGGGCGCTGGGGCTGCGGCTGATGGGGCGGGCCGATCAGGCGGAACAGGCCCGCGACCTGCTGGCGCGGGTCAGGGCGGGCGAGTTCACAGCCGACGAGGATGACGACCTGCAGCCCGGCGAACCGACGACGCGAGCGGTCGGCCGGGTGATGGCCCTGTTCATGGCGGCCTCGGGCGGCTTCGCCAGCACCAGTCTGCCGCGCCGGTTTCGTCCGGTTCACTGGATCGGAGTCGGTCTGATCTTAGCGATTGTCGCGATCAGCCTGTTCCTGGCGCTGACGGGCGTTTTCAGTCCGGCTTGATTGTCGCCAGCACGTCGTCTGTGTCCTGTCCCAGCTTCGGCGGCGGGGCGTCGTAGCGGACGGGGGTCCTGGACAGGCGGATGGGCGAGGCGACGGTGCGGATCGGCTCGGCCAGATCAGGGCGCGTCTGTTCGACGATCAGGCCGCGATGGATGGCCTGCGGCTCCTCGAACACCTGGTCGATGGTGTTGACCGGGCCGCAGGGCACGCCCGCCGCCTCCAGCGCCGCCATCAGCTCCTTCATGGTGAAGCTCGCGGTCAGGGCCGACAGGGTCGGCGACAGTTCGGCGCGGTTCTGGACCCGCAGGGCGTTGGTGGAAAAGCGCGGATCGGCGCCCATGGGCTCGACGCCCAGGGCCTTGGCCAGGGCGCGGAACTGGCCGTCGTTGCCGACGGCGATCACCACCATGCCGTCCGAGCAGGGGAAGGGTTGATAGGGGGCCAGGTTGGGGTGGGCGTTGCCCATCCGCGTCGGAGCCTTGCCCGAGACGAACCAGTTGGTCGCCTGATTGGCCAGCATGGCCGCCTGGACGTCGAACAGGGCGATGTCGACGTGCTGTCCCTCGCCTGTCGCTCGCGCATGCCACAGGGCCGCCAGGATGGCGTTGGAGGCGTAGAGGCCGGTGAACAGGTCCACGACCGCGACCCCGACCTTCATCGGCTCGGCGCCGGGCGCGCCGTCCGGCTGGCCGGTGACCGACATCAGCCCGCCCATGGCTTGGATCATGTAGTCGTAGCCGGCGCGGTGGGCGTCCGGCCCGTCCTGGCCGAAGCCGGTGATGGAGCAGTAGACGAGGCGCGGATTGACCGCCGACAGTCCAGCGTAGTCGAGGCCATACTTGGCCAGGCCGCCGGTCTTGAAATTCTCGACCACCACGTCGCAGGTGGCGGCCAGTCGGCGCACGGCCTCGGCGCCTTCAGGCGTCGCGATGTCCAGCGCGACGGACTTCTTGCCTCGGTTGGCGCACATGAAATAGGCGGCGTCGCCTTTCGACCCGTCAGTCGTGGTGGTGAAGGGCGGGCCCCAGTGGCGAGTGTCGTCGCCCTCGCCGGGCCGCTCGATCTTGATCACTTCGGCGCCGAGGTCGGCCAGGGTCTGGGTCGCCCAGGGGCCGGCCAGGACACGGGAAAGGTCGAGAACGCGAACGCCGGAGAGCGGGCCTTGAGTCTGGGTCATGTCCAAGGCTTAGCGCTTGACGCTGACGCCGAGAAGCTGAACCGTCGTCCGGTTGAGTTTTAGCGAGGGTTCCATGCGTCTTCTGTCGATCGCCGCCGTCGGCCTGTTCAGCTTGGCGGGGTGCAGCCCGTCTTCGGCCGAAAGCGCCTCGACCGAGACGACGGAGGCTTCGCAGCCCCCCGCGTTGACGACGTCTCAGGACGCGAAGCCGAAGGCAAAGTCGGCGGCGGGCGCCCCCGACGCCCTGTTCGAACGCGCCGAACCGGCTAGGGCGACCCTGGCGCTGAACAAGGAAGGTTCGGTCTGGCGCGTCTCACTTCGCGCGGGGGGCGTCCCCAACGGCGCCGCCACGGCCGCGGACTGCGAGCTTCAGGCGATAGGGCCGCAGGATGCGGATGGGGTTATCGCGGCGCGTGTGGTGCCGTTCGAGGGCGAACTGAACGACATCACCGCCGCGGACATCGGCGCCAATCCTCCCGTCATCCAGGTGCGTGTCGGACCGGAAGGCATATTTGTCGAGGACGGCGGCGCGGCCGGCCGCTTCTGCGGCATGGGGTCCGACATCGACGGCTTCTACCGCCGGCTCGGAAGCGCGGACTAGGCCGGTTTTCCCGCCTTCGTCAGCCCGGCGGCTGCATGCAGCCAGGCTGTCCGGTCCGTTCGGGGGAATCCGCCAGGGGCGCATGGACATCCATGCGCCATGCGAATCGTCCGTTCCGAGCGCGAGCCAGGTCCCAGCGATCGGGACTTTCTGTTTTCGCCTGACGCAGGGCTCGAGCGCCGAGGCAGCGCCCGGACGGGACTTCCTTGGCGATGCGGCAGTCGCTGACGTTCTGGTCAGGATCGACGGCGCAGTCCAGTTCGACCTCGCCCACGGCGATGAAGGTGAAGGGCTGAACCACCCGGCTGTCGACAGGCTGCCCGTCGACCTGGCCGGGCTGCAGTCTTGATCGGGCCATGCCGTCCAGGCCTGCCTGGCCGAAACCCCAGCCCAGAGGCGTTTCCTCGATCACGCGGCAATCGCGCGTGCCGCCTTCGCGGGTCGAGACGCATTGGATGCGGGCGACGCCCGATACGGCTTCCTTGAGCGCGCGAGCGGGGAAGAGGTCTTGGATGTTGGGCTGCGACAGGAAGCGCGGCGAGACATCCAGGCGTTGCGTCGGCGGCGGCTCAATCGGCGGAGGGGCGGCCGAAGTCGAGGTTTGAAACAGAATAAGAAGAGCGGCGCCGATTGATGTCACAGACCGACGTCCCAGACCCCCGCGTCGCGCATCCGGCATTCGCGGGCTTCCTCGGCGCGGCCGCCCATGTCGCGGGCCATGCTGCGTATGGCGTCGGACACCGTCGTCTTGTGCACGCCCGGCACGACCGAGTGGATGAAGGCGCAACTCGCCAGCCGCATCAGTTTGAAACCGAAGCGCGAAGAGGCGGCCATATGCTCGAAATAGGTCTCTTGGACCTCGCGCGGGTGATCGCGGAACAGACGGGAAAACGTGCTCGACATGGGGTAAGCCTAACGCGGTTCCGGGCGGCCCTCTACCCGGCTTCGTCATTTTGGCCTAAACCCGCCGCCGGAACAGGGGTCGCATCGTCACGCCCGCTCAAGGCTGCGTGACGACGGCATGGAACTCCGGACACGGACACTAGGGAAACACGTCATGGCCGAAGGCACGCACGCCTCGCAACAAACCTTCCGTTGGGACGACCCCTTCGACATGCGGGGACGGCTGACCGACGACGAGCGCATGATCCAGGACGCGGCGCGCGCCTATGCCCGCGACGCCCTGCTGCCGCGCGTGGTTGCGGCCTTCCGTGACGAGGTGTTTGACCGCGCCATCATGACCGAGATGGGCGAGATGGGCTTCCTGGGGGCCATGCTGCCGGAACAGTACGGCGGTTCGGAAGCCAGCCACGTCGCCTATGGCCTGATCGCCCGCGAGATCGAGGCGGTGGACAGCGGCTATCGCTCGGCCATGTCGGTCCAATCGTCCCTGGCCATGTACCCGATCTACGCCTTCGGCTCCGAAGAGCAGAAGATGAAGTTCCTGCCGAAGATGGCGGCGGGCGAACTGGTCGGCTGCTTCGGCCTGACCGAGGCCGACGGCGGTTCCGATCCGGCCTCGATGAAGACCACGGCGGTCGCGGTCGAGGGCGGCTATCGCCTGAACGGCGGCAAGTACTGGATCACCAACAGCCCCATCGCCGACCTGGCCATCGTTTGGGCCAAGCTGGACGGCGTGATCCGCGGCTTCATCGTCGAGCGCGATTTCGACGGCTTCACCACGGGCAAGATCGGCGACAAGCTCAGCTTGCGCGCCTCGATCACCGGCGACATCGGCCTGAACGACGTCTTCGTGCCGGAGGCCAACCTGCTGCCGGGCGTGAAGGGGTTGCGCGGGCCCTTCTCCTGCCTGAACAAGGCGCGTTACGGCATCGCCTGGGGCGCCATGGGCGCGGCCGAGTTCTGCCTGCACGCCAGCCGCGACTATGTGGCGGAGCGCACCCTGTTCGGTCGTCCCCTGTCGTCGCGTCAGCTGATCCAGAAGAAGCTGGCCGACATGCAGACCGAGATCTTCCTGGGCTTCGAGGGCGCCTACGCCCTGGGTCGCCTGTTGGACACGGGCGCCTGGGTTCCCGAGGCCATCAGCCTGATGAAACGCAACAACTGCGGCAAGGCCCTGGCCGTCGCGCGCGAGGCCCGCGACATGCACGGCGGCGCCGGCATCACCGGCGAACTGCATGTCATGCGCCACGCGATGAACCTCGAGACGGTCAACACCTATGAAGGTGCGCACGACGTTCACGCCCTGATCCTGGGTCGCGCCATCACGGGCGAAGCGGCCTTCTGATCCCGACATCTCCCTTCGCGGCTTCGCTTCGGGAACCTGAAGCTTTCAGCGGGGTTCGGATGCGGATCGCATCTGCACGGATTTCGCACTAGGCTGTGAGTCCGCGAAGGGAATGACCATGAACCGATACGCCCTGCCGGCCGCGACCGGCGCCGTCCTGACCCTGATCCTGAGCCTTTCGGCGGGAGGGCTTCCCACGACGGCGTCAGCGGCGACAGCGGCTGCGGCGACGGTTCAAACGCCGAGCGTGCAAGGTCTGCCCTATGACGCTCGGCGCGGGGTTTTCACCTTCGCCTCGGGCCTCGACGCCTCCCTGCCTGCGGTGGTCCAGGTGACGACCCTGGGGCAGTCGCGCGGACCCAGCTCCGACCATGATCCCAAGCCCGCCCAGGGCGGCTCCGGCGTCATCATCGACGCCGCCAACGGCATCATCGTCACCAACCACCACGTCATCGAGAATGGCCAGAAATTCACCGTCGACCTGATCGACGGGCGCCTGTTCGACGCCACCCTGATCGGGGCCGACAAGGCCACCGACATCGCCGTCCTGAAGATCGAGGCTTCTGGCCTGTCGCAGGTCCAGACGGTGGATTCCGACACCCTGCGCACCGGCGACCTGGCCTTCGCCGTCGGCTATCCCCTGGGCCTGGACCAGACCCTGACCATGGGCGTCATCTCCGGCCTGAACCGGTCGGGCATGGGCGACGCCATCGAGGACTATATCCAGACCGACGCGGCCGTGAACTCGGGCAATTCGGGTGGGCCGCTGCTGGACAGCCGGGGACGGTTGATCGGCATCAACACGGCCATCCTGTCGGGCGGTATGGGCGGCGGCAACGACGGCATCGCCTTCGCCGTGCCGACGCGGATCATGATGTTCGTCGTGGATCAACTGCGCGCCAGCGGAGAGGTCAAGCGCGGCCAGGTCGGTCTGGCCGTGGGCTCCCTGACGGCCGAGCGTGCGCGCGAACTGGGCATGAGCATCGTACGCGGGGCCGTCGTCTATGACGCGGCGCCGGGTTCGTCGGCGGATCAGGCGGGCCTGCGTGCAGGCGACGTCGTCACCCGCATCCAGAATCGCCCTGTCGCCAACGCAGGCTCCGTCCAGGCCACGGTGGGCATCGCCCGGCCGGGCGCGGTCCTGCCCGTCGTCTATCTGCGCGACGGTCGCGAGCGGACGGCCAATCTGACGGTGGAGGCTTCGGATCCGGCCGCCGTGCGGATCGGAGCCCATGCGGCCATGGCGCGCGGCCTGACCTTCCGCAATGTTTCCGACGGCGCCCAGATCGCCGTGGTCGAGGCGGGGTCCGCCGCAGCCGCGGCGGGCGTCCAGGCCGGGGACGTGGTGGTGTCGGCGAACGGCGCCGGCGTGGCGGACATGGCCGCCCTGGCGCGGGCGCTGCAGGGGACGGGCGCGGTCGCCCTGACGGTCCTGCGCGACGGTGAAAGAACCGAGATCAGCCTGCCGGGCTGATCATCGACGGCCGGAGGCGCTTTCCATCCGAAAGCGCCTCTATCCGCGACCCTGCTCCAGACAGCAAAACGCCCGCGTCGCCAGGAGGGGGAGGGGGGCGGTCGCGGGCGTCTCGCTTGGAGGAAGCATCGGCCCGTCGAAGCCCTTAACGCGGAAAAATCCTGGGGGGCTGGGGGGGCTGTTCAGGATCCGGGACTCTTCCGAACTCCGACAGGCCGATAATCGACTTATGATCGGCCTTCCGGGCGGACGAAGGACGGAATGGGGGCGTTTTCGTGTTCCCCGAAGAAAGTTCTCCGGCCAAGCTTGGCCCCGGTCGAGGCGTCAGACCCTGGACAGGATCAGGGTTCCGTTGGTGCCGCCGAAGCCGAAGCTGTTGGACATGACGTGTTTCAGTTCGCCGTCATGGCGCTTGCGCAGGATCGGCATGCCTTCGAACTCTGGGTCCAGGTTCTCGATGTGGGCGCTTTCGGCGGCGAAGCCGTGCTTCATCATCAGCAGGCAGTAGATCGCCTCCTGCACGCCCGCGGCGCCCAAGGAGTGACCCGTCAGCGACTTGGTCGAGGAGATCATCGGCAGGTCGTCGCCGAAGACGTTACGCACCGCGCCCATCTCCTTGGAATCGCCGACCGGGGTCGAGGTGCCGTGTGGGTTCAGGTAGTCGATGCGCGGGTTCCCGGCCATCTCCAGCGCCAGCTTCATGCAGCGCTCGGCGCCCTCGCCCGAGGGGGCGACCATGTCGTAGCCGTCGGAATTGGCGCCGTAGCCGGTGACCTCGGCGTAGATGGTCGCGCCGCGCGCCACGGCGCGTTCGTATTCCTCGAGCACCACGATGCCGGCGCCGCCGGCGATGACGAAGCCGTCGCGATCCTTGTCATAGGCGCGGCTGGCCTTGGCCGGGCTGTCGTTGAAGTTGGAGGACATGGCGCCCATGGCGTCGAACATGTTCGACATGGACCAGTCGATGTCCTCGCAGCCGCCGGCGAAGACCACGTCCTGCTTGCCCCAGGCGATCTGCTCGGCGGCCGCGCCGATGCAGTGGGCGCTGGTCGCGCAGGCCGAGGAGATCGAATAGTTGATCCCCTTCAGCTCGAACCAGGTGGCCAGGACGGCCGAGGGGCCGCTGGCCATGGCCTTGGGCACAGCGAAGGGGCCGACGCGCTTGGGCGAGCCCTTCTCGGCGGTCGTCTGGGCCGCCTGCAGGATAACCTGGGTCGAAGGACCGCCTTCGCCGACGATCAAGCCGATGCGCGGATCCTTGATTTCGTCGGAGGACAGGCCGCTGTCCTTCAACGCCTCTTCAAAGGCGATGTGGGCCCAGGCCGTGCCGTTGGCCAGGAAGCGGGCGGCGCGGCGATCGACCAGCGGCGCCCAGTCTTCGGCTGTATGGCCCAGGGCGGGCGGCGCCCAGACCTGGGAGCGGAAACCGTACTTGATGTGGTCCGGCGCGGATTGGACGCCCGACTTGGCGTCGCGTAACGAGGCCGCGACCTCGTCCTGGCCGGTGCCGATGGAGGAGACGATGCCCAGTCCGGTGACGACGACGCGCCGCATGGTGGTTTCCTAACTTTCAAGTCTTCAGGTCGCCGCGTTGGCCGCGGTCTGGATGAGGAGGTGGGGACGAACCGCCCCCGACGCCAGCGGACCATGCCCGCAAGACGCCGTCGGGGGCAAGGAGGCGAGAAGCCTCAGGCCTTCTCGCCGCCTTCGGCCTGGCCGCCGAACAGGCCGACGCGCATGTCGTTGCTGGTGTAGATGACCTCGCCGTCGGCCTCCAGCACGCCGTCGGCGATGCCCATGACCAGCTTGCGGTTGATGACGCGCTTCAGGTGGACCTTATAGACCACCTTCTTCACGTCCGGCGTCACCTGACCGGTGAACTTGACCTCGCCGACGCCCAGGGCGCGGCCCTTGCCCGGTCCGCCGATCCAGCCGAGGTAGAAGCCGACCAACTGCCACATGGCGTCCAGGCCCAGGCAGCCCGGCATGACCGGGTCGCCGATGAAGTGGCACTGGAAGAACCAGAGGTCCGGGTTGATGTCGAGCTCGGCCTCGACATAGCCCTTGCCGTAGTCGCCGCCGTCGGCCGAGATCGTCTTGATCCGATCGAACATCAGCATGGGCGGGGCAGGCAGCTGGGCGTTGCCCGGACCGAACAGTTCGCCGCGGCCCGAGGCCAGCAGGCCTTCATGATCAAACGACGACGGATATTGGGACTGGGTCAAAATTCGGGACTCCGGCAGGTGTTGCTGGCGCGTTACACGAGGCGGCGCGCCTGCTCAACAGGGGTGAGGTCTAGCGGCGCCCCGCTCCGGCCGGGCGCGAGGCGTTGCAAAGGGCGCGTTCCTGGGTTCCGAAGACGGCCCGTTCGGCTACCCAACCGCGTATCTTGCGGGCGCGAACCCGGCACCAGCCGTCCTCGCATTCGTCCAGGGAGACGATGGAGCGGGGCGACAGGCGGGCGCGGACGGCCGAGGCCTCGGTCCGGCCGGCGTGGATCATGATCTCGGCGTCCGACCGGTTGAAGACGCTGCGGCGGCCTGAGGCCACGGTGCGGTGAATCCAGGCGACCGAGCCGTCCGGGTCGCAGATCTTGCGCCATTCACGGGTCTCGGCGATCACCTGAACGGGCAGGCCGGCGGCGTGGTATTCCCACAGAATGCGGTAGTCGAGGCCAGGCCCCTGACGCGCCCGCACCTGCGAGGACTTCAGCGTGACCCAGCGCGGCACCTCCAGACCCGTCGGGGTCGGGCGGCCGTTGGGCATGGTCGCGCCGGCGCCCGCGAGGACGCCCAGGCCGAGGACAGACATGATGACGGCGATACGCCGGAAACTTTTGAACCTGACCACAGCTTTGCTAGACATCGGATCAATCCGTCCCGCACAGACGTCGCCGTCCGTCGAAACCCAGGCTCCCTATGTCCGTCCGCAAGCTTAAGGTCGTATTAACCAGACGGCTGCCCGACACGGTCGAAACACGGATGCGCGAGCTTTTCGACGCCGAGCTGAACCTGACGGACCGCCCCATGGACCGACAGGCTCTGGTCGAGGCTCTGCAGCGGGCCGAGATTCTGGTGCCGACCATCACCGATCACCTTGACGCCGAGATGATCGCGGCGGCGGGCGAGCAGTTGAAGATGATCGCCAACTTCGGCGCGGGCGTGGACCATATCGACATCGACGCCGCCGTCGGTCGCGGGATCATCGTCACCAACACCCCGGGCGTCCTGACCGAGGACACGGCCGACCTGACCATGAGCCTGATCATGGCCGTCAGCCGCCGTGTCGTCGAAGGCGCCAATGTCGTCGCGGCGGGCGAATTTCAGGGATGGAGCCCGACCTGGATGTGCGGGCGCAAGCTGTGGGGCAAGCGTCTGGGCGTCGTCGGCATGGGTCGCATCGGCCAGGCCCTGGCCCGGCGCGCCAAGGCCTTCGGCATGCAGGTCCACTATCACAACCGCAAGCCGGTTTCGGACATGATCGCCGAGGAGCTGGGCGCCACCTGGTGGGACGACCTGGATCAGATGCTGGCGCGGATGGATGTCGTCTCCCTGAACTGTCCGGCCACGAAGGATACCCACCATCTGCTGTCGGCCGAGCGTCTCGCCCGGCTTCAACCCCACGCCATCGTGGTCAACACCGCGCGCGGCGAACTGATCGACGAGGCGGCCCTGGTCGAGGCCCTGGATCGCCGCGCCCTGTTCGGCGTCGGCCTGGACGTGTTCGAGCATGAACCCGCGGTGCATCCGGGCCTGATCGGCCGTCCGAACGTCGTCCTCCTGCCCCACCTCGGCTCAGCGACCATCGAGGCCCGTCAGGACATGGGCGACCGCGTCATCGCCAACATCATGACCTATCAGAACGGCCACCGCCCGCCGGACCGGGTCATTCCGGCGATGTTGTGAACGACGTTACCCGATGATCTTGACGCTCCGCCGCCGGACCTCCAGTAAGGCGAGGTCTCGCGGGGGAACACATGACAATTCAGACGACTAGCCATGCAGCAGCTTTGTCGCGGCGAGGCGCGCTGGGCCTAGGCGCCGGCCTGATCGCGGTCCTTTGGGGGATGGGGCGGAGCCACGCAGCGACGAGCGCCTATCCGCTGGCCGATTTCTTCGCCCAAGCGAAGACCCGGGCCGTCGTCCTGTCGCCTTCGGGCGACCGTATCGCGGTCCTGGAACAGCACGGCGCAGCCGATGACCCGCGAGGCCTCATCCTGTTGTTCGATGCGGTCGATCCGGCAAGACCCGTGCGGCGCATCGAACTCGGGAGTCTGAAGGTCGAATGGCTGGATTGGGCCAACGAGCAACGTTTGCTGGCCGGGGTGGTGATCAAGAAAACTGTGCCCGGGGCGAAACCAATCGGTTCTCTCACGCCCGGGGCGGCCCAAACCGTCACGGCGCGCCGTGTCGTCTCTTTGGACACGGCGGGCGGAGATCCGGTCGTGCTGTTTGAGACTGACGCCGCGCGCATGCGCCGATCCCAGGACATGGGCGCTGTCATCGATCTCCTGCCCGAAGATCCCGACCACGTTCTGATGGTGGCCTGGGAGGTTGAAGGCGTGATGGGTCTGCACAAGGTCAACATCAACACCGGCAGGGCCGAGCGCTTGGAGCGCGGCAATTTCGCCACTGTCGGTTGGCGTACGCACAACGGCGTCGCGGTTCTGCGGCGTGACGTCAATCCACGCCGAACGGTGGAGACCCTTTACGCTCGCGCACCGGGCGAAAGCGAATGGAAGTTCATGCGGCGCACCCGCATCGTCGATAAGCCCGACCTTTCCTGGGTCGCCGGCGGGGACAACATCGACACCGTGCTCGTTTCCACACGCGCAGAGGGCGAGGATGTCGAGACCATCCGCGAGATGAATCTGCATACCCTGGCCTTTGGTCCGCCCATGCAGCCGCGCGCGGGGCGGGACGTGCTCTATGGTCTGCTCGACGATCGCCGCCGCTATGTGGGGGCGGCCTATTATGGCGATCGACTGGAGTATGAGTTCGCCGAGCCGGGCCTTGCGGCGCACCACCGCGCCATGAATCGCTTCTTCGACGACGACTGCGACGTCCACCTAGTCCAAATCAGCCCCGACCGCAGTCGAATCGTCGCCTATGTCGACGGCCCGCGTGAACCGGGCGCCTGGTATCTCTACGACAAGACCGCGAGGAGCATGACCAACATGGGCGCCCGCTTGGTGCTTGATCCGCAACGCCTGGGCCACTGTCGGCTGTTGAAGATCGGCACGCGCGACGGCGCTGAAATCGAGGCCTACCTGACGTCTCCGCCGGGCGGGACGCCTGGGCCTCTGGTCGTTCTGCCGCACGGCGGCCCGGAAGTCCGCGATCAGCGTCGCTTTGATCGACAGGTGCAGGTGCTGGCGGCCCAGGGCTGGTGGGTTCTGCAACCCAATTTCCGTGGTTCAGGCGGCTATGGCCTGGACTTCGCCAAACAGGGCTGGCGCCGTTGGGGCGAGCGGATGCAGGAAGATATCGAGGACGCCGTAGCCCATGTGGTGCGCGACAAGGGGCTGGACGCCGAGCGGGTGGCCATCATGGGAACCAGCTACGGCGGCTACGCCGCCTTGATGGGCGCCGTGCGGCGGCCCGACCTCTACAAGGCCGCCATCTCGATCTGCGGCGTGTCGGATCTTCCTGACATGCTGGCCTGGGAAAAGCGCGACGACGAGACGCCGACCAAGGAAATTTTCGATTTCTGGAAGAAGCGGATCGGGGATCCGGAGGTCGACGGGCCCATGCTGGAAGCAGCGTCCCCGCGTCGCCGAGCGGCGGAGATCGCCTGTCCCGTCCTGTTGGTGCACGGCGTGAACGATGAGATCGTTCCCATTGTCCAATCTCGTATCATGAACCGCGCACTGCGCGGTGCAGGCAAGTCGGTGGATCACGTTGAAGTGCCCGACGCCGGACACGGGGATTGGGAGGACAAGGTCGAGAAAGAGCTGATGGAACGCTATGTGGCGTTGCTACGGCGTGCTTTCGCCTGATCGCTACAGATCGGGCAAGCGGGGTCAGCCGCCACCTTGGCCACGCGGCTCGTTCCGGCCAGTCCGTCATAGAGCATCAGGCGACCGGCAAGCGGTTCGCCTGCGCCGGTGATCAGTTTGATCGTTTCCAGGGCCGCTATGGCGCCGATGACGCCGGCCAGGGCGCCGACCACGCCGACGCGGGCGCAGGTCTCGGCCTCCGGCGGGGTCTCGGGCACCAGGCATTGATAGCAGGGACGGCCGGTGAAGGTGCCGACCTGGCCGTTCCAGCGGCCCAATGCTCCGGACACCAAGGGCACGCCCGCGCCGACACAGGCGGCGTTGACGGCGAAGCGGGTGTCGAAGTCGTCGGTGCCGTCCAGAACCACGTCGAAGCGCTCGATCACGCTGCGGGCGTTGTCGGAGGTCAGGCGCGCGACGAAGGGCTCAACGGCGACATGGGGGTTGAGGGCGGCCAGGTGTTCGGCGCCCGCCTCGACCTTGGGCCGATCCGTGTCGGCGGTGGTGAAGATGATCTGGCGTTGCAGGTTCGACAGCGCGACCCTGTCATGGTCGATCAGGCCGAGCGTTCCGACCCCGGCGGCGGCCAGATAGAGGGCGGCGGGCGCGCCCACCCCGCCCAGGCCGACGATCAGGACGCGAGCGCGTTTCAGGGCCTGTTGGCCGGGGCCGCCGATCTCGGACAAGACCAGCTGGCGCGCGTAGCGATCGACCTCCTCGTCGGAAAAGCGGACGGGAGGGGAGGGAGGAGATTGGGTCACGCCTGCCTGTTTAGCGCAGTCGCTCGGGCGCGTCAGGCCGGAAGCGGCGGCGGCTAGACCACCGGCTTCAGAGTCTCGACCGCCTTGGCGAGCAGTCTTTCAGCCCGGTCGTGACTCAGCTGGTTCAGCCTGTTCCCGTTCAGCAGACGCACCGTCGCGGGCGTCGTCGCAACCAGGGTCATCGGCCATTGTGGAAAGAGGCGGGCCGACGCGCTCTGGTCCGAGAGCAGGCGCAGGTTTTCATGACGAGGGTCGGCGCGCAGTCGATCCATCAACTGATCCACCTCGGCGCGACGCCCTTCGATCGCCTGTAGGAAACAGCCGTTGTCGCGCATCAGAACCCCGGTCAGGCCGTCGCGGCGGTTGTTGCGCTCCGAGGCGCCGAGAATCTCCGCGAGATCAAGCAGGCTGGTCGCAGCCTCCCCGACGGCGTCGCTGACGTAGAGGGCGCGATGAAGGGGCACTGGGTACTCGAACTGAAGACGACGCAACTGGCGGCCATCTGTCATGGTTGAAGTTTACAATTCATTTCTTCGCAGGGCTGCGGCGCGGCGACGCCTTGCGAGGGCGGCGTTTCCTCGCCATCTGCTCCGCCATGACCCAGAGTTCCAACTTCCCTGACTGGCACGGCACCACCATCCTGGCGGTGCGCAAGAACGGCCGCACCGTCATCGCCGGCGACGGTCAGGTCTCCATGGGGCCGACCATCGTCAAGGGCGCGGCGCGCAAGGTGCGCACCCTGGCGGGCGGCAAGGTGCTGGCCGGCTTCGCCGGGGCCACGGCTGACGCCCTGACCCTGATCGAGAGGCTGGAAGCCAAGCTGGAACAGTATCCGGACCAGTTGGCCCGCGCCTGTGTCGAACTGGCCAAGGACTGGCGCACCGACCGCTACCTGCGCCGTCTTGAGGCCATGCTGCTGGTCGCCGACAAGGACACCGTCCTGACGGTGACGGGGGTCGGCGATGTGCTGGAGCCGGAATACGGCGTGGCCGCCGTCGGCTCGGGCGGCAACTACGCCCTGGCCGCCGCTCGCGCCCTGATCGACGAGAACACCGAACTGGACGCCGAGCAGATCGCCCGCAAGGCCATGAAGATCGCCGCCGACATCTGCGTCTACACCAACGGCAACCTGACTATCGAAAGCTTGGGAGTGGCGAGTGGTGAGTGACGAGTGGCGAGGCCGTCCGGGTTTCGCCGCCGCGCCTGCTGTTCTACCGCTCCGCCTGCCTTCCTCCCTTTCTCGCCACTCATCACTCGCCACTCGCCACTAAAATCATGACCGACCTGTCTCCCCGTGAAATCGTTTCCGAGCTGGACCGCTACATCGTCGGCCAGGACGACGCCAAGCGCGCCGTGGCCGTGGCTTTGCGCAACCGTTGGCGCCGCAAGCGCGTGCCCGACGACCTGCGCGACGAAGTCACGCCCAAGAACATCCTGATGATCGGCCCGACGGGCGTGGGCAAGACCGAGATCGCGCGGCGCCTGGCGCGTCTGGCGGGTTCGCCCTTCCTCAAGGTCGAGGCGACCAAGTTCACCGAGGTCGGCTACGTCGGCCGCGATGTCGATCAGATCATGCGTGACCTGGTCGAGAGCGCCCTGGTCATGGTCCGCGACAAGCGCCGCGCGGACGTCAAGGCCCGCGCCGAGGGGCAGGCCGAGGAGCGTATCCTGGACGCCCTGGTGGGCGCAGGCTCGCAGCCCGCCACGCGCGAGGCCTTCCGCAAGAAGCTGCGCGCCGGCGAGTTGGACGACAAGGAGATCGAGATCGCCCTGGCCGATACGGCCTCGCCGCTGCAGGGGCTGGACATGCCGGGCGGCGGCAACGTCGGCCTGCTGAACCTGTCGGAGATGCTGGGCAAGATGGGCGGCGGTCGCACCAAGACGGTCAAGCTGACCGTCCGCGAGGCCCTGGCGCCACTGGTGACGGAAGAGAGCGACAAGCTGCTGGATCAGGAAAGCCTGACCAAGGAGGCCCTGCTGCTGGCCGAAAACGAGGGCATCGTTTTCCTGGACGAGATCGACAAGGTGGCGGCGCGTCAGGGCGCCTCTGGCGCCGACGTGTCGCGCGAAGGCGTGCAGCGCGACCTGCTGCCCCTGATCGAGGGCACGACGGTTTCGACCAAGTACGGGCCGGTGAAGACCGACCACGTCCTGTTCATCGCTTCGGGCGCCTTCCACGTCGCCAAGCCGTCGGATTTGCTGCCCGAACTTCAGGGCCGCCTGCCGATCCGGGTCGAACTGAAGGCCCTGACCCGCGACGACTTCAAGCGCATCCTGACCGAGCCCGAGGCCAATCTGATCCGTCAGAATCAGGCCCTGCTGGAAACGGAAGGCGTGACCCTGGTCTTCACCGACGACGCCGTCGAGGCCATGGCCGACGCCGCCGTGGCCGCCAACTCCACCGTCGAGAACATCGGCGCGCGTCGTCTTCAGACGGTGATGGAACGGGTGCTGGAGGAGACCAGTTTCAAGGCCTCGGACCTGTCGGGCCAGACCCTGACCTTCGACGGCGACAAGGTGCGCGAGAAGGTCGGCGACCTGGCCAAGAACGTCGACCTGAGCCGGTTCATCCTGTGACGGCCTGATCCGTTGTCATGGCGGTGCGGGTCAGCCCCGCATCGCCTCCACCGCCTCGACCAATCGCTCCAGATCGGCGGGGCTCGACAGCCGGTGGTCGCCGCCCTCGATCAGGTCGAGGCGCAGGTCGCCGCCGGTCAGGCGTTCGGCTAGTTCGACCTGATGACGCCACGGTACAACATCGTCGGCGCGGCCCTGCAGCACATGGACCGGCGCCGTGATCTCGATCCGGCCGTCCAGCAGCAGCCAGTCGCGGGCCTCCTCGAACATTCGCTGCGTCAGGACGTAGGACCCCAGTCCCTCCTCCGTGATGACCGTCTCGCCTTCGCGCAGGATGGCTTGGCGCTCGTGATCGGCCAGCCCCGGCCACATCAGCTTTTCGGTGAAGTCCTGGGCCGGGTTGACCAGGACCAGGCCCTTCACCCGCTCCGGTCGCGCCAGGGTCGCCAGCAGGGCCGCCCAGCCGCCCATGGACGAGCCGACCGGAATGACGGGACCGTCGAGGCTGTCGATCAGGGCGACGGCGTCCTCGCGCCAACGACCGATGGTCGCCTGCTTCCAGTCGCCGGAGGAGGCGCCGTGGGCGAAGTGGTCGTAGCGGACATAGCTCCAGCCGCGTTCGCGGGCGGCGACATCCAGGGCCAGGGCCTTGGTCCCCTCCATGTCCGAGCGGAAGCCGCCGATCCAGATGACCGTGGGGCCGTCGCCCTTGATCGCCTTGAAGGCCAGGGTCTCGCCGTCGGGGCGGTTCAGGGTCTGGATGTCGGACATGGCTTCCTCTCTCGCGCAACGCTCCCCGGACTGGTAACGAAAAAACCTCAGGGAAGTGAAGGCTGATCCGCGTGTCCGACAACCAGCAAGCATCCGCGTCCGGCGCTCGGGTGCTGTTCGTCAGCCCAAACCGCATCGGCGACAGCGTCATCGCCTCGGGCATCGTGCGCGAGATCAATCGCCAGTGGCCGAACGCCCGGATCACTGTCGCCGCCGGCGGCCCGCCGGCCCCCTTCTTCCGCTCGGCGCCCGGCGTCGAGCGGATCATCGTCGTCAACAAGGGGAAGTGGGCCTCGCACTGGTTCCGCCTGTGGGCCGAGGTCGTGAAACAGCCTTGGGACGTGGTCATCGACACGCGCGGCTCGGCCCTGGGGTGGCTGGTTCGCGCTGGGACGCGGCGCATCTACAACCGCGGCTGGGAGACGGGCGTCCCCAAGGTCGAGGTGGTGTCGCGCCTGATGCAGGCGCCGCATTCCCTGGAGCCCGAACTCTACATCGATGATCGCGCCCAGGCCGAGGCGGCCGCCGTCATCGACCCGCAACTGGCCGGCGGAGCCGGACCCGGTCCCGTCATCGCCCTGGCCCCCATCGCCCACCAGAAGGGCAAGAGCTGGCCGGCCGATCGCTGGGGCGCCCTGGTCGAGATGCTGAAGGCCGAGCCCCGCTTCGACGGTTGGCGCTTCATGCTGGTGGGCGGGCCTGGGGATCATCCGCCCGCGGCGCCGGCCCTGGCCGCCGCGGGAGAGCGCGGGATCGACTTCGTGGGCAAGGGCGACATCCTGGCCTCGGCCGCCGCCATCCGCCGCGCCGCCCTGTTCGTCGGCAATGATTCCGGCCTGATGCACGTGGCCGCCGCCGCGGGAACGCCGACGCTGGGCCTGTTCGGTCCGACGGAATGGTGGCTCTACGGCCCGCGCGGCCCGCGCACCCGCACCGTGGCCTCGAACCAGACGCGCGGCGAGTTCGCGCCCATCGAGGATCTGACCGTCGAAGCCGTCTTCGCCGCCACCCTCGATCTGCACGACGCCTTCATCGGGGCGGAGGCGGGGGCATGAGTGACGGCGCGCCCCAGGTCCTGTTCGTCACCTCCGACCGGATCGGCGACTGCGTCATGTCCTCTGGCGCGATCCGCGAGATCGGCCGCCAGGTTCCGGGCGCGGAGATCACCGTGGCCTGCGGGCCGACGGCGGCGGCCCTGTTCCGCGCGGCGCCCGGCGTGATCAAGGTCATTCCCTGGCGCAAGCAGAAGGCCGCCGGTCACTGGCGCGCCCTGTGGCGGGCCACGGTCGGAACCCGCTGGGCCATGACGGTCGACGTGCGCGGCTCGGGCCTGGCCTATCTGCTGCGCACCGGCGAACGCCGCATCTACAACCGCTCCTGGGAGACGGGCCTGGCCAAGGTCGAGACCTTCTCACGCATGATGAAGGCCGAGCGGACGATGGAGCCGGAAATCTTCCTCGACGACCAGGCTCGGTCGGAAGCGGCGGCGGTCATCGGCGACCACTCCGCGCCGGTTCTGGCCCTGGCCCCGATTTCCACGGCGGCGGATCGTAGTTGGCCGGCGGAGCGCTGGGGCGTCCTGGTTGAAAGGCTGAAAGCCGAACCGCGTTTCGACGGTTGGCGCTTCATGCTGGTCGGCGGGCCGGGCGATCAGCCCGCGGCCGCGCCGGCCCTGGCGGCGGCGGGCGAGCGGGGGATCGACTGCGTCGGACGTGGGGACATCCTGGCCTCGGCGGCGGCCATCGCCCGATCCGCCCTGTTCGTCGGCAATGATTCCGGCCTGATGCACGTCGCGGCGGCGACCGGAACGCCGACGCTCGGCCTGTTCGGTCCAAGCGAGTGGTGGCACAAGGCGCCCTGGGGGGCGAAGGGGCGGGTTCTGGCATCCAGCCCGACGCGTGGCGAGTTCCGGCCCATCACCGACCTGACGGTCGAACGCGTGTTCGAGAGCGTCCTGGCGCTCCATGACGCCTTCATCGGCGGCGCAAACCCCGACCAGCCTTGAATTCAGGGCCTTCTATCGTCATATTCCCGCCGCCGGAGACGGAGCGCCCAGTCGCGCGCCTATCGCGGCGTGAAATTTCGCCTGTCATCTGACCACATAAGGAAACGACGCCCATTCGCCGTCCCATGCAAGCGCCGCCCGTGAAGGACGGGCCGCCCATCAACCAGGAAATCCGCGCCACCCGCGTTCTGCTGATCGATCAGAACGGCGAAAAGCAGGGCGTGATGCCGCTGTCCGCCGCGCTGGAAGCCGCCGAGGAAGCCGGTCTGGATCTGGTCCAGATCGTCGCCAACGCCGAGACGCCGGTCTGCAAGATCCTGGATTACGGCAAGCATCGTTTCCAGGAGCAGAAGAAGAAGGCTGAGGCGCGCAAGCGTCAGAAGATCGTCGAGCTCAAGGAAATCAAGCTCCGCCCGAACATCGACACCCATGATTATGAGGTGAAGGCCAAGGCGATGCACCGCTTCTTCGACGAGGGCGACAAGGTCAAGGTGACCCTGCGTTTCCGCGGTCGTGAAATGGCGCACCCGGAACTGGGCATGAAGCTGCTCAACAAGGTTCAGGCCGACTTCGACGAAGTCGCCAAGGTCGAATACGCCCCGCGTATGGAAGGCCGCCAGATGATCATGATCCTGGCCCCGCGCTGATCGCATTTGAATCCGCACTGAAAAGCCCCGGTGAAAGCCGGGGCTTTTTTCTTGCCCGTGGCTGATGGGCATGCTGGATTTCGGCGCATTTGAAAGATCGGCGTTCTGGAGCGTGATGTCGGGATTGCGAATGGCGGCGACTGTGTTTGCAGTCGTCCTGGCCATGGGGACGGCGGGTGCGAGCAAGGCGGAAGCGCCGTCGATCGAGGCCTATGGCGCGTCTCCAGCCATCGACAATATGGAATTGTCGCCCAGCGGCGAACTGATCGCCCGGATCGTGGTCGTGGACGAAGTCCGCGCCCTGGCCGTCACACGGGTGAAGACGGGCGAGCATCTGTTCACCGCATCGATAGGCGACGCGAAGGTGCGCGACCTGCGCTGGATCGGGGATCGGCATGTCCTGATCGTTTCATCCCAGACGCAGAGCATTCCTGACCTGGGGGTGCCGCGTTCCGAGCTTTTCTACGGAATGATCCTGGACTTGGAGACGAAGACCCTCGCCCAGGTTCTCAGTCGGACGCCGGACGTGCTGGCGTCGCCCTATGGAGGCGTGGAGGTCCGCAGGACGTCTCGGGGCGAGATCGCCCTCGCACGCGGCGTCAATGTCGTCACGGGTCGGATCGATCTCTACCGGATCGACCTGAGTACGGGGCGCGGACGCTTGGCGGAGACCATGGATCGGGACGCTGACGACTATGTCCTGGACGGTGAAGGCGCGGTGATCGCCGTTTCACGATATGCCGAACGTAGCGGGCGATGGTCTCTGCGTCTGCCGGATGGAAGGGGGTTTCGTGAAGCTTGGGCGGTCGACGCTCTTTTGGACAGGCCTTCCTTCCGTGGACTGGGACGCACGCCGCGCACGATCATCGTCAATGCGGAACGCCCCGACCTGACGGCGGACGACGTCGAATCCGAGACGGGCTTCCTGTTGTTCGAAGTGAACGTGGACACAGGGGAATGGAGCCGCCTGCCGTTCAAGCGACATCCCGACTTCCTGTTCCATCATCCGCGAACCGGTTTGTTGATCGGGAGCGGAAACATCGAGGCGGAGGGCGTCCGCTATGACTTCTTTGACGTGGAGGCGGGGCGACGGTGGCGAGGCGTCGAAAGAGCCTTTCCGGGCAAGGCGCTTCGCCTGGTGTCCTGGAGCGACGATCTGAAGTCGGCGGTGGTCTTCAGCGACACGAGGGAATCCGGCGTCTACCATCTGGTCGACTTCGACGCCGGCGTGGCGAATGTGGTCGGCGACGCCTACCCGTCTATTCCTGAAGCACAGGTCGGGGAGGTTCGTCCCATCCGTTATTCGGCTGCGGACGGTTTGGATATCCACGGCTATCTGACCTTGCCGCCGGGCGCCGATGAACCGACGAACTTGCCTCTGGTGGTTCTTGCCCACGGCGGGCCGGCGTCACGCGACGTGGCGGGTTTCGACTATTGGGCGCAGGCCATGGCGTCGCGTGGCTATGCGGTGCTTCAGGCGAATTTCCGAGGCTCCCTCGGGTATGGCCGCGCTTTTCTTGAGGCCGGTTACGGCGAGTGGGGCCGCAAGATGCAGACGGACCTGTCCGACGGCGTCCGCTGGCTGGTCGCGGAAGGGATCGTGGATCCCGCCCGGGTCTGTATCGTCGGCGCCAGCTACGGCGGCTATGCGGCGATGGCGGGGTTGACGCTCGACAAGGGCGTCTATCGCTGCGGGGTCTCTGTCAGCGGCGTTTCCGATCTGCGCCGCATGGTCAATCGGGAAGCCTATCTGGACGGCGAGCGGAACAGTCCGACAGTTCGCTACTGGAATCGGTTCATGGGCGCCGCCAGGTTGAACGACAGAAGTCTGGACGCGCTTTCCCCCGCCATGCTGGCCAGTGCGGTCGATAGCCCGCTGCTGCTGATCCACGGCAAGGACGACACCGTTGTTCCGATCGAGCAAAGCCGCTTTATGGCCGAGGCCATGCGGCGCGCCGGCAAGCCGGTCGAGATGATCGAATTGCCAGGGGAAGATCATTGGATGTCGCGCGCCGATACGCGTCGGTGGATGCTGCGTGAGACGGTGCGCTTTCTGGAGGCTCACAATCCGCCTGTTGAAGGCGGAGCGGCCATGATGCTTTCCGGCGGTGCAACGTCGCGCTAAGGCGACGACATGACCATGTCCTCGCCCGCCGCGCCGCAAGCCCGAACGCCGACCTTGGCGGTCCTCTTCGTCGTGGTCTTCATCAACCTGGTCGGGTTCGGCCTGGTGGTGCCCCTGCTGCCTTTCTTCGCCCGAAGCCTCCAGGCCGAGCCGTGGCAGATCACCCTGCTGTTCTCGGCCTACTCCCTGGGTCAGTTCTTCGCCGAGCCCTTCTGGGGGCGGTTGTCGGACCGGATCGGGCGCAAGCCCGTTCTTCTGATCACCCTGGTCGCCAACATGGTCGGCTACCTGCTTCTGGCCTTCGCTCCCAATATCTGGGCGGCGGTGCTGGTGCGGCTGTTCACCGGCCTGGGGGCGGGCAATATCTCGACGGTCCAGGGCTATATCGCGGACGTCACGCCGCCTGAACGCCGGGCCGGGAGGATGGGATTGATCGGCGCGGCCTTCGGCCTGGGCTTCATCGTCGGACCTGGGGCGGGCGGCTTGCTGGCTCAGCCGCAACTCGGCCATGTGGGCTATCAACTGCCGATCTTCGTCGCCTCGGCCGTGGCGGCTCTGGCGGCCCTGGGCGTCTTCTTCTTCCTGAAGGAAAGCCGGATGAAGGCCGATCCGGCGACGCCGCGTCCCGCCTTCCTCTCAGGCCTCAAGGCGGCGCAGGCGGACCAGGTGATCTCGCGAGTCCTGATGGTCAGTCTGATCTATCTGGCGGGCTTTTCGGCCATGGAGAGCGCCTTCGGCCTGTGGGCCGAGCATCGCTACGCCTGGACCGCGCGCGAGGTTGGGCTCAGCTTCATGATCGTGGGCCTGGTGTCGGCGCTGAACCAGGGAATCTTCGCCGGGCGGCTGGCGCGGCGCTTCGGCGAGGCGCGGGTGCTGGCGATCGGCATGCTTCTGTTCGGCGCCTCGCTGGTGATGCAGACCCTGGCGCCTGTCGCCTGGTTCCCGGGCTTCGTCCTTGATCTGGGGCTGTTCCGCCTGCCGATCAGCCAGGGGTGGATCATTCCCGTCATCATGGCGATCGGCGCCTGCGGCATGTCCCTGGCCATGCCCAATATCGCGGCCATGATCAGTCGTTCGGCGCCGCCCGATCGTCAGGGCACCATGCTGGGGCTGAACATGGCCGCGGGTTCGGTGGCGCGCATCTTCGGTCCTATCGTGGCGGGCCTGCTCTATTCGGGCCTCGGACCGGACTGGCCCTTCCTGGTCGGAGCGATGCTGACGATCCCGGCGGCGATCATGGCGGTCAACGCCGGACGGGCTGCAAGGCGTCGGGCGGCCGCATGACTCTGCTTGCTTCACGCGGGCGTTTGGCGTAGAAGCCGCGCCTTCGCGTACCGGACCGCCGGGCGAACAGGCATGCCTGGGCGGGACGTTCAAGCGCCGAACTTTGGGCTCAAGCAGTCCGAAGGACGGTAGCCCACTTAAGATAGAGAGAGTGAAAATGCCGAAGTTGAAGACGAAGTCGGGCGCCAAGAAGCGCTTCAAATTCACGGCCACGGGCAAGGTCAAGGCCGGCGTCGCCGGCAAGCGCCACCGTCTGATCAGCCACAACTCGAAGTACATCCGCCAGAACCGCGGCACTTCGGTCATGGCCGACGCCGACGCCAAGAAGATCAAGTCCTACATGCCGTACGCCTGATCGGCGCACGCAGACTGATCTCTCCACGCATCTGAATTTGAACTTAAGCCTCTGAAGCAGTGAGCCGCCGCGCGGCGAACGTTAGAGGCTTCCCGAAGGGAAATACAAAATGGCTCGCGTTACTCGGGGCGTTACGTCCCACGCCAAGCACAAGAAGGTTCTGAAGCAGGCCAAGGGCTTCTACGGCCGCCGCAAGAACACCATCCGCACCGCCAAGGCCGCCGTCGATCGCGCCGGCCAGTACGCCTACCGCGACCGTCGCAACAAGAAGCGTTCGTTCCGCGCCCTGTGGATCCAGCGCATCAACGCCGCGGCCCGCATCGAAGGCTTCACCTACTCGCAGTTCATCCACGGCCTGGACAAGGCCGGCATCGTCCTGGACCGCAAGGTCCTGGCTTCGATCGCCGCCGATGAAGCCGGCTTCAAGGCCATCGCCGACAAGGTCCGCGCCGCTTTGGCCGCCTAAGTCACGCGACTGCGCTCAAGCAGCGAGGCTCCGCGAGCTGAGCGCTAGTGCAAGAAACAACGCCCGTCCCGTTCTCGGGGCGGGCGTTTTTCATGGTCGGGCCTGACCTTTTCGCCGGATCGAGCGTTGGGATTCGACCGCCGGTTCGATTGGCGACCCGGCGGTTCAGGAGGCTTCGCCGATGTCCATCGCTCGCGTCACCGAAATCACCGCGTCGTCCACCGTCAGCTTCGACGACGCCATCGCCCAGGGGATCGCCCGCGCCGACAAGACCCTGCGTCATGTCGAAGGCGCCTGGATCCAGGATCAGAAGGTGGTCGTCCGCGACGGCAGGATCGCCGAGTACCGGGTCAACATGAAGATCAGTTTCATCCTGGCCGACTAGGCTGATCGACGCTGAAGGCTTTGCCTGAGGGCCGTGTCGGGCTAGACGCTGCGGACCATGACCGATCTCGCCCAACTGGAACTCGACCTGATCAACGCCATCGGGACGGCGCAAAGCGTCGCCGCGATCGAGGAGGTGCGCGTCGCCGCCCTCGGCAAGACAGGAACCGTCTCGGCCCTCCTCAAGGGCATGGGGGCGTTGAGCCCTGACGAACGTCGCGAACAGGGGCCGATCATCAACGGCCTGCGCGACCGCGTCAGCGCCGCCATCGCTGCAAAGAAGGCCGAGCTTGAGGCCGCCGAGCTGGACGCCCGCCTGCTGGCCGAACGGATCGACCTGACTCTGCCCAGCCGCCCGCGTCGCAAGGGCGGGGTGCATCCGACCATGCAGGTCATGGACGAGATGATCGCCCTCTTCGCCGAGATGGGCTTCGCCGTGGCCGAGGGGCCGGACATCGAGGACGACTTCCACAATTTCACGGCCCTGAACTTCCCGCCCAAGCACCCGGCGCGGGAAATGCACGACACCTTCTTCCTGAAGCCTGATCCGGAAACGGGCGAGCGCAAGGTGCTGCGCACCCACACCAGCCCGGTGCAGGTGCGGACGATGATGACGCAGAAGCCGCCGATCCGGATCGTCGCGCCAGGCCGCACCTTCCGCAAGGATTCCGACGCCACCCACACGCCGATGTTCCACCAGATCGAAGGTCTGGTGATCGACCGCGACATCCACATGGGCCATCTGAAGACGACGCTGGAGACCTTCATCGCCCGCTTCTTCGAGCTGGACGACGTCAACGCCCGCTTCCGCCCGCACCATTTCCCCTTCACCGAGCCCTCGGCCGAGATGGACATCCGCTGCGACCGTTCGGGCGGCAAGCTGACCCTGAACGAGGGCGAGGACTGGCTGGAGATTCTCGGCTGCGGCATGGTTCACCCGAACGTGCTGCGCAACTGCGGCATCGACCCTGACGAGTATCAGGGCTTCGCCTTCGGCATGGGCGTCGATCGCCTGGCCATGCTGAAGTACGGGATTTCCGACCTTCGCCCCATGTTCGAGGCCGATACGCGCTGGCTGGCGCACTACGGCTTCTCCGCCTTCGCCGCGCCGAACCCGGCCAGCGGCCTCAGCTGATTTTCAAGAGCGACATCATGACCGACGCGACCAACGCCGCCGCCGAACCGATCACCCTGGAACTGCTGGGCCCAGGCCCTGACTATGTGAACAAGAGCGTCTGGCTGCCGCAGCTCTTCATGGAGACGGCGCGCGCCGGTTCCATGATCGTCGAGAACCGCCGCTTCGAAAACTGCCTGATCGAAGGTCCGGCGGTTCTTCTGCCGGTCGAGGGCTGCAATTTCGACGGCTGCAACATGGGCGACGCCCATGGCGACCCGCGCAATCTGATGCTGGCGCCCCAGGGCGCGCAGCGCGTGACAGGGCCCATCCCGTTCAAGAACTGCCAGTTCATCAACTGTCGCTTCCTCGGCGTCGGGTTCACCGGTTCGCCCGCCTTCCTCGACAATATGGCGCAGGCGCTGGCTGCTCCGCAGTCCGGGACCGCACAATGAAGTTCACGCTTTCCTGGCTGAAGGAACACCTCGACACGACCGCCGAGGTCGATCAGGTCGCCGAAGCCATGACCATGGCGGGTCTGGAGGTCGAGGACGTCCACGACCCCATCGCCGGCCTGGCGCCCTTTACCGTGGCGCGGATCATTTCGGCCGAGCGTCATCCGAACGCCGATCGTCTTCAGGTCTGCCAGGTCGAGACCGTCGACGGGATGAAGGAGATCGTCTGCGGCGCGCCCAATGCGCGAGCCGGTCTGACCACCATCTACGCTCCCATCGGCGCCTATGTGCCGGGCCTGGGCGTGACCCTGGTCGAGAAGCCGGTGCGCGGCGTGATCTCCAACGGCATGCTTTGCTCGGGCGCCGAACTGGAGCTGGCGGACGACAGCGACGGCATCCTGGAACTGAGCGACGAGCTGCAGGTCGGGACGCCGGCCGCCGGGGTCTTCGGCGCCGAGCCGGTGATCGACTTCGAGGTGACGCCGAACCGGCCCGACTGGCTGGGCGTGGCGGGCATCGCCCGCGATCTGGCCGCGACGGGTCTGGGTCGTCTGACGACGCCGACGATCAATCCGACGACGGGAAGCTTCGCCTGCCCGGTCACGGTGCGGATCGAGACGCCCGAGCTCTGCCCCGTCTTCGCCGGGCGGGTGATCCGAGGTGTCCGGAACGGACCTTCGCCGGAATGGCTGCAGCAGCGTCTGACGGCCATAGGCCTGCGTTCGATCAACCGTCTGGTCGATATCACCAACCTGATCGCCTATGATCGGGCGCGTCCCCTGCACGTCTATGACCTTGCCAGGCTGTCGGGCGCCGAGATCGTGGTGCGCGGCGGTCGCGGGGATGAGCCGCTTCTGGCCCTGGACGGCAAGACCTACAGCCCGACCGCAAGCGATTGCGTCATCTCCGACGACGGCGGCGCGCGCGTCATCGGCCTGGGCGGCGTCATGGGCGGCGAAAGCACGGGGTGTTCCGACGACACCACGGACGTCTTTGTCGAAAGCGCCTGGTTCGATCCGATCGCGACGGCCCAGACCGGTCGGGCGCTGAACATCAGTTCGGACGCTCAGTACCGTTTCGCGCGCGGCGTCGATACGGCCTCCGTGGTTCCCGGCGTGGAGTTGGCGACCCAGCTGATTCTCGAACTGTGCGGCGGCGAAGCGTCCGATGTCACGATTGCGGGACAGGCGCCGGCTGCGCCGGAGGCCTTCGCCTTTGATCCTGCCTATGTAAAGCGCCTGTCGGGTCTCAGCCTGTCGGACGATCGCATCTTTGAAATCCTGTTCGCCCTGGGCTTCACGGTGATGCGCGGCTCGACCTGGTCGGCGACGCCGCCGTCATGGCGTCGCGACGTCGAAGGTCCGGCCGACCTGGTCGAGGAGGTCGCTCGCATTGAGGGCTTCGCCGCCCTGCCGCACGCGCCCCTGCCCGAGGTCGCCCGCGCGCCCGGCGGCGTGCTCAACCCGCGTCAGGCTCGCGTCCGTACGGCGCGGCGGGCGCTGGCGGCTCTGGGCTATGCCGAGGCCGTGACCTGGTCCTTCACCAAGCAGTCGACGGCCGCCCTCTTCGGCGGCGGCGACGAGCGTCTGGTGCTGGAGAACCCGATCGCGGCCGATCTGGACTGCATGCGGCCCTCGGCCTTGCCGAACCTGATTCAGGCGGCGGCCCGCAACGCCGCCCGAGGCCATGCCGATGCGGCCCTGTTCGAAGTCGGACCCGTCTATCTGGACGATCAGCCGACCGGCCAGCGGACGACGATCACGGGTCTGCTCGCGTCGCATCCCGACCGTCACTGGGGCGGGACGGGCGAAGATCCTCTCTTTGAGCTCAAGGGCGACCTGTTCGCCCTGCTGGAGGAGATCGGCGCGCCGGTCGCCTCCCTGCAACTCGTGCAGGGGCAAAACCGCGACTGGTGGCATCCGGGCCGTTCGGCGCGCCTGCAACTGGGACCCAAGAACGTCATGGTCGAGTTCGGCGCCCTGCATCCGCGGGTGCTCAAGGCTCTGGACTCCGACGGTCCCATGCTGGCCTTCGAGATCGTTCTGGACGCCGTGCCGGAACCGCGCGGCAGGTCGAAGGCGCGGGGCGCCGCCGACCTGCCCAACCTGATGCCGCTGAGCCGCGACTTCGCCTTCCTGATGGATGAGGCCAAGGCGGTCGGCGACCTGACCCGCGCCGTGGCCGGGGCGGACAAGACCTTGATCGCCGAGGTGCGCGTCTTTGACGTCTACCGCGGACAGGGCGTGCCCGAAGGCCAGAAGTCAGTCGCGATCGAGGTGGATATCCAGCCGCGGGCCGCTACCCTGACCGATGCGGAGATCGAAGCCCTGACGACCAAGGTGATCGCTGCGGCGACCAAGCTCGGCGCGACCCTGAGGGCCTGAGATGACGGACAAGAAGCCCTGGGCCGAGACGGCCTTCGAGCGGAACCTGTTCCGCGCCCGCTGGCTGATGGCGCCCTTCTATCTGGGCCTGGTTCTGGCCCTGGTGATGCTGCTCGTCGTCTTTGTCCGTGAGCTGATCTATTACCTGCCCCAGGCCTTCATCATCGGCGAAGGCCATATGGGCTCGGACGGCGCCATCCTGGCCATCCTCAGCCTGGTGGACCTGTCCCTGGCGGGCAATCTGCTGCTGATCGTCCTCTATTCCGGCTACGAGAACTTCGTCTCCAAGCTGGATCTGGACGAGAACCATGTGGACCGGCCGCCTTGGATGGGGTCGGTGGACTTTTCAGGTCTGAAGATGAAGCTGATCGCCTCCATCGTGGCGATCTCGGCCATCTATCTGCTCAAGAGCTTCATGAACATCGGCAAGCCCGGCTATCCGCTGGATCAGGCGGCCCTGATGTGGGCGGTGATCATCCACCTGACCTTCGTGGCCTCTGGCGTTCTGCTGGCTCTGATGGATTGGATCGCCGCCAAGACCGACAAGCACTAGGGCGAAGCCGGAGCGACAGCTCCGGCTTTTTTCTTGGGTCTGTCGTTTCTGACGCCTGCTGAGGGGCAACGCCCTCGCGGGGGTTTGAGACCGGTTCTGGGCGGATAGGCCGTCGAAGCAAGGTTCGGTTAACCTTAAAGCCGCAAGGCTGCCGTAAAAGACAGGGACGGTAGTCCAAGCCCGCGACGCCGGGCGGACCGTCCTCTGCCCGGAGTCTCGATCATGCATCGCCGCCAACTGATCCGCACCAGCCTTGGTCTCGCCGCCGCCGGCGCCTTGCCTGTCGGCCTGGGCGCCTGCGCCACGCGCCAGCCGGTCGATCCCGCCTATCCCATCGCCTCGGACCAGACGGCCCAGGCCTATACCTTCGACGAACTGGTGGCCGCCGGTTCGCGCGAGATGGGCATAGCCGCCGAAACCATGGGGTCGGCCATCGAACGCATCTTCGCCGAACAGGGCGATCGCCCGACCGCCTATATCGCCGGTGAGGAAGCGGCGGGCGCCGCCGCCGTGGGCGTGCGCTATGGTCGCGGCGCCCTGCATATGAAGGACCTGTCGGCTTCCCAGGAAGTCTTCTGGCAGGGCCTGTCCATCGGTTGGGACGTGGGCGGCAACGCCAGCCGGGTCTTTACCCTGGTCTACGGCCTCTATCACCCCGACATGCTCTATCGCCGCTATCCAGGCGTCGAAGGGTCGGCCTATCTGATCGCCGGCCTGGGCGTGAACTATCAACGCGCCGACGGCATCGTCCTGGCTCCGATCCGCACCGGCGTCGGCCTGCGCCTGGGCGCCAACGTCGGCACCATGAGCTACAGCCGCCAGCGCAACCTGCTGCCGTTCTGAGGCGAAGGGGCGCAGATAGGTCCGCTAGCGTTGGTGGGCGCCTTGTGACGATTATGGCTGGGGTGATGACTTGAGAAGGGATTCGATCCCTTCTCGCCAGGTCGGATACTTTGGCCGCCAGCCCAGTTCCCCCTTGGCGCGGGCGTTCGATAGACGCTTGGAGTCGTTATAGAAGCGCCGCATGGCGTCGGACACGGATGGGTCGTCCAGATCGACTTCGGGCGGCTTGGGCAGTCCCAGACGAGCCGCCGTCCATTCCAACACCACATCGGCCGGCGCCGGTTCGTCGTCGGCCAGGGTGTAGGCGCGTCCCGGGTGAGGGCGGGCCATGGAGGCGAAGAAGCCGGACACGGCGTCCTCGACGTGGATGCGGTTGAAGACCTGGCCCGGCTTGCGCACCAGACGCGCGCCGCCGTCCCGCAGTTTCTGCAATGGGGATCGCCCGGGCCCATAGAGGGCGGGCAGGCGGAATATCTGGACGGTCAGGCCCATGCCGCGTCCGGCGTCCAGCCAGTCGCGTTCCGCTCTCACGCGCCGCGCGCCCTCCAGGCTGGCGGCGTTCAATTCATCGTCCTCGAAGGCCCAGCCGCCCGCGCGATCGCCATAGACGGCGGTCAGGGAGACGTAGCCGATCCAGTCGGGATAGGCGGCCGAGGCCGTGATCGCCGGGATCAGCGCCTTCAATCCGGGGCAGCCGGCGGCGTCCGGTTGGGCCGTGACGAGTATGGCGTCGGCCTGGGCGACCGCCGCGGTCAGGGCATCGGGGTCGGTCGGATCGAGAGCGACGACGCCCGCAGTCGCCATCTCTGTGCGTCGCTCCGCGCTTCGCGACGTGGCGAAGGCGCGGCCGCCGCGTCGGATCGCTTCACGCGCCGCCTCGAACCCCAGATAGCCGCCGCCGAAGACCAGAAGCGAGGGGGAGCGGGAGGCGGGATCGGTCATGATGATTCAGTCAGGCGATGCGGACGACGGCGGACGGCGGCTCAGCGTCTGAAGGCGACAGCGCTTCGGCCCGCGCCTCGTTCCAACTGGAGACGCAAGGGATGCGCGCGTGATCGACCCGATCGGCGTAGCGGCGCGCGATGTCGGTTACATCGGCCATCAGGCCTTCGGCTAGGGTGACTGGGTTCAGGCCCAAGGCGCGGAACTGCTCATTGGCGACGACCAGTTCGTTTTCGTCCGCCTCCTGGCGCGGATTGGGGACGTTGCGGACCTCGGCCCCCGTCATGTCGGCGACCATCCGAGCCAGGTCGCGAACCCGTCGGCTTTCGGTCATCTGGTTCAGGATCTTGACCCGTTCGCCGCGCAAGGGCGGATTCTTCAGCGCCAGTTCGACGCAGCGCACGGTGTCCTGGATGTGAATGAAGGCCCGCGTCTGGCCGCCGGCCCCGTGAACGGTCAGGGGGTGGCCCACGGCCGCCTGGATCAGGAAGCGGTTCAGCACCGTGCCGTAGTCGCCGTCATAGTCGAAGCGGTTGATCAGGCGTTCGTCCTGCCTGGTCTCTTCGGTCTGGCAACCCCAGACGATGCCCTGATGCAGGTCGGTGATCCGAAGGCTGTCGTTCCGAGCGTAGAACTGGAACAGCAGGGCGTCCTGGGTCTTGGTCATGTGATAGATGCTGCCCGGGTTGGGCGGGAACAGGATCTCCTGCTCGGTCGGACCGTGGTCGGTATCGACCGTGACCTTCAGATAGCCTTCCGGGATGCGCAGGCCCGCCGTGGTGTAGCCATAGACGCCCATGGTCCCAAGATGAGCCAGGTGGACGTCCCGTCCGCTCTCGACGATGGCCGCCAACAGGTGGTGGGTGGCGTTCAGGTTGTTGTCGACGGTGTAGAGCTTGTGCCGCGCCGACTTCATCGAATAGGGGGCCGCGCGCTGTTCTGCGAAATGGACGACGCTGTCGGGTTTCCAGTCGCGGATCAGGGCGACCAGGCGGTCGAACTCCTGGCCGACCGTCATGTTGACGAAGTCGACGGTCCGACCGGAAACCGCCTTCCAGGCGGACAGGCGTTCACCCATGGGCCGGATCGGCGTCAGGGACTGGACCTCCAACTCATTGTCGATGTTGCGGCGGCTCAGGTTGTCGACGATCAGCACATCCCAGCCTCGCGCCGACAGGTGCAGGGCCGTGGGCCAGCCGCAAAAGCCGTCGCCGCCGAGGATGATCACGCGCATGGTCGAAGTCCGTATGGTCCGTCTCGTTTGCTAGCCGATGACGAAGGTCGGTGAAAGCGTCGCCGTCAGGGACGGTCCTGCGACGAAAGCGCCATCAGGATCAGGGGATAGGGTCGCCCTGCGTCGTCGGTTTCGGCTCTCCCCACGGCGTGGAAGCCCATCCGCTCATAGAAGGCGAGGGCGCCGGGATTGGCCTGGTTGACGCTCAAACGGCGTGCGCCCCGTTCAACAGCATGATCGACCAGTTGTCGTCCCACGCCGGCGCGATGCAGGGCCGGGTCGACGAACAGGGCGGCCAGTTCATCCCCGGAAAGGCCCAGGAAGGCGACGGGCCTTCCGCCCTCCTCGAAGGCCCACAGACCTGGATCGCCGCTGGACAGCCAGGCGGCCACGTCCTTCTCGATGTCGTCGATGGCTTTCGGCGTCAGGAAGTCGTGCGTCGCCTCCACCGCGCGTCGCCAGACGGCGGTCAGGGCGGGCGCGTCCTCCGGCGTCAACGGCCGTATCACAGCAGGCTTTGCAGGGCCGCGCGCGCGGCGCCCTTCAGGTCCGGCCGCTTCAACGCCAGGGCGACATTGGCGCGCAGCAGGCCGATCTTGTCGCCGCAGTCATGGGTCACGCCTTCGTATTCATAGGCGGTGAAGGCCTGGCTCTGCATCAGGCGGCCCATGGCGTCGGTCAACTGAATCTCTCCGCCGGCGCCAGGCGTCTGGTTCTCCAGGATGTCGAAGATCTCCGGCTGCAGGATATAGCGGCCCGAGATGGACATGTTGGAGGGGGCTGTGCCCTGGGGGGGCTTTTCGACCATGCCCTTCATGGCGAACCGGCGGCCCTCATGGGCGGCAGGGTCGATGATGCCGTACTTGTGGGTTTCGGATTCCGGCACGGCTTCCACGCCGATGACGTTGCCGCCGACCTCGGCGTAGAGGTCCGCCAACTGCTTCAGGGCGCCGGGTTGGGAGTCCACGATCACGTCGGGCAGGATGACGGCGAAGGGCTCGTGGCCGATGATGTCGCGGGCGCACCAGACGGCGTGGCCCAGACCTTTGGGCTGCATCTGGCGGGTGAAGCTCATCTCGCCGGCCTCTGCCAGTTCGGCGTTCATGATCTCCAGAATCTCGGTCTTGCCCTTGGCCAGAAGCTGGGCTTCCAGCTCGATCTGGTGATCGAAATAATCCTCGATCGCCTGCTTGGCGCGACCGGTGACGAAGACGATGTGTTCGATCCCCGCCTCACGCGCCTCTTCTACGATGTAGGAGAGGATGGGCCGGTCGACGACGTTCAGAAGTTCCTTGGGCGTCGTCTTGGTGCCGGGCAGCACGCGCGTGCCGAGGCCGGCCACGGGCAGGACCGCCTTGCGCAGGCGGGCGGGAGGGGTCGTCATGGATCGTCCTGATCAGGCTTGGGACGCCCGTCATAGGCGCAATTGGTCAAGCCTCCAAACGCCCCGCAGCCGATTTGGGACGACTATTCCACCGTCACCGACTTGGCCAGGTTGCGCGGCTGGTCCACGTCCGTCCCCTTCTGGACGGCGGTGTAATAGGCCAGGAGCTGCACGGGAACGGCGTAGACCAGGGGGGCGATCAGGGCAGGGCAGTCCGGGGCGCTGACGCGGCGAATGCCTGCGCCATGCGGGTCGGGCGCCTTTTCCGGGGCGATCATGATGACGGGTCCGCCGCGCGCGGCGACTTCCTGCAGGTTGGAGGCGGTCTTTTCGAAGATGTCGTCCAGTGGAGCCAGGGCCACCGTCGGGGTCGCCTCGTCGATCAGGGCGATGGGGCCGTGCTTCAGTTCGCCGGCGGCGTAGCCTTCAGCGTGAATGTAGCTGATCTCCTTCAGCTTCAGCGCGCCTTCCATGGCCAGGGGGAACATGGAGCCGCGCCCCAGGAACAGAACGTCGCGGGCCTTGGCCAGGTCGAGGGTCAGGGCGTGGATGCCGGCGTCCATCTGCAGGGCTTCTGAGATCAGGCGCGGCGCCTCGAACAGGGCCTTGACCAATTCGGTCTCCTGGGCGGCGTCGATCCGGCCGCGCGCCACGCCCGCAGCCACGGCCAGCGACAACAGGGCGGCGACCTGGGCCGTGAAGGCCTTGGTCGAGGCGACGCCGATCTCCGGCCCGGCATGGGTCGGCCACAGGACTTCAGCTTCGCGCGCCATCGATGAAGAGTGGACATTGACCACGGCGGCGGTCTTCAGCCCCTGGGCCTTGCACCATGTCAGGCCGGCCAGGGTGTCGGCGGTCTCGCCCGACTGGCTGACGGCGACGGCCAGGGTTCCCTTGGTCACGGCCGGATGGCGATAACGGAACTCCGAGGCGATCTCGACGTCGCAGGGCAGACCCGCATAGCGTTCGAAGGCGTATTTGCCGATCTGGCCGGCGTAGAAGGCGGTGCCGCAGGCGATGATCTGGATGCGTTCGATCGCGGCGAAGTCCACGGCCTGGACCTTGGCCTTTCCTGAGACGAGGTCGAGGTATTCCGACAGGGTATGTTGAACGCTGTCGGGCTGCTCGTGGATCTCCTTCTCCATGAAGTGACGGTACTCGCCCTTCTCGACCAGGGCCGACGAGGCGGAGACCTGGACCACGGCGCGGTCGGCTGGGCGGCCCGAGGCGTCGAACATGTGCGCGCCGGTGCGGGTCACGGCGACGTAGTCGCCTTCCTCGAGATAGGAGATCTTCTGGGTGAAGGGGCCGACGGCCAGGGCGTCCGAGCCCAGATACATCTCGCCCTCGCCCCAGCCGACGACCAGGGGGCTGCCGCGACGGGCGCCCAGGATCAGTTCATTCTCGCCCTCGATCAGGACGGCGAGGGCATAGGCGCCGGTCAGCCGGTCCAGCGTGGCCTTGAAGGCGTCCAGCGGGGCCAGACCCGCCGTCAGCTTGTGGTCCAGCAGATGGGCGACGACCTCGGTGTCGGTCTGGCTCTCGAAGACGCGGCCCTCGGCTTCCAGTTCGGCCTTCAGTTCGGCGAAGTTCTCGATGATGCCGTTGTGGACCAGGCAGACGCGGCCGGCCTTGTGCGGGTGGGCGTTGGCCGTGGTGGGGGCGCCGTGAGTGGCCCAGCGGGTGTGGCCAACGCCGACGGTTCCGGCGACCGGATCAGCGGCGAGAACCGCTTCGAGCTCACGAATCTTGCCTTTGGCGCGGCGGCGTTCGACGCCGCCCTCGCTCTGGACGGCGATCCCGGCCGAGTCATAGCCCCGGTATTCCAACCGCTTGAGGCTGTCGATCAGGCGAGGGACGACGGGGCCGGTTCCGGTGACGCCGATAATGCCGCACATGGGTCTGCTCCGATCGAGGAAGGCTGCGTCACGCTTTGCGCGCGGCGATGAAAATGGGGTAAGCGAAAGGGTTCAGCCTGTCGCCTTGATCCTCGCATCTAGGAAATCATCGGCCCGGCGACATCAAAAAATGGGTTTCGGAAGGTTTCTTTGCAAACCCGACGGGGCCGCCAGCGAAGGACGACGCCCTTGGGCGAGAGAAAATACTTCGGCACCGACGGCATCCGCGGCCGGGCCAACACCCATCCGATGACGGCCGAGGTCGCCCTGCGGGTGGGTCTGGCGGCGGGCAAGCTGTTCCGCACCGACGACGACCGTCGGCACCTGGTGGTGATCGGCAAGGACACCCGTCTGTCCGGCTACACGATCGAACCTGCGCTTGTCGCCGGGCTGGCCAGCGTGGGCATGGACGTGCGGACCTTCGGGCCCCTGCCGACGCCGGGCGTGGCCATGATGACGCGCTCGATGCGCGCTGATCTGGGCATCATGATCTCGGCCTCGCACAACGACTATGCGGACAACGGCATCAAGCTGTTCGGGCCGGACGGCTACAAGCTGTCGGACGAGATCGAGTTGAAGATCGAGGCCATGATGGACGAGGGCCTGGACCAGGATCTGGCCCCCGCCAACAAGCTGGGTCGGGTCAAGCGCATCGACGACGCCCCGCCGCGCTACATCGAGATCGCCAAGTCGGCCTTCCCCAAGCGGCTCAGCCTGAAGGGCCTGCGCATCGCCATCGACTGCGCCAACGGCGCGGGCTACCGCGTGGCGCCGACCACTCTGTATGAGCTGGGAGCCGAGGTCTTCCCTGTGGGGGTCGAGCCGAACGGCCTGAACATCAACGCCGACTGCGGCTCCACCCATCCGGCCACGGTGTCGGAGGCGGTGAAACGCTACCGTTGCGACATCGGCATTGCGCTGGACGGCGACGCCGACCGGGTCATCATCTGCGACGAAAAGGGCCATGTGATCGACGGCGACCAGATCATGGCCCTGATCGGCCTGGACTGGGCCAAACGCGGTCGGTTGAACGGCAAGGGCCTGGTCGCCACCGTCATGTCCAACCTGGGCCTGGAGCGCCGCCTGAAGGCCGAGGGCCTGACGCTGGAGCGCACCAAGGTCGGCGATCGCTACGTCATGGAGCGGATGCGCGAGGGCGGCTTCAACATCGGCGGCGAGCAATCGGGTCACATCATCCTGAAGGACCACGCCACGACCGGCGACGGCCTGATGGCGGCTCTGCAGGTGCTGGCTGTCCTGGTCGAGCAGGATGTGCCGATGAGCGAACTGGCGCGTCAGTTCGAGCCGGTGCCGCAACTGCTGCAGAACGTCCGTTACACCGCCGGCAAGCCGCTGGAAGACGACAAGGTCAAGGCGGCCATGGCCGAGGCCGAGGCCGCCTTGAGCGGTTCGGGGCGCCTGCTGGTGCGCCCGTCTGGCACCGAGAAGCTGATCCGCGTCATGGCCGAGGGCGACGACGAGGCCTTGGTCAAGCGTGTGGTCGCCGATGTGGCGGCGGCGGTGAAGGCGGCGGGCTAGACCGCCAGCAGGTCCGTCAGAGCCTCGATGCGCTGACGGATGTCGGGCACGGCGATGGTTTCCCAGAAGGCGGCGCGGGCGGGCGGGCCGAGGACATAGAGGTCCGGGTCCGGCGTTCCGTCGGCGCAGCGGACGCGACCGGTCTGATCCAGGTCGAGGCCCAGCTTCAGCGGGTCGAGGCGGGCGCGGCCCTCGGCGATGAGGGCGGCCGTCAGCGGCGTCGACGCCGCGTCATGGCCGGGACCAGTGCAGTCGATCAGCCAGGGCGCGGACAGGGTCTGGTCGGCGTTGTTTGCGGTCAGATGCACCGCGACGCTGTCGGCCGAGGGGGTGACCTTGCGGATGCGTCCGGCGCGGACCGTGAGCCGGTCTTCCTTGATAAGTTGATCCAGTTCGGCAGCGATCTCGGGGGCGAGGCGGTGGCGGTGAACGTCCCACCAGGGCCGCAGATGACGCAGGAAGCGGCCGCGTTCGGCTTGGGTCGCGGCGCCCCACAGGTCGAGCGTGATGGGACGATAGCCTTCCATGACCCGTCGCCAGCCGTGCGCTGTCGCCAGCCGGCGAACTGTGGCTAGACGAGCGGACAGGGGGCCGTTCAGGGCCTCGGGCGGCAGGTCGATGGGGGCGTCGTGATGCGGGCCGTGGGCGCGAGGCAACAGGCCGCGACGTGACACTGCCGTCGCCCGGCCGCGCCAGCCCTGGCTGGACAGCGTCAGCAGAACGTCGACCATGGTCAGTCCCGCGCCGAGGATCAGGACGTCGTCGTCGGGCCGGATGGGCGTCAGGGCGTCAGGCGTCCAGGGGTTGGCGATGATACGTCCGTCTTCGCCGGTCGAGGTGGTGCGCGGCGCAGGGTTGCCGGTGGCCAGGACCACGGCGCGGCCTTCGATCCGCTCGCCCGTGGACAGAATGGCGGAGCGTCCTTCGACGGCGATGACGGCGCCGGTCACGCGACGGATCAGTCCGGGATGCGCCGCTTCGGTCTTGTTCAGCCGGTAGCGGACATAGAGGCCGTAGAGACGGCGCGGAGCGAAGTCGTTGGCGTCCGCCTGATCGGGATGATGCGTCGCCAGCCAGTCGGTGAAGTCGGCAGGGCGGTCGGCCACGGCGCTCATCCGTCCGGCGCGGACGTTCAGGCGATGGGCGTCGTTGCTGGTGGAATAGGCGACGCCCGGGCCGAAGGCGTCGCCGCGCTCGATCAGGGTCGAGATCTGTCCTCGCTCGGCCAGCCGCGCGGCCAGCATGGCTCCAGAAAAACCCCCGCCGACGATGACCACGGGGAGGGAGGAGGCGGCGTCGTTCATCGCTTCACCTCGCCCGAGGCCGGGGGAGAGGTCAATCGTTCGATTATCCTCTCCCTATTTCGCGCTTGGTCAGATTTCCTGGTTGAAGGCGCCGATTTCGGGGTGGGCGGCCAGGCGCGGCTTCACCTCTTTGCGGAACAGGTCGCGCATGTCGTCGGCAGAGCGCATGCTCTCGACCACCACCACCAGCTCCGGCTTGTTGGAGGAGGCGCGGATCAGGACCCACGAGCCGTCTTCCAGATGGACGCGCACGCCGTTGACGGTGATGGCCTCGACGATCCTGCGGCCCAGGATCGAGCCGCCGCTGGCGGCCAGATCCTCGTATTCCTTCACGATCTTCGCCAGGACGCCGTACTTCAACTCGTCGTCGCAGTGCGGCGACATGGTCAGAGAAGTCCAGGCGTCGGGCAGGGCGGACTTCAGTTCCGACAACGACTTGCCGGGGTTGCGGTCCAGCATGGCCAGGACGGCGCCCGCCGCCACCAGGCCGTCGTCATAGCCGTGGCCCAGATCGCCCGACAGGAAGAAGTGGCCCGACTTCTCGAACCCGGCCAGGGCGCCCAGTTCGGCGGTCTTGCGCTTGATGTAGGAGTGACCGGTCTTCCAGTAGACCGTGGTCGCGCCGTTGGCCTTGAGCACTTCGTCGGTCTTGTAGAGGCCGGTCGACTTCACATCGACGACGAAGGTCGCGTTCGGATGGAGGGCCGACAGGTCGCGGGCCAGCATCAGGCCGATCTTGTCGGCGAAGATCTCTTCGCCCGTGTCGTCGACCACGCCGCAGCGGTCGCCGTCGCCGTCGAAACCTAGGGCCAGGTCGGCGCCCGTTTCCTTCACCTTGGCCGCCATCTGCACCAGCATGGCGTGATCTTCCGGGTTCGGATTGTATTTGGGGAAGGTGTAGTCGAGGTCGGTGTCCATCTCGATCACCTCGGCGCCCATCAGGCGCAGAACCTCGGGGGCGAAGGCGCCGGCGGTGCCGTTGCCGCAGGCGGCCACGACCTTGAGCGGGCGAGACAGCTTCACCTTGGAGGCCACGTCCTTGATGTAGGTGTCACGGAAGCCTTCGACGCGCTCCAGTCGGCCGCCGGGGCGGGCCAGGCCCTGACCGTTCAGAACGATCTCCTTCAGGCGGCCCATTTCGTCGGGGCCGAAGGTCAAGGGCGCCTGGGCGCCCATCTTCACGCCGGTCCAGCCGTTCTCGTTGTGGCTGGCGGTGACCATGGCGACGCAGGGGCAGTCGAGCGCGAACTGGGCGTAATAGGCCATGGGCGACAGGGCCAGGCCGATGTCCAGCACCTCCATGCCGCCTTCCAGAAGGCCCAGGATCAGCGCCTGCTTCACCGACAGGGAATAACCGCGGAAGTCATGCCCCACGGCGATCTTCGGCGTCTGGCCGATCTCGTGGACATAGGTGGCCAAGCCCAGGCCAAGAGCCTGGATGCCCAGGAGGTTGATCTCTTTTTCCAGAATCCAGCGGGCGTCGTATTCGCGAAAGCCGGTCGGCTTGACCAGGGGCAGGGTTTCATATTCCGCGGTGTTGGGGCGGACGTCCTGACGGGGCTTTTGCATAGGTCTTCCTAGATGGGCCGCTGGGGAGAGCGGGGCCGTTGTTCGACTTGGGCCTATAGCCTTCCCCTGCTCGCGAGGCCACAACGCCTGACCCGTGTTATCGCTGCGTTCGTAGGAGGCCTGCAGTTCGACGTGCGGCGAAACCTTGACCGCCCCTGCGTCGGGGGCCTAGCGAGGAACGAAGATACGGATGCTCCCGGAGACCTTCATGACCCGCCTGATCCTGCTGCGCCACGGCCAGAGCCAATGGAACCTCGAGAACCGCTTCACCGGCTGGGTCGATGTCGATCTGACGGCTGAAGGCGAGGCCCAGGCGCGGCGCGGCGGCGAGTTGATCGCGGCGGCGGGCTTCAAGCCGGCAGTCATGTTCACCTCGGTCCTGACGCGGGCCAAGCGGACCGGAGCCCTCGCCTTGGCGGCGGCTGGCCTCAAGGATGTGCCGGTTGTCGAGGACTGGCGCCTGAACGAGCGTCATTACGGCGGCCTGACGGGTCTCGACAAGGCTGAGACGGCCGAGAAGCACGGCGAGGATCAGGTCAAGGTCTGGCGTCGCAGCTATGATGTGCCGCCTCCGCCCCTGGCGCCTGGCGGCGAATTCGATTTCACGGCCGACCTGCGCTACGCGGACAAGGAAATCCCCGACACCGAAAGCCTGAAGACCACCCTGGATCGGGTCCAGCCCTATTGGGACGCTGAGATCGCTCCGCGCCTGAAGGCAGGCGAGGACGTGCTGATCGCCGCTCACGGCAACTCTCTGCGGGCCATAGTCAAGCTGCTGTTCGCCGTGCCGGACGACCAGATCGTCGATGTGGAGATTCCGACCGGCAATCCGCTGGAGATTGATCTGGACGCGAACCTGAAGCCGACGGCCGCTCGCTATCTGGACGAGGGGCGGGCCCAGGCCCTGCCGAGCATAGCGTGAGCGGCGTCGGAGACGACGCCGTCCATATGCGCCGGGCCATCGACCTGGCGCTGGCGAGCATGGGCGAGACCTGGCCCAATCCGGCGGTCGGCTGCGTCCTGGTCAAGGACGGTCAGGTGCTGGCGGAAGCCGCCACGGCGCCGGGCGGCCGTCCTCACGCCGAGGAGCAGGCCGTGCCCGCGGCGGGCGAGGCCGTGAAGGGCGCGACCGCCTATGTGACCCTGGAGCCGTGCGGCGCGCGGTCGTCGGGCCGCAAGTCCTGCGCCCACTTCCTGGCCGAGGCCGGGGTGGAGCGGGTGGTGATCGCCGCCCTTGATCCTTCGCCCTTCGCCTCGGGACGAGGCACGGAACGTCTGCGTCAGGCGGGTTTGACGGTCGAGACCGGCCTTCTGGCCGATGAGGCGGCCGTGCTGTGCGAAGGTTTCCTGCACAGGCTCGAGACCGGCCGCCCCATGGTGCGCCTCAGCGAGGATGGAAAGGGTTTCGACGGTCGCTTCGCCGTCTCGCCCCGCGCCGACTTGACGACCGAGCTGAACCGGCTGGGCGAGGCGGGTTATACGCGTCTGTGGACCCAGGAAGGCGAGTTGGCGCAGGCTCTGCGGGAGCAGGGTCTGCTGACCGAACGGATCGGCAGGAAATAGGGGTTTCTGCAAAGCTTCCTTAATGGGCGTCAGCCATGCTGCGCTCATGACCGAAACCGCCGACCCTGTTCGCAGAAAGCTGACGCAGGAAGACGTCGATGCGATCTGCATCAAGCACGACCGCCTGTGGCAGGCGAAGCCGGGCGGCGCACGTGCGGTCTTCGCCTGGATGGACCTGTCGGGCCTGACGCTGCGGGGCCGTAACCTGGCCGACGCCGACTTCGCCGCCGCCTGCCTGATCGGCTGCGACATGACCGGGGCGCGGTTGGACAACGCCAACTTCTTCGGCGCCGACATGCAGGACATCAACCTGACCGACGCCAGCCTGCGCCGCGCCGACCTGCGCGGCGCCTGCCTGCGTGGAGCGGACCTGTCGGGGGCGGACCTGTTCGAGGCCGATCTGCGTGAGGGTGCGATCGCCGCCGCGGATTCCCGACTGGGTTACCGCGTGGTCGAGGCCCAGAGACGCACGGACACCCAGGCCCAAGGCGCCAGCTTGGTTGGGGCCAATCTGCAACGCTCGCGCCTGACTGGGGTCGTGGCGGTCGCCGCCGACTTCACCGACGCGGTGATGAAGGATTGCAAGCTGGTCCGCGCGAACCTGAAGCAGGCCAGTTTCCGGGGCGCCGACCTGGCGGGCGCGGACCTGTCCGGCGCCGACCTGTCCGGCGCGGACCTGACGGATGCCGTCCTGGTCGGGGTGAAGGCCGCCATGTGGCGCACCGATGGGGCGAACATGGAGGGCGCTCTGACCGACAGCCGTCCGGCGGGCGAACCGGTCAGCCGCATGCCCGCCGCCGAAATGCTGCGGGATCACGCCCAGTGGTGCGAAACTGGAGGCGCGGAGGGAAAGCCCTCGGTCTTCGACGGCGTCGATCTACGCCCCCTGGAATCCATTCGGGGCCTGAACCTGACGGCCCTGTCGGCCAAGGGTGCGGTCTTCTACGGCCTGGACATGGAAGGGGTGCAGCTCCAGGGCGCTCAGCTGGAGGGCGCGGACCTACGTTCCGCCAACCTGCGTCGGGCCGATCTGCGCGGCGCTCGCCTGTCTCGGGCCAAGTTGAACGGTGCGGATCTGCGCGAAGCCCAGTTGGGGCCTTTGATGCTGGGCGCCGACAGGCTGCTTCCGGCTGATTTGTCCGGGGCTGTGCTGCGCGGAGCCGATCTGTCGGGGGCCGACCTGCGGCGCGCGGTTCTTTCGGGCGCCGACCTCAGCCGCGCCGTCCTGCACGGCGCCCAGACCAAGCAGGCCGACTTCGCCGGCGCCCAGACCGGCGGCGCGCGCGGGCTGGACCTGTCCGATCTCAGGATTTTCGCCGCCTAGGATCGGACATGAAAAAAGGGGCGACGCGAACGCCGCCCCTTCCTGGTCATGGCTTCAGGCTGCGGATCAGGCCGCCTTCTTCGCCTTTTCGACCTTGGCGGCGCCTTCGATCAGGGGCTTGGCGGTCGTCGCGATATCGATGCGACGGGGCTTCAGGGCCTCGGGCAGCTCGCGCTGGAGATCGATGGACAGGAGGCCGTTCGACAGGTCCGCGCCCTTGACCACCACATAATCGGCCAGTTGGAAGCGGCGCTCGAAGTCGCGCTCGGCCAGGCCGCGATGCAGATAGGTCTTCTGCGGAGCGCCGTCGTCGTTGGCGGCCTTCTTGCCGGTGACGGTCAGGGAGTTTTCCTTGGCCTCGATGTTCAGCTCGTCAGGCGTGAAGCCGGCGACGGCGATCTCGATGCGATAGGCGTTCTCGCCGGTCGTCTCGATGTTGTAGGGCGGCCAACCGTTCTCCTGGCTGGAGCGCGCGGCGCTTTCCAACTGGCGGGCCAAACGGTCGAAGCCGACGGCGGAACGGTAGAGCGGCGAGAAATCATAGGTACGCATGGGTCATCCTTCTGACATTCAGCAAGGTTGAGCCGCCCGGCGATTGCAGCCCCGGACGACGTGGGTTTCAGTCCTGGCGGTCCGCATTCGGCCCCGCCGGGTCTGGAGAGCCCGGGATCGGCGCTCTCGAAGAAAGAGGTAGGCGGGCTTTTTCGTCGCGCAAGGGGCGCGCAAAATCGTCGCTTGCACGCATCCGTGCCTTGCCGAGGCCGCGAAGCGCCGTATGGGTTTCAGGATTCCTTTTTCGGGACAGACCGGAGCCCCCCATGCGACCCCTCGTCCTCGCGGCCCTGCTGACGGCCGCCATCGCTTCTCCCGCCCTCGCTCAGAACGCTCCGGCTGCGACCGCCTTGCCGCACCGCCAGGGCCTGTCGATGGAGATGCCGACGCTTCAGGAGGATGCGGCGCTTCAAGCCGCCGTCGCTTCGACCACGCGTCCGGAAGCCGACCGCGCCCGCGACGGTCAGCGCCATCCGTTCGAAACCCTGACCTTCTGGGGGCTGCACCCGGCGATGACGGTGGTGGAGATCGAACCGGGTCGCGCCGGATGGTGGCGCAACATCCTTGAGCCTTACGCGGCCGCGACCGGCGGCCGCTATGTCGCCGTCGGCCGCCCGACCGAGGGCATGGGCGTGCCGGACGGAACGGCCGACATGGTCGTGGTCGCCCGCGCCTTCCACAATTGGTCGCGCGACGGACGGGTGGAGCCCTATCTGGCCGCCTTCTTCAAGGCCCTGAAGCCGGGCGGCGTCCTGGCGGTGGAGCAGCACCGCAGCAAGGAAGGGGTGAACGTCGCCGAGGTGGCCTCGACCGGATACGTGCCGGAAAGCTGGCTGATACACGCCGCGCGCGCCGCCGGGTTCGAGCTCGAGGCGCGCAGCGAGCTGAACGCCAATCCCAAGGATGATCACGATCACCCCTTCGGCGTCTGGACCCTGCCGCCCACGCGCACGTCCCAGGGCGAGGGGCGAACCCTGACGGCCGAGGAGCGGGCCGCCTTCGACGCCATCGGCGAGAGCGATCGCATGACCCTGCGCTTCCGCAAGCCGGGCGCGGCGGACTGATGACGTCTGCGCTTTTGACGCTGGCGCAGAAGCGCCTTAAGCCCGACCTAGTGACCGGATCGACGAAAGGAGGCGCGCATGTCTGAGCGATCGACGCGACGCGCTGTCCTGGCGGGGGCGTGTATGGCCGCCTTCGCGGGCTTGGCCGCTTGCGGCAAGAAGGAAGACAAGGCGGCGCCGACGCCCGAAGCGCCCAAGGGGCCGCCCGAGGGCTCCCTGGAATGGGCTGTGGCCGGAACCTGGCGTTCGGCCGCCGACAAGGCGCGCGATCCCTGGCGCCATCCGATTGAAACCCTTCGCTTCTTCGGCCTCCAGCCCAAGATGACGGTGGTTGATTTCTGGCCCGGCAGCGGTTGGTACACCGAAATTCTGGCCCCCTATCTGAACAAGGGCGGCGGAACCCTGTATCTGGCCGGCTTCGTCGAAGGTCCCGCCGCCGATCCGGCTCAGATCGCCATCAACAACGCCCTCAAGGCCCGGCTTGAAGCCGACAAGAAGCTGTACGGCCAGGTCCAGTTCAGCGCCTTCGGCCCGGCCACCGGGCCGGTCGCGCCGGCGGGCACGGCCGACATGGTCCTGTTCATGCGTTATATCCACGCCTGGATGGCGGCGGGTCTGGCGGAAAAGGCCTTCGCCGACGCCTACGCCGCCCTGCGCCCCGGCGGGATCTTGGGCGTCGAGCAGCACAGGCTCCAGCCGGACGAGGATCAGGACCCGGCGGCCGCCAACGGCTATGTCCAGGAATCCTTCGTCAAACAACTGGCGGCAGAGGCCGGCTTCACCTTTGTCGAGGCGTCGGAGATCAACGCCAATCCGGCGGACACCAAGGATCATCCGTTCGGGGTCGAGACCCTGCCGCCCACTCGCCTGTCTGCGCCGGCCGGCCAAGTCGGCGACCCGGCCTTCGACCGTTCCAAATTCGAAGCGATCGGCGAGAGCGATCGCATGACCTTGAAGTTCAGGAAGCCCGAGTGAACCGCGCCACCGCCTTCGCCGCCCATGCGCCCCTGATGGGGGTTCCCGGCGCCGCGTCGCCTCCCGGAGGCGAAGGCGACTGGTTCCGCGGGGCGGGCGGGCTTCGCTTGCGCGCCGCCCTTTGGCGGCCGTCGGCCCTGCAGGCCAAGACGCCGCGCGGCACGGTGGTGCTCAGCCCCGGCCGGACTGAACCGCTCGAGAAGTATTTTGAGATCATCGGTAACTTCCTGGCGCGCGGCTTCTGCGTCCTGGCGCACGACTGGCGCGGCCAAGGATTGTCGGCGCGCTTGTTGCCCGATCGTCTGCGGGGCCACGCCCGGGCGGTCGAGGAGTTCCTAGACGACTACGCGCGCCTGCTCGACGCCTATGAGACGCGAGCGCCCAAGCCCTGGATCATGGTCGGCCATTCCATGGGCGGCTGCCTGAACCTGTTGACGCTGGAGTCCGGCGAAAGCCGTTTCGTCGGCGCCGTCCTGTCCAGCCCCATGCTGCGCATCAAGACCGGCAAGCGGTCCATGTGGTCGGTCAAGCTGGCGGTGCGCTGGAACCTGCGGCACGGCAAGGCGGGCGACTATGTGCTGGATGATCCGGACGATCCCTTCGACCATAGCTTCGAAAAGGACGCCCTGACGTCGGATCAGGCCCGCTATGATCTGTGGCGTCAGCAACTCTACGCCTGTCCGCACCTGGCCATCGGCGGCCCGACCTGGGGGTGGCTGGCCTTCGCCCTGGATGCGGGGGAGCGGGCGCTGAAGCCACGCGCCTTGAAGGCGGTGAAGATACCCGTCTGCGTGGTTCAGGCGGGCGAGGACGACAAGGTCTGGAAACAGACCAACCGCTGGGCGGCGCGCCGTCTGGGGCGCGGCCGATATGTCGAGGTTCCGGAGGCCCTGCATGAGGTGATCATGGAGGCGGATCCGTTGCGGAACGTCTTCCTGGAAGAGTTCGACGCCCTGGCCGACTATGTCGCGCCGTCCGCTGGGAAACCTGCGGGGCCGGCTCCGGAAAAGGGCGTCTAGGCGCCCTTCAGCACGGCGAGCGCCTGGTCCGTCAGTGCGGGATCGCCGACGGCCAGGATGCGGCCGTCGCCGTCGGGTGATCGGCCGTCCCAGCCAGTGACGCGCCCACCTGCAGCTTCGACGAGGGGCCACAGGGCCGACCAGTCCCAGACTTTCAACTCGCTTTCGGCCACCAGGTCGATCCGACCCGCCGCGACCATGGCGTAGGCATAGGCGTCGCAACCGAAACGGGCCAGCCGCGTCGCCGCTCTCAACCGGGTCCAGGCCTCGCGATCGGCTCCGACGAAGATGTCGGCGTCGGTCGTGGCGATCAGGGCGTCCGACAGCGCTGGACAGGCGCGGGTCTTGAGCGGGGTCTCCGTCCCGTTCCGCAACATGCGCGCGCCGGATGGCCCGCCCAGGAAGACTTCGCCCAGGTAAGGCTGACCCACGGCGCCGATGGTCGGCCGTCCTTCGCGCCGCAGGGCGATCAGGGTGGTCCACAGGGGCAGGCCGGCGATGAAGGCGCGGGTGCCGTCGATGGGGTCCAGGATCCAGACATGTTCGGCGTCCGGCCGGTCTTCGCCATACTCTTCGCCGATCACCCCGTGGTGCGGGTAGCGCTCAGCGATCAGACGGCGGATGGCGGCTTCGGCCGCGCGATCGGCTTCGGTCACGGGGTCGAAGGCGCCGGGACCGGCCTTGTTCTCCTGCGTGAAGTCGCCGCGGAAAAAGGGCAGGGCCGTGCGCGCGGCCTCTTGCGACAGTTCGACGGCGAAGGATTCCAGTTCGGTCATGGGGGCGGGATACACCGCCCGCCGCCTATGAGCGAGAGGAAGAGGCTTCGTCAGGCCGCTTCCCGACGTCCTGCATGGTTCAGGGCCGGCGTCGGCGCCTCACGCTGGCGGCCGATGGTTTCCGGCAGGCCGTCGTAGAAGTAGCTGACAGGCGTCTCCAGGGCCTCGGCCAATTCCCACAGGCGGGCGGCCGAGATGCGGTTGGCGCCGCACTCGTATTTCTGGACCTGCTGGAAGCGAACGCCGACCTGGACCGCCAGCTGTTGCTGGGTCAGGCCCAGAAGGCGGCGGCGGCGGCGTAGGCGACGGCCCAGATGCAGATCGATTTCGGCGGCCATCAAGGCCCTCCCTTGTCACGCCCTGTGCCGGATCGGCACGTCAGGACGAAAACCTGCAAACCGCGCGCCGACTTCGCCTGTCGCGCGAATGGTCGAGCTTATTCGAACGCAAAGAGCAACCGTGCGTCGTGCGGCGCATTAACGGTCAAGACATCCTGTCATATCGAAACGGAGGGATCGCATGAGCGGATTTGGATTCATCGCCTGGATCATCATCGGCATCGTCGCCGGATGGCTGGCTGAAAAGATCATGAAACGGAACCACGGCCTGGTCACCAACCTGGTGGTCGGCGTCGTCGGCGCCCTCATCGGCGGCTTCCTGGCCAATAATCTTCTGGGCGTGGACGCGGCGGGGAACTGGATCGTGGGCATCATCGTGGCGACCGTGGGCGCCGTGGTGCTGCTGTTCCTTCTGGGCTTGATCAAGAAGCGGGCCTGACCCGCCTGGTTCGACCAGCAAAAAAGGGGCGGCCCTTGGGACCGCCCCTCTTCAATTCGTTCGCCAAAGCTTGAAGGATCAGGCGTGAGGCTTGTCCGGGGTGGGCGCGGCGGCGTCCGGATCGGTCGGATCCGTGGGCTCCGTCGGCTCATTGGAATCGACCGGCGGGGTCGCGGCCGGGGCTTCGCCTTCAATCGGGGCGGCGGACTGGAAGTCGCTCAGGCTGGCGTTGACCACGATGTCCGAGCCTTCCTGGCGGATGCCGGCCACGGGGACGGGACGCACGACGCCGTCGGCGCCGCGGACGGTCAGTTCTTGACCATTGGCGCCGTTGCGCGCGCCGACCAGCTTGCCGAGTTCCGAACCGTCGGCGCTCTTGACCGTGGCACCTGGATTCAGCGTCAGGCTCTGGGGTTGGGCCGGGGCTGCTTCAGCGGGGGCGGGTTCGGTCTGCGTCGCAGCGTCCTGGGCGAGCACGGGAGCGGCGAAGAGGAATGCGCCGGCGATGCCTGTCAGCAGGGCGGTTTTACGGATCATGAAACTACTCCGGGATAGACGAGCGACGTGCTCGCGAAAAGGTGAACACGTCACGTTCCGGATTGTTTCGACCGTCCAGAAATGACCTTTTCAGCGCCATAAACGACCGATTCTCGGTCTATGACGGATCATGAGCCTAGGACTGGATGAATGAGCGGCGGGAAGCGAAAGAGCGGAGGCTTGGCGCGGATCGTCCAGCGGTTGAGCGGACTGGCCTATGAGCTGACGCCTCAGGTCTTCGCGGTCGCCTCCTTCGCCCTGGGGGCGGTGATGCTGCTGTCGGCGGTGACGCCGGCCTTCAGCGGGCGGCTGCAGGCCCTGGATCGCCTCACCCCGCCCCTGTTGATCGACCTGTCCCACTTCGCCGCCAGCGTGACGGGCTTCATGCTTCTGCTGATCTCGGCCGGGCTGTGGCGACGCCGACGCGGCGCCTACTACGCCGCCCTGTTCGGCCTGATGCTGGGCGCGGTGTTTTCCCTGCTGAAGGGCCTGGACTGGGAGGAGGCGGCCGAACTGACCCTGGCCGCGACCCTGCTGTTGCCGTGCCGCGAAGCCTTCAATCGCCGGTCGCGTCTGGGCGAACCCCTGCGGCCGGGCTGGCTGTTGATGCTGGCGGCGGCCGTGGCGGCCATGCTGTGGCTGGGCTTCTTCGCCTATCGCGATACGGCCTACACCGATGAGCTGTGGTGGACCTTCCTGACGGACAAGCAGGCCTCGGGCTTCCTGCGCGCCGGGGCGGTCCTGGCCATACTGACCCTGGCCGTGGCGGTGCGCTCCCTGCTGACGGCGCCGGGCGCGCGCAGTCACCGTCCGGCCGGTCCGGTCGATGTCGAACGCGCCGGCGCCGCCCTGGCCCAGGCCGACATGGCGACGCCGGAGGCCGGTCTGGCCCTGCTGGGCGACAAGGCCCTGTTGTTCAGCCCGTCGGGGCGCAGCTTCATAGCCTATCGCGTCCGGGGACGGCGGTGGATCGCCATGGGCGAACCGGCGGGATTGAGGGAAGAACGTCTGGAGCTTCTGTGGTCCTTCGCCGAAATGGCGGACAGCTACGGCGGGGCGCCGGTCTTCTACTCGGTCGGCGAGGGCATGCTGGCGGACCTGGCCTCCCTGGGCCTGGCGGTTCGCAAGGTGGGCGAGGCGGCGGTGATCGACGCCGCGAGCTTCTCGACCGAGGGCAAGGGCAAGCAGAATCTGCGCACGGCCGTGAACCGGGCCGAGCGCGAAGGCGCGAGCTTCGAGGTCCTGGCGCCCGGCGCGGTGCGTCCGCTGGAGGCGGAACTGCGCGCTGTGTCCGACGCCTGGCTGGACCACCACAACGGGTCGGAGAAGGCCTTTTCCCTGGGGCGGTTCGACATCGACTATCTGGATCGTTCGCCGGTCGCCGTGGCGTGGGAGGAAGGGCGCATCGTCGCCTTCGCCAACCTGCTGGTCGGGGCGCAGGGCGAAGAGGCGATGATCGACCTGATGCGGCATGACCCGGAGGGGCCGCACGGGATCATGGACTATCTGTTCACCCGTACGGCCCAGTGGGCGCGAGAGCAGGGCATGGCGCGGCTGGACCTGGGCATGGCGCCCCTGTCGGGCCTGGAGAACCGTCGCCTGGCGCCCGTCTTCGCCCGCGTCGGCGCCCTGGTGTTCGAGGAGGGCGGGGCTGTCTACGGCTTCCAGGGTCTACGCGCCTACAAGGCCAAGTTCAGCCCGGATTGGCGGCCGAAATTCATCGCCGCGCCCACGACTACGCCCCTGGCCATGGCCTTGCTGGACGTCGCCCTGCTGACCAGCGGCGGCTGGTTGGGGCTGCTGGGATTGAAGAAGTAGGGGTCTGTCATCCCTCTCCCATCGGGAGAGGGAATAGGGCGGGCCTCAAGCAGCCCGAAGGTCGGTAGGCCCCAAAAAGAAAGGCGGCCCGGGCGGGCCGCCTTTGCATTTTCAGCAGGCTTGTCGGGATCAGTCCGGCTTGACGCGCTTCTTGCGGAAGGAGGGGTTCAGCACCTGCTTGCGCAGGCGGATCGACTTGGGCGTGACCTCGACCAGCTCGTCTTCCTCGATGTAGGCGATGGCCTGTTCCAGCGACATCTGACGCGGCGGGGTCAGGCGCACGGCCTCGTCCTTGCCGGCGGCGCGGACGTTGGTCAGTTGCTTGCCCTTGATCGGGTTGACGTCCAGGTCGTCCCAGCGGCTGTTCTCGCCGATGATCATGCCCTGATAGGTCTTCTCGCCGGCGCCGACGAACATGACGCCGCGGTCTTCCAGGTTCCACAGGGCGAAGGCGGCGGTTTCGCCGTCCGAGTTCGAGATCAGCACGCCCTTCAGACGGCCGTCGATGGCGCCCTTGTGCGGCTCGTAGTGGCTGAAGACGCGGTTCAGCACGCCCGAACCGCGCGTGTCGGTCAGGAACTCGCCCTGGTAGCCGATCAGCGAGCGCGACGGGCACTTCAGCTGGATGCGGGTCTTGCCGGCGCCCGACGGACCCATGTCGGTCATCTCGGCCTTACGGGCCGACAGCTTCTCGATGACGATGCCCGAGAACTCGTCGTCCACGTCGACCATGACGTCTTCGATCGGCTCCAGCTTCTCGCCGTTCTCGCCGGTCTGGAAGACCACGCGCGGACGCGAGATCGAGACTTCGAAACCTTCGCGACGCATGTTCTCGATCAGGACGCCCAGTTGCAGTTCGCCGCGACCGGCGACCTCATAGGCGTCGCCGCCTGCGGTGGTCGTGACACGGATGGCGACGTTGGCCTCGGCTTCCTTCAGCAGGCGGTCGCGGATGACGCGCGACTGGACCTTGTCGCCTTCGCGGCCGGCCAGGGGGCTGTCGTTGACCGAGACGGTCATGGAGATGGTCGGCGGGTCGATCGGCTGGGCGTCCAGCGGCTCGGTGACTTCCATGGCGCACAGGGTGTCGGCCACGGTCGCCTTGGACATGCCGGCGATGGCGACGATGTCGCCCGCTTCCGAACCTTCGTCCAGGGGCTGACGCTTCAGGCCACGGAAGGCCAGGACCTTGGTGATGCGGCCGCGCTCGATTTCCTTGCCGTCGCGATCCAGGGCGTGGATGGCCATGCCGGGAACGGCCTTGCCGCTTTCGATGCGGCCGGTCAGCAGGCGGCCCAGGAAGGGGTCGCTTTCGATCAGCACGTCCAGCATGCGGAAGGGCTTGTCGCGGTTGGCCTGAACGGCGGGGGCGGGCACGTGGTCGACGATCAGGTCGAACAGGGGCGCCAGGTTGTCGTTGGGCTGGTTCAGATCCAGCGTGGCCCAGCCGTTGCGGCCCGAGGCATAGATGTGCGGGAAGTCGAGTTGCTCGTCCGTGGCGCCGATGGCGGCGAACAGGTCGAAGGTCTCGTTGTGGACGCGGTCCGGATCGGCGTGGGCGCGGTCGACCTTGTTGATGCAGAGGATGGGACGCAGGCCCATCTTCAGCGCCTTGGTCAGCACGAACTTGGTCTGGGGCATGACGCCCTCTTCGGCGTCGACCAGAATGACGCAGCCGTCCACCATGCCCAGGATGCGCTCGACCTCGCCGCCGAAGTCGGCGTGGCCGGGGGTGTCGATGATGTTGATGCGGGTTTCGCCGGCCTTGCCGTTCCAGAGCACCGAGGTGCACTTGGCCAGGATGGTGATGCCGCGCTCTTTTTCCTGGTCGTTGGAGTCCATCGCCCGTTCGGTCGTGGCCTCATTGGCGCGGAAGACGCCGGACTGGGCCAGCAGCTGATCGACCAGGGTCGTCTTGCCGTGGTCAACGTGGGCGATGATAGCGACGTTACGAAGGTTCATTTCGGGCTCGGGCGGACTGTGTTCGGTCACGGAAGGTCCGCGCCGCTGCAAAAAGATTGCAGGATAGGGAAGGGTTCGGGCCGCCTCTTACAGGGATGTGCGTCGAAACGCCAGAGCAGGCCCTTCAGGTCGTCGATCCGAGACGCCAGGCGGTGTCCTAGCCCAGGGGCAGGACGGCGATGGCGATCAGGGCCAGGGCGCCGATCATCAGGGCCGACAGGGCGGCGACCGCGGCTACGCGCGGCCCGGCCCGGACCACGGCCCGGGGATCGACCGTCAGACCCAGGGCGGCCATGGCGATCAGGGTCATGGCCGTGACGCCGCTCTGCAGATGCGGCAGGGCCGTCTCGGGGATCATGCCGGCCGAGCGCAGACCCAGCAGGGCCAGGAAGACCAGGATGAACCAGGGCGCCATATGGTGCAGTTTCGGTCCGCGACCGGTTTCGCTTTTCTTCGAGCGCATCAGGCCCAGGGTCAGGCAGATCGGACCCAGCATCAGGACGCGAACCAGCTTGACCACGGCGCCGGTCTGGATCGCAGCCAGGCCGGCGGGAGCTGCGGCGGCCAGAACCTGGGGCACGGCGTAGACGGTCAGGCCCGCCAGGACGCCGACACGCGTCGCGTCATAGCCCATCAGGGCGCCGACGGCGGGAACCAGCAGGACCACGGCTATGCCCAGGACGGCGGTGAAGCCGATGGCGGCGGCCACGTCCTCGCCCTCGGCCTCGATGACCGGGGCGACGGCGGCGATGGCCGAGTTGCCGCAGATGGCGTTGCCGCAGGCGACCAGCAGGGCCATGGCCGGCGGCAGGCCGAAGGCTCGGCCCAGGGCGTAGCCGCCCAGGACCGCCAGGATCACCACCCCGACCACGGCCAGCAGCATGACAGGGCCCAGGGCCATGACCGCGGCGCCGGAGACGGTGGCCCCCAGCAGGGCGACGGCGACCTCCAGCAGGGTCTTGGCGCTGAAGGCGACGCCCGGCGTCCATAGGCTGGACGGCGTCCAGAACAGGCGCAGGACCGCCCCGCCCAGGATGGCCAGGACCAGGCCCTCGACCCAGGCGCGGCCGAACAGGTTCGCCTCGACATGTTGCAGTCCGAAGGCCGCGGCGGCCACCGTCGCGCTGAGCAGGACGCCCGGCGCCAGGCGGGCCGGCAGGCTCAAGGGGCCGTTGAGGGGCAGGCGCGTCGGAGCAGGATGAAGGGCGGTCGACATGACGCCGCATCCTCTGCTCCGTTAGCTGATCAATCCAACGGATAGTTCTGGACTTAATAATCGACAAAAACGATCAATAGCTCATGACTCTGGAACAACTTCGCATCTTCGTCGCCGTGGCCGAGCGCCAGCACATGACGCGGGCGGCCGAGGCCTTGAACCTGACCCAGTCGGCGGTCAGCGCGGCGGTGGCGGCGCTGGAGGCGCGGCATGGCACGCCTCTGTTCGACCGGGTCGGGCGGGGTCTGGCCCTTAATGCGGCGGGCGCGGCCTTTCTGCCTGAGGCGCGGGCGGTTCTGGCGGCGGCCGAGGCGGCGAGCCAGGCCCTGGATGATCTGGCCGGGTTGAAGCGCGGCGCCGTGCGGCTGTTCGCCAGCCAGACCATCGCCGCCTACTGGCTGCCGCCGCGCATGGCGGCCTTTGCTCGCGCCCATCCCGAGATCGAGCTGCACCTGTCCATCGGCAATACGCACCGAGTGATGGAGGCCGTGCTGGACGGCGAAGCCGAACTGGGCCTGATCGAGGGAGCGGTCGAGGCGGCCCGGATCGGCAAGGTCCGGATCGACGCCGACCGGCTGGCGGTGGTGGCGGCGCCGGATCATCCGCTGGCCGGGCGAGGAGAAGCCCTGACCGGCGCTGAGCTGAAGGCCCTGGACTGGGTGCTGCGTGAGGAGGGGTCCGGCACCCGCAGTGAGTTCGAGGCGGCTCTGCCGCGCGGCGTGGCGGCGTCCAGCCTGAAGACCGTCCTGACCCTGCCGTCCAACGAGGCCATCCTGTCGGCGGTGGCGGCGGGCGGCTTGGTTACGGCGATTTCGGAACTGGCCGCCCAGCCCCTGATCGAGGCGGGGCGGCTGGTTCGTCTGCCGCTCGATCTGCCCGAGCGGCCGTTTCATCTGCTGCGCCACCGCGAACGGCGGCCCAGCCGGGCAGCGGAGGCTTTCGCCTCCGCGCTCTAGTCAGGTCAGACCTTGGCGGAGCGGCTGCGCACCCATGAATAGAGGGCGAAGGTCAGGACGGCGAAGGCGGCGAGCCCCGCCCACATGGCCGGCCAGCCGCTGCCCTCGGGCAGCAGGGCGAAGGGGGCTTCGTTCTTCGAACTGACGATGACGGCGGCGGTGAAGACGCCGAACAGGCTTTCGCCCACGATCAGGCCCGAGGCCAGGAGCACGCCCATGCGGCGACCCACGTCGGCGAAGCGGGTCGTGGCGATCCACTTCTCATAGGCCCAGCCGCAGACGGCGCCGACGACCAGCATGGTGGTGACGGCGGCCGGCAGATAGACGCCGATGCCGGCGGCCAGAGGCGGCAGCTTGACCTTGTCCTTGGTGGCGCGGCGCAGGACGACGTCGAGGATGATGACGGCGACGCCGACCAGGGCGCCGAGGCCGATCAGGTCCCAGCGCAGCTCGCCGCTGATGACGCCCTTGGCCAGGGCCGAGATCAGGGTGGCCTGGGGCGCGGCCAGGGTCTGGGCGCCCTGAACAATGGCGGGCGGGCCGCCTTCGAAGCCGAAGGCCTGGTTCATCATGTCCAGGACGAAGGGGATGACCAGGGCGCCGGCGACGACGCCGACCAGCAGGGCCGTCTGCTGACGCCAGGGCGTGGCCTCGACCAGTTGGCCGGTCTTGAGGTCTTGCAGGTTGTCGTTGGAGATGACGGCCACGGCGAAGACCACGGCGGTGACGATCAGGGCGAAGGCGATGATCGAGGGATCGGCGGGCACGCCGGCGATCGCCATGACGCCCAGCATCAGCAGGGAGGCGATGATGATGGCCAGGATGCCGACGCCCGAGACGGGGCTGTTGGACGAGCCGATCAGACCGGCCATGTAGCCGCAGATGGCGGCCACGGCGAAGCCGATGACCACGACATAGATCAGGCCGCCGACGACCAGCAGGGGGGTCGAACCCGCCAGGGCCGTGCCCTGGGCGAAGACGGCCAGCAGGACGGCGATGCCGACCAGGGCGGCGATCGACAGGAGGCCGACGAACTTGATCGGAATGTCCTGCTCGGTCAGCTCCAGGGTCTCGCCGTGGGCGCGACGCGACTGGGCCGAAATGGCCGAAGCCAGGCCGGCGACCAGGGGCTTGGCCAGCTTGGCCAGGGTCCACAGGGCGGCCACGCCGATGACGCCGGCGCCGATGAAGCGGACTTCCTTGGCCCAGACGGTCATGGCCAGGCCTTCGGCGCCGGCCTCGGCCGGAACCGTGGAGGCGATGGAGGGCAGGCCGTGGGCGGCGGCCCAGGCGACGAATTCCGGAGAGGACAGGATGGGCACGAAGATCAGCCAGGCCAGGACCAGGCCGAACAACTGGGTCAGGCCGACGGCCAGGCCGATCAGGTGGCCGGCGCCCAGCAGGGCGAACTGCATGGAGAAGCCGATCCCCGTCGCACCGCCGCCGAGGGCGGCGGGCAGGCGCAGGAAGGCGGTGGTTTCGGCGGCGAAGACGCGAGCGGCGGCCAGGAAGGCGAAGAAGGCGGAGGCGACGGCGCTGCCGATCACCACGAACAGGCCCGAGCGGTTCTCGCGCACGGCCTCGGCGGATTCATCGGCCCCGGGTGAGCCGACCTTCAGCACCTCGGCGGCGGCGACGCCCTCGGGGTAGGGCAAGCCGCCCTGGACCACCAGGGTCCGACGCAGCGGAATGGAGAAGGTCACGCCCAGCACGCCGCCGAGCACGCAGATCAGCACCGATTCCCAGAAGGGGAAGTTCATCCACCAGCCGATCATGACCAGACCGGGCAGGACGAAGATGATGGAGCTCATGGCGCCGCCGACCGAGGCGACGGTCTGAACCGTCATGTTCTCCCAGATGGTCGAACCCTTGAAGGCGCGCAGCAGGGCCATGGAGATGACCGCCGCTGGGATGGCCGAGGCGAAGGTCAGGCCGACCTTCAGGCCCAGATAGGTGTTGGCCGCCGTGAACACCGCCGCCAGCAAGCAGCCCAGGATCAGGGCCCGGATGGTCAATTCGATGCGTTTGCCGGCGCCGGCGGGTCTGTCTGTCATGCGTGGTTCTTTCGGTTGTCGCGCGGAGGTAATCCCGAAAGCGCCGCCGTGACAACGGGGTGCGTGAGGAGAGAGGCGAGAGGCCTCTTCTCTCGCGTCCCTTCAGGCCCTACGTCTTCCTTCATGCCTGAGTTGCCCGAAGTCGAAACCGTCCGTCGCGGCCTGGAGCCGGTGCTGGAGGGCGCGCGCCTGAGCGCGACGCGTCAGAACCGGCCGGATCTGCGCTTTCCCTTCCCTGAGCGCTTCGTCGAGCGGCTGGACGGCGCGACGGTGCTGCGTCTGGACCGGCGCGCCAAGTATCTGCTGTTCCCGTTGTCGACCGGCGAGACCTGGGTGACGCACCTGGGCATGACGGGGCGGTTTACTCTGGAGGGTGCGGCGCCTGGCCGGTTCGAGACGGATGCGCCGGTCGCCGGCAAGCATGAGCACATGAGCTTGACTGCCGAGAGAGATGGGGCGCTTACGCGGCTGGGATACGCCGACGCCCGGCGGTTCGGCTTCATGGGCCTGATCCCGACCGAGGCGGTCGAGGGGCACGCCTGGTTCGCAGAGCTGGGGCCGGAGCCGATGGGCAACGGTTTCTCCGCCGCCCATCTGGCCGAGGCCTTCGCGGGCAAGGCGCAGAACATCAAGGTCAGCCTTCTGGATCAGAGGATCGTGGCGGGTCTGGGCAATATCTATGTGTGCGAGGCCCTGTATCGCGCCCGCATCTCGCCGCTGACGGCGGCGGGCAAGGTCAGTCGGCCTCGGCTGGAACGGTTGGCGGCCGAGGTGAGGAATGTGCTGGCGGACGCCATAGCGGCGGGCGGCTCGACCCTGAAGGACTTCGCCAATGTCGAGGGCGGGCAGGGCTATTTCCAGCATCGCTTCGATGTCTATGGCCGCGAACATGAGCCCTGCCGCACCGAGGGGTGTCGAGGCGTGGTGGCGCGCGTAGTCCAGGGCGGGCGCTCCACCTTCTTCTGTCCGGTCTGCCAGAAGGCGTGACGTGTCGGAAAAATCCGACGTCATGTAAAAAATAATAGACACAATGTCCGCTCTATGCGACATCGCCTCATGGCTTGGGATCATGAGGAAGGGGCGGCGATGTCGTTCAGGGAAAAACTGTCATGGGGCGTGCTGCTGGCCACCTCGGCGGTGTGGAGCTTCTATTTCGTGCGGCTGGGGCTGAAGGCGGCCGACGGCCTGCTGACCCAGGATCTGGTGCTGTGGACCATGGCGGTCTGCATCGGCTTCAGCGTCGCGGCCCATGTGGGCTTTTCCATCCTGGCGGCGGTCAGCACCTCCAAGGCGGAGCGCGGCATTGTCGATGAGCGCGAGCAGGGCGTGGCGCTGAAGGCCAGTCAGGCGGCGTTTCTGACGATGAGCGCGGTGCTCGGCGGGCTGGCGGCCTTCGCCTATGTCTATGCGCGCAAGCATCCCGACCTGTTGGGCGCGGACGCCCTGGCGCCCGCCATGCTGTTGGCGGCCAATGGCGTGATCTTCGCCCTGGCCCTGTCGGAGGTGGTGCGTCACGCGACCCAGATCACCCTGTTGCGCCGGGTCGGCTGAGCCGGAATATAAAGGAGCACGTCATGAGCTTTCGCGAGAAGCATCTATGGGTGGCCATCATCGCCGGCTTGGCGGTCTGGGGCGCCTATGGCTGGAAGTTCGGCGAGCGGGTGCTGGCCGGCGGGCTGAAACAGCCCGACTTCGCTGCCGACATGGGTGGACTGTTCATCCTGGGTCTGATCGTCGTGGTGGCCCTGGAGGCGGGGCTGACGGCCCTGGCCATGCTGACGACCTCCAAGGCCGAGCGCCGGGCGCGCGACGAGCGTGAGGGGCTGGCGACGCTGCAAGCCAGCCATGTTTCGCTGATGCTGCTGATCGGTTTGCTGGTGACGGTCTCGGCGGTCGCCTATGGCGTCGGCTTCTGGGGAAGCGTGAAGCCCGAGGGACTGGCGCGTTGGATGATTCCGGGCAACGGCCTGGTGCTGGTCGCCAATGCGGTGCTGGGCTGCATCATGCTGTCGGAACTGGCGCGCTGGGCCCTGTCCTTGGCCTTGTTGAAGCGGGGGCGGTGATGGGCAAGACGCCGCCGCCTATAAGGAACCGCATCCGCGAGTTGCGCTTCCACGCCGATGAAATGACCCAGGCTGACCTGGCCGCGCGCATCGGCATGACGCGTCAGACCATCGTGGCCATGGAGCAGGGCAAGTATTCGCCCAGCCTGGAGGCGGCCTTCCGCATCGCCCAGGTCTTCGGCGTCGAGATCGGCGAGGTGTTCCAGTGGGAGGGCTGAGGCGCTAGACCTCCGCCTGAAGATATATAGAGGAGCGCCCGATGGCCGACGCCTATTCCACCCTGCTGATCGAACGTCATGCCGACGGCTATGCGGTCGTCACCCTGAACCGGCCCGAGGCGCTGAACGCGCTGAACACCACCCTGACAGGCGAGTTGGGCGACTTCCTCGAGAGCGTGGCCGACGATGACTCCGTCAGGTGCGTGGTCCTGACCGGCTCGACCAAGGCCTTCGCCGCTGGCGCAGACATCAAGGAGATGGCGGATCAGGCCTATGCCGACATGTATCGCGGCAACTTCTTCGCCCGCGCCCACGACCGGGTGGCGGGCTTCCGCAAGCCCATCATCGCGGCGGTCTCGGGCTATGCCCTGGGCGGCGGCTGCGAACTGGCCATGCTGTGCGACTTCATCATCGCCTCGGAGACCGCGAAGTTCGGCCAGCCCGAGATCAACCTGGGCGTGGCGCCCGGCATCGGCGGCTCGCAGCGCCTGACCCGCGCCGTGGGCAAGGCCAAGGCCATGGACATGTGTCTGACCGGCCGGATGATGGATGCGGCCGAGGCCGAGCGTTCCGGCCTGGTGTCGCGCGTGACGGCGGCCGACGCCCTGCTGGACGAGGCGCGGGCTGCGGCGGCCAAGATCGCCGCTCAGTCGATCCTGGCCGTCATGGCGAACAAGGAACTGGTCAACGCCGCCTTCGAGACGACCCTGGCGCAGGGCGTGGTGTTCGAGCGCCGCCTGTTCCACTCCCTGTTCGCCTTCGAGGACCAGAAGGAGGGGATGGCGGCCTTCGTCGAGAAGCGTAAGCCGGCCTTCACGGGGCGCTAAACCCGGCGGCGACTCAATTCCGGCCGGTTCGCGTTGACCGGCCGGAGGCTTTCCGCTATAGCCGCGCGCTCTTGAGATTTCCTCGCCGTGGACATGTGGTCTACGGCGTTTTCGTTCGAAGGTTTTACCCGATGGCCAACAATCCCGGCGCCCGCAAGGCGATCCGTAAGATCGAAGCGCGGACCGCAGTGAACAAGGCCCGCCGCACCCGCGTCCGCACCTACCTGCGCAAGTTCCAGGAAGCCCTGACGGGCGGCGACGTCGAAGTCGCCAAGGCCGCCTTCATCACGGCCCAGTCGGAACTGATGCGCGCCGTGTCCAAGGGCGTGGTTCACAAGAACACCGGCTCGCGCAAGGTCAGCCGTCTGGCCGCCCAGCTGAAGAAGCTGTCGGCCGCCTGATCCAGGCGGGGACGCGGACGGGGTTTCACGCCTTTGTCAAACACTGTCACATGACGCGTCCTGACGGCCTGTAACAGGGTTGTCGCAAGGAAAATCCAAGGATTTCAACGGCGAGGAAGCGCAAGCTCCCTCGCCGTCTTGCTGTCTGGCGCTAAGCTGCAGGTAGAATCCAGCGTTCGAAAATGGGGCGAAACGGCCATTTTCCCAAGCCCTGCCGAGGTTTGTCGGAGTCAATCAATTTAAGTGCGAATCTCGACTCGAATCAGCGTTGATCTCCGGCGCGCGGGGGGTAAGTTGAGCGGGTGACGCGCTTCCATCCTTTTGGATGAAGGCGAGGGAAATCAACGGTTTCCCTCGGCGCGAGATGTCTGTCTGCGAGTACGGCCCCACTCGCGAAGCCCCCGCTTCGCGAGACGAGAGAAGTCGTTCCCGGATCTTCGTCTCGAAGGGCGTCCGTCGGTGATTTTTACTTGATGGCGGGTGTTCTTCTGATGATCGGGGGCGCAGCAATGGCGAGCATGACGGATCCGGACCGTATCTGGACTGAGGCGGCGGGCCGCCTGAAGACAGAGATCGGGGACGGGCCCTTCAGCAGCTACATCGCCCCTTCGGCCGTGCGTGTGGACGCGAGCGGCAATCTGATCCTGGTGACGCCGACCGCCTATGCGCGCGATTGGGTGCGCAAGAACGCCCTGCGTCGCATGAACGAGCTGTGGCTGGGCCTGGACGGCCTGTCGCGCCGTCTGGACGTGCGGTGTCGCGCCGAGGTGGGCTCGGTCCCGCCGGCGACGGCCTTCCCCGCCGGCGAAGCGCCGCGCCTGGCGTCCGTGGGCGGCGTCCAGCCCCAGGCCGCCTCTTCGACCTTCGCGCCTTCGACCGACGGCGCTCGCGCCGTGCGGGCGGCTGGACTGCAAGAGCGGCTGACCTTCGACAGCTTCGTGGAAGGTCACGGCAACGCCTTCGCCCTGGCCATCGCCAAGCAGGTGGCGAGCTGGGCGGACGGTCACTTCAATCCGGTCTTCTTCTGCGGCCCCTACGGCTACGGCAAGACCCACCTGCTGAACGCCATCGCCTGGGAGGCGCAGCGCCTGCGTCCGGACGCCAAGGTGGTCTATCTGACCGCCGAGCGTTTCCTGTCGACCTTCGTGCGCGCCATGCAGGACCGCTCGACCGCAGCCTTCAAGGAGAGCCTGCGCTCGGCCGACATGCTGCTTCTGGACGACGTCCAGTTCGTCGGCGGCAAGACCAGCACCCAGGAAGAATTGCTGAACACCCTGACGGCCCTGATCGAGGACGGAAAACGCATCGTCCTGTCGGCCGATCGCGCGCCTACCGCCCTGACCGACGTCGAGCCGCGCCTGCGCAGCCACCTGGCGGCCGGCCTGACCTGCCCGGTCGAGGCGGCGGACCGCCCGCTGAAGATCGCCGTGGCCCAGTCGCGTCTGAACGCCCTGGCCAAGCTGGGCGTGGTGACGGGCCAGGCGCGTTCCGAGGTGCTGGAGCATCTGGTGGACCGCACCCCCGGCTCGATGCGCGAACTGGAAGGCGCGGTGAACACCCTGGCCGCCGTCGCCGGCGCCCGCCTGTCGGCTTTGACGGTCGATGAAGCTCAGAGCCTGCTGGGCGTCGCCCTGCGCGGCGGCCCCGAGCGCCGCATCACGGTGGACGAGATCCAGAAGACGGTCGCCGACCACTTCAATCTGAAGCAGGCGGATCTGCTGAGCGAGCGCCGTACCCGCGCCATCGCCCGCCCCCGCCAGATCGCCATGTATCTGTGCAAGCAGCACACGACCCGCTCCTATCCCGACATCGGCCGTCGCTTCGGCGGGCGCGATCACACGACCGTCCTGCACGGCGTGCGCAAGATCGAGGAGCTGATGCCCAAGGAAGAGCAGATCGCCCGCGACGTCGAGGCCCTGACGCGCAAGCTGCGCGGATAAAAGGCGAAGCGACGCGCAAGCTGCGCGGCTGATCCTCCACCGAGGGCCTGTGGATAGCGGGGGCAGACGGCGCATGACGTCAGGCCCCCGTTGCCCCCGCCGCTCAATGCGCTAGTGTTCACGACCATACTTACGGCGACGCTGAACGACGGCGTCGCGGCCCGGGCGAGACCACATGCAGCTGACCATCGAACGTTCCGCGCTCCTGAAGGCCCTCGGGCATGTTCAGAGCGTGGTCGAGCGCCGCAACACCATTCCGATCCTGTCCAACGTGCTGTTGAGCGCCGGACGTGACCGCCTGTCCTTCGCCGCTACCGATCTCGACATGGAGATGGTCGACGAGGCCGAGGCCCAGGTGAACGTCGAGGGTCAGATCACGGCCCCGGCCCACACCCTGTATGAAATCGTCAAGAAGCTGCCGGACGGCGCCGAGGTCTCGCTGACCTATTCGGGCGACGATCCGCGTCTGCTGATCTCGGCGGGCCGGTCCAGGTTCAATCTGCCGGTTCTGCCGGCCGGCGACTTCCCGGTCATGTCCACGGAAACCTCGGGCGCGCGCTACACCCTGCCCAAGGAAGATCTGGCGCGCCTGATCGACAAGACCCGCTTCGCCGTCTCGACAGAAGAGACGCGCTACTATCTGAACGGCCTCTACCTGCATACGGTGGCCGAGGGCGGCATTCCGCTGCTGCGCGCCGTAGCCACTGATGGACACCGTCTGGCCCTGGCTGAAACTCCGGCGCCGGAAGGGGCTGCGGGCGGCCCCGGCGTCATCGTGCCGCGCAAGACGGTGGATCAGGTCCGCCGCCTGCTGGACGACGGAAACGGTCCGGTCGAAATTCAGGTTTCGGCCCAGAAGATCCGCTTCGAGTTCGGCGAGGCCAGCCTGACCTCCAAGGTCATCGACGGCGCCTTCCCTGACTATCTGCGCGTCATTCCCAAGGGCAACGACAAGCAGGCCGACATCGACAACGCCCTCTTCTCCAAGGCCGTCGACCGCGTGGCCACCATCTCGGCCGAGAAGAGCCGCTCGGTGAAGCTGGCCTTCGACAACGACCGGGTGAAGCTGACCGTCCGCAACATGGAAGCCGGGCAGGCCGAGGAAGAGGTCGAGATCGGCTATTCCGAGGAGCCCTTCGAGATCGGTTTCAACGCTCGCTATCTGCTGGACGTCGCCGGCCAGATCACCGGCGAGACCGCCCACTTCAAATTCGCCGACCCGGCCAGCCCGACCCTGGTCCTCGACCCGGCCGACGTGGGCGTGCAGTACGTGCTGATGCCGCTGCGGGTGTGACTTGCAGTGGCGAGTGATTAGTGGCGAGTGGCGAGCAAGCCGCTCTGGAAATCTCGTCACTCGCCACTCGATACTCGCCGCTATCCCTTGATCCGCTCCCTCGCCCTCACCGACTTCCGTTCCTATGTGAGCGCCAGCCTGCCGGTTTCCGGCGGGGCCGTGGTGCTGCATGGGCCGAACGGGGCGGGCAAGACCAATCTGCTGGAGGCGATCAGCCTGCTGACCCCTGGCAAGGGACTGCGCGGCGCGACGGCGCAGGAGATGGGGCGGCGCGAGCCGGGCGAGGCCGTGGGCCGCACCTGGGCCGTCATGATCACGCTGGATGAAGACGGCGAGGAGGTGCGTCTGGGCACGGGGGTGCAGACGCCGGGGGCGGCAAGGCGCATCGTCCGCATCGACGGCGAGACGGCGCCGCCGGGGCGGCTGTTGGATCACCTGCGGCCGGTCTGGGCCACGCCCGAGCAGGACCGGCTGTTTTCCGACGCGCGGGCGGCGCGGCTGAGGTTCTTCGATCGGCTGGTCTTCGCCGCCGATCCCGACCATGCGGCCACGGTCTCGACCTATGAGAAGGCGCTGCGCGAGCGGTTGAAGCTGCTGACCGACGGGGCGGAAGGGCGTCCTGCCGACCCTCTGTGGCTGGATGCCCTGGAGGCGCGTCTCTCAGAGAGCGGAGCCCGGGCGGCGGCGGCGCGGACGCGAGCGTTGGAGGCGTTGCAGGCGGGCATCGACGCGCGCGATGATCGCCCCTTTCCCCAGGCCGATCTGGGCCTGACAGGGCCGGCCGAGGAGATGGCGGCGACGGGAGCGGATGAGGCGGACGTTCTCGGGATGCTGGGCGAGGGCTTCATGCGGGCGAGGGCGCGCGACGCGGCGGCGGGACGGTCGCTGTTCGGCCCGCATCGCTCGAACCTGACGGCGCTGCATCGTGAGAAGAACCGCCCGGCCGCCGAAGGCTCCTCGGGGGAGCAGAAGGCTCTCGTGCTGAACCTGATCCTGGCCCAGGTGGCGCGCCTCGCCGACCAGCCCGCTCGTCCGGTCCTGCTGCTGGACGAGGCCCCGGCCCATCTCGACGAAGCGCGCCGCGCCGCCCTGTTCGACGAGATCGAGGCGCTGAAACTTCAGGCCTTCATGACGGGAACGGAACGGGGCCTGTTCGCCGCGCTGGAGGGGCGCGCCCAGTTCGTGGCGGTCGAGGGCGGCGGCCTGGCGAACGGGTGACGGCCAGGTCCGTCGGAACGGCGTTAGAAGGCTTAAAGGCTCGCTTTTCCCGGCGAATTTCCTATATGTTGCCTGCTTCGGAACGCGTTGAATCGCGTGCCGAGACGGGCGGACGCCGCGCCGCCGTTTTCCCTGTCCCCACGCGGACCCTGAGTCGACGTTTTCATGACCGAACAGATTGACGCCTCGCCGGAATACGGCGCTGATTCCATCAAGGTTCTCAAAGGCCTGGACGCCGTGCGCAAGCGTCCTGGGATGTATATCGGCGACACCGACGACGGCTCGGGTCTGCACCACATGGTCTATGAGGTGGTGGACAACGCCATCGACGAGGCTCTGGCCGGTCACGCCGACCTGGTCCAGGTCATCCTCAACGAAGACGGCAGCGTCACCGTGACCGACAACGGCCGCGGCATTCCGACCGCCATCCACGCCGAGGAAGGCGTATCCGCCGCCGAGGTCATCATGACCCAGCTGCACGCCGGCGGTAAGTTCGACCAGAACTCCTACAAGGTTTCGGGCGGTCTGCACGGCGTCGGCGTTTCGGTCGTGAACGCCCTGTCCGACTGGCTGGAGCTGGTCATCTATCGCGACGGCCAGAAGCACCACATGCGCTTCGAACGCGGGGACACGGTCAAGTCGCTGGAAGTCGTGGGCGTGGCTCCGACGCGCCAGGACACGGGCAAGGTCCTGACGGGCACTGAAGTCACCTTCTATCCGTCGATCTCGACCTTCAGCCACATCGATTTCGATCTGAAGACCCTGGAGCATCGCCTGCGCGAGCTGGCCTTCCTGAACTCCGGCGTGGTCATCAAGCTGAAGGACAATCGCGGGCCGGAGCCCATCGAAATCCTGCTGCACTACGAAGGCGGGGTCGAGGCCTTCGTGCGTCACCTGGACAAGTCCAAGCAACCGCTGCTGAAGGACGTCATCACGGTTCAGGGGACCAAGGACGGGATCGAGCTGGACCTGGCCCTGTGGTGGAACGACTCCTACCACGAGACCATGTTGTGCTTCACCAACAACATCCCGCAGCGCGACGGCGGCACCCACCTGTCGGCCTTCCGCGCCGCTCTGACGCGGGTGATGTCGAGCTATATCGAGCAGGCCGGCTCGGCCAAGAAGGAGAAGGTCTCCGTCTCGGGCGAGGATGCGCGCGAAGGCCTGACCTGCGTCCTGTCGGTCAAGGTGCCGGATCCGAAGTTCAGCTCCCAGACCAAGGACAAGCTGGTTTCGTCCGAGGTGCGTCCGGCGGTCGAGAACCTGTGCAGCGAAGGCCTGTCGATCTGGTTCGAGGAGCATCCGGCCGAGGCCAAGATGATCGTCTCCAAGATCGTCGAAGCCGCAGCCGCCCGCGAGGCCGCGCGCAAGGCGCGTGAGCTGACCCGCCGCAAGTCTGCACTGGAGATCAGCAGCCTGCCGGGCAAGTTGGCGGACTGCCAGGAACGCGATCCGGCCAAGTCCGAACTCTTCATCGTCGAGGGCGACTCCGCAGGCGGTTCGGCCAAGCAGGCGCGCAACCGCGAGAACCAGGCCGTCCTGCCCCTACGCGGCAAGATCCTGAACGTCGAGCGCGCCCGTTTCGACCGGATGCTGTCTTCGGATCTGATCGGCACCCTGATCCTGGCGCTGGGCACCGGCATCGGCCGCGACGACTTCAACGCCGACAAGCTGCGCTATCACAAGATCATCCTGATGGCCGACGCCGACGTCGACGGCGCCCACATCCGCACCCTGCTGCTGACCTTCTTCTATCGTCAGATGCCGGAGCTAATCGAACGCGGCCACGTCTATATCGCCCAGCCGCCGCTCTATAAGGTGTCGAAGGGCAAGCAGCACCGCTACGTCAAGGATCAGGCGGAGATGGACGCCTATCTGATCGAGGAAGGCTGCGCCGACGCCGAGCTGGATCTGTCGACCGGCGAACGCCGCACCGGCCTGGACCTTCAGGCGCTGGTGCGTGAAGCCAAGGCCTTCAAGGCCCTGGTCGACCGTCTGGCCGCCCGCGCGCCGGCCTTCGCCATTGAACAGGGCGCTTTGGCAGGCCTGTTCACCGAGAGCGCCGGCGAGCTTGAGACGCGCGCCGCCAACGCCGCCGCGCGCCTGAACCTCTATGCCGAGGAAGGCGACGGGGACTGGTCCGGCGAACGCGCCGAGCAGGGCGGGGTAGTGTTCAGCCGTGTCCGTCGCGCCGTCAGCGAGACCATCGTCCTGGACGAACAACTGGGCCGTTCGTTGGACGCCCGCCGTCTGGCCGAGCGCGCCGCCGCCTTCGAGGGTTTGTTCGACACGCCGGCCGTCTATCGTCGCAAGGACAAGGCGACCACGATCCGGGGGCCTCTGGACCTGCTGAACGCCGTCCTGGACGCGGGCAAGAAGGGCATCGCCATCCAGCGCTACAAGGGCCTGGGCGAGATGAACCCGGAGCAGCTGTGGGAGACCACCCTGGACGCCAACGCCCGCACCCTGCTGCAGGTCAAGGTCGAGCACGGCGACGACGCCGACGATCTGTTCGCCAAACTGATGGGCGACGTAGTCGAGCCGCGCCGCGAGTTCATTCAGGACAACGCCCTAGACGCCGCCGTCGACGCCTGACGCGGATCGGAAGCAGTCAAAAGCCCGAGACGGGAGACCGTCCCGGGCTTTTCCTTAGTCAGTCTTCGGGCGCCCTGCTTCGATGAAGGCGCGAATGGACGGATAGGTGCCGGCGGCGCGCTCGTCCTTGCAGAGGACACCTTGGATGAAGGAATCCAGGGAGCCGCGCGCGATGGCGTCAAAGTCATAACCGTCGTCGATTCGCTCCTGTTCGGCGCCGTCTGGGCCGTAGACAGTCTCGGGTCCTGGCTTCGATTGGTTGGCGGTGCAACGGATGAAGACTTCGCCCGCACTGTAGGACAGGTCGGTCGCAGCGCCGTTGGCGGGCACACGCGCCAGGACGGCGCTCTTGGCGCCGTCGCCTTCCTTTATCGAGTCCAAGTCGAGCATGTAGACCGTCTGCGAGCTCCGCGAGATGACGTTCCAGTTTTCAGCCAGAGCGGGCGAGCCGATCAGGGCCAGGCCGACGGTGATAGTGACGAGTTTGGTTTTCATCGCATCCTCCCCAGGATGAAGGGAGTTTCACTCCTGTCCGCGGGAAAATTCAATAACCGCGCAGGTTGTCGGATGCGCCGAGGTTTCGCCGCTTTGAAAAGGCAGATTCGAATTATGCGGGGTTCGCTTTTCGTTGGAATGCTGTCGATCGCGTTTTTCAGCGCGGCGAACCCGGTCATGGTTCGGGCTGAACCGGCGACGATGTCCGCGTTTCCAGCAAGGCCGGCGCCTGTCTTCCTGTCCGATCGGATCGTGGTGGAGGCGAAAGGGCGAGGGCCGGACGTCATCCTGATCCCGGGCCTGGCCTCGACCTCGGCGGTCTGGACGCGGACGGCGAGCGCGCTGGAAGGGCGTTATCGGGTGCATCTGGTTACGGTGCGCGGCTTCGGCGACCTGCCGGCTGAAGCCAATGCGAACGGCCGCATCAGCGGCCCGGCGGCGGATGAGATCCGGCGCTACATGGATGAGCAGGGGCTGAGCCGTCCTGCCTTGATCGGTCATTCCATGGGCGGGCAGATCGCGCTCAGGGTGGCGGCGGAATCCGGATCGGCCGTGGGCCGGGTCATGGTTGTGGACGCTTCGCCCTTCTTTCCTTCCCTGATCAGTCCCGGGGCGACGGTCGGGGACGTGGAGCCGCTGGCGCGCCTGGCCTTCCAGGGGATCATGTTGCTGGGCGATCAGGCTCTTCGGACCCAGGCGGGCAGCCTGGGGCTAGACATGGGCGGGGCGGGCGACAGCCTGTTCGACGGCCTGGGCTGGCAGGGCGGGGATCGCCGCACCCTGGCTCAGGGGGTCTATGAGGTGATGACCACGGATCTGCGATCCCGCCTGCCGTCGATCACGGCGCCGGTCACGGTCGTCTATGGCTGGAGCGCCGACGACCGCAGCCCGCGGGGCCATATCGACGGCCTGTTCCGGGGCGGCTATCGCTCCCTGTCGCGACCGGCGACCTTCGAACGGATCGAAGGGGCTGAACACATGGTGATGATCGACCGCCCCCGTCAGTTTCAGGCGGCGGTCGACCGTTTCCTGCGTTGACGCCTCAGCGTGGCTCCAGGCTGCGGATGAAGGCCTGAAGCGCGGCTTCGTCGGTGATGTCGCCCTGATACACATGGGCCGGCCGCTGAGGCACGTTGTTGCCGCGCGCGCGGCCGCGATAGACCTTCATCGGCACGGCGATCTCGGCCAGGCCGCTGGGCAGGACGGGTTCTCGGATTTCCATGTAGACGGTGTCGGCCGAGGTTTCGCGACCGACCTGGATAGCGCCCACGGTCTTCCACAGGTCGACGGCGTCGAGACAGGCGGAACCGCAGCTGGAGTCAGTCAGGACATAGACCCGGCCGGCCATCAATTGCGGCGCGGGCGGCGGCGGGGCGGCGTCCTTCGGCGCTTCGTCATCGACGCTGCGCCAATAGACCTGACCGGCAGCCTGGGCCGCCTTCATGCCGTTGACGGCGTCCTCGGCCCAGGTGATCAACTCAGGTTGGCCGTTCGTGGCGCGCAGTTTGTCCAGAAAAGCGGAAATCTCGGCGATGTTGCCGTCCGAGGCGCGCCAGTCGACGGACTCGATCGCCGGTTCCGGGTGGGCGGCCATCCAGTCGTCGCCCCAAAGGACCTGAGCCATCAACTGGCTCCAGTGCGAGGAGCCGCCGCCGTTGCCGCGCAGGTCCAGCACCACATAGGGGGCGGCGCGCAGGGCGTCCTGCTTGGCCTTCATGTCGGCGACCAGGGCCGTCAGCTCGGCGTAGTTCTCGCTGGAAGGGTCGCCGTTGAACGTGGGGGTCGAGATCCAGAAGCCGCCGTCATCGAAGTGCTTCAGGGCGAAGTCCGGCTTGACGCTCTGCATCAGCCTGGTGCGGCGCTCGCTCAGATCGTCGGGCGTGGCGCGCCAGTCGAGGGCGTAGGTCTTTGTCGAACCAGCGGCCTCGAACCGGCAGGCCTTCATCTCGGTCTGCCAAGGGTTTTGGGCGCTGAGGAACATCCAGTCGCCAAAGCGGGCCTGGATCGCCTCCAGGAACCAGCGGCCCCGGAACTGGCCGATGCGCTGTTCGGCCAGGGTCGCGGCGTCCACGCCGTCGCAGTCGATCAGCCTAGCGTCCAGAGGCGGGGCGGCGGGGTCGGCGTCATCGCGGTTCGCCACCACCTGATCGGCGCCGCGATAGACGGTCAGGAAGCCGGGCCAGCGGGTCGGGAAGCCGAAATCCCTCTGGGTCATGCTGATCTGGACGTGGCCGTCCTCGAAGCTGGCGACATAGGCGCGCAGCGCCCACCACCAGCCGCCCACGTCCGTGGTCGTCTTGGCACGCTCCAGCGCGGCCGCCAGTCCCTGATCCAGGCGGGCGCGGAACTGGGGATTGAGCGGATCATGCACTCCGGGGTGACTGTCGATCATGATGTCGTGCAGGCCGGTCGCGTCTTGAACCAGGGTGGCGGACCAGTCGCGTGGCTGACTCATCGGCTTGGGCGCCTCGGCTGTCGGCGCCTCTTGAGCCAGAGTCTGCGTCGCGCTCATCATCGCCAGACAGGCGACGCCCGCCGTCAGAAACCGCTTCATGACCAATCTCCTCCCACAATACAGAGGCGAGACATCGCAGAGCGGCGAGGGGGCTTCCAGTTACGCTTTGGTCATGGAGCGCGGATCAGTCCGTCGCGCGCAGCGCCTCCAGCACGCCCTTGCCGTATCGTTCCAGCTTGCCTGCGCCGACGCCGGAGATGAGGCCGAGGGCGTCGAGGGTGCGTGGTTCGCTCAGGGCGATCTCGACCAGAGTCTTGTCCTGGAAGATGACATAGGGCGGGACATGCTGTTCGGACGCTCGGTCGCGACGCCAGGCGCGAAGCACCTCGAACCGGGCGCGGACATCGGCGTCCAGGCCCTCGACGGCCAGGTTGCGGCCTGCGTTGCGGCGCGGACGCTCGGCCTCGACCACGCGAACCGGCGCCTGGCGCACCCGCACCGGGCGCTCGCCGCGATAGACGGCGCGGACAGCTTCGGGATCGCCCAACTGGATGATGGGCTTGCCCTCGTTCGGATCCTCGACCAGCAGGCCTTCGAACATGAGATGATCGATCACGTCGCGCCAGCCGGTCAGCGACAGGTCGGCGCCTATGCCCCAGGTGGAGAGGCCGGCTTCCCACGGCTGGACGTCCTTGGTCTTGCCCAGCAGGTGGTCGACGACGCGGGTCCGACCGAAGCGTTCGCCCAGGCGCTGCACCGCCGCCAGGGCCTTCTGCGCCGGGACGACGGCGTCGAAGGTGGCGGGCGGGTCGCCGCAGATGTCGCAGACGCCGCACGGCTGGGCGTCCTGTTCGCCGAAGTAGCGGCGCACGGCCTGGGGACGGCAGGTCGCCCCGTCCAGCATGGCGAACAACTGGCGGACCTTGCGCGTCTGGACCTGCTTGACCTCCTCGGCCATGGGGCGGCCTTCAAGGCGGCGCAGCGACCAGGCGATGTCGGAGGGGCCGTAGAGGGTGATGCCCTCGGCCGGTTCGCCGTCGCGCCCGGCGCGGCCGATTTCCTGCCAGTAGGCCTCAAGGCTGCCGGGCGGGTCAGCGTGGATGACGAAGCGGACGTCGGGCTTGTCCACCCCCATGCCGAAGGCGATGGTGGCGACCATGACGGCGCCGTCCTCGGCCAGGAAGCGCTCCAGCCGCTTGTCGCGTTCGCGGGCGTCGAAACCGGCGTGATAGGCGATGGCGTTGGTCCCCGCGTCGCGCAGGGTCTGGGCCACGCGCTCGCAACCGTCGCGGCTGCCGCAATAGACTACGCCCGACTTGCCCCGCCGCTCGCGCACCAGTTCGACCACGGCGGCGTCGGTGCGGGCGCGGCTGCCGTTGATCTTGCGCTCGGCGGACAGCTGCAGATTGGGGCGGGCGAAGCTGTCGACGAAGACGCGGGCCGCGCCCAACCGCAGCGAGGCGAGGATGTCGTCACGGGTGCGGGCGTCGGCGGTGGCGGTGACGGCGATGCGCGGGACGCCGGGGAAGACTTCGGCCAGACGGCCCAGAGTGCGATAATCCGGTCGGAAGTCGTGGCCCCACTGACTGACGCAGTGGGCTTCGTCGATGGCGATCAGGCTGAGCTGGAGCTCGGACAGACGCTCCAGCATGGCGCCCGAAGCAAGGCCTTCGGGCGAGACGTAGAGCAGGTCCAGTTCGCCCGAACGGGCGGCGCGCCAGATGGCGGAACGTTCATCCATGCCCACGCCGGAATCGAGGCGAGCGGCGGCCACGCCCTGTTGCTTCAGGGCCTCGACCTGGTCGGTCATCAGGGCGATCAGCGGCGACACCACCAGGCCGACGCCGGGGCGCAGGATAGCTGGGATCTGATAGCAAACGCTCTTGCCGCCGCCGGTCGGCAGAACGGCCATGACGTCGCGTCCGGCCAGAACCTCGGCCACCACCTGGGCCTGCAGACCGCGAAAATCGGCGTGCCCCCAGACCCGTCCCAGCACCTCGCGTGCGGCGTCCAGATCGAGCGGGACGGGCGATGCAGAACGGATGGGGTCAGCGAGCATCGGCGGGTTGTGCCCGATCTGTTCCGGGGTGTCACCCGCTTCTCCTCCCTGTTGCGCAGCAATGGAGAGGCGGCGCGGACGCGCAGCGGCCGTAACGGAGGGGGCGTCTCGAGGTTTGACCCTTGCGCCGCCCCCTCCACCACTTCGGGGTCCCCCACCCCATTCGCTTCGCGAACAGGGAGGAAAGCGTTATAGGCCCGCCCCATGACCACGATCCTCTACGGCCGCCCCCCGGCGGCGTTCGATGTTCCGACCGGGGCCGTGCAGACCTCGCCCCTGATCCCCGGCTCGACCGCGCTGGAAGATCTGGCGCCCGACTCTGTCGAGGAGGCCATGATCTATGCGCCGCCAGGAGCGACGGAGCGGCGCTATACCCTGGCTCTGGCTCTGCGCGCGCTGAAGGTCGGCGGGCGGCTGGACGTCCTGGCGCCCAAGGACAAGGGCGGATCTCGCCTGGCAAAGGAATTGAAGAGCTTCGGCCTGGATTTCGTCGAGACGGCCAAGGCTCATCATCGCCGCTGCATTCTAGGTCGCCCTGATAAGGTCGAGGGCGTAGACGAAGCGATCGCACTGGGAAATCTGCGCCTTGTGCCCGGCCTGGAGGCCTGGTCCCAGCCGGGCGTCTTCGCCTGGGACCGCATTGATCCGGGCACGGCTCTGTTGGCTCAGGTTCTGCCGTCGCTCAAGGGGACGGGCGCGGACCTGGGATGCGGTTTCGGCGCCCTGTCCGCCGTAGTGCTGCGATCGTCGGGGGTGACGAGCCTGCGGTTGGTCGACATCGACCGGCGGGCGATCGGGGCGGCGCGGCGTAATGTCGAGGATGTGCGCGCGAGTTTCGAATGGGCCGACGTGCGCACGCTGGAGGCGGCGGGCGATCTGGACTTCGTCGTCTCCAATCCGCCCTTCCATGACGGCGGCGCCGAGGATCGGCGCCTGGGCCAGAACTTCATCCGCAAGGCGGCTGAAATGTTGAAGAAGGGCGGAACGGCCTGGATCGTCGCCAACCGCCACCTGCCCTATGAGGCCGAGCTGAACGCCGCCTTCAAGCGGGTGCGGATGGTCGCCGACCAGGGCGGCTACAAGATCTTCGAGGCGGTGAAGTGAACGCGTCCTCAAGCAACCCGAAGGGGGGGAGGACCCCTACAAGTAGGGTCGACAAGCTGCTCGGCTCCATGGGCTACGGCTCGCGCGCCGAGATGGCGCGTATGGCGCGGGCGGGGGGGATCGTCCTCGACGGCGCCGACCTGACCGACGTGTCCAAACGCATTCCGGTCACGCCGGACCTGCCGGCGCGGATGGAGATCGACGGCGAGCCGCTGGACCCTGTTCCCGGTCTGGTGATCCTGTTGCACAAGCCGCTGGGCATGACCTGCTCGCACAAGGAGGACGGGGCCCTGGTCTATGACGTCCTGCCGGACCGATGGAGGCGGCGCGACCCCGCGATCTCGACCATCGGCCGGCTAGACAAGCAGACCTCGGGCTTGTTGCTGTTGACCGACGACGGCGACCTGCTGCACCGGGTGATCAGCCCCAAGCGCCATGTGGCCAAGGTCTATCGCGCGACCCTGGCGCGGCCGCTGACGGGGACGGAAGGCGCATTGTTCGCCTCCGGCGACCTCGTGCTGGAGGGCGAGGACAAGCCTCTGGCGCCCGCCGTGCTGGAGGTCCTCTCGCCGACCGAAGCCCTGCTGACGGTGACGGAGGGACGGTATCATCAGGTGCGACGCATGTTCGCGGCCGTCGGCAACCACGTGGAGACGCTGCATCGCGAGCGCCTGGGCGGCCTGATCCTGCAGGACGACCTGGCTCCGGGAGAGTGGCGGCTGCTGAACGACGACGAGATCGCTTCGATCTTCGCCGAGGGCGCGGCATGACCTTGGCCAAGATCTGCGGATTGACGACGCCGGAGACGCTGGAGGCGGCCCTGGACGGAGGCGCGGCCTTTGTTGGCGCAGTGGTGTTCGAAAAGAGCCCGCGGCATATCCCGCCGCTGCACGCCGCAACCCTATTCGACCGGGCGAGAGGGCGAGCCAAGGTTGTCGCCGTTCTGGTCGATCCCGACGACGCCCTGCTGACCGAGGTGGGACTGATCCTGCGGCCCGATCTGATTCAGTTGCATGGACATGAGACGCCGCAGCGCGCGGCCGAGGTCCGGCGGCTGACGGGGACGGGGATCATCAAGGCCTTGCCGATCCGCGGCGAAGCTGATTTCGCCGCCGTGCCCGAATGGGCGGGCGTGGCCGACCACCTGCTGTTCGACGCCAAGCCGCCAGCCGGCTCTGATCTGCCTGGAGGCGTGGGAGCCTCATTCGACTGGGCGTTGATGCAGAACCGGGCGCTTCCAGCAAACTGGTTCCTCGCGGGCGGCCTCGATCCGCAAAATGTCACCGAGGCGGTGCGGATTTCGGGGGCGCCTTTGGTCGATGTCTCCTCTGGCGTCGAAAGCGCGCCGGGTGTTAAGGACGCGGTTCGGATCCGCGCCTTCCTGGAAGCCGTGAACCGGTCCTGATTTCGTCGCCTTCCCGCGAAAGACTGCCGCTCGTGAACGCAATCCTCCCGAATTCCTACGCCTGGCCCGACGCCGAGGGCCGCTTTGGTCCCTATGGCGGCCGCTTCGTGCCTGAGACCCTGATGCCGCTGATTCACGAGCTGAACGCGGCCTATGAGGCGGCCAAGGCCGACCCGAGCTTCCAGGCCGAACTGGACGGCTTCCTGGCCCACTATGTCGGTCGCGAGAGCCCGCTCTATTTCGCCGAGCGCCTGACCGATCACTTCGGCGGGGCCAAGATCTGGCTGAAGCGCGAGGACCTGAACCACACGGGCGCGCACAAGATCAACAATTGCATGGGCCAGATCCTGCTGGCCCGCCGCATGGGCAAGACGCGGATCATCGCCGAGACCGGCGCCGGTCAGCACGGCGTGGCCTCGGCCACCGTCTGCGCCCGCTTCGGCCTGCCCTGCACTGTCTACATGGGCGCTGTGGACGTCGAGCGTCAGCAGCCCAACGTTTTCCGCATGAAGCTGCTGGGCGCCGAGGTCGCGGCCGTCACGGCGGGCGCGGCGACGCTGAAGGACGCCATGAACGAGGCGATGCGCGATTGGGTCACCAATGTCGCCGACACCTATTACATCATCGGCACAGCGGCTGGCCCGGCCCCCTATCCGGCCATGGTGCGCGACTTCCAGTCGGTGATCGGCAAGGAGATCAAGCGTCAGTCGCTGACGCAGATCGGTCGCCTGCCTGACGCCGTGGTGGCCTGCATCGGCGGCGGCTCCAACGCCATCGGCGCCATGCACCCCTTCATCGAGGACGAGGGCGTGCGCCTGATCGGCGTCGAGGCGGCTGGCCATGGTCTGGACACCCCTGAACACGCCGCCAGCCTGAAGGGCGGCCGCCCAGGCGTGCTACACGGCAACCGCACCTATCTGCTGCAGGACGCCGACGGGCAGATCCTGGAAGGCCACTCGATCTCGGCCGGTCTCGACTATCCGGGCATCGGGCCGGAGCACGCCTGGCTCAATGATCTGGGTCGTGGCGAATACCTGTCGGCCACCGATGACGAGGCGCTGGAGGCTTTCCAGATGCTGTCGAAACTGGAAGGCATCATCCCGGCGCTGGAGCCCTCGCATGCGCTCGCCCGCATCGGCGAAGTTGCGAAGGAGGTCGGCAAGGGCGGCGACGTGGTGCTGGTCCTGTCGGGCCGGGGCGACAAGGACATCTTCACCGTGGCCAAGCATCTGGGTGTGGAGCTTTGAGCATGAACAGTCTTCTGATCGCGGCCGTGGCGGCCGCCCTGGTTTCGACTTCCCCGACCCTGACCTTGGCGCAAAACGCGACACCAGCGCCCCAGGCTCCTCCAACGACTGCGCCGTCTACCGCCCCCGCGTCGATCGCGACCATTCCGCCGGGACCGGCAGCGACGGGAATTCCGGTCCTGCCGCCTGCAACCGAAGTCGCCGACTGCGCCCAGCTGCTGCGCAGCCCGGCCTATTGCGTGACGGCGCCCTTGGGCCAGGTCGGCGCCTTGGCCGAGGCCTATATCGAGCATCTGAAGAGTCAGAATTGGCTGGCTGCAGACGGCGACGACAATCGCGTCATCTTTGTCCGGCGTCGCGAGGGCGGCGGTTGCGACGGCATGCAGATGATCGCTTTCTACGATCATTCCAAGCCGGCCGAAGAGACTGCACCCGGGTATCTGGGGTTCGCCGTCATTCCCGGCGATATCTGTGCGGCGGCTCCTGCCGCGACGCCGGCTCCCGGGGGCGCCGCCTGAGATGACGACTGCACGTATCGACGCCCGTTTCGCCGCGTTGAAGGCCGAGGGCCGGGCCGGCTTTATTCCCTACGTCATGACCGGCGATCCCAGCCGCGAAGAGGCGCTGGAGATTCTGCGCGGCCTGCCCGCCGCCGGCGCCGATCTGATCGAACTGGGTCTGGCCTTCTCGGACCCGATGGCCGAGGGTCCGCCGATCCAGCGCGCCGCCCTGCGCGGGCTGGCGGCGGGGATGACTCTGCGCGGCACGCTGGATCTGGTGGCGGACTTCCGCAAGGGCGACGACGCCACGCCCCTGATCCTGATGGGCTATCTGAACCCGGTCGAAAGCTACGGCTACGAGGCTTTCGCGCGCGATGCTGCGGCGGCGGGCGTGGACGGCCTGATCGTGGTCGACTGTCCGCCGGAAGAGGCGGGGCCTCTGGCGGCGGCGCTGGACGCGCAATCCGTCGCGCTGATCCGTCTGGCCACGCCGACCTCGGATGACGACCGGCTGAAGGTCATCGCGCAAGGCACCTCGGGCTTCGTCTACTATGTCTCGGTCGCCGGCGTGACCGGCGTGAAGGAGGCCCAGGCCGACGCCGTCGCCCCCGCCGTCGAACGCGTCCGCAAGGCCGCCAACCTGCCGGTCGCCGTCGGCTTCGGCGTCAAGACGCCGGAACGCGCCGCCGAGATCGCCCGCGTGGCCGATGCGGTGGTGGCGGGCTCCGTCTTCGTCGATGAGGTGGCGGCGGCCCTGGCGGCGAACGAACCGGCCGTCCCTCGCGTTCTGGCCAAGGTGAAGGCCCTGGCCGATGCGGTGAAATCCGCCCGCGCTAGTGCTTCCGTCACGGAAACCGTCTAAAGGCGCGTCCATGGTCGACAAGAACACCGAGAACAAGCCGCGCGGCGGCTGGCTGTCCCGCTTCGCTCCGGGCGTCCGCAAGATCGTCAGCCGGCGCGACACGCCCGACAATCTGTGGGTCAAGGACCCCGATACGGGCGAGATGCTGTTCCGCACGGACCTGGAGGCCGCTCTTTGGGTCACGCCCTCGGGCCGTCATATGCGCATCAATGCGCCGACGCGCCTGAAGGCCACCTTCGACGCCGGCAGGTTCGAGAGCATCGACACGCCTGACGTGCCGGAAGACCCGTTGAAATTCTCGGACGGCAAGCCCTATCGCGACCGCCTGAACGCGGCGCGCAAGGCGGCGGGCCGCAAGGACACGATGGCGATCGGGTTCGGCAAGATCGACGGCGTGCCTGCTGTGGTCATCGTCCAGGACTTCACCTTCATGGGCGGGTCTCTGGGCATGGCGGCGGGCGAGGCCTTCGTCGCCGCCGCTCGTGAAGCCGTGAAGCGCGGCGTTCCCTTCGTCTGCTTCACCGCGGCTGGCGGCGCGCGGATGCAGGAGGGTGCGCTCAGCCTGATGCAGATGGCCCGCACCACCTTGGCGATCCAGGAACTGAAGGCGGCCAAGCTGCCCTATGCCGTGGTCCTGACCGATCCGACCACGGGGGGCGTGACCGCCTCCTACGCCATGCTGGGCGATGTTCACCTGGCCGAACCGGGCGCCCTGATCGGCTTCGCCGGCCCGCGCGTGATCGAAACCACCATCCGCGAGAAGCTGCCGCCTGGTTTCCAGCGCGCCGAATATCTTCAGGACAAGGGCATGGTGGACAAGGTGGTCGCGCGCGGCGACCTGCCGAAGACCCTCGGCCTGATCCTTTCCATGCTGATGAGCGGCGCGGCCCGTAAGGCGGCCGCCTGACAAGGCGAAGGGCCCCATGGACCCGATTTCGGAACGGCTGCGCGCCCGGCATCCCCAGCGCATAGACCTGTCGCTGGACCGGATGCGGGCGTTATGCGCGGCCCTGGGCAATCCGCAGGACAGGCTGCCGCCGGTGGTCCACGTCGCGGGCACCAACGGCAAGGGGTCGACCGTGTCCCTGATCCGGGCCATCGCCGAGGCCGCGGGTCTGCGGGTCCACGCTTACACCTCGCCGCATCTGGTGCGTTTCAACGAGCGTATCCGCCTGGCCGGGACTCTGATCGGCGACGATCAGTTGAACGACGTGCTGGATCGCATCGAAGCGGCCATGGCCGAGATCGGGGGCGAGGCCACCGTGTTCGAAAGCACGACCGCCGCCGCCTTCCTGGCCATGAGCGAGACCCCCGCCGATCTGGCTGTCATCGAGGTGGGGTTGGGCGGTTCGCTGGACGCCACCAACATCATCGACCGGCCGCTGCTGAGCGTCATCACTCCCGTCGATTTGGACCACGCCGAGTTCCTGGGCGACAGGATCGAAGGCGTCGCCGCCGAGAAGGCGGGCATTCTGAAAGCCGGAGCGCGCGGCGTCGTCGCGCGCCAGTCCGAGGCGGTCATGGCCGTGATCGAGCGCCGCGCCGCTGAGGTGGGCTCGCCCCTGACCGTCATGGGCGTGGACTACGACGCCTGGGCCGAGCGCGGCGGGCTGGTCTATCAGGATCAGGAGCGTTTTCTCGATCTGCCGCCTCCGGCGCTGAGCGGTCCGCACCAGTTCGACAACGCCGGCGTGGCCGTGGCTGCCGCCTTGGAGTTGGACCTGTCCGAAGCGGCCATCGCGGCGGGTTTGAGCGCCGTACGCTGGCCTGCGCGAATGCAGCGTCTGACGGCGGGTCCATATGCTGAAAAAGCCCAGGCGGCCGACGCCGAGCTCTGGCTGGACGGCGGGCACAATCCACATGCTGGGCGGGCGCTGGCCCGATCCCTGGCCGAACGGCAGGCGCGCGCGCCGCGCCCAACGGCCCTGATCGTCGGCATGTTGGAGAACAAGGACGCCGGCGGCTTCTTCGAGGCGCTGAAGGGGATGGAGCTTCAGGTCTTCACCGTCGGTTTCGACGGGGCGGCGGCCGAGCCTCAGGCCCTGGCGGCCGTGGCCCAGGGACGCGGTTTCGGCGCCATGCCCGCAGGATCGGTCGACGAGGCCCTGGACCGCGCCCTGGCTTGGGGCGCGGGGCGGGTCGTGATCTGCGGCTCCCTGTATCTGGCGGGAGAGGTGCTGGGCGCTGACTCGAAGACCTGGCCGGTCTGACCCGATGCCTCCAGCCGACGCCTAGCTGGGATCGGGCTTCTGGATGAACTGGGGCAGGAGGCTGGCCACGACCTTGCGTCCGGCGTCGTCCGGTTGATCCAGCATGGTGCGCAGGATGGGGCCGATCAGGGCTTCGCCGAAGGCGCTGAGCGCGATGAAGAGGACGGCGGAGCCGATGCGGCGGCGCGCTTCCGGGCTTTCCTCACCCATCTTCTCCATGATGACATTGACGAGGTTGAGCACCGCGTCGCGCACCGGTTCCAGATGAGTCAGGTCGCCGGTCAGGGCGATCCAGGCCGCCAACCGTCCCGCGCCGCCCTCGGAAAAGGCGTCGAAGACCGCGTTGATCAGTTCCAGCGGCGCGCCCTCGTCTGTGCGCAAGCGCGTGACGGCGGCGTCTAGGGCCTGGTTCAGGTCGTCGACCATGGAGCCCATCAGTGAGGTCTGCAGCCCCGCGGCCGATCCGAAGTGATGGATCAGGTTGGCGTGGGTCACGCCGATGTCGGCGGCGACCGCCGACAGGGTGACGGCGTCCGGTCCGCCCGAAAGCAGCAGGGCGCGGGCGGAATTCACGGCTTCACGACGCGCCTCTTCAGGCGAGCGACGGCGGCGGCGCGGTTTTTCAAGGTTGGTAATTGACATACCTGTAAATGACATTCATGTAGATAACCGACCTTCTAGGCTTCCGTAGAGGAACCCGCAAGTGCAAGCCGCGACAAGCTCGACCGTCTTCGATCTTTCGTCTCCGTCTCACGCGCGCCGACCGTCGCAGCAGACGGCCCAGCGCGTCCAGCCAATTCGCGCTCTACGCGCAATGCGCCGGCTGGTGGCGGACAAGGACGACACGGAACAGGTGTTCGAGATCATGAACGCCCTGTCGGGTCGTTCGCCCGACTGGGGCTACAGCCGTCTGCTGAAAACGCCGGAAGGGGGGCTGCAGGCCTATCGCCGCCAGGAACTGGCCGACCGGCTTCAGGACCGCGCCTGGCTGGAGAGTTTCGCGCCCGGCACCGTGGGGGCCGCCTATCGGGCTTTCATCGACGCTCAGAACTTCTCGGCCTACGGCCTGGCGGACGAGAGCCGAAAGATCGCGGATTCCGAGATCGAGGCCGCCCACCCCCGCGCATGGTTCGCGCGTCGGATGCGCGATGTTCACGACATCTGGCATGTCGTCACCGGCTACGAGGCGGACGCTCTGGGCGAAGCCTGCCTGGTCGCCTTTTCCCTGCCGCAGACGCGCAGCGCGGGCTTCGGTCTGATCGCTTCGGGCATCGCCGTGCAGTTCATGCGCGCCCGCACCGGCTATCCCTGCGCCCGCGCCGTCTTCCAGGCCTGGCGGGACGGACGACGCGCCGCCTGGCTGCCCGGCGAGGACTATGAGGGCCTGCTGGCCGAGCCGTTGGACGAGGCGCGTCGCCGCCTGCGCATCCCGACGCCGACCGTCTACCAGAGCGTGCCGGCCTCGGTGCGCAACGCCTATCTCGGCGGCAAGGGATGACCCGCCGCGCCTGACAACGCCACGAGAAGCCGGCCGAGGATGCGCCGGACCATGGGGGAAGCATGTTTTTGTCGATCTGGATCGGCGCCCTTGTCGCGGGCGCCTTTCTCCTGACCTTTCATCAGGCGCGGATGGCGCTGTGGACCGTCGGGATCGCCGCCTGGATCGCGGCGGGCTGGTTCTTCGGCCTGGCGTCGGCGGGCGCCTTGGCGATCATGGCGGCGGTCGCCGCGCCGATCCTGCTGTTGCTGACCATTACGCCGCTGCGGCGCGCCGTCCTGTCGCGTCCGGCCATGGCCGGCTTCCGCAAGATCATGCCGCGCATGAGCGCCACCGAACAGGCGGCGGTCGAGGCCGGCAATGTCTGGTGGGACGCCGAGCTGTTCGCGGGAAGGCCCGACTGGAAACGCCTTCTGGCCACCCCGGCTCCGACCCTGACGCCGGAGGAGCAGAGCTTCCTCGACGTGGAGACCGAGCATCTGTGCGACCTGGCCAACGACTGGGACAGCACCTCGGTCTGGCAGGACCTGTCGCCCGAAGCCTGGACCTACGCCAAGGACAAGGGCTTCCTGGGAATGATCATTCCCAAGGCCTATGGCGGCCGCGGTTTTTCGGCCTACGCCCACAGCCAGGTGATCCAGAAGCTGTCGACCCGATGCTCGGCGGCGGCGGTCTCGGTCATGGTGCCCAACTCGCTGGGCCCGGCCGAACTGCTGCTGCACTACGGCACGGAGGCGCAGAAGGACCACTATCTGCCGCGGCTGGCGCGAGGGGAGGAGATTCCCTGCTTCGCCCTGACCAACCCCTACGCCGGATCGGACGCAGCCTCGATCACCGACACGGGCGTGGTCTGCAAGGGCATGTGGAAGGGCGAGGAGGTCCTCGGTTTCCGCATCAGCTGGCGCAAGCGCTACATCACCCTGGCGCCGGTCGCGACGGTGCTGGGCCTGGCCTTCCGCGCCATTGACCCCGACGGCCTGCTGGGCGGAGAGGCGGAGCCGGGCATCACCTGCGTCCTGATCCCGCGCGATCATCCGGGGGTGAACATCGGGCGGCGTCACTGGCCCCTGAACGCCGTCTTCCAGAACGGCCCCACCACGGGCGACGATGTCTTCGTGCCCATGGAGATGGTCATCGGCGGCCGCGATCAGGTCGGCGGCGGCTGGCGGATGCTGATGGAGTGCCTGGCCGCGGGTCGCGCCATCTCCCTGCCGTCGTCGAATGTCGGCATGTCCAAGCTGGCCGTGGGCATGGTGGGGGCCTATGTCGCCATCCGTCGCCAGTTCAACCAGCCCATCGGCGCCTTCGAAGGCGTGCAGGAGGCCCTGGCGCGCATGGCGGGGCATGTCTACGCCACGGACGCGGTGCGGCGTCTGGCGGCGGCGGCCCTGGACCAGGGCGAAAAACCCTCGGTCGTCTCGGCCATCGCCAAATATCATGTGACGGAACGCGCTCGCATCGTCGTCAACGACGGCATGGACGTGATCGGCGGCAAGGGGGTCTGCATGGGTCCCGGCAACTTCCTGGCGCGCGCCTATCAGCAGATTCCGGTGGCCATCACGGTCGAGGGCGCCAACATCATGACCCGCACCCTGATCATCTATGGTCAGGGCGCGATCCGCTGCCATCCCTATGTCCTGACGCTGATGCGAACGGCGGGAGCGGGCGAGATCAAGCCGTTCGACGCGGCCCTGTTCGGCTATGTCGGCTTCCTGTTCCGCAACATGGCCCGCGCCCTGACCTTCGGCCTGACGGGTGGAGCGTTCATCGGAACGCCGGGCGGCGTCGCGCCCCAACTGAAGCCCTATTATCGCGCGACGACGCGCTTCTCGACCCTGCTGGCCCTGGCCTCCGACCTGTCCATGGCCACGGTGGGCGGAGCGCTGAAGCGCAAGGGCGCCCTGACGGGCCGTCTGGGCGACATCCTGTCCCAGCTCTTCATCCTGACCAGCGTGCTGAAGCGGTTCGAGGATGAGGGACGGCCGGTCGAGGACCTGCCCTTCGTGCACTGGGCGGCTCAGGACGCTCTGGCGCGGGCGGGCGCGGCCTGGCGCAGTCTTCTGGCCAATCATCCGAACCGGGCCGCGGCCCTGTTCCTGAAACTGATCGGGACGCCGTTCGGTCTCAGGACGTCCGAGCCGGACGACCGCTGCGCGGCGGCGGTCGCGGGCCTGATCCAGCGGCATGGACCGGCGCGCGACCGCCTGGTCGCCGGGTCGTGGTCCGCCCGGATCGAGGTTGATCCCATCGCCGCCACCATCGTCGCCTTCGATCTCCATCCCCAGGTGGAGGCCATCGAGCGCCGGTTGAAGGAGGCCGTCCGTGCAGGCCGCATCGGCCGCGCTCCGCAGAACCTGACCTTGCTGAACGACTGGGCCGCCGATGCCGAGGGGCAGGGCCTGATCACGGCCGAAGAGCGCGCCCTGGTCGCCCGTTTCGCGGCCCATGCCGACATGGCGATCCAGGTCGACGACTTCGCGCCCGACTTCGATATCGCCGCTGGTCTGGCGCGGCGCGAGGCGGCGCTGGCCGAGGCGGCCAAGACGACGAAGAAGAAGGCGGCCTGATGAGCGACCGTTATCTGGACTTCGCCAATACGGGCGTGGGCGGGTGGCTGACCGGCGCGCTCGGCCTGCCTCGTCCGGCGCCGTTGAAGCGTCGGGCGGACGCCGGTGCGGGCCTGACGGGGCCTCTGTTGCTTGGTCCAGGGGGAGACAGTCGATTGACCCCCGTCCTGACGCGCCTGGCCGCCGAGAACGGGCGGGAGGTGCAGACGGAATGGTCGCCCGACGTTCGCTACGGCGGCCTGGTGTTCGACGCCTCGGCCTGCGTCGATGCGCTCTCGGCCCAGGCCCTGTACCGTTTCTTTCATCAGGCCGTCCGTTCCGTGGCCGAGCATGGACGCATCCTGGTGATCGGTCTTCCGCCCGAAACCATGGCCGACGCGGAAGGGGAAGCGATCCAGCGCGGGCTGGAAGGCTTCGTCCGCTCCCTGGCCAAGGAGGCGCGACGCAGCATCGGCGTGCATCTGGTCTATGTCGAACCGGGAGCGGAGGCTGCGGCCGAAACCACTCTGTCCTTTTTGTTGTCGCCGCGTTCGGCCTATGTCTCGGGCCAGCCGATCCTGGTGTCGACGCCCGTGACTGAAGCCATGGACGAGACCGAACATGCGGGGCGGCGGGTTCTGGTCACGGGCGGCTCGCGCGGCATAGGCGAGGCGATCGTCCGCCTGTTCGTCGCCGAGGGCGCCCGTGTCACGGCTCTGGATGTCCCGGGCGCGCAGCAGGCCCTGGCGAGCCTGTCGGCGGAACTGGGAGTCGACGTTCTGACGCTCGACATCACGGCGCCCGACGCCATTCCTGCCCTGCTGGCCGATGCTCGCGCCAAGGGCGGATACGACGTGGTGATCCATAATGCGGGCGTCACCCGCGACCGCACCCTGGCCCGGATGGAGCCGCGCGAGTGGGACAGCGTCATAGCCGTCAACCTGACCGCGCCCCTGGCGATGACCCAGGCCCTGGTCGAGGGCGGAGAGATGCGGCGCAATGGTCGGATCATCGCCGTCTCCTCCCTCAGCGGGATCGCCGGAAACATGGGACAGACCAACTACGCCCTGTCCAAGGCGGGCTGGATCGGCGCCGTGCGTCGTCTGGCGCCGCGACTGGCGAGCCAGGGGATCACCGTCAACGCCGTGGCGCCCGGCTTCATCGAGACCCAGATGACCGCCGCCATCCCCTTCGCCATCCGCGAGGCGGGACGGCGGATGAACAGCATGGGCCAGGGCGGCCATCCCGTGGATGTGGCCGAGACCATCGCCTGGATGGCCGACGCCCGATCCGGCGGCGTGAACGGCCAGGTGGTCCGGGTCTGCGGCCAGAGCCTGCTGGGCGCATGACCGCGGCCGAGGTCGTGGAGCGGATCGATGCGCCCCTGTCCGGCGCCGCCGTGGTGGGCGGCGCCCTCAAAAGCCTGCTGCGTGGTCGCCCGGGCGAAGCGGTCCTGCCTGATCGGGCGCTGCAACGCGAGGCAGTGCTGGAGGCCTCGACCGTCGACGCCTATGGACGGCTGTGCGGCTTCACGCCGGATCAGGGCGTGCCGATCACCTGGCCGCATGTCCTGGCCTTTCCCCTGCAGATGCGGATTCTGCTGGGGGCCCACTTTCCCTATCCGGCGATCGGCCTGGTCCATCTGCACAATCGCATCAGTCAGCATCACCGCCTGTATCCGGGCGACCGGCTGCTGCTGACGGCGCGGACGGGCCGGTTCATGGCGCACGACAGGGGGCAGGCCTTCACCCTGGAAACCACGTCCGTCCGCGACGGCGAGACGGTGTGGGAGGGCGTCAGCCTCTATCTGCGCCTGGGCGGGCCGGGACACGGCGATCCCGCGCCGATCCTGACAGGGGGCATCGTCGATCAGGCCTGCGGCGCTTGGTCGGTTCCGGCTGATTTGGGTCGTCGCTACGCCGCCGCCTCCGGCGACGCCAATCCGATTCACACCTCCGCCCTGGGTGCGCGCTTGTTCGGTTTCCGGCGACCCATCGCCCACGGCATGTGGACCAAGGCGCGCGCCGTCGCCGCCCTGTCGCCGCAAGAACCGTTGGAGACGGCGCAGGTCGAGGTCGCCTTCCGATCGCCCCTGTTCCTGCCGGGGCAAGCCGCTCTCTACGCTGGTCAGGTTCATGACGCCGGGGCGGACGAAACGCGTGACTTCGAGGTGCGTGACGCCGCGGGGACGCGTACCCATCTAAGGGGGCGCCTGAGCGTTTCGCCCAGGCCGCCGATCACGACATCAAAGGACGCCGTCTTATGCTGACCCTGCCCGCGCCGCGCCGCGTCGCCATCATCGGCGGTGTTCGCATCCCCTTTGCTCGGTCCAACACCGCCTATGCTGAAGCTTCCAACCAGGAGATGCTGACGGCCGCCCTGCAGGGGCTGGCAGACCGTTTCGACCTGCACGGGCAACGGCTGGGCGAGGTGGCCGCCGGGGCGGTACTGAAGCTGTCCCGGGATATCGCCCTGACCCGCGAGAGCGTGTTGGGCACTACGCTGGGGGCGGATACGCCGGCCTATGACGTGGTTCAGGCCTGCGGCACGGGTCTGGAGGCGGCCATCCTGGTCGCCAACAAGATCGCCCTGGGTCAGATCGAGGTCGGGATCGCAGGCGGGGTGGACACGACCTCCGACGCGCCGATCACCCTCAATGAGAGGTTCCGCAAGGCCCTGCTGGCCGCCAATCGGGCCAGGACGACGGGCGACCGTATCAAGGCCCTGCTGGGCGCCGGGCTGACCTCTCCGTTCAAGCCGGAGCCGCCGCGCAACGCCGAACCGCGCACCGGCCTGTCCATGGGCGAGCATTGCGAACTGATGGCCAAGCGCTGGAACATCGCGCGCGAGGATCAGGACGCCCTGGCGATCGCCAGCCACCGCAAGGCCGCCGCTGCCTGGGAGGCGGGGCTCTTCGACGGCATGGTGGTTCCCTATCGCGGCCTGAAGCGTGACAACAACCTGAGGCCCGACATCGATCCGGCCAAGGTGGCGGCGATGAAGCCGGTGTTCGACCGCGAGAACGGCACCCTGACGGCGGCCAACTCCACCCCCTTGACCGACGGCGCCTCCACTGTCCTCCTGGCCAGCGAAGACTGGGCCAGGGCGCGGGGCCTGCCCATTCTGGCCTATCTGCGCGCCGGAGAGACGGCGGCGGTGGACTTCGTCAAGGGCGACGAGGGACTGCTGATGGCGCCCGCCTACGCCGTGCCGCGCATGCTGGCCAAGCTGGACCTGAAGCTGCAGGACTTCGACTTCTACGAGATCCATGAGGCCTTCGCCGCCCAGGTCCTGTGCACCCTCAAGGCCTGGGAGGACGAGGACTACGCCCGCACCCGCCTGGGCCTGGACCAGGCGCCGGGGTCCATCGATCGGGCGAAGCTGAACATACACGGAAGCTCTTTGGCGGCCGGGCATCCCTTCGCCGCGACCGGCGGCCGCATCCTGGCCAATCTGGCTTCCATCATCGACCGGAACGGGGGCGGGCGGGGCCTGATCTCCATCTGCGCCGCCGGCGGTCAGGGCGTGGTCGCGGTGGTCGAGAAATGAGCGGCGCGGTCGAAGAGACGGCGGTCGCCCAGGTTTCGGTCGCGGCCTCGGCCGAGGACATGGATCGGCTCTGGGCCGAGCGCTTCTGGACCAAGCGCTATCGGTCCGGCGTTCCCGCGGTCATCGACGACGAACTGGCGCGCTGGACCTCCGTCCCGCAGATGTTCGAGGCGGATTCGCGCAAGTTCACCGACCGGCCCGGCTACGTCAGCCTGGGCTCCGCCGTGACCTACGGCGACATGCTGACGGCCGCCAAGGGCTTCGGCGCCTGGCTGCAGTCGGTCGGCGTCCGGCCGGGCGAGCGGGTCGCCCTGATGATGCCCAACTGCCTGCAATATCCGGCCGCCCTGTTCGGGGTCCTGTTCGCCGGAGCGGTGGTGGTCAACGTCAACCCGCTCTACACGCCGCGCGAACTGCATCATCAACTCAAGGACAGCGGCGCGGTCGCCATCGTGGCGATGGACATGTTCGCCCGCACTCTGGAACTGGCGCGCGAGGGGACGGACCTGCGCCATGTCGTCGTCACCTCCATGGGCGACATGATGGGCGGGCTGAAGGGCGTGGCCGTCAGCGCCATGATGCGCCATGTCCAGAAGATGGTCCCGGCCTATCGCCTTCCCGACGCGCATGGCTGGACGTCGGTGATGAGGAAGGGGCGGCGACGGGTCCTCACGCCGGTCGAGGTCAGGCCGGAGGACGTGGCTTTCCTGCAGTATACGGGGGGAACGTCCGGGGTGGCCAAGGGGGCCATGCTGACCCATCGCAACATCCTGGCCAACACCATCCAGGGGCGGGTCTGGTTGCTGGACCAGATCGATCAGACGGCGCCGCTCGGCAACGTCACCATGCTGCCGCTCTATCACATCTTCTCCCTGACGGCGAACCTGATGATGTTCACCGGGGCGGGAGGGCGGAACATCCTGATCGCCAATCCGCGCGACGCCAAGCGGGTGGAGTGGATCCTGCGCAAGGAGCGGTTCGTCGGGATGACGGGGCTGAACACCCTCTTTTCCAGCCTGCTGAAGACCGAGGCCTTCCGGAACCGCGATTTTTCGGACCTGCGCCTGACCATAGCCGGGGGCATGGCGACCCAGAGGGTGGTGGCCGAGGAGTGGCAGGCGGTGACGGGCGCGCCCCTGATCGACGGCTACGGCCTGACGGAAACCTCGCCCGTGGTCTGCATCGGCCGGGTCGATCTGGCAAACCCTCAGGACATGGGCTTCGACGGAACCGTCGGTCTCCCCGTGCCCTCGACCGAGGTGCGGATGCGCCGCGAGGACGGAAGCTGGGCCGGGATCGACGAAGAGGGCGAGCTGTGCGTGCGCGGCCCCCAGGTCATGCTGGGCTACTGGAAGCGGCCGGACGAGACGGCCAAGGTCCTGTCCGAGGACGGTTGGCTGTCCACCGGGGACGTGGGCGTCATGCAGGCCGACGGCCGGGTGCGGCTGGTGGACCGGATCAAGGACATGATCCTGGTCTCCGGTTTCAACGTCTACCCGGGCGAGATCGAGGACGTGGTCGCCTCGCACCCCCTGGTCGAGGAAGTCGTCGCCGTCGGCGTACCTGATCCTGTGCAGGGCGAGCGGATCAAGATCGTGGTCGTGCCGCGTTCGGATGAACTGACCGAGGACATGCTGATCGCCCACTGTCGGGCCCAACTGACGGCCTACAAGGTGCCGCGCCTGATCCAGTTCCGTTCCGAGCCCCTGCCCAAGACGGCGGTGGGCAAGGTGTTGCGCCGCGAACTGCGGGACTGAGGCTGCAAGCTGGGACAGACAAAAGGCGGCGCACCCCTCGATGCGCCGCCTTGTCGGGCTTCGGATGTGAAGCGTCCTATTCGGCCGAGACGCCGGCCTCGGCCAGCCATTCGACGATCTTGCCCTTGGGCATGGCGCCGACCTTCATCGAGGCCAGCTGACCGTCCTTGAACAGCATCAGGGTCGGGATGCCCTTCACGCCCATCTTGGACGGGACCATGGGGCTGTCGTCGATGTTGACCTTGGCGATCGTCACCTTGCCGGCCAGTTCGTCGGAGATCTGCTCCAGGGCCGGGCCGATCTGCTTGCAGGGGCCGCACCATTCGGCCCAGAAGTCCACCAGGACGGGGGTCGAGGATTTCAGGACGTCGGCGTCGAAGCTGTCGTCGGTGACTTTCACAGTCGCCATGAATGGCTCTCCTTTAGAGCGCTATCGCTCGGCCCGCGGGGCCTCGCTACTTGAGCGCGTTTAATGGCGCGCCGAATGGAAGGCTCGGCGTTCTCGGCAGATGTGGGTGCGATTCCCGCACAAATCAACGCGCATTTGAAAGCGCCGCGTCCATCAGGTCCTGCGGCACGGCCATCAGCTTCGGTCCGTCCGTCCAGACCAGGGCCGCCTCGACCGCGCGATCCGGATAGAGGCGGCGCAGAACGGCGACATAGACGGCCAGTTGCAGGACATAGGCGGGGTCGGCGTTCTCGATCCGGTCGGGCGCCGGGCGGTTGGACTTGAAGTCGACGACCAGAACGCGTTCCGGCGTGACCACCAGGCGGTCGATCCGGCCCGAGACGACCACGCCGGGCGGCAGTTCGGGCGCTGTCCCCGTCAGAGCGACCTCGGCGCGCGATCCCGGACCGAAGACGGGATTGAACCGCGCGTCGTCCAGGACGGCGAAGGCGGCGGCCGTCATCTCGGCCCTCTGTTCGTCCGACAGGTCACGTTCACGCGCCAGCATGCGCCGCGCCGCATCGGGCCGGTCGGGGGAGGGGATTTCGGGCAGGCGCTCCAGCAGGCGGTGGATCAGGTCGCCGCGCCGGAAACGGCCCAGACCGGCGCCCGCGCCTTCGCCGCGCGCCAGCGGGGACGGCGCGGGAATGCGCTTCTGCTCCTGCATCTGCGATGGAGAGGCGAAGCGAGCGGCGGCGTCGCGCGGCGGGTCGGCTCGCGCCCAATCGGGGGCTTCGGGTCGCGCTTCAACCGTGGCGACGGCGGCGGGCAGGGCGTCAGGATCGACGCCGAAGCGACGCACGCCGTCACCCAGGTCGCGCACCTGATCGCCCAGCCGGTCGAAGGTCTCGGCGACGACGGACCACCAGTCCCCGGCCTCGGGCGCGCGCTTGGAGCCGCGCCCCATGACGATCACCCGGTCCCGGGCCCGCGTCAGGGCGACGTAGAGCAGGCGCAGGGATTCGTCTCCGACCCGGGCCTCGCGCGCGGCGCGGGCTGCGGCTGAGGCGGGGCAGTCGTCCTTCGACGATCCCGGACACATCAACCAGGCCTCGGCGCCGTCATCCAGCGGGACGGGCATCAGGGCCGGCCCTTGCGCCTTCGCCTTCATCGTCGTGTCGGGCAGGATGACGATCGGCGCCTCCAGCCCCTTGGCGCCGTGAACGGTCATGACGCGAACCTCGCCGCGCGGACCCTCCAACTCGCGCTTCACCTCGACGTCGGCGGCCTCCAGCAGCGACAGGCAGGTCTCCAGATCGGTTCCGCCGCGTCCCTCGGCCGCCAGAACCTGATTCAGGCTCTCGTCGACCGCCTCCTCCGCTTCGCGGCCCAGCCGGGCCAGGATGCGGGCGCGGCCCGACAGACCCCTGTCGTCCGTCCGGTTCAGCAGGGTCGAGAAGAAGATGAAGGGATCACGATCGCGCGCAGCGCGGGCCGCCAGGCACAGGTCCAGGGCGCGGCGCCATTCGGGCCGCTCGTCGCCGCGTCGTTTCAGCTCGCGCCACAGGCCTTCACGTTTCTCGCGTCCCGCCAGGTCGAACAGCCCGTCCTCGTCCACGTCGCAGAAGGGGCTGCGCAGAATTTCCGCCAGGGACAGGTCGTCGCCTGGGAAGAGGGCGAACCGGGCCAGGGCCTTCAGGTCGTCGAAGACCACATGGCTGGACAGTTTCAAGCGGTCGGCCCCGGCCACCGGCACGCCGGCCGTCTTCAGGGCGCGGATGATCTCCTCGAAGGTGGCGTCGCGACGGCGAACCAGGATCAGGAAGTCGCCGTAGCCGGCCGGGCGGGCGGGGCCCTTCTTGTCGAAGACGGCGGTCCCTGTCTCGACCTGACGGCGGATGTCCTGGGCCAGGGCGGCGGCCATGCGCTTGCGGGCGCTGGCGACGCCCTCCTCGTCGACCGGATCGTCCCAGGCGTCACGCTCGGGCGGGGCTTCGTCCACGAAGAGGGGCCACAGGTCGACCGCGCCGCGCTGGCCCGCGCGGGCGGCCAGGTGATGGGGCACGACTCCGCTGTCGCCGGCCAGGGCGCGGGTGCGTTTGGGATCGGCGAAGGCCGCATCTACGAAGGCCAACACGTCCTCGGTCGAGCGATAGGATGTTTCCAGCGGCACGCCCTCGAAGGCGGCGCCTGAGGCCGTGATCAGGGCGTCGTAGACCAGGGCTTCCTGCCGCAGGCGTTCGGGTCGCGCTCCCTGGAAGGAATAGATGGACTGTTTCTCGTCGCCGACGGCGAAGAGGGTGCGGCCGGTGTTCTCGGCGGCGAAGAACTCTCCGGTCAGGGCGCGGAGGATGGCCCATTGTTCGGGCGCCGTATCCTGGGCCTCGTCGATCAGGACGTGGTCGATGCCGCCGTCCAGCTTGTACAGCACCCAGGCGGCGGTGGCCCGGACCGTCAGCAGGTCGACTGTGCGGGCCACCAGGTCCGAGAAGTCTAGGGCGCCGCGTTCGGCCTTGGCTGTGTCGTAGAAGGCGGCGTGGGCCACGGCCAGGGTCAGCAGGCGCACGGTGTCGGCCGCGACCCGCGCCGCGCGCAAGGCTCCCAAGGTCGCCAGATAGCGGTCCTGAAGCCCGGTCAGCCAGGCGGCGGCGTCAGGCGGCGCCTGCTTGGTCGCCATGGATTTGCGCGGCGATCCGGTTCCCGTCAGGAAGACGAGGCCCAGTCCCGAAAAGCTCCAGTCGTGATCCAGGGCGTGGATCAGTTCGGCCGCGCGATCCTTGTCGGTCTTGGCGCCCGTCGCCGTCAACTCGGCCATGCGGCGGACCTGGCCCTGGTCCAGCCAGCGGATGAAGTCGGCCTCGATCTCTTCCGGCGTCTGCTCCGGGGCGGCGCCGGTCAGGACGTGAGGCCCGGGGGCGCGGCCCTCGGCGACGCGGGCGACATAGTCGGCCAGGTCGGCGCGCTTCGCCTCGATCAGGGCCAGCAGGGCCTCGAAACGGGTCCAGTCCAGCTCGAGCGCGAAGTGGGCGTAGGCCTGACCCACCGGACCCTCGGCGTCCTCCAGGGCGGCGCGAGCCAGGTCTTCGCGCGCGGCGCGGGACAGGGCGGTCGCCGCCTCGTTCTCCAGCACGGTGAAGCGGGGCGACACCCCCGCCTCGATGGGGAAGCGCCGCAGCAGCTTTTCGCAGAAGGCGTGGATGGTCTGGATCTTCAGTCCGCCGGGCGTTTCCAGGGCGCGGGCGAACAGGCGGCGGGCCTCGGACAGGCGGGCCGGGTTCAGGGCGTCGGGGTCGCCGGCGTCCAGCCTGGCCAGGGCTTCGGACAGACGGACGTCGTCCATGACGGCCCATTCGCCCAGGGTCTGGAACAGGCGGGCCTGCATCTCGGCGGCGGCGGCCTTGGTGTAGGTGACGCAGAGGATGGCCGAGGGGGCGGCGCCGTCCAGCAGCAGCCGCGCCACCCGACTGACCAGGGTGGTGGTCTTGCCCGATCCGGCGTTGGCGGTGACGAAGACCGAACGGCCGGGGTCCGCCGCTCGGATCTGGGGATCGAGAATCGTCATTCGCCCTCTCCCTCCTCGCCGCCGACGACGTGCCATTCCCAGACTCGCGCCAGATGGTCGTAGTTGCCGCCGTAGTTCCCCATGAATTGCGGCGCGGCCCAGGAGACATAGGGGGTGTTCGGATCGTCGAAGCGGGCGACCCGCTTCTTCAGCCCTTCCAGGGCGGCCCCGGCTAGGGCGACCGCCTCGGGACCGGAGGCGCGGACCGCGACCTCGCCCGCCTTGCGACGCCCGACGACGCGGACATAGGTCAGCTCATCGGCCGGAACCGGGCCGCCGGCGTCCCTGAAGCCGCCCTCGGCCAGGATGGCGGCGGTCAGAGTCAGTTGGGGCGCGAAGCCGGCCCTGACCTGCTTGGCCGAGGGGACGCCGCCGGTCTTGAAGTCCATGATCGCCGCGCCGACGGCTCCCACTTCGATCCGGTCGGCGTAGGCCTTCATGGTGAAGGGACCAGCCGGGGCGTCGAAGGTCAGGGCGCCTTGCTGTTCGATCAGCAGGGTCACGCCGCGCGCCCGACGCGTCGCCTCGAACCCGGCCAGCCAGCGGGCGGCGTTGCGGGCCAGGGGCGTCTCGCGCGCCATGGCCGCCTCCTCGAAGCCGTGGGCGGTCAGTTCCTCCAGCAGCAGGCGCTCGATCACCGCCTCGGCGTCGTCGGGCAGGGCATGGGGCCAGTCCAGGGTCAGGCGTTCGATCGCCTTGTGCACGGCGTTGCCGCGCGCCATCGCCTCGGCCGAGGCGCCGGGCCGCTCCATGACCTCCAGCCCCAGAACCCACTGGGCGTAGAGGGCGTAGGGGTCGCGCACCCAGCGCTCGATCCGGGTGACGTAGAGGCTGCGCGGCCGTCGCGCGACCGGCGGGCGCGGCGCGGGGCGGGGAGCGAAACGGGCTGGGCCAGGCGGCGGAGCGTCCAGCGCCTGGACCCAGCTGGCCAGATTCTCGGGGCGGGGAATCTCGACCGGGGTGGCGGGGGCGTCGGCGCCGCGCGTCAGCATCTCCAGCCGCCACAGCCAGCGCGAGCGCACGGCAGGCTGTCCGCCGCGCCGCTCGCTGTGGATCAGGATCGCCTCCTCGGCGCAGGCGGCCTGGACGAAGTCCTGGGCGGTCTGGCCCAGGCGACGCTCGGGCGAGGGCAGTTCCAGCGCCTGGCGCATGGGTCGCGACAGGAAGGGATCGACCGGCGCGGCGCGGGGCCAGACGCCTTCCTCCAGCCCCGCCAGGATCATGCGGTCGGCCCGGCTCAGGCGGGCCTCGATAGCGCCCAGGATGCGCAGGCGCGGATGGGTGGCGCCGCCGGTCCGCACCGTCTCCTCGTTGAGCAGGGCCCGGATCAGGGCGGCGAAGTCGGCGCGGCCGACGGCGCCCAGGGATCCGCCGCCGTCGATCAGGGCGGACAACAGGCTCGCGGCCGCCTCTCCGTCCGGCCCGGCCCAGGCGTTCTGTCCGGCCAGGGCCTCGACCAGGATGGTCAGGGCGCGCGCGGCGTTGTCGGGAGGCGCGTTCGGCGTGAAGACGGACAAGGCCTCGGCGGCCAGGGCTTCCAGCCGCCCGGCCAGGGCGCGGGCGCCGGACAGGCGGGCCGTCTTCCAGTCCGGCAACTCCCTGCCGCCGCGCCCCGGCTCGCCCGCCTTCAGCAGGCGGCGGTTCAGTTCGGCCCAGTCGCGCGGACGCGGGCCGCGCAGACCGTGCTCCTCAAGCGCCGCGGCGGCGTCGGCCAGGGCGGCGTCTGCCAGTTCGAGCCGGGTCAGGGGATGCTTGACCAGGGCCAGCAGGGTCTGGGGTTTCAACGGGGCCTCGATGAAGCGGGCGCACAGGTCGATCAGAACCCCCGCCGTCATGCGCGACAGAGGCGCGCCGGCCGAGGAGTCGGGGACAATCCCCCACCGCGCCAGCCGCGCCTCGACCCGTCGCGACAGGTCCAGGTCGGGCGTGACCAGGGCGCAGGTCGCGCCGGGCGTCTCCAGGGTCTCGCGCATCAGGAGGGCGACGGCGGAGGCGGTCTCTTCCTCGGCGCGCAGGGCGAGGACGGACAGGCCCTTCAACCCCTCGGCTATGGGGTCGGCGGCCTGGCCCGCGCGGGCGGCCTCGGCGCGCAGGCGAGCGATCTCGGCGCGCCAGTCGTCCGTGGCCTCGGCCGGGCGCAGGGCCTCGTTGACCAGGCGTTGACGCGCCAGGCCGCGCGCTGTGATGCGGGGCTCGACGTCGGGCGTGAACCAGGGCGCGACCTGATCGCGAGCGATCCCGGCGCGCTCCAGCAGGGCTTTCAGCGCGGCCTGGGGGTGCTGGTCGTCGATCCGGTCCCAGACGTCGGACGCCAGGTCCAGGTCGAGCCCCGGCAGGACCACCACGCCCTGGGGCGCCTTGGCCACGGCCTTCAGCACGTCGGCGGCGGCGGGAACGGTGCCGGTTGAACCGGCGGCGATGACGGGCGCCTGGGGCGGGCGGGCGTCCCAGGCCTCGGCCAGGCGACGCAGAAGCTGGGCGCGGCGCCAGGCGGAATCCACCAGGCCCAGGGCTTCCAGCCGCTTCGGCCAGGCCTCGACCGCCAGGCCCAGGAAGCGGGCGCTCTCGCGCCAGTGTTCCGCTAGGTCCTGCTCGGCCAGGGCCGCGATGCGCGACAGGTCCGAAACCTCTTCCAACTGGCAGGAATCGAGGAAGGCGCCGAGCGCATCGGCCATTTCGAGGGCGCGCAGGGGCTTCATGCCGGGCTCGAAGTCCTCGGCGATCATCCGCGCCATCTCGAAGCGGCGCGTCAGGGGGGCGATGGCGGGCGGCAGGTCCAGACCCAGTTCGCCCGGGGCGAAGGGCGGTTCGTCCTCTTCCAGATCGCCGAGCGGCCGGACCTGGGGCAGCAGCACCGGGCGGTCGCCCGCCAGGCGGCCCAGGGCCGAGGAAAAGGCGCGCGCGGCTCGGCGGTTGGGCAGAAGGATGGTCGCGTCGCTCAGGGTTTCGGGCGCGGCGTCGCCCAGCCAGTCCAGCACGCCCGCCGCCAGGTCCTCAAGGAAGGGCCGCCAGGCGGGCACGGCGCGCCAGCGGGGTCCGCTTCCGATGAACGGATCGAAGCGGCCCTCCGCCATGGTCAGCCTTCAGCCTTCAGTCGGGCCTCAGCCTCGTCTTGCGCCTGGGGGTCGCCGACGTGCATCCAGTCGCCGTCCAGCACGCAGCCGAACAGGCGGCCTTCGGCGGCGGATTGGCGCCACAACGGGCTGAGCGAGAAGGGGCCGTCCGGACCGTGGTCGGCGTAACCCGGTCGGGTGATGTGGACGCCCATGTAGGCGTAGGGCGCGTCGGCCGCCTCGCCCCGGAAGGTCAGCCTGCCGTCGTCGGCCAGGAAGAAGTCGCCGTCGCCCTCGAAGCCGATGGAGCCTTCGCGCCGGGCCAGCAGCAGGGCGGCGTCCATGCGCTCGGGGTCCCAGAGCCGGATCAGATCGGCCAAGGCGTCGCCCCGGTCGATCCAGACGCTGTCGATATTGGCCACGAAGACGGGATCGTCGCCCAGCAGGGGGCGGGCCTTCTTCAGGCCGCCGCCGGTCTCCAACAGTTCGGCGCGTTCGTCGGAGATGACGACGGCGGGGCGGGCGCGAGCGGCCAAGTGGTTTTCCAGACGGTCGGCGAACCAGTGGACGTTGACCACCGCCTTCTCCACGCCCGCCTCGGCCAGTCGGTCGAGGACATGGTCGATCAGGGCGCGACCGCCGACCTCGACCAGGGCCTTGGGCCGGTCATTGGTCAGGGGACGCATCCGCGTGCCGAGGCCGGCGGCGAGGACCATCGCCGTCTTGGGGGCGGTCATCGACGGACATCCTCCGGCACGTGGCGGTCCATCCAGGCGGCGACGGCTTCCAGACCGGGCGCCTTCAGGTTGGCGTTCAGGTGCGCCCACATGCGGGGCATGAAGGCGACGTATCTGGGCTTGCCGTCGCGGGCGATCAGGCGTGCGAAGATCCCCAGGATGCGCGCCTCGTTCAACGCCGCCAGACCGGCGTAGGCCGCCATGAAGGCCTCGCGGTCGGTCTCGGGCCGCAAAGCGAAATATTGGTCGAGCGCCAGGGCTTCCAACGCGGGCGAGACGTCGCGGCGGGCGTCCTGCAACAAGGAATGCAGGTCCCATGACGGGTGGGCCGTCACTGCGTCCTGGAAGTCGATCATCCCGACCGAGGCGGCGCCGCTTCGACCGTCCAGCCGGATCAGGTTCTCGGCGTGATAGTCGCGGTGGGCCATGACGGATGCGCCCGCCTCGCCCGCCGCCGTGATCGGGCCCCAGGCGGCGCGCCATTCGGCGACGGCGTCGTCATTGAAGACCAGCGACGGGATCAGTTTCGGCAACCACTCGACGAAGAGGTCGGCGCCGCCCTGCAAGGCGGTCTGGTCATAGGTCAGCAGGGGCCAGTCGCCGGCCGGGCCGGTCAGGACCTCGGGCGTCGGGGCGGCGTGCAGGACGGCCAGGGCCTCGACGGCGGCGCGATAGAGGGGGGCGGGATCCGCGCCGTCCTCGATGACGCGGGCGAACAGGGCGTCGCCGAAATCCTCGATCACGGCCAGGCCGTTCGGCGCGTCCACTGCGACGATCTCGGGCGCCGACAGGCCCAGGGACTTCAGATGGGCGGCGACGGCGGCGAAGGCCTCGACGCGGCCGGCGGACAGGCGCGCGATCGCGTTCCAGCCATGGGCATGGCGCTCTTCCGGCGTCCAGGACGGATCGCAGGGCCGGCTCTCGGCGGCCGGGGCCTGGTCCATCAGCATCAGGGTCGCGCCGGACGGCGTCGTCAGCCGTTCATAGCGTCGCGTCGAGGCGTCGCCGGGCAGGGGGGCGCGCACGGCTTCGGCCAGACCGGCCGAGCGCAGGAAGTCGAGACGGAGGGCTTCGCGGTCAGACATGGATTTCCTTCAGTTTCGCTTCCCACGTTCCTGCGCCGGAAAGGGTCGCCAGGCGGCCTTCGCCGTCTTCGGCGATGGTGATCGTCAGCCGGTCGGGACCGAGCATCCGGCCCGGGTCCTCGCCCAGGCGTTCGGGCCATTCGATCAGGGCGCAGCCCTCGTCCAGCGCCTCGTCCAACCCGATCTCGAAGGCTTCCTCGGGGCGGCTGAGACGATAGAGGTCGAAATGGGCGACGGGAGGATCGCTTTCGTAGAACTGGACCAGGGTGAAGGTCGGCGACGGCACGTCCTCGTCGGGCGAAGTCAGGGCGCGGATCAGGCCGCGCGCCAGGGTCGACTTGCCCATGCCCAGAGGGCCGTAGAGCAGGACGGATTCGCCGGGATCCAGCAGGGGGGCGATGGCCTGGCCCAGACGGGTCGTGGCGTCGGCGTCGGACAGGGCGAAGGTCGTCATGCGAACTCCGAGTCGGGATCGACGGGCAAGGTCCGCTCGATGAAGGTCTTGAGCTTCAGAGTGGCGGCCTGGGCGTCCAGGTCCAGCCGATCGGGCGGAATGGGACGGCCCACGATCAGGTCGAACCGGCGGCCCTTCTTGTTCAGCAGTTCATGAAACAGGGTGATGTCCCGCAACTCCTGGGAGACCTTGTCGAACAGGTGGAACAGGCGACTGGTCGGACCCGCGACGTGGATCGGGATCACCGGCGCCGCGTACTTGCGCGCCAGGGAGGCGGCCGTGGCGGCCCATTCGGGGTCTGTCAGCAGGCCGTCAGGCCCGACGCGCGCCAGCCGCCCAGCCGGGAACATGACGACGCAGCGTTCGGCCTCGAAGGCCTCCTTGGCGGATTGCAAGGTGGCGCGGGTCTTCTCGCGGGAGCGCTTCTCCAGCACCCATTCGACCGGGACCACGGTTTCCGACAGGCGGGGCGAGACGCGCAGGGCGTCGGCGTTGGCGAAATAGATCAGGTCGTCGCGGACGGTCCTCAGGGCGTCGTGCACGGCCAAGCCGTCGGCGATGCCCGTCGGGTGATTGCAGACGACCAGACAACGTCCCTCGGCGGGCAGACGCTCCAGATTCTGCGTCCGCACCGTCAGTTCCAGCAGGTCGGAGACATAGTCCAGCGCCTGGCGTCCGCCCATCGGGCCGATGGAGTCGGCCATGCGCCGCGCCTTGGCGTAGTCCAGCAGGCCGTAGAGGGCGGGACGGACCAGGGGCCATGCGGCCGACCCCGTCAGGCGCGGCGCGCGCTCGGCGATCAGGACGTCCACGATATGCGGGGCGGAGGGACTCATAAGCCTGCTTGTCGCCGGTCCGGACGACGGCGGCAAGCGGGTTGGCGCACAGGATTCGACGGCCTATCAACAAGCCGAGCTGTAATCAGGGATGGGTTTGAAGATGCAATCACGCTGGATGCTGGCCGCCGCTTTCGGGGCCTTGATGACGGCGGCTGCGCCCGCCCTGGCGCAAACTCCGGCGCCGGCTGCGGCCACGGCGCCCGCCGCCCGGGCAGGGCTGGGCGTCAAGGAACTGGCCATGATGGAGCGGGTCGGCGAGCCGCGCGTCTCGCCTGACGGCCGTCGCATCCTCTATTCGGTCCGCACGACGGACTGGGACGGCAACAAGGGCGTCAACGCCCTGTGGCTGGTCGAGGCCGACGGGGCGACGCCGCCGCGCAAGTTGGCGATTTCCGAGGGCGGCGTCTCGGGGGCGCGCTGGGCGCCGGACGGGCAGGCCATCTACTTCCTGTCCTCGCGCGGGGGCTCCAACCAGGTCTGGCGCGCCGACCGCGAGGGCATGGCGGCGGCCCAGGTGACGACCCTGCCGATCGACGTCTCGGGCTTCCGCATCGCCGAGGATGGGCGTTCGCTGATCCTGGCCGTCTCGGTCTTCACCGACTGCTCGACCCTGCAATGCGTCAAGGACCGGCTAGCCGAGCGGGCCAAGACCGGATTGCAGGCCTATGATCGTCTGCCGTTGCGGGTGTTCGATCACTGGGCCGACGGCCGTCGCACCCATCTGTTCAGCCAGCCGCTGAACGGCTCGGGTCTGGCGGGCGGCGAGGCGCGCGACCTGATGCCGGGGCTGGATGCCGACGTGGCGGCGGGCGACGGCGACTTCACCCTGTCGCGCGACGGCCGGACCTTGGTCTACGCCACGCAGAAGCAGGGCGCGGGCGAGCCCTTCACCAACAACAGCGACCTTTATCGGGTCGCGCTGGACGGCGGCGCGCCGGTCAATCTGACGGAGAGCAACAAGGGCGGCGACGGCAACCCGGCCTTCTCGCCCGACGGCCGCCGCCTGGCCTGGCTGTCGGCCCCTCGCGAGAACGTCGGCGGAGACCAGGCCGTGGTCATGATCGCCGACGCAGACGGCGCCAATGCGCGACGGCTGACCGACTGGGATCGCGGTCCCTCGGGCCTGACCTGGCGCTCGGACGGTCGGGCTCTCTATGCCGTCGCTTCGGATGAGGGACAGCAGCGCCTGTTCGAGATCGACGCCCGCACCGGCGCGGTGAAGGCTCTGACGGGCGACGGTGCGGTCAACGCCTTCCACGAGGTCGGCGGCGTTCTGGCCTATGCTCACGACAGCTTCACCGCGCCGACCCAGATCTTCGTATCGAGGAACGGCGCCGAGGCGCGTCAGGCCACACAGCACAACGCCGAGCTTCTGGCGCGGCTGGATCTGCCGGAAGCCGAGCCGTTGGCCTTCTCGGGCTGGAATGATGAGACGGCGCACGGCTGGGTGTTCAAGCCCGCGGGCTTCGTCGAGGGGCGCAGGTATCCGGCCGTCTATCTGATCCACGGCGGACCCAAGTCGCCCTGGACCGAGAGCTGGTCCTATCGCTGGAACCCGCAGGTCTATACGGCGGCGGGCTATGCGGTGGTCATGGTGAACTTCCACGGCTCGCCGGGCTATGGCCAGGCCTTCACCGACGCCATCAACGACCATTGGGGCGACCGTCCGCTGGAAGACCTGCAGAAGGGCTGGGCCGCCGCCCTGTCCGCCAATCCGTGGATCGACGGCGATCGCGCCTGCGCGCTCGGCGCCTCCTACGGCGGCTATATGGTCAACACCATCGCGGGCAAATGGAACGGGCCGTGGCGCTGCCTGGTCAACCACGCGGGAGTGTTCGACGTGCCGCAGTTGATGAACGCCATGGACATCGGCAACTTCATTCACGAGTTCGGCGGCCCCAGCTGGACGCGCAAGGACCTCTACGACGCCTTCAACCCCGAGACCTATGTCGCGGACTGGAAGAAGCCGATGCTGGTGCTGCACGGGTCGAAAGACTTCCGCGTGCCGATGGAGCAGGGACTGGCCACCTTCTCGGCCCTGCAGCGCGAGGGCATTCCCAGCCGCTTCGTCCACGTTCCAGATGAGAACCACTGGGTGTTGAAGCCCCGGACCTGGGTCGATTGGCAGCAGGAGATCCTGGACTGGACCGCGCGCTGGACGGCGGAGGGGCGGAACTAAAACGGGACTTTGCGGGCGGCGCGCGGGGGTATAGGCCTGCGGGCGGATTTCTCATCGCCTGAAGGAGCGCCCATGCGCCGCCTGCCCCATCTTCTGTCCGGCCTCAGCGCCGCCGCCCTGCTGACCGCCTCGGCCCTGCCGGTCCTGGCCGAGGCGCCCGCGCCGGCTGCGGTCGCTGCGCCTGCGGCGTCGAACGCCTTCACCTATCAGGACATGATCTCGGCCAACCGGCTGGGCGATCCGCAGGTGTCGCCGGACGGCGAGTGGGTGGTCTATGCCCTGACCCAGACCGACGTGGCCGCCAACCGTCGCTCCAGCGCCCTCTACATCCTTAGCCTGAAGGGCGAGGCCCAGCCGCAGAAGCTGGCCATCTCGGAAGGCGGCGCCAACACCGCCCGCTGGGGCGCTGACGGCAAGCTCTACTTCCTGTCGGGCCGTTCGGGATCGAGCCAGGTCTGGGTTTCGGCCGACAAGGGCGCGACGGCGACCCAGGTCACGGCCCTGCCGACCGACGTCAACGCCTACCGCATCAACGATGCGGGCGACGCTGTGGCCGTGTCGCTAGCGGTCTATCCCGATGCGACCGACCTGAACGCCTCGGTCGCGCGCGGCAAGGTCGAGGGCGAGAAGAAGTCGACGGGTCAGGTCTATGACCGCATGTTCGTGCGCCACTGGGACACGTGGAACGACCACACCCAGAACCACCTCTTCGTCCAGACCATCGGCGCGGACGGCAAGGCCGGCGGCGATCCGGTCTGGGTCACCAAGGGCTTCGACGGCGACACGCCTTCCAAGCCGTTCGGCGACGAGAGCGAGTTCGTCTTCGCCCCCGACGGCCGCTCGCTGGTCTTCTCGGCGCGCGAAGCCGGCAAGAGCGAGCCGTGGAGCACGGACTTCGATCTCTATAGCGTCGCCGTCTCGGCGCCCGGCCAACTGACCAATCTGACCGAGTCCAACCCGGCCTGGGACACGGGTCCGGTCTTCTCGCCGGACGGCCAGACCCTGGCCTACCGCGCCATGGCCCGCCCGGGCTTCGAGGCGGACAAGTATTCGATCTTCCTGCGTGACGTGGCTACGGGCCAGACGCGCCAGATCGCGGCCAACTGGGATCGCTCGGCCGACACCCTGCAGTGGTCGAAGGACGGGAACACCCTCTACACCACGGCCGGCGACGTCGGTCAGACCCGCCTGTTCGCCATCGATGCGCGCAACGGGGTGGTGACGCCGCTGACGGGCGAAGGCCATGTCGGCGCCTTCCAGCAGACGCCTTCGGGCTTCGTCATGGCGGTCGATACCCTGACCTCGCCCGCCGACCTCTACTTCAAGACCTGGCGCGGCCGCGAAATGCCGCGCCGCCTGACCAATGTGAATCCGCAACTGGCGAGCAAGGCCTTCGGCGCGGCCGAGCAGTTCAGCTTCCCCGGCTGGAACGATGAGACGGTGCACGGCTACGTCATCAAGCCGGCGAACTACGTCGAGGGCCAGAAGTATCCGGTCGCCTTCCTGATCCACGGCGGACCGCAGGGGTCGTTCGGCAATTCTTGGTCCTACCGCTGGAACCCCGAGACCTATGCGGGCGCGGGCTATGCGGTGGTGATGATCGATTTCCACGGCTCGACCGGCTACGGCCAGGGGTTCACCGACGCCATCAGCCAGCACTGGGGCGATCGCCCGCTGGAAGACCTGCAGAAGGGCTGGGCTGCGGCTCAGGCCAAGTACGGCTTCCTGGACGGGAACAACGCCTGCGCCCTGGGCGCCTCCTACGGCGGCTATATGATCAACTGGATCGCCGGCAACTGGTCGGACGCCTTCAAATGCCTGGTCAACCATGACGGCGTCTTCGACACCTTCGGCATGGGCTATTCGACCGAGGAGCTGTGGTTCACCGAGTGGGAATACGGCGGCGTGCCGTGGGAAAATCCCGAGGGCTATCAGAAGTTCAACCCGGCCAACCACGTCCAGAACTGGAAGACGCCGATGCTGGTGGTCCAGGGCGATCTCGACTACCGCATCCCGACGGCCCAAGGCCTGTCGACCTTCACCGCCCTGCAGCGGCGCGGCGTCGATAGCCGTCTGGTCTTCTTCCCCAACGAGAATCACTGGGTGCTGAAGCCCGCGAACAGCCTGCAATGGCACAACGAGGTCTTCGGCTGGCTGGACAGGTATCTGGCCAAGTAGGATCGGTCATCCGACCATGAAGAAGGGCGCGGCCGGTGACGGCCGCGCCCTTTGTCGTTTCAGGCTTTATCGGGGTCAGCGGGCGGCGAAGGCCTGGGTCAGTTGCAGGTAGCGCCCGTGTTCGCGCTCGGTCATGCAGCGGGGCGTCGTCCATTCCTGTCCCTGGGCGCGGGCGTCGACCGCCTCGCGCGCCGTCATGAAGACCGGCTCGGAGCCGTACTCGCGGACGAAGGCGCTGCGGGTCGCGGCGTCGGATTCGCAGATCAGCACAACGCGTTGGGGCAGGGCGGTCGAGACCCGCGTGACCTGCGTCGGCCTGGGCGCCGCAGTCTGGGCCAGGGCGGGCGCGGCGGCGGCGAGAAGGCTTGAGGCGACCGCCATGGTCAGGGCTGGAGCCAGGAACGGCTTGATGCGCATGCGAAATCCTCCATTCGGCCGGAATTCGCTCCGGTCTCTGATCGAATTATGCGCTCAATTTTCCTAATGTAAATATTTTGCGACAAATCCATTATGGAAGTGCGACGAAATCGAGGGCGAGCGCCTCTCGCATTGAGCCTCGCGCCGGGATAGGGCCTAAAAGGCGGAGTTTTCCGATCCGCGCGGAGCGCCATGACCCGCAGAAGCCTGTTTCTTTCCTTTCTGGGCCTGATGTTCGGGAATGCGGCCTGTGCGCCTCTGGCCGTTTCGACGTCGGTTCGAGAAGGACGGGCAGGCCTGCGCTACGGCGAGGATCCGCGGCAGAGTCTGGAGGTTCATAGGCCTCCGCGCGGGCGGGATTGGCCGGTGATCGTGCTGATCCGCGACGGGGACCGCGATGCGGCCGAGGCGCGAGCCTTGGCGCAGGCCTGGGCGGGGCGGGGACTTCTGGTCTTCCTGGCGGATCGACGCGCGGCGCGGGGGCGGGAACCGGCCTTCATCAGCGATGCGGCGGCCGCGATCGCCTGGGCGGCGGACCATGCGGCCGACTTCGGAGGGGATGCGAGCCGCCTGGGCGTGACGGGCCTGGGCGCAGGGGCCGACGCCGCCCTAATGATCGCCCTGGATCGGCGCTACATGGCTGGGCGAGACGGCTTGATCCGAGCGGCTGCGGCCTTGAAGCGACCCCCGGTCGCGGTTGACGACGACCCGACCCTGACCCGACCGGAGGCCTATGTCCGCTCCGACGCGCCCACGATCTGGTTGGGCGGCGGACAGGCTGACGACGCCTTGGCGGCTCGTATCCGCTCAGTCGGCGGTCGGGTGCAGTTCGGCGATAGGGGCGTCTCTCTGGCTTTCAGCGCGGCCGACTTCCTACTGGACAGTCTCGCCGCATCGCCAAGTGCTTCTGACCATCCATAGGTCGGGCGACGGAGCGGCGTCGGTCAATCGGCGCGTTCGGCCTGTGTCTTCAGATTGGCCAGCTGCGCCGACAATACCCCATCGACGGGGGCGGCCCAATTTTCCAGCCCGCCCGGCGCATAGCCGCCGACGACATAGGACCAGGTCAGGACGGAGGTTTCGCCCTCCGCCTTAATGTCGAAGGTCAGTCCGCCCGTCGCGCCCTGGCCCTGAAGCGGGCCGAGAGCACCGCGCAGGACCAGTTTCGAGCCGGGTTCGACCAGGGCCGCTTCCAGATGGCGGGAGACGCGGCCGTCGGCCGCCGTCTCGCACCAGCAGCCTCCGGGCGACAGGTCCAGCGACAGGGTCGAGTTCCTGAACCAGCGGTGATCGCGGCTCCACCAGGCGTCGGGCTTCGTCAGGACGGTCCAGACGCGTTCGGGCGGGGCGGCGATCGCAATCGACCCGCCGACCGCGAAGCCGCCGGACGTCGCCGACTTCACCTCGGCCATGGCCGGAGCGGCCGAAAACGCGACGGCGCAGGCGAACAGGGCGGCGGCCGGAAACAGGCGCTTGGGCATGGATGTTCCTCCTTGTCGCAGCGGAACGCGCTTAGGCGTCTTCGGTCAACTGTCGTGTCATCGTGTTTCCCCCGTCTCGCCAAGGACATGGTTCTCGGCTAGAGGAAGTCATGACAGACAAGATGACCCCCCAGGCGGCGCTGGACCGCCTCGAAACCCTCTACAACCAATCCGTCGCCAGCCTGCGCAATGCAGTGAAGCGCTTCATCGAGACCGGCGAGCGCGCCGATCCCGAGGCCCGGGCCGCCGGCCTGTTCGCCTATCCGCGCCTCACCGTGACCTGGTACGGCGAACGTCCCCAGAACCTTGAGACCCGCGCCTATGGCCGTCTCTCCTGGCCGGGCGTCTATACGACGACCATCACGCGCCCCGATCTGTTCCGCAGCTATCTGCTGGAGCAACTGACCCTGTTGGCGACGGAATACGGCGCGGACTTCACGGTCGAGCCGTCGGATCAGGAAATCCCCTTCCCCTATGTCCTGGACGGCTCGGACGTCGCCCTGGACCGGACCATGACGGCGGCTATCGCCCGCTGGTTCCCGACCACCGAACTGGCCCACATCGGCGACGAGGTGTCGGACGGCCTGTGGGAGCCGGGCGAGGAGCATCCCCTGGCCCAGTTCGACGCCCTGCGCACCGATTTCTCCCTGGCGCGACTGCGCCACTACACCGGCACGCCGGTCGAGGACGTGCAGAGCTTCATCCTCTTCACCAACTACAATCGCTACGTCGACGAGTTCGTACGTTGGGCCACGGCCGAGATCGCCGATCCCGACAGCCCCTATGAGAGCCTGTCCTGCGCCGGGGGCGTGGTGGTGACGCGCGCCACCGACGACCCGGAGGCGGCCATCATGGACGCGGCCTGGCGCAAGCATCAGATGCCCGCCTATCACCTGACGCGGCCGGACGGTCAGGGCATCACCCTGGTCAACATCGGCGTCGGCCCGTCCAACGCCAAGACCATCTGCGATCACCTGGCGGTCATGCGGCCGCACGCCTGGATGATGATCGGCCACTGCGGCGGCCTGCGCGGCAGCCAGACCATCGGCGACTATGTCCTGGCCCACGCCTACCTGCGCGACGACCATGTGCTGGACGCCGTCCTGCCGGCCGACATCCCGATCCCCAACATCGCCGAGGTGCAGCGCGCCCTTTACGACGCGACCAAGCAGGTCTCGGGGGCGCCGGGCGAAGAGGTGAAGAAGCGCTTGCGCACCGGCACCGTCGTCACCACCGACGACCGCAACTGGGAGCTGCGCTATTCCAAGTCGGCCCTGCGCTTCAACCAGAGCCGCGCCGTCGCCATCGACATGGAAAGCGCCACCATCGCCGCCCAGGGCTATCGCTTCCGCGTGCCGTACGGGACCCTGCTGTGCGTCTCGGACAAGCCGCTGCACGGCGAGATCAAGCTGCCGGGCCAGGCCAACCGCTTCTACGAAGGCTCGATCTCGGAGCACTTGCAGATCGGCATCCAGGCCGTGGAACTGCTGCGGGCCGAGGGTACGCGTCTGCATTCCCGCAAGCTGCGCGCCTTCGACGAGCCGCCTTTCAGGTGATGCAGAGAAGGGGGCGGTCGCTCGCTGCTTGATCGCAGGGGCGATGTTCCACTGGAAGGGCGTTCGGGACCTCCCCGGGCGCCCTTTCTGCTGGCGGTCTCAGTTCTTTCTAAACAGGTAGAGGCCGAATCCGAGGTAGTCGGCGCCGAAGTCCAGCATCATCTTGATGCGATGAGCCGTGGCGGCGACGCTGGGTGCGTCGGGGTGATCGGGATGGGCGTCGAGCCAGTCGGCGATCGCCGTCTCCATGCCGGTGCGATAGACGGTCCATTCGTCATGGTCGGTGATCTCCGCCGAGACCACCTGAAGGCCAGCCTGACGTGCGGCCGCCTGCCATTCCTCGTGACTGACGTAGTAGCCGCCGGTTTCCACGATCTGGCGCAGGGGAGCCGGAGGCTCCTCTTTCCAGAACAGGTCGCCCCACAGCAGGGCGCCGCCGGGCGACAGGTGCTCGGCCAGGGCGGCGAAGACCTCTGCAGGTTCGCGCAGGCCCCCGCCGGCCGGCTCGGTCGAGCCGATGGCGACGATCATGTCGAAAGGCGGGGCGGCGGCCAGGACGGGGCCTGAGAGGTCGCGTTTCAGATCGATCCGATCTTCCAGGCCGGCGGCCGCGATGCGTTTCTGGGCGCCGTCGGCCATGACCGGGTCGCGTTCAACCGCGACGACGCGGGCGTCCAGGGCCTGGGCCAGGCGAATGGAAACCTCTCCATAGGCGCAACCAATGTCCAGGACGGCGGCTCCCGCAGGCAGGTCGGCGCGCCGCGCCGTCGTCTCCAGTCGCTCCATCGACAGGGCGTTGCAGACGGTCAGGGGCAGATAGGCGATGTGATGAAAGGCGGTGCGCATGACCGAGGCGTAGGGCGTGTCCAGAAATCTGTCCTTGAAAAAGAACTTTACATTATAAAGTTCTTGCTGCACCTTTCGATCAACAGGAAGGGAGAGACCCTGATGACCCGAGACCAAGCCCAATCCGTTCACGACGACATCGCCTATATGAAGGCCCTGGCGCAGGAAGGGCGACGGGCTCCGTTGCTCGGCGGGCGCGTCCTGATTTCTGCGGGTTTGATCTTCGGGCTGGCTTCGATTGTCCACTATGGGATCGATAGCGGAATGATCGCCGCGCCGCCGGTCGCCTATGCGGTGTTGTGGGGCGCCGCCATGCTTGTTTTCTTTGGCGTTCTGATTGTTCAGACACGGAACTGCGATCGCAAGCCAGGCGCGCAATCGGCGGCCAACCGCGCGGCCAGCGCGGGTTGGATGGGCGTCGGTCTAGCCGTCTTCGTCATATCGCTGTCGATGTTCGTCGTCAGTTGGAAGATGCAGAGCGACGTCGCATTCATGATCTTTCCCTCGCTGATCTTCGCCCTTTACGGTTCGGGTTGGGCAGTCTCGGCGACGATGAGCGCGCAGAAGTGGCAATGGAAGCTGGCTGTCGGCTGTTGGATCGCTGCGCCCCTGATCGCCTTTCTCACCGGTAGTCCGCTGATGTGGCTGGGCTATGCGGCAGGCCTCTTCCTGTTCGCGTTGCTGCCCGGCGTGATCCTGGTCCGGCAGGAGCCGGCGGAGGTGATCTGATGGCCTCGAATACGGCTGAAGACTTCGACATCGGCCGCATCGACGAGGTCATCCACGGCCGTGTGCGCCTGGGAATCATGGCCTATCTGTCGGGCGTGGACAGCGCCGACTTCAACGAACTGAAGACCCGGCTTCAGACCACCGACGGCAATCTGTCTGTCCACCTCAGGAAACTGGAGGAGGCGGGTTTCGTGGCGGTCGCCAAGAGCTTCCAGGGCCGCAAGCCGTTGACGCGGGCGACCATGACGGATGTCGGGCGCGACGCCTTCGTCGCCTACCTCGACGCCATGTCCGCCCTGGTCCCGTCCCGCTAGCGTCCCTGCGGGAATAGGCTAAGGAAGGCGGTCATGAACGACCGCCTTTCTTCATTTCAGGCCATCGACAACTTTCGCGACTACGGCGGGTATGCGACGGGCGGCGGCCGAATGGCGCGCGGCCTGCTGTATCGATCAGCGCATCAGGCACGCGCGACGGACGAAGACCTGGAACAGTTGGGGCGATTGAACATCGCCCATGTGGTCGACCTGCGGCGACCGAGCGAGAGGCGCGCCCAGCCGTCGCGTCGTCCGACCGGCTGGGCCGGTCAGGTTGTGGAGAGCGACCATGACGACGGCCGTGAAGCGCCGCACATCACCTTCCTGAAGACTGCGGACCTGACCGAGGATTCGGGGCGGGCCTTCATGGGTGAAACCTATCGCCGCCTGCCGTTCGAGCCTGCTCATCTGGACCTGTTCGGGCGCTATTTTCGGGCGCTGTCCGAAAGGCGGGGGCCGGTGCTGATCCATTGCGCCGCCGGCAAGGATCGAACGGGCCTGCTGGCGGCCCTGACCCACAGTCTGCTGGGCGTGGCCTGGGACGACATCATGGCCGACTATCTATTGACCAATATGGCGGTCGATCTGGAAGGGCGGGCGGAGGAGGTGGCGCGCAAGCTGACGCAGATGACGGGGCGGTCAGCTTCGCGCGGCGCTGTCGTTGCATTCCTCGGGGTGGAGGCGGCCTATCTGGACCAGGCCTTTGCGGCGATCACTGCGCGGCATGGATCGGTCGCGACCTATCTGGAGCAGGCGCTGGGCGTGGGCGCCGTCATGGCCGACCGCATCCGGGAGCGGCTGACCGCATGAGCGGAGACGTCGTTCGACGGCGGCGGCTCGACTGGCGCGACCCTCTGGCGGTCGCGGCCGGATTGAACCGACGCGAAGGCGCCTTGGCCTTGCTGGCGGGAGCGGGCGATCCGGCGGCGCACGGCGGACGTTGGTCCTATGTCGCCTGTGAACCGGATCGGACGTATGTCGGCCCGGTCGATGCCCAGGCGCCTTTCGCGGTCTTGCGCGACCCAGGCTTTGCGGGGGGCGGCGTGGTCGGGCTCATGTCCTATGACGTGGGAGCGCGGCCGGCGACGGGGCGCCGCGGGACGGTCTGGCCGGATCTGACCCTGGTCCGCTACCCGGCGATGCTCGCCTTTGATCATGCGGAACGGGCATTGGTCGCCATCGGGCGCGGCGGGGAGGCGGTCTCGGCTGAAGTCCAGGTCGAGCGCGCGGTCGCCTGGTTGGGCTCCATGCTTGAACCGTCCGTTCCTTCGGCGCCGGCCTCCGGTTTCGCGGCCGAGGAAGCGCCAGCCGTCTATGAGGCCGCTGTCGCGGATGTCGTGGCGCGGATTGGGGCGGGGGAGTTGTTCCAGGCCAATATCGCCCGCGCTTGGCGGGGGCGACTGGACGAGGGGCGTGATCCTTTCGACGTTTTTCTCCGGTTGTCGGCCGGGCGCGGAGCCGCCTATGGGGCTTTCTGGCGACTGGGCGAGCGGGCGCTGGTGTCCAACTCGCCGGAACTGTTCCTGACCTTTGATGCGAGCGACGGTCGGATCGAAACTCGCCCGATCAAGGGCACGCGCCCGCGCGACGCAAATCCGGCGCGGGACGCCGCCTTAGCGGCTGAACTGTCGGCAAGCGCCAAGGATCGGGCCGAGAACCTGATGATCGTGGACCTGATGCGCAACGACCTGGCCCGTGCGGCGCTCCCCGGCACGGTTCAGGTCGAGCGTCTGTTCGAGGTGGAGAGCCACCCGACAGTGCATCACCTGGTCTCGACCGTGACGGCTGTGGCGCGGCCGGGCGTCGAGGCGGCCGGGGTGTTGGAAGCGGCTTTCCCGCCGGGATCCATCACCGGCGCCCCCAAGCATCAAGCCATGAAGGTGATCGCGACGCACGAGCCGCCGCGCGGACCCTGGTGCGGTTCATTGTTCGCCCTGGGTCTGGCGGGCGACGAGAGCCTGACGGCTTCGGTCCTGATCCGCACGGCGACCTTTGTGCGGGAAGGAGAAGATTGGACCTGGCGAGCTCTGGCGGGAGCAGGGATCGTGGCGGACAGCGACCCTCGCGCCGAGCGGTTGGAGACCGAAGCCAAGATCAGGGCGCTGAAAGACGCCATATCGGACGTTTAGCAGTCGGCGCAGGTGACCGTGTTCACGGTGCGTGGTCGCAGGTAGTATTTGCGTTCTAGAACAAATTCACGGTCGATGAGTTTCTCTCCTATGGAGAGTCTGTATCTGTAACTGATTTCGCCCATGATCAGGCTTTCGTTAGGCGCAATTAGATTGGGTGGAATTTCTTTGACTTCGCTCAGGCGGGTCAGTTTGTTGTTGTTGTTGCGACTCCAGTCCACAGTGATTTTGCCGCCAGGTTTCATGGTCAAGCTCGACACTCGCATGGAGAGTTGATCTGACGAAAAAGGGCGCATGATGACTTCGCCGATGCCGAAGGTCTGGTCGATACCGGCGGCTGTGGCGGTGGCGCTTTGTGCAACGAGATCGGTCATCATGGATGCGGCGTGGCCGGCGCGACGTTCAGCCATATAGACTTGGCTGAACTCGGTCAGGGCGAGATAGAGCAGGATCATGGTCGGCGCGATGAGGGCGAACTCAACCGCCGACACCCCGCGTCGATCACGAACGAGCCGTCCCAGGAAGCCATGAAAAACTGGACGAAGCATGATCAGGAATAGGGCTCGTTCTGGAAGGCCATGGTGGTCGTCAGGTAGACGCTGCCGTTCTTCATTCGCGTCAGCGCCTGGGCGAGGAAGGGCGTTGCGACCGGATGCTTGTACCAGATGCGGACCAGCATCTTTTGGTTCGCCACCCCGGACGTATAGCCAAGGTCTTTGGTGTTGAAGGCGTCGCCGGACGTCGGATTGGGGCCGCTGGCGTCCTCAAAGGCCTCGATGCTGCGCACATCCAGATAGACGCGACTGCTGCAATCGCCCGAAAAGACGCTCATATGGGCGCAGAAACGCTCCTTGATCTGATCTTGCGTCAAGTTGTTAGCCTGTCCGGTTCGAACCAGGCGGCTAGTGTCGGCGACGGCGGTCTCCATGACGGCGTCCAGCGTCAGAATGACCCCGATCTCCAGGATGGCGAACAGCATCATGAAAAAGGGCAGGGCCACCATGGCGAATTCGACGGCCGTCGCGCCGCGTCGATCCCGTCTTAGCCGAGGTGCGATCCGGGAAGGTCGCGCGATGAAGTCGGCCATACGCCGCATGGCCTAGTCGGCGCTCGGCACGGAGCGGCGGGCCGATGGGGCGCATTGACCGCCGCCGCAGGCGCTTTCCGCGACTTCGGCGCCGCGCCAGACGCGAACCGAACCGCCAGCTGGGGGATTGACCGTGACCTGGCTCTGGAACAGGGGGCGGCCGAGGGCGTCCACCGCGACGATGTCGGTGGAGCCGTAACCCTTGCCTGTGATGAACAGGGTGTTGGCGTCGACCACGGCGACATCGGCGACCTGCGGGTTGGCGACGATGACCGATCCGGCCGGGGCGCGGAGTTGCACGCGCGTGGCGCTGTCGATGGCGATCGTCATCGGACGATTTTGGGCCAGGGCGGGCGAAGCGAGGGCGGCGAGGATCGCCGGAACGGCGAAGAGCCCGGAAAGGCGGCGTGGCATGGCGGTGCGGCTCCGGCGACATGAAAAGGCGCGCGCGTAGGGGCGCGACGCGCAACCTGTCGCTTAAAGATCAAGATTTCCTGAAGGCGTGAGGGGCGATCGCTCTATGAGATTTTATAGTAAATAAGCAGTAACCATCAATATTCTGGGTAACGTTTCTCAGTTTTACTTGGACTTAATGATCTTGGTCGCATTGTCGCCATGCAAACGGGGGTCAAGCGGGCAAACCGGTGACCCTAGGTGGTGAAACATTTGCTCGCTTAAGACAACGAAGGAAGACATCATGCGTAACTTCATCAATCGCTTCGCCAAGGACGAATCGGGCGCCACGGCGATCGAATACGGTCTGATCGCCGCCCTGATGGCCGTGATCATCATCGCCGGCATCAGCCTGATCGGCGGCTCGCTGGAAACCAAGTTCAAGTTCATCGCCGACAAGATCGGCGGCGCGGGCGGCACCGGTGGCACCGGTGGCACCGGTGGCACGGGCGGCACGGGCGCCTGATACGAATACGCCTAAATCCAAACGTTGAGCGGCCGGGCGGAAACGCCCGGCCGTTTTGCGTCTGGATCAAGAACCGGGAATGCAGGAAACCCGTTCTTAAAGAAGCGTCCGGCATGATGGCGCCATGACAGAGTTGCTCTTTGTTCTTCTCGGCGTCATGCCTGTGCTGGTGATCCTCGCCGGCGTGCATGATCTGGCGACCATGAAGATTCCGAATTGGATTTCGGGTCTTCTGGTCCTGGGCTTTTTCCCCGCGGCCCTGGCGGCGGGCCTGCCCCTATCCGCGGTGCTGACATGCGTCGCGGTCGGCGTCGGAGCCTTGCTCGGGGGCATGGGCATGTTCGCGCTGAATTGGCTGGGCGGCGGCGACGCCAAGCTCCTTGCGGCCGTCAGCCTTTGGCTCGGGCTGTCCGGCGTCACGCCCTTTATCCTGTTCACGGCGGTCGCGGGCGGAGGCCTGTGCCTGTTCCTGCTGTCGGCGCGGCCTCATCTGCATGTGCTGGCGGGAAACGGTCCCGCCTGGATCGCGCGCCTGATGCAGCCGAAGGGCGACGTGCCTTACGGCGTGGCCATCGCCGTCGGCGCCCTGATCGCCTATCCGGCCAGTCCCTTGGTCACGGCCTTCATCGGCGGCTGAGACCGCGGGATTTTGCTTAGGGCCGCGTTAACCGAACCTCGTCATTATCGTTAACGGCAGAATGGCGAGCTCTGAATCCACGTCGCCGCGCCTGCCGGAGACCGTCGATGAAGCCCGCCAAGATCGCCGTCATCTGTATCGCCGCCGTGGCCGCCATCGGCCTGGCCCTGGTCGTGCGCGCTATGGGGTCGTCGTCCCAACAGCCCGCCGCGACGGCGGTGGCCGCCGTCGAACCTCCGCCGCCGATGGCCAAGGTTCTGGTCGCCGCTCGGGACCTTCAGCCGGGCGCCCGCCTGGCGGATGCGGACATGGCCTGGAAGGACTGGCCCGTCGCAGAGGTCAATCCGATCTTCATCACGGACGGCAGCGTGCCTGTCCCCCAGGCGGCGGCGAAGGAAGACGCCGGCGCGGCTTCCGCCGTCAAGACGGCCGAGGACAAGGCCAAGGGCGCCGTGACGCGCGCCGCCGAGGCCGTCAATGAGATCAGCACCGGCGGCGCCAAGGCGGACTATGTCGGCGCCGTGGTCCGCGAAGCCATATTGGCCGGAGAACCCATCGTCGCCCGTAAGATCGTCCGCGCCGGCGACAGCGGCTATATGGCGGCCTATCTGGAGCCGGGCATGCGGGCCATGGCCATTCGCGTGACGGTCGAGACCGCGGCGGGCGGCTTCATCCTGCCGGGCGACCGAGCCGACGTCATCCTGACCCGCGAGGTCAAGAGCCCCGCCGGCGCACAGGGCGACGGCAATCCGCGTTTCGTCTCCTCCACCGTCATGCAGAACGTCAAGGTTCTGGCGATCGACCAGGCCATCCGCGCCGCCGATGACGCCATGGCCGTGGTCGGCGCCACCGCCACCTTGGCGGTTACTGGTCCTGACGCGGAAATCCTGGCCCGTTCCAAGTCCGAAGGGGAACTGTCGCTGGTGCTGCGCTCCTACGCCGACACCTCGGGGCCTTCGGGTCGAACGCCTGGCGCCACGCGCAACGAAGCCTCCGCCGCCCGCGCCGTGCGCGTCTATCGCGCGGGCCAGGCCGAAACGGTCGCCGTCCCATGAGAAAGCCGACCATGAACCGACTGACGGCTATCGCCTGCGTCTCGGCCCTGGCGCTGTGCGCGGCTGCGACGACGCCCGCCACCCAAGTACAGGCCCAGACGCGCGCTGCCGTCGCCGCCGGCTCCACGGCCCAGATGGTCAATCTGCCGTTGGGAACCTCCTTCGCCGTCGAACTGCCTGCGGACGCCCGGGACGTCATCGTCTCCAATCCCCTGGTGGCCGACGCCATGCTGCATTCGCCGCGGCGGATCACCGTCATCGGCTTGAAGGCGGGTGAGACGGACGCGGTCTTCCTGGATGCGACGGGACGAACCATCCTGGCGCTGCGCGTCCGCGTCGATGCGGGCGTCAGCGCGCTTCAGGACACGCTCAGCCGCGTGGTCCCGGGTTCGAGCATCCACGCCGAGGCGGTCAACGACAGCATCATCCTGACCGGCATGGCCGCCAGCCCGGCGGACGCCGAGCGTGCGGCTCAGGTCGCCCGGGCCTTCGTCAGCGCGCCTGAGAAGGTGATGAACATGGTCAGCGTCGCGGGGTCCGATCAGGTGACGCTGCGGGTTCGCGTGGTCGAGGTGCAGCGTTCTGCGATCAAGCAGCTGGGTTTCGACACCCAGGCGGTGCTTGGTCGGATCAACGGCACGCAATGGTTGTTGGGCAATAACGCCACCTGGGGGGTGAACGGCAGCCTGCTGGGCGGCATTATCGGCGGCGTCGCGCGTGACACCACCAAGAATTTCCAGATGGAAATGCCATGCGGTCCTGGTTGGCCGGACGGGGCCATGTGTCCTGTCGTCGTCGACGGTCCGGAAGATGCGCCTAATTGGGACACAGCCAAGCCGGGCACGGGACCGGGGTCTGACGGATTGAACAAGGGCAACGCCACGCTCAAGGCCTTTGAGCGCGTGGGTCTGGTGAGGACCCTGGCCGAGCCTAACCTGACTTCGGTGAACGGCGAGGCGGCCAGCTTCCTGGCCGGCGGGGAATTCCCCATACCCGCTGGCCGTGACCGAGACGGTCAGATCACAGTCGAATACAAGCCTTACGGCGTCGGCTTGGCCTTCCGTCCTGTGGTGCTGTCGGAAGGACGCATCAGCTTACAGGTCAAGATCGAGGTGTCGGAACTGACGCCGCAAGGGGGGCTGACGCTGGGCGCGGGCACGCCGACGGCCGTGTCCTTGCCGGGCCTTTCGGTTCGCCGGACCGAGAACACCGTCGAGCTGCCGTCCGGCGGGGCGATGATGATCGCGGGCCTGTTGCAGGAATCGACGCGCCAGACGGTGGATTCTCTGCCCGGCATGACCAACCTGCCTGTTCTGGGGCAGTTGTTCCGCTCGCGCGACTATCTGATGGGCGAGACCGAGCTGGTTGTGATCGTGGAGCCCTATATCGTCAGCCCGACCTCTCCGGGCCGGATGCAGACGCCCGCCGACGGCCTGCGCATCGCGCATGACGCCCAGACCATCTTCTTCGGCCAGTTGAACCAGGCCTACGGCTCGCCCGCCCCGACCGCCTCCGCCGGCGCGCGGTGGCAGGGGCCGGTCGGCTATGTGATCGAATGAGCGCCATGATCCGACATCTCGCATCCTTGAAAATCCGGGCGGCGAGCGCCCTGCTGGCGGCGGGCGTTCTGGCCGGCTGCGCAGGCGGCCCTGCCAGCCTCGGCGGGGAGCCGCCGCTGACGCCGACGTCCCGCTTCACCCTTCAGGTCGAACCGGGTCTGGATCGTATCGCCTTGGCGGTGCGTGACGACGGCCTGTCGTCCAACCAGCAGGCGGCGCTCGCCGATCTGGTCCAGCGCTTCGCCATGGAAGGGGCGCCGGCCCTGGTCGTGGAGGCGCCTTCTGGCGGCGATCCGGCGGCGAACCAGGCGGCCTGGAACGTCAAGGCGGCCCTGACGGCTTCGGGCGTGCCGGAGGCGATGATCCAGGTGGTCAGCTATGCTGCGCCGGATCCGCGCGCGCCCGTCCTGGCGGGATTCGAGACCGTCCGCGCCGTCGTGCCCCAGTGCGGAACCCGGTGGGGCAGCCTCGGCCGGACCGGCGACAATCAGTCGTCCGCCAACTTCGGCTGCGCGGTCACCGCCAATCTGGCGGCCCAGATTTCCAACCCGCGCGACATCGTCGCGCCACGCACGATGTCGCCGGGCGACGCAGGTCGTCGCAGCGTGGTCTTCGACGCCTACCGCAAGGGCGTGCAGACGAGTGCTCGACCAGAAGAGCTTATCTCCCAGGCGCGCATTTCCCGCGCGGTGGAGTGACGGACCATGACCCAGCCCTTCACCGCTCAGGATTTCGACCCCCTGGACGAATTCGATCTGGAAGACGACTTCATCGGCGCCTCGAACGCCGCACGACCTGCCGCGCCGCCCATGTCCGCTCCTTTCGCGCCCGTTGCGGCGAGCCAGACGGCTGAGAACGACGCGCCCTTGACCCTGTCTGAAACGCCTGCGGTTCATGATCCTGTCGGACAACTCGTCGCTCAAACCGAAGCGGCCGTGATCGCCGCGCCGCCCGTGTCGCCGCAGGTCGAAGCCGGCGGCCTGCCAGCCTCTGCTCTCGCGGCCGTGGAAGTTTCGATCCCCCGGATCGCGGTCCATGTCTTCGCCGAGCGTCAGGACACCCTGTCCGCGGCGGAACGCGCCGGCCAGGATCGGCGCATGTCTCGGGCCACGACCCAGATTCGCGTGGGCGGGATTTCCGCCGCTGTCGAGGCCTACCAGGGCGAACCGACGCCGCCCCTGATCATCGTCGAATGCCTGCGCGACGCTCGGAGCCTGTTGCAGGAAATCGACCAACTGGCCCAGGTCTGCGATGCGGGGACCAAGGTGGTGGTCATCGGCGCCGCCAACGACATCCTGCTGTATCGGGAGCTGATGCGGCGCGGCGTCAGCGAATATCTGGTGGCGCCGGTCCAGCCCTTGCAGTTGATCGCGGCCATCGGGGGTCTGTTCGCGGACCCGGCCCAGCCCTTCGTCGGCCGCACCATCGCCTTCGTCGGCGCACGGGGCGGCGCGGGCGCCTCCTCGGTCGCCCACAACACCGCCTATGCAATGAGCGAGCGGATCGGCGTCAACACGGTCATCGTCGACTATGATCTGCCGTTCGGCACGGCGGGACTGGATTTCAACCAGGATCCCCTGGGAGGGGTCGCCGACGCCCTGAGCCAGCCGGACCGTCTGGACGCCACCCTGCTGGACCGGATGATGGTCCGCTGCACGGACAAGCTGAGCCTTTTCGCTGCGCCGGCCACCCTCGACGGCGACTGGGACATCCAGCCGGACGCCTTCGAGGAGGTGACGGGCCGCATTCGCTCCACCGCTCCCTTCGTGGTGCTGGACCTGCCGCACCTGTGGTCGGGCTGGATGCGCAAGACGCTGATCTCGGCCGACGAGGTCGTGATCGTGGCCACGCCGGACCTTGCGTCGCTACGCAACGCCAAGAACATGATCGACCTGATCAAGCAGGGACGCCCCAATGACGCTCCGCCGCGTCTGGTGCTGAATCAGGTGGGCGTGCCCGGTCGCCCGGAGATTCCAGCCAAGGACTTCGGCGCCGCCCTGGGCGTCCATCCCAGCCTGACCATCCCCTTCGACGCCAAGATCTTCGGCTCGGCCGCCAACAATGGTCAGATGATCGTGGAATCCGCGGCCAAGACCAAGGCGGCCGAGGCCTTCCAGACCCTGGCCCAGATCGTATCGCGGCGCGAACTGCCCGCCGCTGTCTCCACTCGCGGCAAGGCGACGGAGGGCGTGGCCAAAGGCGGCTCGCTGTTCAGCGGCCTGATGCGAAAGAAGCGCTGAAGTCATGTTCGGCAAGCGGTCAGCCCAGCCTGGAGTCGTGGTCGCGCCTCCTCCCGCGCCTGTCGCGGAGCAGAAGCCGGAGGCGCGTCTGCCCGACGCGGTCGACGGTTTCTCGGTCGAGGAACTGGAGCGGCCGTCGTCTTCATCGGTCGAGACCCTTATTGCCGGCGCGATGGAGGAGACGAAGCCCAGGCCCAAGGCGCCCGCGCGCGGCCCACGGGCCACGCCCGGCCTGGAACAGCTGAAGAAGGCTCAGGCGGTCGCCGAGATCGTCCGCGAGCAGTCCGACTATTATCACGCGACGAAGACGACCATCTTCAACGCGTTGATGAACACCATCGACCTGTCGCAACTGGCCCAACTGGACACCAAGGCGGCGTCCGAGGAAATCCGCGACATCGTCGCCGAACTGGTGGCGATCAAGAACGTCTCCATGTCGGTGGCCGAGCAGGAGCATCTGGTCCAGGACATCGTCAACGACGTCCTCGGCTATGGTCCGCTTGAGCCCCTGCTGGCGCGAGACGACATCGCCGACATCATGGTCAACGGCGCCGGACGGGTGTTCATCGAGGTCGGGGGCAAGGTTCAACTGACCAATGTCCGCTTCCGCGACAACGCCCAGTTGATGAACATCTGCCAGCGGATCGTGTCCCAGGTCGGTCGTCGCGTCGACGAAAGCTCCCCGATCTGCGACGCCCGTCTGCCGGACGGCTCTCGCGTCAACGTCATCGCTCCGCCCCTGGCCATCGACGGCCCGACGTTGACGATCCGGAAGTTCAAGAAGGACAAGCTGACGATGAAGAACCTGGTGGAGTACGCCTCCATCAGTCCCGAGGGCGCGCGCGTTCTGGGCGTCATCGGCGCGTCGCGATGCAACCTGGTCATCTCGGGCGGCACGGGTTCGGGCAAGACGACCCTGCTCAACACCCTGACGGCCTTCATCGACCCGACCGAGCGCGTCATCACCTGCGAGGATGCGGCGGAACTCCAACTGCAGCAGCCGCACGTGGTGCGTCTGGAGACCCGCCCGCCGAACTTGGAGGGTCAGGGGCAGATCACCATGCGTGATCTGGTCAAGAACTGCCTGCGGATGCGCCCTGAACGGATCATCGTCGGCGAGGTGCGCGGGCCCGAGGCCTTCGACCTGTTGCAGGCCATGAACACCGGCCACGACGGCTCCATGGGCACCCTGCACGCCAACAGCCCGCGCGAAGCCATCAGCCGCCTGGAATCCATGATCACCATGGGCGGCTACGGCCTGCCTTCCAAGACGATCCGCGAGATGATCGTCGGATCGGTCGACGTCATCGTCCAGGCAGCGCGCCTCCGCGACGGCTCACGCCGGATCACCCACATCACCGAGGTGCTGGGCCTGGAAGGCGACGTCATCGTGACTCAGGATCTCTTCGTCTACGAGATCACCGGGGAGGACGCGAACGGTCGGATCGCGGGTCGCCATCGGTCGACCGGCATCGCCCGCCCCCGCTTCTGGGATCGCGCTCGCTATTACGGGCTGGAGCGCGAACTGGCCGAAGCCCTGGACGCGGCGGAGTAGGGGTCATGCTTCCGATTCTCGCGGCGGTTTTGGCCTTCATCACCATCGGCGGCCTGGGCTGGGTCCTGGTCAGCGGGGATGATTCCTCAAGCCAGGCGGTCAAGCGCGCCAAGGCGATGGGCGCCGCGCGCGAAGTCACGGCCGCCAAGCGCGCTGCAGCCAATACGCCTGAAGCCCGACGCAAGCAGATCATGTCTCAGCTTCAGGACGTGGAGCGGCGTGAACGCAAGGCGCGCATGACCACGGCCGCCAAGCTGAAGCAGGCGGGCCTGTCGATCAGCCTGAGAACCTTCGTCTTCATCAGCATTGCGGCCGGGTTCGTCGGTTTCCTGATTTCCCTGGTGCTCGGCGTTCATGTCGTTCTTGCTCTGGGCATTGGCGTGGCCATGGGACTGGGCCTGCCGCGATGGATCGTCGGCTTCATGGGGAAGGCGCGGATGAAGAAGTTCTCCATGGCCTTCGCCGACGCCGTGGACATCCTGGTGCGGGGCATCAAGACCGGGCTTCCGGTGCATGACTGCTTCAAGATCATCGCCCGTGAAAGCCCTCAGCCTCTGGGTGATGAGTTCCAGCGCCTGGTCGAGAGCATGGGGGTGGGGCTGACGCTCAGCCAGGCCCTGGACAAGATGTACGAGCGGATGCCGACGCCGGAGTTGAAGTTCTTCGCCATCGTCATCGCCATTCAGCAGAAGACAGGCGGCAACCTGGCCGAGGCGCTGACGAACCTGACCACGGTCCTGCGCGCGCGGCGGCTGATGGGAGAGAAGATCAAGGCCCTGTCGTCGGAAGCCATAGCCTCGGCGGGAATCATCGGCTCCTTGCCGCCGGTCGTGATGATCTTGGTGAGCGTGACCAGTCCCGGCTACATGTCCCTGCTGTTCACGGATATGCGCGGGCAGGTGCTTCTTCTGGCTTCGGCGGTGTGGATGGCCTTTGGCGTCTTCACCATGAAGCGCATGATTTCGTTCAAGTACTGAGACGGGGAAGCGATCATGGAAGGCTTCATGCGCTTCATCACGGATCCGCAGAACCTGCTCAGCATAGGGGTCGGGATCGCCGTCTTCGCCAGCGTCCTGACGCTGCTCAGCTCCTTTACCGGCGGAGCGGCCTTGGGCAAGCGGATGAAGGCTGTCGCCGAACGTCGTGAAGAGCTGAAGCGTCGTTCCCGCCAGGCGATGAAGGGGACGTCGACATCGGCTTCCAATCTTCGCCACGTCGACGACAGCTTCAAGCAACGCGTGGTCGAGCGGCTGAACCTGACCAAGCTGCTGGAAGATCCCAAGGTCGCGGAGAACATGGCCCAGGCCGGGTGGCGCGGCCCCAAGCCGCTGAACACCTTTTACTTCTTCCGCTTCGCCATGCCTTTCGCCCTGGGCGGTCTGGTGGGGCTCTATCTGCTGGCGGTCGATGATTTCAATCTGCCGGGAACGATGAAGCTGGCCATCATCGTCGGCGCCTTCGCTGTAGGCTTCTACGCGCCCAACATCTATCTTTCGAACCACATCCAGAAGCGTCGGCAGTCAATCGTGGCCGCCTTCCCTGACGCCCTGGACCTGCTGCTGATCTGCGTCGAATCCGGCATGTCGATCGAAGCAGCGGTGCAGAAGGTCAGTCAGGAGATCGGGGGGCAGTCGATCGACCTGGCCGAGGAACTGTCCCTGTTGTCGGCGGAGCTCAGCTATCTGCCGGAACGGCGTCTGGCCTATGAAGGCTTGGCCAAGCGGGTCAATCACGCCGGCGTCAAGGGCGTGGCCACCGCCATGACCCAGGCCGAGACCTACGGCACGCCGCTGGGCGGCGCCCTGCGGGTCATGGCCAAGGAAAACCGCGACCTGCGTCTGGCGGCGGCGGAGAAGAAGGCGGCGGCCCTGCCGGCTCAGCTCACCGTGCCGATGATCGTCTTCTTCCTGCCGGTGCTCTTCGTGGTGATCCTGGGGCCGGCCATCATCAACATCATCGATATGATGAAGACCAACGGCGGCGCGGGCTGATCAAGCCTCGGCCGCGAGCCTCAGGGCTTCGCTGATGTCCTCATAGGCGCTGCGGATCTTGCTGCGGTGCTTGTCGTGGAACAGCTCGCCGCGCAGGCCGGTGAAGATGGTCCCGTTGGAGACGATGCAACTGCCGCGCTCCAGCTCCTCGATCTCGTAGTAGCGGATGGTGTTGAACAGCCAGCCGCGCTTCTCGGCCCAGACCAGTTGGGCGTAGGGCTGCCATTCGCCGATGCGGGCCTGGATCTGGCGTTCCGGCATGCCGGGCAGGGCCTCGGTCAGGCTGAGGCCCGCGCCGAAGGCCAGGGCGCCCTTCACCCCGGTTTCATAGGGGTTCCACTGATGCCAGTTCTCGAGATCGCTCAGGATCTCCCAGATGCGGTCGGAGGTCGCGCGAACGCCGACGCGCTTCTCGATACGGGTCGTTTCCATGATCCGCCCTGTGACACGACCGGACGCGTTTAGGAAGGCGTTCCGTCAGATGCGGGCAAGGCGAACACGGGCTTCAGCCTCCGTCCGTCGTCCAGGCCCAGTCGTGCCTTGACCTCGAACAGGTCGGCCCCGGCGGGCACGATCAGCAATTCTTCCGGCCGGCGAGCATTGACCGCCACCACCGCATTCTTCGGGCAGACGTCGAAACAGTCGGCGCCGACCACGGCCAGGGCGTCCTTGCGGCTCTTGCCCGCGTGCAGATAGCGCCGCAGGGCCTTCTTCAAGGTCTTGTCGCCGTCCGGGCCGTATCCGCCCTTCAACTTCTTGGAGCATTTGCGGCAGACCAGGACGACCTCGCGCCAGCGGGTCTTGGAGACCTTCATCGGCTTGGCTGCGGATTTGGGCGTCTTGCTCATGCCCGATGAAGATCGGCGTTCGCAGCGACTTGCACAAGCATCGTTCGCTCGCGCAACATGAACTTCACAAATGGGGAGTCCATCATGTCCGTCCGTCGTCGCCTGCTTCTGTCCGCCGCGGTTCTGGGCGTCCTGCTGACGGCGCAGGGCGCTGCGGCCCAGGTTCCGGCTGCAACGGTCGAGGCGGCCGTCCAGCGCGTGCTGCCCGAGGTCGTCGCCTGGCGGCGTGATCTGCACCAGCATCCGGAACTGGGCTTCGCCGAGACCCGGACGGCCGGCGTCGTGGCCGATCACCTACGCGCCCTGGGATTGGAAGTCCGCACAGGAGTCGGCAAGACCGGGGTGGTGGGGGTGCTGCGCGGCGCCCGGCCGGGCCGGACAGTCGCCCTGCGCGCCGACATGGACGCTCTGCCGGTCAAGGAAGCGACGGGTCTGCCTTTCGCCTCGACCGCGACCGGAACCTATATGGGCGAAACCGTCCCTGTGGCCCACGCCTGCGGTCACGACGCCCACGTCGCCATGCTGATGGGCGCGGCCGAGGTGCTGGCGGGGATGAAGGACCAGATCGCAGGAACCGTCGTATTCATCTTCCAGCCCGCCGAGGAAGGCGCGCCTCCGGGCGAGCCCCTGGGCGGGGCGGCGCTGATGATCCAGGAAGGCGCGCTGAAGGATCCGGCGCCCGAGGCCGTCTTCGGCCTGCATGTCGTGCCGGGGGTTCCGGGAACCGTCTTCTATCGTCCCCAGGGCTTCATGGCGGCTTCGGACCGGGTGGACATCGTTCTGCACGGCAAGCAGACGCACGGGGCCTGGCCCTGGAAGGGCGTCGACGTGGTCGCGGCGGCGGCGAGTGTCATCCAGACGGTCAACACCCTGACGGCGCGCACCATCGACCCGACGACGACCCCGACCGTCTTCACCATCGCCACGGTGGACGCGGGCGTCCGCTACAACATCATTCCCGACCAGGCGAAGCTGAGCGGCACACTGCGCACCTTCGACGTCGCCCAACGTGACGCCCTGGTGGCCCGGGCCGAGACGGCGATCGACCATGTAGCGGCGGCCCATGGCGCGACCGCCGACTTCGCCGTGCGGCAGAACGCGGCCCTGGTGTACAACGACGAAGCCCTGTCGGCCTGGCTCGCGCCCGTGCTGGAAGAGGCGGCGGGGGCCGGCAAGGTCAACCCGGCCACGCCTCCGACCACGGTGGCCGAGGACTTCAGCTATTTCCAGCGCATGGTTCCCGGCGTCTTCTACCACCTGGGCGGGAGCCCTGACGGGGTCGACCCCGCGATGGCTGCGCCCAATCATTCGCCGGAGTTCGACGTGAACGAGAAGGTCCTGCCCCTGGGCGTGAAGACCCATGTCTTTAGCGCCTTGCGCTTCCTGGAACGGCCTCGCAGCTAAGCATAAGGCTTCACCCGCAGGTAAGGCCGTACGCCTAGGATGGCGGCTTCGATGGAAGGGGGCTGCCCATGCCGCGCCTGCCGATCAACATGGCGGCCCAGAAGGCGCCGGACCGAAAACGCTTCGTCGCGCGTGATGTCGTCTTCTTTCTGGTTTCCTTCGCCGCCGTCTTCATCGCCGCCCTGCTGGTTCTGGAGATGATGCTGGGCTAGACCACGGGGCGCCTGTGCGAAGATCTGGCTTCATTTGCGTCGCATATGAGTTGATTTCGCTCTAAGCCGTTCGCCTGACCCTAGGAGGAACGCATGATCACCCGCATCGATTCCAACGCTCGCATGAGCGAAGCCGTGATCCACGGCGACACCGTCTATCTGGCGGGCCAGGTCGGCGAGCCGGGCGACGACATCACCGCCCAGACGCGCACCACCCTGGCCGAGATCGAGGCCCTTCTGGCCAAGGCCGGGACCGATAAGTCCAAGATCCTCAGCGCCACCATCTGGCTGGCCGACATCGCCGATTTCGAAGCCATGAACGCCGTCTGGGACGCCTGGGTCGACAAGGACAACCCGCCGGCTCGCGCCACTAGCGAGGCGCGGCTGGCGTCGCCGGATTATCTGGTCGAGATCATCGTCGTCGCGGCGCGCTGAGCATGAGTCGGGAAAGCGAGCTGGAGCGGTTCAAGGCGACCCGCGTCACCGCCCTCTATCGCCTGGACCTGATCGAAAAGGGCGCTCAGCTGACCTATGAGGACGGCACGCCCGTCGACATGGCGTCCGAGAAACAGCGCCTGAAGGATCAGGTCGCCGACATGGACCGTCGCATCGCGCGGCTGGAAGCGGCGGGCGAGGCGTGAGCCTGGACAGCGTGCGCGCCTTCTTCGCCGAACGCGCGCCCGACATCGAGATCATCGAGCTGGACGTCAGCACCGCCACCGTCGCCGAGGCGGCCGCCGCCCATGGCGTGGCGCCGGGCCAGATCGCAAAGACCCTGTCGTTGCGGGCGGGGGACCGGATCGTCCTGCTCGTGACCTGCGGCGATGCGAGGTTGGACAACCTCAAGGCCAGGGCGGCCTTCGGCGGCAAAATCAAGATGCTGGACCTGTCCGAGGTCGAGGTCGTGACGGGGCATCCTGTCGGCGGAGTCTGTCCCTTCGGCCTGACGACGCCTCTGCCGATCTATTGCGACCTGTCGCTGAAAGCCTGGGAGACGGTGATCCCGGCGGCCGGCGCCGTTCACTCGGCCGTGCGTTTGAGCCCGGATCGGATGGCGGCCCTGACAGGCGCCGAATGGGTCGACGCCTGCCGTTGAGACGTGCGGTCAGCCGCGCGGAGCCGCGTTGTCGATCAGGGTGCGAATGTCGGCGGGTTTAGCCAGATCGGCGCCCGCGGTCTTGTAGGTCGTCAGCTTGCCGCCTTCCCACAGGCCGACTTCCAGCGCCTTCTTTGTCGGATCGATCAGCAGATAGGCGGCGTCGGAACCGCCCTGGTGCGGCTTGTTGCCGGAAACATAGAGGACCTGGCCGTCGCGTTGCAGCGGCGACTGGGTCTGGATGTTGGTCCGGAAGGTTTCGAACCTGTCGCCCAGCAGGGTCTTCAACTCGGCGGTGACGGCGCTGTCTTCGATCAGCTTGCTGTCGTTCGGATACTTGCCGACCAGCGCGTCCAGAGAGGACCAGTCCGTCGTCGCGGCGGGGCTGGGCGCGGCGCTGGCGGCGGGCGTGGTTTCAGTCTTGGTCGGCGCAGGCGTTTCGGCCGGCTGATTGCAGGCGGCGACCAGGGTCGACAGCGCCAGGACGGAAAAGAGGGCGGCTTGGGTCTTCATGGGGAGGGCTCCGTTGAGGGCGCGACGAGAACGTGCGCGCCGCTCGGCCGTTCCTTGAATTCCACCGTGCGCTTCAGGCCTTCAGGCGCTCGAAAACCGTGACGATCACCGCCTGATAGGCGTCGGCCAGGGCGCGCAGTTCGGCCTCGGGCACGCGCTCGTCGATCTGGTGCATGGTCTGGCCGACCAGACCCAGCTCCAGCACCGGGCACAGGGCGCGGATGAAGCGGGCGTCGGAGGTGCCGCCGGTGGTCGAGGCCTCGGGGCGGCGGCCCAGCGTCGCCTCGACCGCATCCTGCACCGCGCTGACGAAGACGCCCGGCTCGGTCAGGAAGGCCTCGCCCGAGCACATGTGCTCCAACTCGATCCGCAGCCCGGTTTCGGCCTGCAGCGCGCCCGCCTCGCGGTTCAGCCAGTCGATCAGGCCGTCGCCGGTGTGGGTGGGATTGAAGCGGATGTTGAGCCGGGCCTTCGCCTCGGCCGGGATGATGTTGGTCGCCGGATTGCCCACGTCGATGGTGGTGATCTCCAGGTTCGACGGCGGGAATTCGGGGTAGCCGTCGTCCAGCGCATGGGCGTCCAGACGGGCCAGCAGCCTGGCGACGACCGGGGCCGGATTGGCGGCGCGATCGGGATAGGCCACGTGGCCCTGCTTGCCGTGGACGGTGATCCAGGTGTTGAGCGAGCCGCGCCGGCCGACCTTGATCATGTCGCCCAGGTGGTGGGCGGAGGAGGGCTCGCCGACGACGCAGGCGTCGATGACCTCGCCCTCGGCGGCCAGGGCCTCGACCACGCGCTTGGTGCCGTGCAGGGCCGGGCCTTCCTCGTCGCCGGTGATCAGGAAGGAGAGGGAGCCCTCGACTTCGCCTTCCGCCAGCACGCGCGAGACGGCGGCGACCCAGGCGGCGATGCCCCCCTTCATGTCCACCGCGCCGCGACCATAGAGGACGCCGTCTCGGGTCTCGCCCTCGAAGGGGGCGGCGGTCCAGGCGGCCAGGTCGCCGGTCGGCACCACGTCGGTGTGGCCGGCGAAGCAGAGGTTGGGCGAGGCGGTCCCGCACCGGGCGTAGAGGTTCTCGATGCGAGCGTCATGACCCACGCCGGTCGGCCCCTCGAACACCATGCGGCGGCAGGTGAAGCCCAGGCCGGTCAGGGCGCGTTCCAGCACGTCCATCGCCCCCTCGTCGGCGGGGGTGACGGAGGGAATGCGGATCAGGTCGCGAGTCAGTTCGACAGGATCGATGACGGAATGTGATGCGGCGCTCATGGCCTAATGCTTTAGGCATATCCCGCACCCGCGAGAAGGCCCGAAAACCGTGCCCAAGATCGACATCGACAGCGCCCCGACCGGCCATGGAACCGGATACCCCGAGGAATTCGCCGCACCCTGCAAGTCGCGCCGCCGCTGGCGGCTGGGCGACGCGCTCGGTCTGGATCAGTTCGGGGTCAATCTGCTGCGCCTGCCCGCCGGGGCCTGGTCCAGCCAGCGTCATTGGCACACGGCCGAGGACGAGTTCGTCTGGGTGGTCGAGGGCGAGGTGGTGCTGATCGAGGAGGACGGCGAGACGGTGCTGGTCGCCGGCGACTGCGCCGGCTTCAAGGCAGGGGTCGCCAACGGCCACAAGATCGAGAACCGCAGCGGCCATGAAGCGGTGCTGCTGGAGGTCGGCAGCCGTCGCCCGACCGAGGACGCCTGCGACTATCCCGACATCGACATGATCCTGCCCAAGGGCGCCGACCGATATTTCCATCGCGACGGAACCCCCTATCCGAAGACGCCGCGAAGAACGTGACCACAGACAGTATCGACACCGCTCCGACCGTTCCGCCCCAGCCGCCGACGCCGCCTGAGTCTCATGATGGCGGCCCGCCCAGCCCTTGGGCCATACGCGACTTCCGCCTGCTGTGGATCGGACGCGTCGCTGCGGTCCTGGGCATCCAGATCCAGTCCTCGGCCCTGTTGTGGCAGGTCTATGAGATCGCTCGGCGCGACCACCCGATCGCCGAGGCCAGCCTCTATCTGGGTCTTGTGGGCCTGTGTCAGTTCCTGCCGCTGCTGGCTTTCACCCTGCCGGCCGGGGCCATGGCCGATCGTCGCGACCGCAAGCATACGGTGACGCTCTCGGTGGTGGTCGAGTGCCTGTGCGCCCTGGCCTTCCTCGGCATGGCCCTGCATGGGTCGCCGCCGCTCTGGGGGCTGTTGGCGGTTGCGGTCGTCTTCGGCGCGGCCCGCGCCTTCCTGGCGCCGGCCAGCCAGGCCTTCCTGCCCATGGTGGTGGGGCGCAAGGCCCTGCCGCCGGCCATCGCGGCCCAGTCCATCGCCTTCCAGACCGGGGCCATCGCCGGTCCGGCGCTCGGCGGGGTCATCGTCGGCCTGAACGTGCCCCTGGCCTATGCCTGCTCCATGGGTCTGTTCCTGCTGGCCGTCGGCTCGCTTCTGCTGATCCGCACCAGCGGCAAGCCCCAGGTCGACCCGTCCAAGCTGGGACCCATCCAGCAGGTCCGCGAAGGCCTGGCCTATGTCTGGAAGACAAAGATCGTCCTGGGCGCCATCTCCTTGGATCTGGTCGTGGTCCTGTTGGCGGGGGTGGCTCTGCTGACGCCGATTTTCGCGCGCGACATCCTGCATGTGGGCGCCTTGGGTTTCGGCCTGTTGCGGGCCTCGTTTGGAGTGGGGGCTCTGCTGATGGCCCTCTATCTCAGCCGCTTCCCCATCGTGCGTCATGGCGGGCGCTGGATGTTCGCCGCCGTGGCCGTGTTCGGCATCTGCACCCTGGTCTTCGGTCTGTCCAAGAGCGTCTGGCTGTCGGGCGCGGTGCTGTTCATCGGCGGAGCCGCCGACATGATCAGCGTCAACATCCGCCAGACCCTGATACAGCTGGCCACGCCCGATCACATGCGCGGGCGGGTGTCGTCGGTGTCCATGCTGTTCATCGGGGCGTCCAATGAACTAGGCGAGGCCTATTCCGGTGTCATGGTGCGCCTGCTCGGCCCCATCGGGGCGGCGGTGTTCGGCGGCGTCGGGGCCCTGGCCGCGACGGGGGTATGGGCCAAGGTCTTCCCCAGCCTGAGGAAGGCGAACAGGCTGACTTGAAGAGTGGCGAGTATTGAGTGACGAGTGACGAGAGGGGCGGGTTTGCTTCGCCACTCAAGATCGCCATTCGTCACTTGCTTCCTAGCCCCAGGGGCGGAAGTGTTTCGACAGTTTGAGGCCCTGGCTCTGGTAGTGGCTGCCGCCTTCGCCGTAGAGGCGCGACGGGCGTTCCGTCAGCGGCTCATAGACTAGGCGGGCGACGATCTGGCCGTGCTCCAGCAGGAAGGGGGTGTCGTGGGTGCGAACCTCCAGCACGCCCTTGGAGCCGGCGCCGTGGGCCTCGTCCGTGCCGAAGCCGGGATCGAAGAAGCCGGCGTAATGGACGCGGAACTCGCCGACCGAGGGGTCGATCGGGGTCATCTCGGCGGCCTGGTCGACGGGAATCTCCACGTCGTCCGACGAGGCCAGGATGTAGAACTCGCCCGGATCCAGCAGCAGCTCGCCGCGACGCAGGGTCAGCGGTTCCCAGAAGTCGCGCGGGTCGTGGCCGTCGATGTGATCCATGTTGACCACGCCCGCGTGGCGGCGGCCGCGATAGCCGACGACCCCGTTGTCGCCCGCACGAAGATCGACGCCGACGCTGCGGGTCTCCAGCTTGGGCGGCTCGCCGGCCTTGAGGCGCAACTGGTTCAGGCGGGTGCCCGGCTTGACCAGGATGGAGAAGGTCTGGGGCGCGATCTCGAGATAGAGGGGGCCGTCATAGCCCTCGTCCACGTCGTCGAAGCTGCCGCCCTGGTCGGTCAGCAGGCGCACGAAGACATCGACCCGACCGGTCGAGCTCTTGGGATTGGCGCGGGCGTTCAGGCCCTTGGGCAGGCTGAGCCGTTCCTGCAGCCGAGCGATGTAGACGCAGCCCTTTTCCAGCACCACGCCGCCCGACAGGTCGATGGCGTGCATCTCCACGTCCTTGATGCGGTCCTCGACCTTGCGCTGACCGGGCAGGAAGGAGGCGCGCACGCGCCAGGCCTGGTTCGACAGGCGCAGGTCCAAGCTGGCGGGCTGCACCTGATCAGGATCGAAGGGAGTGTCGGACTTGATCGCGCCGACGGCGATCAGGGTCTCGATGCCCTGGAAGGGCAGAATGCCGGGCTGGGCGGGAATCTCGAAGATGCTCATGCCGTCCTGTCTCACACGGATTTTTCCATCTGTCTCGCTTCGGAATGCGACATCCGCAGCGTCAGACGGGTTGAACCCCGAGGTCGGCGGGCTGCATATAGCCTATGCACGTCCCTCCTGCCTATACCGCCGAAACCGAAGGCGTCGTCGTCCGCGTCCGTCCTTCCTATCTGGCGGCGCAATCGGACCCTGAGGAAGGGCGCTGGGTCTGGGCCTATCAGATCGAGATCGTCAATCTGACCGGATCGCCGGTTCAGCTTCTGGCCCGGCGCTGGACCATCACCGACGCCCTAGGGCGGGTCGAGGAGGTGCGGGGGCAGGGCGTGATCGGCGAGCAGCCGGTGATCGAGGCCGGCGACAGCTACGCCTATGCTTCGGGTTGCCCGCTGACGACGCCCTCGGGCTCCATGGTCGGCGCCTACTTCATGCAGGACGCCGAAGGCCGGATGTTCGAGGCGGCCATCCCGGCCTTCAGTCTGGACGTGCCGGGCGAGAAGCGAGTGCTGAACTAGGTCTCCTGCGTCACTGAGGCTCGGTGTCGGGAAAGCTGTGGCGTCGGCTTCCTTCTGGGCGCTTCTGGCGCGTATCGAACGTGATCGGCGCCCCGATGTTTCGCGCTGTCGCGCCGAAGCCGGATTAGGCCGCGTCGGCTTCCTCACGTTCAGCCTTCAATCGCGCCGAGGCCCGCTGCTTCTCGCTTTCGGACTTGAGCTGGCCGCAGGCGGCCAGGATGTCGCGGCCGCGCGGGGTGCGGATGGGCGAGGCGTAGCCGGCCTTGTTCAGGATGGCGGCGAAGCGTTCGATGGTCTTCCAGTCCGAGCATTCGTAGTCGGTGCCGGGCCAGGGGTTGAAGGGGATCAGGTTGACCTTGGACGGGATGCCCTCGATCAGCTTGACCAGGGCGCGGGCCTCGTCGGGGCTGTCGTTGACGCCCTTCAGCATGACGTATTCGAACGTCACGCGGCGGGTGTTGGCCAGGCCCGGATAGGCGCGGATGCCGGCCATCAGCTGTTCCAGCGGATACTTCTTGTTCAGCGGCACCAGGACGTCGCGCAGGGCGTCGTTGGTGGCGTGCAGGCTGATGGCCAGCATGGCGGCCGTGCGATCGCCCAGGGCCTGGAGCTGCGGCACCACGCCCGAGGTCGAGACGGTGATCCGGCGGCGTGACAGGGCGATGCCCTCGTTGTCCGAGATGATGTCGATGGCGTCGGAGACGCTGTCCAGATTGTAGAGCGGCTCGCCCATGCCCATGAAGACGATGTTGGACAGGCGGCGATCTTCCTTGGGCGACGGCCATTCCTCCAGGTCGTCGCGGGCCACCTGGACCTGGGCCACGATCTCGGCCGCGGTCAGGTTGCGCACCAGCTTCTGCGTGCCGGTGTGGCAGAAGGTGCAGTTCAGGGTGCAGCCGACCTGGGAAGAGACGCACAGGGCGCCGGCCCGGCCCACGTCGGGAATGTAGACGGCCTCGATCTCGATGCCCGGGGCCGTGCGGATCAGGTATTTGCGCGTGCCGTCCTTCGAGATCTGACGCTCGACGATCTCGGGACGGGCCAGGGTGAAGGCCTCGGCCAAGGCCGCGCGGGTCTCCTTGCCGATGTCGCTCATCAGGGCGAAGTCGGTGACGCCGTAGTGGTGAATCCAGCGCCACACCTGCGAGGCGCGCATCTTCGCTTTCTCGGGCGGGCAGATATTCGCTTCTATCAGCGCATTGCGCAGGCCCTCGCGCGTCAGACCGGACAGGTTGACGGGGGCCTTGGCTGAAGCGCTTGCGCGGGAAAGATCGAGCGTGATGCTCAAGGGCGGATGTCCTGCGGCGGAAGGGGAGGCGGCGGCGTCTAGCATGGATGGGACGTCTTGTCGCCCTCGGCCAGGACGCCCCGGACTTGATCGACTCGGAGCGAGGCGATAGAGGGACGGCCGTTGGGGAGTAGCTTCCGGCATATCCCAGCCGGGATCGCGTCAACACACTTGCTCCGTCCTGGAGCATGGCGCGATCAGCGGATCATCTCCGCCTAGCGAGACCAGCATGCTGCACCTGCGGGGCCGGCCCGCGCGTGGAGCGTGCTGTCATGCGTCCGGCCGAGTGTGTTTCCCCATGATGTCCCCCGTCGCTATCGCCGTTTTGTCCGTCAGCATGTCCGCCGACGCCTTCGCCGCCGCCATCGGTCGCGGCGCCCAGCATCGACCCAGTCTGGCGCAAGCCCTGCGTTCGGGCCTGGTGTTCGGCGTGATCGAGGCGATCACGCCCCTGATCGGCTTCGCCCTGGGCGTCGCCGCCGCCGGCTTCGTGGAGGCCGTGGATCACTGGATCGCCTTCGGCCTCTTGGGCGCGGTCGGCGCCAAGATGATCTGGGAGGCGTTGAAGCGTGAAGAAGAGGTCGAGGCCGAAGCTGTGGGCGGCAAGGCCGCCTCGCGCGGCCTGCTGGCCCTGGTCGCCACCGCCGTCGGCACCTCGATCGATGCGGGCGCGGTGGGCGTGGGCCTGGCCTTGCTCGGCGCCAATATCTGGCTGATCGCCGCCTGCATCGGCTTCACCACCTTCGCCCTGGCCACCCTGGGCCTGCTGATCGGCAAGGCGGCCGGCGCGCGGCTGGGCAAGGTCGTGGAACTGATCGGCGGCGTGGCTCTGATCGGTCTGGGCCTGAAGATTCTGCTGGAACACCTGGGCGTGCTGGCCTTCTGACGCTCTTGCCTCGAGGAATGGCTTGACGGAACGTGTCCGAACGCAAGCCGTTCTGCCCTCGGCTGTAAAGGAGTCCGTCACATGCGCGTCTTGATCCTCGCCGCCGCCCTCGTCACTCCCCTGGCCTTGGGCGCCTGTGCGGGAAGCGGCAAGCCGTTGCCGACCTATCAGCAGGAAATGGATCAATTGGACGCCGACTGCGTCGCTCGCGGCGGCATCCTGTCCCCGACCGGCGCCCAGACAGGGCGCCCGCAGACCGAATATGTCTGCAAGATCGCCGGCGGCGCTTCGCGGCTGAACCAGAACTGATCGACGGATTTTCGGAGATGTCCGTTGGTGGTTGGAGGCGGGATCGAACCGCCGACCTGTGGGTTATGAATCCACCGCTCTAACCATCTGAGCTACCCAACCCCATACGGGACCCGCAAGGCCGCCGTGGGCGACCGGGTGCGCGAGAGGCGTGCGTATATCGCCGCCTTACGCCGGGTTCAAGCCGGTTCGACGTCTAAATCGCGCGGGACGATTGGTCGCGGCCGGATTCGGCTCGCGAAGACGGGGGCGATCCCCCTATTCTGGCCTCAGGCTCCGACGCTGTTCAGGAACGCGCCATGAAACCCATCATCCTCGCCGCCTCCGCCTCGCTTCTGGTCCTCGCCGCCGCCTGCGGCGCCAACGGCCAGGACGCGCCCGCCGCGCCTGGGGCGCCGGTCGAGACCCGTCCGCCGAACAATCCGGACCAGAGGCCCGCCTTCGAAGGGCAGACCCGCGCGCCGGGACTTCGCACGGAAGTCGGTCTTGAACATGCGGTCGTCGCCTCCGGCCTGGTCCATCCTTGGGGGCTGGCCGCCTTGCCCGACGGCCGCTGGCTGGTGACGGAGAAACCGGGGCGGATGCGGGTGATCGGCACCTCGGGCCAGATCGGCGCGCCCATCGCCGGCCTGCCGGAGGTCGCGGCGCGCGGCCAGGGCGGCCTGCTGGACGTCATCCTCAGCCCGAACTTCGCCCAGGACCGGCTGATCTACTGGTCCTATGCGCAGCCTCGCGACGGGGGCAACGGCACGGCCGTGGCGCGCGGGCGGCTGTCGAGCGACATGGGCCGCGTCGAGAACGTCCAGGTCGTCTTCCAGGTCCAGGACACCTATGACGGGGACAAGCATTTCGGCTCCTCCCTGGCCTTCGGACCGGACGGCAAGCTCTACATCACGATCGGAGAGCGCTCCGACAAGCCGATGCGGCCGAGCGCCCAGAGCCTGGCCTCGCACCACGGCAAGACCATCCGCATCAATGCTGACGGAACGGTTCCGTCGGATAATCCCTTCGTCGGTCGCGAGGGCGCCCTGCCGCAGATCTGGTCCCTGGGTCATCGCAATCCGCAGGGCGTCGCCGTCCAGCCCGGCACGGGCGCCGTCTGGACCATCGAGCACGGTACGCGCGGCGGCGACGAACTGAACCTGGAGAAGCCGGGCGCTAACTACGGCTGGCCCGGAGTCGCCTACGGCATCGAATACAACGGCCAGGCCATTCCCGACGTCGTGACGGCCAGGGAAGGGACCGAGCAGCCGGTCTACTACTGGGATCCGGTGATCGCGCCGGGCGGCATGACCTTCTACGAGGGCGCCATGTTCCCCGGGTGGCGCGGAAACCTGCTGATCGCCGGCCTGGGCGGCAAGCAGTTGGCGCGCCTGGCGCTGCAGGATCAACGCGTCGTGGGCGAGGAGCGCCTGCTGACCGACCTGAACGCCCGTATCCGCGACGTGGCCGTCGCCGCCGACGGCGCCGTCTGGGTCGTCACCGACGAAGAAGACGGCAAGCTGGTCCGCCTGTCGAAGAAATAGGGGCTGAAGGACGGGCGGGAAGACGATTTCCCGCCCGTCGGCGCCCTCACGCGGCTTGTTACTTGACGTTGACGTAAACGTCGGCTTTCTACGCTTCCGAGTTTTCTTTCCAGACGCGATGATCGGACCCGTCCGCCCACCGCCTCCCAACCGAGACGACACCCCGTCCCCCAAGTCGCGAGGCGCCGCGCGCCGAGCATGGGGACACTAGAAACCCGTCCCCCAAGCCGTTCGCTGTCGCGCAGCGAACGATAGGGACACAACAAAGAGAGACGCCTCATGGCCGACGCCTACATCTACGACGCCGTGCGCACCCCGCGCGGCAAGGGCAAGAAGGACGGCAGCCTGCACGAGATCACGGCCCTGAGCCTGGCCGGTCAGGTCCTGGAAGCCCTGCGCGACCGCAACGGTCTGGATACGGGCAAGGTCGACGACGTCATCCTGGGCGTGGTTTCGCCGGTCGGGGAGCAGGGCTCGGACATCGCCCGCACCGCCGTCCTGGCCGCCGGCTATGATCAGCGCACCGCCGGCTTCCAGCTCAACCGCTTCTGCGCCTCGGGCCTGGAAGCCGTGAACGTGGCGGCCGCCAAGGTGAAGTCCGGCGAAGCCGGCATGGCCATCGGCGGCGGCGTCGAGGCCATGAGCCGCGTGCCCATGGGGTCCGACGGCGGCGCCTGGCCGACCGACCCCTCCTCGGCCTTCCCGACCTATTTCGTGCCGCAGGGCGTCTCGGCCGACATGATCGCCACCAAATACGGCTTCACCCGCGACGACGTGGACGCCTATGCGGTCGAAAGCCACAAGCGCGCCGCCAGGTCCTGGGCCGAAGGCCGCTTCAACAAGTCGGTCGTGCCGACCAAGAACCAGCTCGGCCTGGTGCAACTGGATCGCGACGAGACCGTCCGCCCCAACACTGACATGCAGACCCTGGCCGGCCTGAACGCCTCGTTCGAGATGATGGGCGGCATGGGCTTCGACGCCGTGATCAACCAGCGCTACCCCGAGGTCGCGGCCGTGCGTCACGTCCACACTCCTGGCAACTCCTCGGGCATCGTCGACGGCGCTGCGGGCGTCCTGATCGGCACCAAGGAAATGGGCGAGGCCCTGGGCCTGAAGCCCCGCGCCCGCATCCTGGGCGGCGCCTCGATCGGCTCCGAACCGTCGATCATGCTGACCGGCCCCGAGCCCGTCACCCGCAAGCTGCTGGCCAAGCTGGGCATGGAGCCGGGCGACATCGACCTGTATGAACTGAACGAGGCCTTTGCGGCCGTGGTTCTGCGCTACATGCAGGCGCTCGACATCCCGCACGACAAGATCAACGTCTGCGGCGGCGCCATCGCCATGGGTCACCCCCTGGGTGCCACGGGCGCCATGATCCTGGGCACCGTGCTGGACGAGCTGGAACGCTCGGGCAAGTCGACGGCCCTGGCCACCCTCTGCATCGGCGGCGGCATGGGCACCGCCACCGTCATCGAACGCGTCTGATCCGGGAGCGACGGACTATGGAAAACTTCAAGATCGACATCGACGCCGACGGCGTCGCCCTGGTCACCTTCGACGTGCCGGGCCGTTCGATGAACACCCTGACCGGTTCGGTCATCGCCGAAATCCCGACCCTGGTCGAAAAGATCAAGTCGGACGACGCCATCAAGGGCGTGGTCATCACCTCGGGCAAGCCTTCCGGCTTCTGCGCCGGCGCGGACCTGGGCGACATGGCCTCGGGCATGCTGGCGGGCGGCGGCGACCTGCAGAAGGCCTTCGATACGGGCTGGGCCCTGAACGGCGCGTTCCGCGCGCTGGAGACCTCGGGCAAGCCGGTGGCCGCGGCCATCAACGGCCTGGCGCTCGGCGGCGGCCTGGAGTTCACCCTGGCCTGCCACTATCGCGTCGTCGAGAACGACCCGAAGATCCAGCTGGGCCTGCCCGAGATCAAGGTCGGCCTCTTCCCCGGCGGCGGCGGCACCCAGCGCCTGACGCGCCTGATCGGGGTGCAGAACGCCCTGATGCAGATGGCCGAGGGCAAGTCCTGGCGCCCGAACGACGCCAAGGGCGCCGGCGTGGTGCACGAGGTGGTCGAGAAGGGCCAGTCGGTCGAGGCCGCCAAGGCCTGGATCAAGAACGGCGGCAAGGCGGTCCAGCCGTGGGACGACAAGGGCTTCAAGATCCCCGGCGGCGGCCCCTATCACCCGGCGGGCGCCCAGGTCTTCATCATGGGCAACGCCATCCTGCGCAAGCAGTCCTACGGCAACTATCCGGCCGTCCTGAACATGATGAAGGCCGTCTATGAAGGCGTGCAGGTGCCGATCGAGGCCGGCCTGCGCATCGAGACGCGCTACTTCATCAAGACCCTGATGACGCCGCAGGCCCAGGCCATGATCCGCAGCCTCTTCCTGTCCAAGCAGGAACTGGACAAGGGCGCCGTGCGTCCGGCGGGCGTGCCCAAGTCGGACCCGAAGAAGGTCACCGTCATCGGCGCCGGCATGATGGGCGCGGGCATCGCCTATGTTCAGGCCATGGCCGGCATCGAGACCATCCTGATCGACCAGTCGCAGGAAGCCGCCGACAAGGGCAAGCAGTACGCCGTCGACCTGATCCAGAAGCGCGTCTCGCGCGGCCACATGACCCAGGACAAGGCCGACGCCGTCCTGGGCCTGATCACGGCCACCACGGACTATGATCTGATCAAGGGTTCCGACCTGGTGATCGAGGCCGTGTTCGAGAACCGCGAGATCAAGGCTGCGGTGACGAAGAACGCCGAGGCTCAGTTGGCCAAGGGCGCTGTCTTCGGCTCCAACACCTCGACCCTGCCGATCACCGGCCTGGCCGAGGCCAGCGTGCGTCCGGAAGACTTCATCGGCATCCACTTCTTCTCGCCCGTCGACAAGATGATGCTGGTCGAGATCATCATGGGCGAGAAGACCGGCGACGAGGCCTTGGCCAAGGCGCTGGACTATGTCCTGAAGATCAAGAAGACGCCGATCGTGGTCAACGACAGCCGCGGCTTCTACACCTCGCGCTGCTTCTCCACCTTCCTGATGGAAGGCATGGCCATGCTGGAAGAGGGCTATTCGCCCGTGCTGATCGACAACGTCGGCCGCATGACCGGCATGCCGCGCGGCCCGCTGGAGATGCACGACGACGTGGCCCTGGACTTGTCGTACAAGATCGCCAAGCAGACCCGCGAGGATCTGGGCGACAAGTATGTCCCGACCGAGGGCGAGCAGATCGTCGCCACCATGGTCGAGCAGGGCCGCTACGGCCGCAAGAACGGCAAGGGCTTCTACGACTACGACCAGAAGCCCAAGGTCATCTGGCCGGGCCTGGCTGAACTGGCCCCGACCACCAAGGGCGCCGAATTCGGCGAGGGGCCCGAGGCTCTGGCCGCCGTCGACGAGCTGAAGACGCGCCTGCTGTATCGCCAGGCGGTGGAAGTGGCCCGTTGCTGGGAAGAGGGCGTCATCGACGACCCGCGCGAGGGCGACCTGGGCGCCATCCTGGGCTGGGGCTTCGCGCCCTGGACCGGCGGCCCCATCACCTTCATCGACCAGACCGGCCTGAAGGCCTTCGTGGCCAAGGCCGACGAACTGACCGCCAAGTACGGCGATCGCTTCAAGGTCCCGCAACTGCTGCGCGACATGGCCGAGAAGAACGAAACCTTCTACGGCCGCTTCGCGCCGGAGAAGAAGGCGGCCTGAGCCTCAGGCGCAGACTGAAACGGGAAAGGGCGGCCTTCGCGGGCCGCCCTTTTTTGGTGCTCCCCCCTCGATGAGCGGAGATAAGTCGCTCAAGCGGCGAGCCGCCGTCCGGCGAGCGATAGCGACGCTAGCGACTTCTGAACACCCGCGAGGCGGCGTAGCCGGTGCAGGCCGCCAGGATGACGCACAGGACGCCGTAGCTCCACGGCCGCCGATGGGCGAACTCATAGATGTCGCGCTCCAGCCCCACCTTCTCGACGGTCAGGGTCAGGTTGGAGACGGAAACCGGCGCCCCGTCCTGGAACAGCCAGACCTCGGCGTAATACTTGCCGGTAGGCGCGACGGTCGGCAGTTCGACCTCGGCGCGGAACAGACCCTTGTCCACGAACTGCACGCCGCGCGGATCGGTGTTGTAGAGGGCGGCCGCCTCCTTCAGACGGATCACGGCCCGGCGCCAGTCCAGGTAGTTCTCGCCCAGGCGGCTGACGACCACGTCGCGCACGCCGTAACGCGTGACGGTGCGACTTTCCTGCGGCGCGTCGATCCTCAGGTGATCGACGCCGACGCCCAGGCGGCGAAGCTGGCCGAAGTCGGCGATGTCGCTCAACGGCCGGGTCGAGGCGGTCATGTAGAAACCGGGGGCGCCCTCGAAGAGGACCGGGCGGCTGTTCAACCAGACGCCCATGTTGCGCGTCTTCTTGACCAGGCGGACAGGGGCGTCCGGGCCGCGCACTACGACCACCACGTCGGCAGGAGTCGTGGTCGGATTGAACACAGCCCCGTAGAGGACGATGGAGGCGCCGCGAAAACCGGAGTCGACCTTGACCTGGGCGTCGGTCAGGGCGGCGGCCACCCGCACCTCTTCCTGGGTCGCCACGGATCGGTCGCCGGTGTGAACCTCGACCGATCCCGTCGCGGCCGTGGAAGCCGGGGCCTGAACGACGACGGGAGGCGGATCGGGCGGAAGAGCTTGGATCATCATCCGCCCGTCCCCGGCGCCAGGAGGAAGAGGTCGCTGGGCCTCACGAAGAGCTCCAGCCCCATCTGGATGCCGACCAGCAGGACGATCAGCCCCAGGGCCGCCCGCATTTCCTCGGCGCGGAAACGGCCCGACAGCTTGGCGCCGTACTGGGCGCCGACCACTCCGCCCAGCAGGAGGATGGTCGACAGGACGATGTCCACCGTCTGGTTTCGTCCAGCCTGCAGGATGGTGGTGATGGCCGTGGTGATGATGATCTGGAACAGGCTGGTGCCGACCACGACATTGGCCCGCATCCGCAGCACATAAAGCATGGCCGGCACCAGGATGAAGCCGCCGCCCACCCCCATGATGGCCGACAATATCCCGGCGAACACCCCCAGGCCGAAGGGCGGAATGGCGCTGATGTAGAGGCCGGAGCGCGGGAAGCGCATGCGGAAGGGCAGGCCGTACAGCCACATGGGGCGGCGCCGCTCCTTGCGCGGCGGCGTCTCGCCCCGGATTCGATGCAGGATCTGGGTCAGGCTCTCGTACAGCATCATGCAGCCGATGGAGCCGAGGAAGATCAGGTAGGACAGGGCCACCACCAGATCCGCCTGTCCCAGCAGACGCAGGTAGCGGAACAGTTCGACGCCCGCGAGCGCGCCGAGCGCGCCGCCCAGGGCCATGATGCCGCCGATGCGGTAATCGACCGCCTTCATGCCCGAATAGCGGATGACGCCCGAGGTCGAGGAAGCGACGACGTGGCTGGCCTGGCTGGCCACGGCGACCGTCGGGGGAATGCCCATGAAGACCAGGACCGGGGCCATCAGGAACCCGCCGCCGATGCCGAACAGGCCCGAGACGAAGCCGACCGTCGCGCCCAGCAACACTAGGAGCGGCCAGTTCACCGAAACCTCGGCGATCGGCAGGTAAATATCCACGGCACGCGCCTTCGGCTGGAAGGGAACGCAGAACAGCGCCGGTCAGGCGACTAGGTTTCGACTTCCGGTCTTAGCGACGGCCGCGCCGAACCGCCACCCCCAGCAGACGCCGATCAGGCGGCGGGAGGGGCGGTGAAGGCGTCGGCCGCCGCACGCGCCTGGCGACGCGTCTCGGCCGAGGTGACCGGAGTCAGGCGCTGCACGGCGGCCAGCGCCTGCTGGTCGCCGCGACGGGCCGCGATCATGTACCACTTGAAGGCTTCGGCGGCGTTCGGCGCCACGCCTTCGTCGCCCTTTTCGTAGATCTTGGCGACATTGTACTGGCTGTCGACGCGCCCGGCCTGGGCCGACTTCTTGAACCAGGACAGGGCCTCGGGCCGGTTCTTGGCGCCGCCTTCGCCTTCGTACAACTGCATGGCGTAGAATTGCATGGCGCGGGCGTCGCCGCCCTCGGCCGCACGGCGCGCCCAGTTGCGCGACTCGACCGGATCGGCCGTCAGGCCCGCTCCGCCTTCCTGGTACAGGCCCGCCAGACGCATCTGCGCCGGACCATAGCCCAGCTCGGCGGCCCGCTTCAGGGACGCCAGACCGCTGTCGTCGCCATTGTCGATCAACTGCACCGCGCGGGCGAACAGGATCGCGCCCTCGGTCGCCGCCGCGTCGGGAGACGGCGTCGCCTCGGTCGGCGTCGCGTTCAAAGCTACGGCGGCGATCGGCGGCGTGGCCGTCCTGGGCGCCTGCGGGGCGCCGGTCAGGGCCGCGACGCCGGGAAGCTCCAGACCCGATCCCTCGGCCAACTGCAGGGAGGCGTAGCCGCCGCCCATGACCAGGGCCGCGACTGCCGAGGCGCCCAAGGCCTTGCCCACGGTCGAGCCGCCGCGCGTCGCCTGTTTGTCCAGACGTTCCTGCAGCTTGGACTTGCCGCCGCGTTTCAGCTTCAGACCGAACCCCTGACGAGCAGGGGGTTCTTCGGCCTGGGTCATGGCGGCGCGGGCCGCCTCCAACGCGCCGCGCGTCGATGCGCGACCGTCAGTCGCTTCGGCTTGCAGGGCGCGCGGATCGATGAAGTCGCTGTCGGCCAGGAAGCCGTCGTCGCCTTCCGGCGCATCCACCAGAGGCGGCAGGGCGCCGATCGCGCCGTCGGAGGCGCCCAGGACATCGCTGACGTCGGCACCGCCGAAGTCGCCCGCCGACATGGCGGGTTCAACGTTGACCGGGGGCGGCGCGGCCGTTGGCGCAAAGACGTCCCCGAAGCCGTCGTCCGGCAGATGGGTCGAAACGGCGCCGAAACGGGCGCGTTCAGGAGTGGCGCCGAACAGGCCGGCAGGCGCGGCCTCTTCCGTCTTGAGCGTCGGCGCCTCAGCTTCAGCGAAGACGTTCAGTTCGGCGTCCAGAGGATCGTTGAAGACCGGCTCAGGTTCGGAAGCCTGCGGCGAAGGGAAGGGGGCCGCGTCCAGGACGCCGGACAAGGGATCGTCGGACCAGGCCGCGGCCGGTTCGGCGAAGGCCGTGGCGCGCCAGTCGTCGCCGGCGCTCTCGGACGGGCTCCAGGGCGCGGGCTCTGGGCTTTCCAGAGGCACGTCGCGTCGCGACGGCCGCGCGGCCGAGCGCTGCTCGATATTCTCGCGGGCCTCGGCCAGCAGGCGCGCCGTGCGCTCCTCGCTCTGGCGCATGCGCTCGCCCAGCTCGCCCGAAGCGCGGTCGTAGCGTTGTTCGAACCGGTCGGAGCTTTCCGACAGGCGGCGACCGATGTCGTCCAGAGCCTGGGCCGAGCGGCGTTCCGACTGGGCGATGCGTTCGCTCAGACGATCCGAGATGCGGGTGATCTCGCCGCCCAGACGTTCCAGAGCCAGGGCGTGCTGGTCGTCGGACCGGGTGATGCGCTGTTCCACCGCCTGGGCGTGGCGCTGCATCTCGCGGTCGAGCTTCTCGTCCAGATCGCGGCCGAGGGCGTCGATCCGAGCTTCGATCCCTTCAGAGCCGACGCCGCCCTGTTCGACGGTTTCGACGCGGGTGTTCAGGTTCTGAGCGATGCGCAGGACTTCGCGGCCCATGGCTTCGACCGCCGCGGCCGAGCGCTGCTCGGAGGCGCGCGCCTGATCGCCGATGCCGGCCAGGGCGCGCTCGATGCGATCGACACGGCTTTCGGTCTCGGCCGCGTCGAGGCGGCGCATCATCTCGTGGCGGCTGGTCTCGACCTGACGGGTCAGGGTCTCGGCCAGCTTTTCAAAGCGGGCGGCTTCGCGCGCATGCTCGGGTTCGATCCGGCTCTCGGCGTCGCGCAGGCGAAGATCAAGCGCGGCGAAGGAGCGTTCCAGTCCCTTCAGCGCCTCGGAGGTCCGTGTCTGGGCCTCATCCAGACGATGGCCGACCTGACCCAGAAGGTCGGTTCCCGGTCCGGGGCCGGCGGCCTTTTCCACCGCCGTCATCCGCTCGCGCAGTTCGCCGATAGTGTTGCGTTGGCGTTCGTCCAGATCGAACAGGCGGCTGGACACGGCGCCCACGGCGTCGTTCAGCCTGTCCACGCCTTCTTCGGCCTTGGGCGCGACCTCGGCCTCGAAGCGGCGTAGGCGGCGATGGCCCTCGCGCAGTTCCTCGGCGATGTCGTCGATGCGCTTGGCGTAGCCGGCGCCCACGCGATCCTGTCCATCCAGACGACGCACCAGACCGGCCACGGCTTGGTCGATGCCCTGGATCGCCACGGTGGAGCGGCGTTCGGAGGCTTCCAGACGTTCGGCGATGGCCTCCAGCGAGGCGCCGATGCGGCCCAGGCCTTCATGCGAAGCATAGCCGTCATAGGCGTCGTCCAGGCGACGCGAACGGCTGCGGCGATCATAGGGGTCGGGAATGGGCGAACGGCGGGGCAGGGGCGTGACGCCCTCGTCCTCGTCCGGCTCGTCCATGATCATCGAATTCAGCCATTCGCCCAGCGTCATGCCGGAGCGACGCGCAAGGTCCTTGGCGATTTCGCGCGCCTTGGGATCAATCCCCTTAACGCTCCAAGGCGCTGCTGCGCTCACTGATTCGCCTCCTGACCTAGAATCGAAACGCTAACGCTCCAGATCAAGCGTGTAAACGTGCTGTTAACCGCAACATCTGGCGCCTCGGCGACTGAATCATCTCGGCAACAGGTTGGATTTGAGGGCTTCTGTCGCGCCGACATGGTTAACGAGGCGTAAAGCTTCGCCTTTGAGGCCTCAAACGGCTTGCGCGACGGCGCGCGCCACGCCACCTGCCATCGCCATGGACCTGTCGCTGACCCTGACCCTGCTGGCCGTCTCCGTGGCCGTCGCCGTCTTTTCCGGCTGGCGCGGCGCGCGACCGCCGGACCTGTCGAAGGGGCCCCGCATGGCGCCCTGGCGCTTCATCATGCTGGTCGCGGCGGCGCTCGCCTTCCTGTTGCTGATCCACCTCGCCTCGACGCTCGGCGGGCGGACCTATCCGACGTCCTACTAGGCTTGGGTCGCTTCGGCGGAATTAGGCTCCGCCGAAGCACCAGGCCAGCACCGCCTTCTGGGCATGGATGCGGTTCTCGGCCTCGTCCCAGATCAGGGACTGGGGACCGTCGATGACGGCGTCCGTCACCTCCTCGCCGCGGTGGGCGGGCAGGCAGTGCAGGAAGACCGCGTCCTCGTTCGCCTCGGCCATCAGGGCTTCGTCGACGGTATAGGGCTCGAAGGCGGCCAGGCGGGCCTCGTAGTCCTGATCCCCCATGGAGACCCAGGTGTCGGTGACGACCACGTCGGCGCCCTGAACGGCTTCACGCGGGTCGGAGGTCAGGTGGACATAGGCGCCGCCCTTCTCCAGGTCGCGCAGGTCCGGATGATATTCAGCCGGGCAGGCCACGTTCAGGCGGAAGCCGAACTTGGGCGCGGCGTGCATGAAGCTGTGGCAGACGTTGTTGCCGTCGCCGACCCAGGCGATGGTCTTGCCCTCGACCGGGCCCAGGTGTTCCTCGATCGTCAGCAGGTCGGCCAGGATCTGACAGGGGTGGCTGCGATCCGTCAGGCCGTTGACCACGGGCACGGTCGCGACGCGGGCGAAGCGTTCGACGTCCTCATGGTCGTTGGCGCGGATCATCACGGCGTCGACCATGCGCGACAGGACCTTGGCCGTATCCTCGACCGGTTCGCCCCGACCCAACTGCATGTCCGAGGCGGTGGCGATGATGGAGGCGCCGCCCAGTTGGCGGATGGCGGCGTCGAAGCTGAAACGGGTGCGCGTCGAGTTCTTCTCGAAGATCATGGCCAGGACGCGGTCCTTGCCCGGCGCGTCGGCGTCGGCGCGCCCCTGGGGCCAGCCCTTGCGGGCCTGTTTGCGGGCGTGGGCGTCGTCCAGGATGGCGCGCAGGTCGGCGGCGTCCAGCCGATGAATGTCGAGGAAGTGACGGACCATGACAGAGCCTCTCCCTCCCCGCTCAGGAGGGGGTGGTCCCGCAGGGACCGGGTGGGGCGGCCTCTGGGAACCTGGAATGAAGGAACAGCGTCCCCACCCGACCTCGCCCCGATGAGGGCCAGGCCCCTCCCCAAGCGGGGAGGGGGAAAGCACTTAGGCCGCCAGTTTCGTCCGGGCGAACTCGCAGGCCTTTTCGACCCGTTCGACGGCCTCGCGGGCCTCGTCCAGGGTGATGTTCAGCGGGGGCAGGATGCGCACCAGGTTGTCGCCGCCGCCGGCGACCAGCAGCTTCGCCTCGTCGCGGGCCCAGCCCATGAACTCACGGTTGTTGGGGACCAGCTTCAGGCCCAACAGCAGGCCCTTGCCGCGCACCTCGACGATCACGTCGGGGAAGCGCTCCTGCAGGCCGTGCAACTGCTGCTTCAGATAGCCGGCGATCTCGTTGACGTTGGCGATGACCGCATCCGACGAGATCTCGTCGAAGGCCGCCTTGCCGACCGCCATGGCCAGGGGGTTGCCGCCGAAGGTCGAGCCGTGGGCGCCGACGGTCATGCCCTTGGCCGCCTCGGCCGTGGCCAGGCAGGCGCCGATGGGGAAGCCGCCGCCCAGGGCCTTGGCCACCGCCATGATGTCCGGCGCCATGCCGGCCCATTCGTGGGCCCACAGCTTGCCGGTCCGACCCATGCCGCACTGGACCTCGTCGAAGATGATGAGGACGCCGTTGGCGTCGGCCGTTTCACGCATCCAGCGCAGGTCCTCTTCCGAGGTGGCGCGGCAGCCGCCCTCGCCCTGGACCGGCTCCAGGATGACGGCGGCCGTGGTCGGGTTCTCGAAGGCGGCCTTCAGGGCTTCCTTGTCGCCCCACTTCAACTGATGGAAGCCCTGCATCGGCGGGCCGAAGCCTTCGGTGTAGCTGGGGTTGGCGGCCGCGTTGATGCCGCCGTAGGTGCGGCCGTGGAAGGAGCCGTCGAAGCCGTAGATGTCGATGCGTTCCGGCTGACCGTTGGCGTGGTGATACTTGCGCGCCGTCTTCAGGGCGCATTCCACGGCCTCGGTGCCCGAGTTGGCGAAGAAGACCACTTCCGCGAAGGACTTGGCGCACAGGGCGTCAGCCAGTTCGTCCTGACCGGGAATCTTGAAGATGTTGGAGACGTGCCACAGCTTGTCGGCCTGGGCCTTCAGGGCCTCGGCCAGCTTCGGGTTGGCGTGGCCCAGGGCGTTGGTGGAGATGCCCGAGACGCAGTCCAGATACTCCGTGCCGTCCTTGGCCCACAGTCGGACGCCCTGGCCGCGATCCACCTCCAGCGGCGCGCGATTGTAGACACCCATCAGATGACCGGACACTGGGCAGACTCCATAAAAGCGGACGGTCCCGAAGCCTTGGCTGCGGGACCGCATTGAAAAAGGGCGCTGGTCTTGTCGGGCGCTACGGACGCTTAGTCAACACCGCCCGGAAAGCGCCGGACCGTGCTGCGCCGTTCGCCCTATCGGTCGGCCTCGCGGCTGACGCGCAGGGCCAGGTCGGCGACGAACAGGCCGAAGCGGGCGACATCGGCGCCGTTCAGACGCTCGATCCGGTCCTCGGCCGTGTGGATGCGCTGGAAGACCGGCGGGACGAAGCCTTCGGCCAGGCCGTTTTCCTTACCGCCGTTGAAGGCCAGCCACATCTGGTGGGCGCCGATCGCATCCTGGGTTCCCAGCGACACCACGGGGACGCCGGCGGCCGAGAAGACCCTGTCGTCGCTAGGCGGATAGACGGGGAAGGCGACGCAATCCACGCCGCGCTCGGCGCATTGCAGCCGCAGGGCGCGCAGGACGAAGGCCGACTGATCGCCGACGTTCTCGCCGTACATGACCGTCTCGCCATAGGCGGCGACGTCGGCGTTGACGACGGCCTCGATGCGCGCCTTGTCATGGCCTTCCAGCCATTTGCGGGCGCCGATCAGGCCCAGTTCTTCCTGGTCGGTGAAGACGAAGATGAAGCGGTGGGACGTCGGTTGGGCGTGAAGCCCTTCCTTCAGGGCCGAAGCCGCCTCGATCATGGCCAGGACCGAACCGGCGTTGTCGACGATCCCCTGGGACATGGATCCGTCGCGCAGCTTCACGGCGTCATAGTGGGCGGTCAGGACGATGTCCTTCTCGCCTGCGCCCAGGGTCACGACGACATTGGTTCCGGGCAGCGGACCTATCCGCTCGTTGCCGCCTTCGAAGGCCTGGGTCGTGAACGGCAGGCCCGCCGCCGTCAGGGCCGCCTTGACGGAGTCCAGGCGCGCGGCGTTCGAGGGTTGGACGAAGCTGCGCGCCGTCGCCTCGATGCGCGCGCCGGGCGTCGTTTCCAGCGCCGCGGCGGAGGTCGCGGCCAGCAGGGCGACGGATGCGGCAAGGACGCGGATCAGCATGAAGATATCTCCCCTTCGACCCTCCCCAGGGCCGATCATCCGTCCTGCCTAGAGGCTTAGCTCTTCAGGCGCCAGCCTGAACGGAAGATCAGCCAGCAGGCGACGCCCATGAGCAGGGTCAGGACGGCGCTCATGATCATGCCGACGGCCAGCGAGCCCTCGGCATGACCGATGAAGCCGGCCCGGAAGCCGTCGATCAGGTAGAAGAAGGGGTTGAAGCGGCTGATGCTGGCGAAGGGCTCGGGCAGGTTGTCGACCAGATAGAAGGTCCCCGACAGGAAGGTCATCGGCATGACCACGAAGTTCTGCACCGCCGACAGGTGGTCGAACTTCTCGGACCAAAGACCCGCCAGAACGCCGAGCATGCCCATCAGCAGCGAGGCGATCAGGCCGAACCAGAGGATCAGGAAGACATTGGCCAGGCCCAGCTTGGCGAAGGGCAGGACGCACAGGGCCGTCACCAGGCCGACCACGACGCCGCGCGTCGCGGCGCCCAGGGTGAAGCCGATCGTCAGTTCCAGCGGGCTGAGCGGCGGGGTCAGGAAGTCGGTGGCCGTGCCCATGATCTTGGCCTGGATCAGGCTGGACGAGGCGTTGGCGAAGGCGTTCTGCAGGATGGCCATCATGATCAGGCCCGGCGCCACGAACTCGGCGAAGGGCGTGCCGTGCAACGGCGGGCGGGCGCCCTTCAGCGCGACCACGAAGACCAGCATGTAGAGCAGGGTCGTCACCACCGGCGCCGCGATCGTCTGCGCGCCCACCTTCCAGAAACGACGCACCTCGCGCAGATAGAGGGTGCGCAGGCCCACCCAGTTGATCCCGTCATAGCGACGCGGCTGGGGCAGGCCGGAAGGGTGTTCTGCGGGGCGGGCGGGGGCGAGATCGGTCGTCATGGCCGCCCAGATGCGCCCGCAAAGCTGGTTTCGCAAGGCGCCCGACGTTATCCGGCCGCTCCGAAACCTGAGTCAAAACGGGACATTAACCACACTACATCTGGTTTCTGTGGACAGCCGAATTGCTACATCTTGCGCGTTTTAAGGCCTGCTTTACGATTAGTAGCGGGTCGAGCCGAAGAAAATCCGACAAGACCCAAGATATTGAATCCGACTTCCCCGGGAGGGTCGCCATGACCGCAGGCTGGACTGAAGACCGCGTCGGCGCGTTGAAGAAACTCTGGCTGGAAGGCCAGTCCGCGAGCCAGATCGCCAAGGCCCTGGGCGGCGGCGTGACGCGCAACGCCGTGATCGGCAAGGTGCACCGCCTGGGCCTGTCGGGCCGGGCCGCCCCGTCGCAACCCGCCCGCACCACCTTCCGCGCTGCGGCCCGGCCGCGTCCGGCCGCGCCGGCCACCCCCCCGCAGGCCCCTTCGGCGCCGCGCCGCATCGAAGCCGTGGCTCCGCGTCCGGCGATGCCGGCGCCCCAGACTCCGACCCCCGCCCCCGCGCCGGAACTGCCCGGCACGGCCACGGTGATGACCCTGGGCGCCCATATGTGCAAATGGCCGATCGGCGACCCGTCGTCGCGCGAGTTCAGCTTCTGCGGCCGCCGTGCTTCGGAAGGCGTCTACTGCGTCGAGCACGCCCGCGTCGCCTACCAGCCCCAGGTCCGCAAGGGCGCCAAGGACGGCGCCAGCGAGCTGGCCCGCAGCCTGCGTCGCTATATCTAGGGCGCTATCGCTGGCCGCGCGAGGGCTCGTTGCCTGAGCAGCTCTTTGCGCGCCTATGCTCACAACGCGGTTGCTCGCGACTTGAGTGCTAGAGCGACCTGAGCTTCTCCCGTCCGGTTCGCCGGACGGGATCAAGGCGGGGGCTGCGGTTCATCCGGGTTGACGCAGCCCCTTTCGCCCTCGTCCCTCGGCGAGGGTTTTTTCTTGGCCGTCGCGAACGAACGTTCGCCTGCCTCAACAACCGAAAGTAGCTTGGCGCCGCCGTTTTTCTGACAAGGTGTGGCCCGGCTGCTCTAGCGGAGGTCGCATCCGATCGGGCAAGGCTGTTTTGCTTTCGTTCCCCTTTCGCTGGAGGCTGCAGGCTCGCGCACCATGGACTCGTCGTCGTTGCCCAGCGTCCTGTCGAGTCCTGAGGTCCAGGCCTTCGCCACCGGCTTTCCTGTCCTGATCCTGCACCTTCTGGTGACCTTCGGCCTGCTGGCCATGGGCGCGACGGTCTACGCCCTGCTGACGCCGTGGCGCGAGGTGGGGTTGATCCGTGAAGGGAACTCGGCCGCCGCCGTGGCCTTCGCCGGGGTTCTGGTCGGGCTGGCGATTCCCCTGGCCGTCTCCCTCTCGGTTTCGACCTCCATCCGCGACATCGCCATCTGGGGCGTGGCGACGGTGGTGATTCAGCTCTTCGCCTTCCGCGTCGTCGACATGCTGCTGACCGGCCTGCCGCAGCGGATCGAGAAGAACGAGGTCTCGGCCGCCGTCGTCCTGGCGGGCGCCAAGCTGGCCACGGCCCTGATCCTGGCCGCCGCCCTGACGGGCTGAGCGCCTCGCGATGCGCTTTCCCCATCTGCCGGACTGGACCATCTACGCCGCCGTGATCGGGGCCTTGCTGATCGTGTCTCTCGGCCGACGGGAAAAGGCGGACGCGCCCAAGATCCCCGCCGACGACGAGGCGCACGGGCCCTTGCTGGGGCCGGTGACGCCTTTCGACCCCTCCGTCACGGTGATCGCGCCGGACACGCCCTTCCAGCCCTCGTCGGGTACGGCCTTTTCCATCGCGGCCGACGGTCGGTGGGTCACGGCGCGGCATGTGGTCGAGGGGTGCCGCCGTCCGGCCCTGGTGATCGGCGGCGGACGCGCCCTGGCGGCCGACGTGCGTCTGGCCTCGCGCGCCGACGTGGCCCTCCTGTTGACCGAGGGCGGGCCGCCGGCCCTGCCGGTCGTGACGGACGAGCCCTTGCGCAAGGGCCAGCGCGCCTATCACCCGGGCTTCCCTCAAGGCGCGCCTGGCGAGGTGGCGTCGCGCCTGCTGGGTCGCGAGACGCTGAAAATCCGAGGGCGCGGCGAGCGGGACGAGCCGGTCCTGGCCTGGGCCGAAGCCGGCCGCACCAAGGGGCTGAAGGGAACCTTGGCGGGCCTGTCCGGCGCGCCCGTCCTGGATCGCAAGGGGCAGGTTCTGGGCGTGACCATAGCGGAATCGCCGCGCCGGGGCCTGATCTACACCACGGCGCCGGACACCTTCGTGCCCGCCATCCGGGGCGAACGCGACCGTCACGAAAAGGCGCGCGGCGAGGCCGTGACCACCGACAACTACGGCAAGGTCGCCGACCGTCTGCGCCGTGACCTGCGCGTGGCCCAGGTGGTCTGCCTGACGACCTAGAAAACCTCCCCCGTCGCAAGGCGACGGGGGAGAAGGGCGGCTTACTTCAGCGAGGCGCTGTTCAGGTCCAGGTCAGTCAGGGGGATGACCTCGACGGTCGGGTACTTGGTCCGCAGGGAGTCGATGAACTTGGACGCGTCGCCGACGATGACCAGGCTGGCCCGGTCGGTCGGCAGGTGTTCGGCGAAGGCGGCCTCGACCTGTTGCGGCGTGACCGAGCGCACGCGGCCGGCGTAGTCGGCCAGGTCGCTCATCGGCAGGTCGTAGAGGGCTAGGTTGGCCACCAGGCCGCCCAGACCGTCCACCGTCTCCAGCGAACGACCGAAACCGCCGATCAGCGTCGCGCGACGCGGGGCCAGTTCGGCTTCGGTCGCGGGGCTGGTTCCCAGCCTGCCGACCTCGGCCAGGATCAGGTCGGCCACCTCGGTCGCCGTCTCGTTCTTGGTCTGGGTCGAGGCGGTGAAGACGCCGACGTCCTGCTGGGCGCCGACCGAGGAGCGGGCGCCGTAGGACAGGCCGCGCTTGATGCGGATTTCCTGGTTCAGACGCGAGGAGAAGCCGCCGCCCAGCAGGGTGTTGCCCAGGGTCAACGGGAAGTAGTCGGCGTCGGTCCGCTTGATCCCGCGGATGGCGGCGACGACGGCGGCCTGGCCCGCGCCCGGCTGGTCGATGACGACGATGCGCGGCGGCAGGGTCTGACCGGCCTTGGCGACGGGAACCGGAGCAGCGGTCGCCGGGTCGCGCCAGTCGCCGAAGGCCTGCTGCGCCAACTCGCGGGCCTCGGCGGGGGTTACGGCGCCCGAGAAGACGATCGTGGCCTGCGACGGGCGATAGCGGGCGGCGTGGAAGGCGGCCACGTCGTCGCGGGTGATGGCCGGGACGCTGGTCAGGGTGCCGCTTCCGGGCGCGCCGTAGGGGGCGTCGCCGTAGATGACGCGGCCGACCGACTGGGCGGCGACGGAGCCGGGCTGGCTGAGGGCCACGCGCAGGCCGTCAAGCGTCTGCGACTGCTGGCGTTCCAACTCCTCGGCGGCGAAGGCCGGGTTGCGCACCAGATCGGCCATCAGCGCCAGCGAGCGGCCGAACACGTCCTTGGGCGCATTGGCGTAGACATTGGTGAAGTCGGAACCCGAGCCCGCACCGATGTTGGCGCCCAACTGTTCGATGGCGGTGGCGATCTCGGGGGCCGACTTGGTGGTCGTGCCCTGAGTCAAAAGGCCGGCGGTCATGGAGGCCACGCCCGGCTTGCCCGCCGGGTCATTGGCCGAGCCGGCGTTGAAGTTCAGACGCGCCGAGACCAGGGGCAGGCCCTGGGTCGGGGCGACCAGAACCCGCATGCCGTTGGCCAGGCGGAAGTCGGCGACGGCGGGGGTGGCCGGGGCGACTTCTGCGCCCGGCTGGGGCAGGCGGGCGCGCTCGGCTTCCGGCAGCAGGACGGCGACCGGACCGGCGGGGGCCAGTTCGGCCACGGTGACGGGGGCGTCCACGTTCATCTTCTGCACGCTGGCCGGATGGGCCTCGTCGGCGGGCAGGTAGTTGATGGTGATCTGGCGCTGCGGCGTCAGATAGCGACGGGCCACGCGCTGCACGTCGGCGGCGGTGACGGCCTGGATCTCGGCGATCTCGCGGTCGGCGGCGGTTGCGTCCCCGGTCATGATCAAGGCCATGCCCAGAGTGGTGGCGCGGTCGTCGATGCTTTCGCGGCCGCGCAAGGCGTTGGCGACCAGCTCGTTCTTGGCTTCGCTCAGTTCGGCGGCGGTGATCGGGGCGTCGCGCAGACGGGCGATTTCGGCCTCGAGCGCGGTCTTGCCGGCTTCGACCGACTGGCCGTCGGCCATGATGGCGTAGGCGGTCAGGTTGCCGGCCTGCTGGGCGAAGTCGGGGCTGGAGCCGATGGTCGAGGCGATCTGCTTGTCATAGACCAGCGAGCGATAGAGGCGGCTGGATTCGCCGGTCGACAGCACGCCGTCCAGCACGGACAGGGCGGCGCGGTCGGCGTCCTTGTAGGCCACGGTGTTCCAGGCCAGGGCCACGGCGGGCAAGGGCACGTTGGGCGCGTAATAGGTGGCGGTGCGCGGGCCCGTCGGTTCCGGCTCCTTCACGTCGTTGACCGGCATGGGCGTCGCCGGTCGCTTCAGCGGGGCGAAGTATTCGTCCACCCAGGCGTCCAACTGGGCCTGGTCGAAGTTGCCGGCCACGATCAGCATGGCGTTGTCGGGCCGGTAGTAGGTGGCGTGGAAACGCAGCACGTCGTCCAGGGTCGAGGCGTTCAGCTCCTCGATCGAACCGATGCCCGGACGGCGATAGGGGTGATCCTGATAGATGGTCTCGGGCGTGAACAGGCCGAATAGACGGCCGTAGGGGCTGGCCAGGATCCGCTGACGGTATTCCTCCTTCACCACGTCGCGCTCGGATTCGAAGGTCTTCTGATCCACCACCAGCGAGCCCATGCGGTCGGCCTCGGCGAAGAGGATGCGCTGCAGGTGGTTGGCGGGGACCACTTCGTAATAGGCGGTGACGTCGTCGGCGGTGAAGGCGTTGTTCATGCCGCCGACGTCCTCGGTCAGACGGTCGAAGGTCTCGGACGGCATGTTCTTCGTCGACTTGAACAGCAGGTGTTCGAACAGGTGGGCGAAGCCTGAACGGCCTGCCGGATCGTCCTTCGAACCGACGCGATACCAGACCTGGACCGTGACGTTCGAGGTCGAGGCGTCGCGGGCGGTGTAGACCTCCATGCCGTTGGCCAGGACGCGCTTGTGGAAGCCCAGCGGCGGCACGACGACCCCGCCCTGTGCAGCAGCGGCGGTCGCGGCGGGCGGCGCGCCCTCGGCGGAAGCGGCGGCGGGCAGGCCCAGCAACAGGGCCGAGGCGCAGGCGGTCAGGATCAGGCGGGTCTTCATGGCGTCAGGTTCCGGTCGCCCGCCGGCCGCGCCGGGGGCAGGTCGACCGAACCCTATCAGCGTCCAAAGCCGCCGCGCACCTTACGGTGCTGTAATGAAACGAGGCGTTCAGCCCTGGCGGCCGAACACCTCGACGCCGATCTCACCGTCCGTGGTCAGCCAGGCGCGTTTCATGCCCTGGCTGTTGAAGGGGTGAGAGATACGGCCCGCGCGGTCGAGCGCGATCAGGCCGCCGTCGCCGCCCAGGCCGCCGATACGGTCGATGGTCGCCTGCGACGCCTCGGCCAGCGACTGACCGGCGGCCACGCCGAAGGCGGTGCGGGCGGCGGCGGCGACGCGGATGAAGTATTCGCCCTGGCCGGTGCAGGAGACGGCGGCGTGCTCGTCGGCCCAGGTGCCGGCGGCGGGAATGGGGGTGTCGCCGACGCGGCCCGGCATCTTGCCGAAGACGCCCGCCGTCGAGGTGGCGGCGGCCAGACGGCCCTGACTGTCCAGCACGCAGCAGCCGACGGTGCCGTGGCCCAGGACGCCGGGCGGATGATTGTCCTCGCCCTGACCGGCGCGGGTGAACCAGGCCTCCTCGTCGCCGATGGCTTCCAGGCCCTGGTCATGGGCGAACAGGGCGGCGCCTTCGCCGGCCAGCATGACGTGGGGAGTGCGGTCCATCACGGCGCGGGCGGCGACGACCGGGTTGCGGAAGCCCTGCAGGGCGGCGACGGCGCCGGCCTTGCCGCTTGCGCCGTCCATGAGAATGGCGTCCAGTTCATAGGCGCCGGCCAGGTTGGGCGAGGCTCCGCGACCGGCGACATAGAGGCCGGAGTCCTCCAGCATGACCACGGCCTCGACGGCCACGTCCACGGCCGAGGCGCCGGCGTCCAGCCGCGCCTTCATCGCCTCGACCACTTCGCGCATGTGCACGACCTCGGCGTCGTAGTTGCGCTCGCGCCGGGCGCCGGCGCCGCCGTGGAGGATGAGGGCCGTCGCCGCCATGAGGATCTCCTGAAAGTCGGTTCGGCCTCTATGAATCGGGCCGCGCGCTGATTAGCGTCGCAATCGTGTCGGCGCCATGGCCCGACGGGGGATTAGAGAAAAGAACCCATATGCGCGCAGTCCTGTCCAAGGCCGTCGGCGGCCCTGAAGCCCTGGTTGTCGAGGAGGTCATGGATCCCACGCCCAAGCCGGGCGAGGTGGTGATCGAGGTCAAGGCCGTGGGGATCAACTACCCCGACACCCTGATCATCGAGGACAAGTACCAGTTCAAGCCCGAACGGCCCTTCTCGCCGGGCGGCGAGGTGGCGGGCGTGGTCGATGCGGTGGGCGAGGGCGTCAAGGGCGTGTTCCGGGGCGACCGCGTCATCGCCGTGCCGGGCTGGGGCGGTCTGGTCGAACGTCTGGCGGTCCCGGCCGACAGCCTGATCCCCGTCCCCGACGGCATGGATTTCGAGACGGCGGCCGCCCTGGTCCTGACCTACGGCACGGCCTACTACGCCCTGAAGGATCGGGCCAACCTGCAGCCGGGCGAGACCCTGTTGGTGCTGGGCGCCGCGGGCGGCGTCGGCGCCGCCGCCGTCGAATTGGGCAAGGCCATGGGCGCGCGCGTGGTCGCCGCAGCCTCGACCAACGACAAGGTGGAGTTCGCCCTGGAGCTGGGGGCCGACAACGGCCTGATCTATCCGTCCGGTCCGATGGACAAGGCGGCGCAGAAGGCCCTGTCGGGCGAGCTGAAGCTGGCCACCGGCCGCGACGGCGCCGACGTGGTGTTCGACGGGGTCGGCGGCGACTACGCCGAGCCGGCCCTGCGCGCCATGGACTGGAACGGCCGCTATCTGGTGATCGGTTTCCCGGCGGGCATCCCGTCCCTGCCGCTGAACCTGACTTTGTTGAAGTCGGTGTCGGTGATCGGGGTCTTCTGGGGGGCGGCCGTCGCGCGTGACCCCAAGGGGCACGCGGCCAACATGGCCGAGCTGATGCAGCTGTGGGCCGACGGCAAGATCAAGCCGCGCGTCAGCCGGACCTATCCGCTGGAAGACGCCCATGAGGCGATCAAGGCCCTGGGCGATCGCCAGGCCATGGGCAAGATCGTGGTGACGACCGAGGGATAGGCGCGGGGCCGGGCCGAAGCCTAGCCTGCGTCGTCGCGGACCTTCTTCAGCGCCGCCTCTGCCTGTTCATGATGGCGGCGCTTCACATGGGCGCCGAGGGTGGCCAGGACCGCGGCGATCACCGCCGCGTCGTCGGTGAAGCCGATCCCGGCGAAGACGTCGGGAATGGCGTCGACCGGCATGACGAAATAGGCCAGGGCGCCCAGCATGATCCCCTTGGCGGCCATCGGGGTCTGCGGGTCCTGGGTCGCGTACCAGGCGGCCAGGGCCTGGCCTGCGAAGGGGATGCGCGCGGCCGTGCGCCGGATCTTGGGCCAGAAGCCCTTGCGGACGCGCATTTCATTGACCTTCTGGACGGTGGGGACCAGGGCCTTGTTCGGGTCGATGGCGTTCTCGGGCGACGCCGGTTTGGCTTTGGCGGTCATGCCCGCTAAATCCTCGCGCAAGCACTCGGTTCACAGGAATATAGGGACGATTTCCATGAAACTCGACGGTTCGATTTCGGCGGTGGTGACGGGCGGGGCTTCCGGCCTCGGCGAAGGCACGGCGCGGGCCCTGGCGGCCAAGGGCGTCAAGGTCGCCCTGTTCGACCTGAACGAAGAGCGCGGCGAGGTCATCGCCCAGGAGATCGGCGGCGTCTTCTGCAAGGTGGACGTGACCTCGGACGACAGCGTCAAGGCAGGGTTCGAGAAAGCCCGCGCCGCCCATGGCCAGGAACGCTTGACCGTCAACTGCGCCGGCATCGCCACTGGCCAGAAGACCGTGTCGCGCAACCGCGAGACCCAGGAACCGCGCGCCCACGACATGGCCCAGTTCGAGCGCACCGTCTCGATCAACCTGTTCGGCACCTTCCGCGTCCTGTCGCAATCGGCGGCGGGCATGGTGACGCTGGAGCCCATGGAGGACGGCGAGCGCGGCCTGATCGTCAACACCGCATCGGTCGCGGCCCAGGACGGCCAGATCGGCCAGGCGGCCTATTCGGCCTCCAAGGGCGGCGTCTACGCCATGACCCTGCCGGTCGCGCGCGACCTGATGAACGAGGGCGTGCGGGTCAACACCATCCTGCCCGGCATCATGTGGACGCCGATGATGGCCGGCATGGACCAGAAGGTGCAGGACGCCCTGGCCGCCATGATCCCCTTCCCCAAGCGCCTGGGCACGCCGGCCGACTACGCCGCCCTGGCCCTGCACCTGGCCGAGAACACCTATATCAACGGAGAATGCATCCGCCTGGACGGGGCTATTCGTCTGGCGCCGCGCTGATCCTCAGCGCGGCTGGGGCCGCTATCGCTCGCCGCGCGGCGGCTCGCTGCTTGAGCGGGTGCGCGAGGAGGTAGCGACGGCGGCGTTTTGAACCGGCCCCCGGGGCGTCCTTGCGGACGTTCCGGGGGCCGTTTTCGTGTGAAGTTTCAGGGCTATTCGAAAAAGATCGGCCGATTGAAGGAAAAACGAAAAAGGGGGTTGCGCGATCCGAAGAAGGTCCGCTATACGCCCCCTCCTCGACGGGGCGCAGCACACTGTTCCCTACGGAGTGCGGGCGTAGCTCAGGGGTAGAGCACAACCTTGCCAAGGTTGGGGTCGGGCGTTCGAATCGCCTCGCCCGCTCCATGTCGAGATCGGAAAACGGGGTCCGGCCGCAAGGTCGGACCCCGTTTCGCGTTTCGGGCCGTCAACCAGTGTCAGGCCAGACGGATTTCCAGCGCGATGCAGGCTCTTTGTTCTCGGCGACGAAATTGCCTTGAGAATTGTTCGATCTGCGAACAGGAACAGTCTGGGGCTCGTTCCGAAGGGGCGCGGGCGCATGGTGGGGACGGGCATGAAGAGTCGGGTCTTGGCTGCGGCGGCGGCCGTGTTGATCCTGGGCGGCTGCGCGTCGACGGGCAGGTTGCTTTCCTACGGCGTGGAGTTGTCCGACGCCCTGTTGCGAATGGGGCACGCGCAGTTCTCGATCTATGTCCATCCCAAGGACGACACGCTTCTGATCCAGCGGCGCGTCATGCAGACCTCGAACTATGATGGTCAGGAACTCATTCGGATCGCGGCGGCGCAGTTTCTCGAACCGGTGGATTGCACGGTGACGGAAGTCAGATTGATCGCTCCGGGCGGATGGGAGGCGGGCTTCGCCTGTCCTGCAGGCGTGGATCTCCGCGCCCTGGTTCAACAGCAACGCGCGGCGCTTCAGACCGGCGCACCGCTTCATCCCTGAGGACGCTGACAATGAAGAAGATGCTATTCGTCGCGGGGCTGGCCCTCGGTCTCAGCGGTTGCGTCACGGCTCCGGCCTATATTCCCCTGGAGAACAGTCGCGATATCGCCCTGTCCAAGGATGCGGCCTGGTCGAACCTGGTCGAGTATTTCGCGTCCAGCAACATCTCCATCAGAACGATCGAGAAGGACAGCGGCATCCTGACCGCCGAGCGGGTGTACGACCAGGGCTATCAACTGTCCTCCTATGCCGATTGCGGGGCGGCGGCGATGCTGGCCCCGATCAACGGCTCCGTCGAACTCAATGTTTTCGTGCGAGAGACGGCGTCGGGCGTGAAGGCGACGGTGAACGCCCGATATCATCAGAGACGCATCAGCGCATGGGACGGCCGGGTCACGGACACCCAGTGCTCCAGCCTGGGAACCTTGGAGCGGGCGGTTCTGAACGCGATCGCGAAACGATAGGCTTCAGTTCTCCATCAACCTCATCGTGGCGATCACGCGACGATGGCGTTTGGTCTTCATGACGATCCATCCGGTTCTGGACGGATTGTCGCGGGACTGTGGTCCGTTCGCAGATTCCTTTTCGCGAAATCGTCGCGGGCGCGTCGTCGCACGCCGTTAGCCAGCGCCCCCATGACCGGACAGGGATTCCGGCGAACGGGGATGACTGAAATGAAACTGCGCCTTCTTGTTGGAGCGGCCTTCCTGCCGCTGGCCTTCGCCATGACCGCCCAGGCGGCGGATACGGCGCCGAGCGCCGCCGTGGAACCGGCCGGCGACGGCCTGTTCGGTCGCGTAGTGAACGCCTCGGGTTCGCCTCTCCCGGGCGCGGAAATCATCGTGCGGGGCTCCGGCCGTCGCGCCGTCAGCAACACCCAGGGCGAGTTCAGCCTGCCGGGCCTCAGCGGCGACGTGACGCTGGACGTGCGCTACATCGGCCTGCCTGACGCCAGCCAGTTGGTTTCCGTGTCGCCGGGCCGTCCGTCGCAGGTGACGGTGACCCTGGGCGGCGACGATGTGACCACCGTGGCCGACGTTGTGGTGACGGGCGTCATCACCGACGGCGTGGCCCGTTCGCTGAACCAGCAGAAGAACGCCGACGGCACGGTCAACATCCTCTCGGCGGACGCGATCGGCCGCTATCCCGACCCGAACGTCGCGGAATCCCTGCAACGCGTTCAAGGCGTCGCCATCCAGCGCGATCAGGGCGAAGGCCGTTACATCAACGTGCGCGGCGCGCCCGCCGCCTTCACCGCCGTCTCGGTGGACGGCGTCGCCGTTCCGGCCGTCAGCCCGACGACTCGCGCCGTGGACCTGGACACCCTGCCGTCGGACATCGTCTCGACCGTCGAGGTCTCCAAGACCCTGACCCCGGCCCAGGACGCCGATTCCATCGCCGGCGCCGTCGATATCAAGACCCGCTCGCCCTTCGACAAGCGCCGCCTGGCCGTCAGCGGCTATGCGGGCGGCAGCTACAACGACTACGGCGGCTCGGACACCCGCGCGGGCGCGACCATCTCCAACGTCTTCGGCCCCGACCAGAGCTTCGGCGCCCTGCTGTCGCTCAGCTATTCGGAAACCAACCGCCGTCCCGACAACGTCGAGAACGCCTGGGTCTATGACAAGGACGCCGGCCGCTATCTGATCGAAGAGACCCTGTTCAAGGACTATGAGACCCAGCGGACGCGCCAGGCCCTGACCGGCGCCCTGGAATGGCGGCCCAGCGAAGGCCTGCGCGCCTGGCTGCGCGGCTCCTACGCTGAGTTCGAGGACGACGAGTACCGCGACACCCTGCGCTTCGGCTATGCGGACGGGAAGATCCAGCCCGGCGCCACCGACCGCGCGGCGACCTTCACCGGCGCGCGTATCTACAAGGCCCTGCGTCACCGCACCCAGAACAACCAGATCACGACCCTGAGCACGGGTCTGGAGCGCACCTTCGACAACGGGGCTGTCTGGGACGCCGCCCTGTCCTGGGCTCGAAGCGAGCAGACCTATCCGCATCGCGACGAACTGGTCTTCCGCTCGGATTCGCAGACTCTGAGCTACGACACGACCGACCACTACAGGCCGACCTATTCGGCCTTCGCCGATGCGAGCGGCTTCTATCGGAACCCCGCCAAATATTCGTTCCGCGAGAACACCTTCCGTTCGAACGACACCGAGCAGGAAGACGTTTCGTTCAAGACGAATTTCGAACTGCCGACGGTCATCGCCGGCCGCGAAGTGACGCTGAAGTTCGGCGGCAAGTACAGTACGCGGGACGTCGTCGCCGACGAAGAGCGCTTCCGCCACCGTTCGAGCGACAAGCCGGCGCCGCTGGACCCGGGAACCATGGCGTCGCTGCTCAGCGATCAGCTGTCGCGCAACTATGACTACAACCTGGGTTTCAAGCTGAACCACGATCTGGTCAGCGACTATCTGGCCCGCGCCGCCGTGGCTGGTTCGAAAAGCGCCGCAGCGCGCCGCATGCCGCAGTCGCTCACGGCCGACTACACCGCCAATGAAGACATTCTGTCCGGTTATGGTCAGGCCCGTTTCGATGTCGGAGCGACGAATGTCCTGGTCGGTCTGCGGATCGAGAAGACGGATTTCGAAGGCTCGGCGCTCAACGTTCCGAACACCGGCGCTCCGGTCAAGATCACGGTCGATCGTGATCAAACCGACTTCTTCCCGAACCTGACGCTGCGCCACAGCTTCAGCGACCAGTTGATTGGCCGTTTCGCCCTGACGCGCGCCATCTCGCGTCCGGACTACACGGACGTCGTGCCGCGTATCCTGGAAACCAGAGAGACTGAGGATACGGGCGGCGGGAGCAAGATCAGAACCCTGATTTCGCGTGGCAATCCGGACCTGAAGCCGACCCTGTCGAACAATGTCGACCTGGGCCTGGAATATTATCTGCGGCCGCTGGGCGTGATCTCCGCCAACGCCTTCTACAAGGATCTGTCGGACTACCGCTTCACCCTGGTCACGAACGGCGCGCCCTATGCGCCTTCGCCGACGGGCGTCGCCGACATCACCGAATCCCTGAACGCGCCTGACGGTCGCCTGATGGGCATCGAGCTCAACTGGCAGCAGACCTTCGACTTCCTGCCGGGTTGGGCCTCCGGGTTCGGCGTCTTCGCCAACTACACCCTGACGGACGCCGAGATCAAAACCGGCCGTTCCTTCGCCGGTCGCGACACCTTCACCCTGCCGGGCCAGTCGGACACGACCTACAATCTGGCGCTCTTCTATGAGCGCGCCGGCCTCAGCGCCCGGGTCTCCTACACCCATCGCAGCGACTATCTGGAGGCGATCAACGCCGAAAGGCCGGGCCTGGACCTGTGGGTCGAGGGGCGCGGGCAGCTGGACTTCACCGCCAGCTACGACTTCGGCAACGGGGTAGAGGTGTTCGGGGAAGCCAAGAACCTGACCGACACCGCCGGCGTCCGCTACTACGGCGTCAAGGAACGGACCTACGAGTATGAGAAGTTCGGCTACAACGTCTTCATGGGCGTGCGCTTCAAGTACTGATCGTCCTTCGGCGACCAGACGGAAAGGCCGGGCGGCGACGCCCGGCCTTTTGCCTTTGGTCGGCATGGCCCTGGACGCGGTCCCGGCCTATATGAATGGCGGCGGTTGACCCCGCCGGGGCCGGCGCTAGTGTCCGCGCCGTTTCCCGAACCCTGCGCCTGAACGATCAGAGGACCTCATGGCCGACGCTTCCCAGACCTACGACGTGGTGATCATCGGGGGCGGGCCGGGCGGCTACAACGCCGCCATTCGCGCCGGCCAGCTGGGTCTGAAGGCCGCCGTGGTCGAGATGCGCTCCACCCTGGGCGGCACCTGCCTGAACGTCGGCTGCATGCCCTCCAAGGCCCTGCTGCACGCTTCGGAACTGTACGAAGCCGCCAATACCGAATTCGCCGGCATCGGCATCGAGGTGAAGCCCAAGCTGAACCTGCCCCAGATGCACAAGGCCAAGGACGACAGCGTCGAGGCCCTGACCAAGGGCATCGAATTCCTGTTCAAGAAGAACAAGGTCGACTGGCTGAAAGGCCGCGGCCGCATCGCCGGCCAGGGTAAGGTCGAGGTCGAGGCCGCCGACGGCGCCAAGACGACCTATGAGACCAAGAACATCATCATCGCCACCGGCTCCGAGCCGACCCCCCTGCCGGGCGTCGCCTTCGAGGACGGCAAGGTCATCGACAGCACCGGCGCCCTCTTCCTGCCCAAGGTTCCGAAGCACCTGATCGTCATCGGCGCGGGCGTCATCGGCCTGGAGCTGGGCTCGGTCTGGCGTCGCCTGGGCGCCCAGGTCACGGTGGTCGAGTTCCTGGACAAGGTCGGCGCCGGCATGGACGCCGAGGTCGCCACCGCCTTCCAGCGCGGCCTGACCAAGCAGGGCATGACCTTCCGCATGGGGACCAAGGTCACGGCCGCCAGGTCGGTCAAGGACGGCGTCGAACTGACGCTTGAACCCGCCAAGGGCGGCGAGGCTGAAATCCTCAAGGGCGACGTGGTCCTGGTCGCCATCGGCCGTCGCCCCTACACCGAGGGCCTGGGCCTTGAGACGGTCGGCGTCACGCCGGACCAGCGCGGCTTCATCGCCAACGACCACTTCAAGACCTCGGCGCCGGGCGTCTGGGTCATCGGCGACGTGACCTACGGCCCGATGCTGGCCCACAAGGCCGAGGAAGACGCCGTGGCCGTGGTCGAGACCATCGCCGGCAAGGCGGGCCATGTCGACTACGACCTGGTGCCCTCGGTCATCTACACCACCCCGGAAGTGGCCTGGGTCGGCAAGACCGAAGAGGCGCTGAAGGCCGCGGGCGTCAACTACAAGAAGGGCAAGTTCCCCTTCGCCGCCAACAGCCGCGCCAAGATCAACCATGAGGTCGAGGGCTTCGTGAAGGTTCTGGCCGACGCGGCGACCGACAAGGTCCTGGGCGTCCACATCTACGGCCCGCAGGCCGGCGAACTGATCGGCGAAGCCTGCATGACCATGGCCTTCGGCGGCGCCTCGGAAGACATCGCCCGCACCTGCCACCCCCACCCGACCCGCTCGGAGGCCGTCCGTCAGGCGGCCATGGGCGTCGAAGGCTGGACCATGCAGGCCTAAGGCCCTCAGCCTTCGGACCGAACTCATGACGGCGCGCTCCGCAAGGGGCGCGCCGTTTTCGTTGGGGGACGCCGGAACGACTCAGAACAGCCAGCGCAATCGAGGCGTATAGCGCGTCGACTGAGGGGAAACGGACACTTCGGTATAGTTGATGAACACGCCCGATCCCGGCCCGCCCGCACCGGCTGCATAGGCTTCGGTGGCCGACTGCGAAATCATCTCGTCGTCATGGCAGACGGGTTCAGCCTTGCCGGGATCGCAGCGGACAAAGACCAAGGGGCCTCGTCCATCAGCCCCCGGGGCGCCGCTTCCTCGGAAGACGACCCCCGTCCCGTCGACCTGATCGTAATGGAGCCAGCGGCCATCGAACTTGACCAAGGTCAGTAGAGGGGCGGGTTCCGACAGATCAAGCAGGCCGAGGCGTCCCGTTTCGCCGTCGATCAGAGCCAGCCGATAGCCTGCATGGCGGGACAAGACCCTCAAATCGCCTTTCGCCTGATGAATGCGCAGCGGCTCGGCGCCGCCCGTGTGAAGCTCCAGGCTATATGCGGCCCCGCCTGCGACAGGTTGAATGCGCGTCAAAAGCACGACGGGCCGTCCGCTGGGACCGATCAGGCATCGCGTGAAACCCAGGACGAGGCGGCCGATGCTGCTGGCTTCGTTCCCGGTGACACCGATTTGAAGGTCAGGCGGGAGGTTGATCGCATCGCGAACAGATCGCCCCCTCAGGTCGTGGGCGGTGATCTTGTAGTCGTCATGACGGTGGCGGTCGGAGCGCGCCGCCAGCAAGCAGTCACCGGCGGAATTGACCTCGATCGCATCGACATCCTGCGCGCCGTCGAGTTCCTCGACGGATACGGTCCCTGCGAGAAGGTCGATCGACATCAGGGAGGCGGGACCGCCATCCAATCCGGCGGGGCGGAACCCCTGTATGCTCAGACTGGCCTCGGTGTCCTCTATCGCGGCGGCATCCAACAGAAAGGCGTCGGCGATCAGGCGACCGGGCGCGTTGAAGCGAATGACCGGCAGACGCCCGTCGTCGCATCCAAACGCAATCAGCCCATGATGTTTTGAATAGGCTAGAGGAACCGGACACGCGGTTTTCACGGCGCCGAGCGGTGTCTGAACGGTCGCCTCGTACACAAGTTCGCTCTTGGTGCAGCCGGTCAGACCAAGTGCGATGCTGAGGGTTGCGATGGCCAGAGGCGAAGGTGTCCGCATAACGTTAAGCTATCAGCTTCCCGTGCGGGGCTGTAGCTGATCTTGCACGGCGACGTGCTCGCGAGGCCTCGCAATCTCGCCCTCGCGCAACCATGTCCTTTCCAGATCTTTTATCAGCAGCGGATCCCCCTCATGGACCTTCAACTCACCGACAAGCGCGCCTTGATCTGCGGCGGGTCCAGCGGCCTCGGACGAGCCGTGGCGACGGCCCTGGTGGCCGAGGGCGCGCATGTGGCCCTGCTGTCGCGCGACGCCGTCAAGCTCCAGGCCGTGGCGGATGAACTGAACGCCATGGGGCCGGGCCGGGCGGTGATCGCCCCCGCGGATCTGGCTGATCATGCAGGTCTGCTGAAGGCCGTGGATGTGGCCGAGGCCGCCCTGGGCGGGCCGATCCAGATTTTGCTGAACAACACGGGCGGGCCGCCGCCGTCGGGCGTGGACGGGCTGGAGCCTTCGGTCTGGCGTGAACATTTCGAGTCCATGGTGCTGTCGGTGTTTCGCCTGACGGACCGGGTGTTGCCGGGAATGCGAGCCATGGGCTGGGGGCGCATCCTGAACGTCGCCTCCATCACCGTGATCGAGCCGGTCGGGACCCTGGGCGTGTCCAATACCCTGCGCGCCTCGGTGGCGGCATGGGCCAAGACCCTGGCGAGCGAGGTCGCGGCCAACGGGGTGACGGTCAACACGCTTCTGCCGGGCCGCATCGACACGCCGCGCATCGAGCGTCTGGACGCCGCCCGCGCCGTTGCGACGGGCGTCGACCCGGCCGAGGCGCGCGCTGAATCGGTGAAGTCCATCCCCGCCGGCCGCATCGGTACGACGGAAGAGTTCGGCGCTGTCGCCGCCTTTCTGGCCAGCCCCTTGGCGGGCTATGTCACCGGCTCCTTGATCCGGGTGGACGGCGGGGCGGTCAAGTCGATCTGAGGATTCAGGCTGAGCGCCGCCGCGCGCTTCCGAACATGATGCGCGCGCGTCCATCACCCAGGTTCACCTCGACGCCCATGCGGGTCAGCAGGGTTTCCAGAAGACGCGCCTGTTCGTCGTCAGGCGGAACGGCGTCGGAGACGGGCGGGGCGGTCTGGCCGAAGACGGGCGCCGGCCATGCGCAGCCGGCCAGGCCTGCTAGGACCAAGGACAGGGCGGAGGGACAGGGCGGAGCGACGCGACGGCGGACCAGCGAGCCCATGTCGTTGCAATTCTTCCCCCCCCCCCCCCCCCCCCGTTGATCTTACCTACGTGGAGAATAGGCGGCCTTCCCTGCGGCTGACCAGTCAGTCGCGCGGGTGGGCCTGGGCGTAGGCGGCGAGCAGGCGGGCGGCGTCGACCTGGGTGTATTTCTGGGTGGTGGACAGGCTGGCGTGGCCCAGCAATTCCTGGATCGAGCGCAGGTCAGCGCCCGCCCCCAGCAGGTGGGTGGCGAAGCTGTGGCGCAGGGCGTGGGGCGTGGCGGAGGCGGGCAGGCCCAGCCGCCCCCTCAGTCTCTGGACGGTCGCCTGGACGTGGCGCGCGCTCAGCGGGCCGCCGCGACGGGCTCGAAACAGGGCCTGTTCGGGATCGAGGACGAAGGGCTGGGCGTCCAGATAGGCCTCGGTCGCCGCCTGGACCTGGGGCAGGACGGGCACGATCCGCGTCTTGCCGCCCTTTCCCAGGATGCGCAGGGACTCGGGCAGGGGCGCATCCGACCGCTTCAGGGACAGGGCTTCCGATATCCGCAGGCCGCAACCATAGAGCAGGGTCAGAACCGCCCGGTCGCGAGCGGCCTCCCACGGTTCCATGTCGGGATCGGCTTCCGGCTCTTGCAGCAGGCCGCGCGCCTGATCCTCGGTGACGGGACGGGGCAGGGACGGCTTGACGCGCGGGCCGCGCACCAGGGCCATTTGCGGCGCGGACACGCCCAGGCGCCGGTCGAGGAAGGCGTGAAAGCCGCGAATGGCGGCGAGCGTCTGGCTCAGCGAGCGGGCGTTCAGGGGGCGGTCGCCGCTTCTGCGTTCGGCCAGATGGGCGCGCACCTCGGCCGCCGTGACGTCGCCCAACTCCGTTGCGGACAGGGGACCGCCGCGATGGCGCGCGAGGAAGGCGACATACAGCCGCCCGATATGGCCATAGGCTTCCAGGGTGCGCGGCGACAGGCGGCGCTCATGCGCCAGATGTTCCAGCCAGGCCGACAGGGCCTGGTCGGCGGTCAGGCCGGAAGCGCCCATCGCTCGGCCATGCGTTCGACCACGCGGGTGATGAAGGCCACGAGCTCGCAGCCCATGGCCGGGGTGAAGCCGTCGTCCTCGTATGAACCGAAGGCGCACAGCGCGGCGCGCGGGGCCAGGGATTCCGGCAGATGCAGCTTCATCCGCACCAGGGCCACGGACTTGACCTCGCCCTCGGCCGGACCGAACAGGTTCAGGCCTGTGAAGTTGGGGCCCAGCCATTCCAGGCCGTCGTCGCCCAGCAGGGCGTCGACGCGGCCGGGCTCCAGCCCCCGCCAGCCGAAGGGAACGGCGCCGGGTTTCTCGATGGCGACCGCGCCTCCGGCCAGGCCGAACCGGCCTTGGGCCGTGGCGTCCAACTGGCGCGACAGTTCAGCGTGGCTGGTCGCCTCCATCAGGTCCAGGGCGGAGACATGGGTCTGGGTCTGGGCGGCGAAGTTGGCGCGGGCGATCTCTTCGATCTGCTTGCGCGCGTCCGCCTCGCGCTGGACCACGGCCTCCAGCCGGGCCAGGGCTGCGCGGCCGAAATCGACCACGTTGCGGCCGGCGGCGCGCAGGCCCAGTTCTTCCAGCAGGGTGCGGTCGTCCAGCAGGCGATCGGGATGGGCGTTCAGCCAGGCCCGCACCTCGGGCCAGTGAAGGCCCTCGGCGTGATCCGAAGAGAGGTCCAGGGAAGTGCTCAAGCAGGACCTCTTTCGGGGTCGTCGTTACAGGATGGACTGACCGGTCTTGCCCCAGTCGGCCAGGAAGGCATCAAGCCCCTTGTCGGTTAACGGGTGCTTTACCAGGCCCTTGAAAACGTCGGCCGGCAGCGTGGCGGCGTCGGCGCCGGCCAGTGCGGCGGCGGTCACATGGTTGGGATTGCGCAGGGAGGCGGCCAGGATTTCCGTATCGAAATCATGGATGTCATAGAGGGCGCGGATCTCCTCCAGCAGGCCCACGCCGTCGGCGCCGTGATCCTCCAGACGACCGACGAAGGGCGAGATGAAGGTCGCGCCCGCCTTGGCGGCCAGCATGGCCTGGGCGGCCGAGAAGCAGAGGGTGACGTTGGTCTTGATCCCCTTGTCGGCGAAGGCCCGCGTGGCGCGCAGACCGTCCCAGGTCAGGGGCAGCTTGACGACCACGTTCGGGGCGATGGCGGCCAGCTTGTCGCCCTCCTTCACCATGGTCTCGAAATCGGTCGCCACGGCCTCGGCGGAAATCGGCCCCTCGACCAGGGCGCAGATTTCAGCGATGACCTCGGCGATGTTCCGACCCGACTTGGCGATCAGCGACGGATTGGTGGTGACGCCGTCCACCATCGCGGTGGGCAGCATGTCCTTGATGACGGCGACGTCGGCGGTGTCGAGAAAGAGTTTCATGACCGGGTTTCTAGCCCTTTGGGACGCGTGGTGAAAGTCGCCTCCGTCCTCATTCCCCTGCCGGTGCCCGAGGCCTTCGATTACGAGGTCCCGGAAGGGCAGACGGTCGTGCGCGGCGACCAGGTGGCTGTGCCCCTGGGGCCGCGCCTGATCCGGGGCGTGGCGGCAGAGGTGTTCGAGACCATCGGCTCGAACCGGCGGCTGAAGGCGATCGATCAGGTGCTGGACGATCCGCGCCTGCCGGAGCGGACGCTGGACTTCGTGGAATGGGCGGCGCGCTGGACCCTCAGCCCGCCGGGCGAGATGGCGGCGACCGCGCTCAAGGGATTGCGTGCGCCCCGGCCCCGGCCCGAGCGGCGGGTCCGTCGCGTCGAAGGGCGCAACCCCGCCCGCCCCACGGCGGCGCGCACGGCGGTGCTGGAGGCCCTGGGAGCCCGCGCCATGCCGGGTCCCGACCTGGCGCGGACGGCCGGCGTCTCTTCCGGCGTGATCAAGGGCCTGGTCGACGAGGGCGTGCTGGAGGTGGTCGAGATCGAGGCCGTCGCCGCCTTCGATCCGCCCAATCCCGATCATGCGCCGGCCGCCCTGAACCCGGATCAGGCGGCAGCCGCCGTCGCCGTGGCCGAGGCCGTGACGGCGGGCGGCTTCACGCCCTTCCTGCTGGACGGGGTGACGGGCTCGGGCAAGACCGAGGCCTATCTGGAGGCGGCGGCGCAGGCTCTGCGGGCCGATCCCACGGCCCAGATCCTGATCCTTCTGCCCGAGATCGCCCTGACCCAGGCGGTGATCGAGCGCATCACCGCCCGCTTCGGCGCCGCGCCGGCCGAGTGGCATTCGGGCGTGGCTCCGCCGCGTCGTCGTCAGGTCTGGGAGGCGGTGGTCGCCGGGCGCTGCAACATCGTCGTCGGCGCGCGCTCGGCCCTGTTCCTGCCCTACGCCAACCTGCGTCTGGTGGTGGTGGACGAGGAGCACGACGGCTCGTTCAAGCAGGAGGAAGGGCTGGTCTATCACGGCCGCGACCTGGCCGTGGCGCGGGCGCGGATCGAGGGGGCGGCGGTGGTCCTGGCCTCGGCCACGCCTTCGCTGGAGACCCTGTGGAACGCCCATCAGGGGCGCTATCGCTGGTTGAAGCTGGCGGCGCGGCACGGGGCGGCGGTCCTGCCGGAGATCGGTCTGATCGACCTGAGGGACCGGCCGCCGGACCCTCAGACCTGGCTGTCCCAGTCGCTGCGCGAGGCGATCGGCGAGACCCTGGCGCGCGGCGAGCAAAGCCTGCTGTTCCTGAACCGGCGGGGCTATGCGCCTGTCGTCCTGTGTCGGGCCTGCGGGCATCGGCTGACGGCGCCGGACACGGATTCCTGGCTGGTCGAGCATCGCTACACCGGGCGGCTGGTCTGCCACCTGACCGGCTTCTCCATGCCCAAGCCCAAGACCTGTCCGTCGTGCGGGGCCGAGGACACGCTGGTCCCCGTGGGGCCGGGCGTCGAGCGGGTGGAGGAGGAGGTGCGGGGTCTCTTCCCCCAGGCCCGCACCGCCGTCTTCAGTTCCGACACCGTTCCCGACGGCAAGTCGGCGCGGACCCTGATCCAGTCTATGGCGGACGGCGAGATCGACATCCTGGTCGCGACCCAGGCGGCGGCCAAGGGGCACAACTTCCCGCGCCTGACCCTGGTCGGGGTCGTGGACGCGGACCTGGGCCTGCGCGGCGGCGACCTGCGCGCGGCCGAACGCACCTATCAACTTCTGGCCCAGGCGACGGGGCGAGCGGGGCGGGCGGATCGGCCGGGGCGGGCTCTGTTACAGACCTGGACGCCCGAGCATCCGGTGTTGGAGGCCCTGGCGGCGGGCGACCGCGACGCCTTCGTCGAGGCGGAGATGGCCGAGCGCGAGGCGGCCTCCCTGCCGCCCTACGGCCGCCTGGCCGCCCTGATCCTGTCCAGCGAGAACGCCATGGCGGTGGAGAAGACGGCCCGCGACCTGGCCGAGGCCATTCCCAACGCCGAGCGGCTGGAGGTCTACGGCCCCGCCGACGCGCCCCTGGCCCTGGTGCGCGGGCGTCGTCGCAAGCGCCTGCTGGTCCGGGCGGATCGCGACGTGAACCTGCAGGCCTTCCTGCGCGCCTGGCTGGCGCGGGTGAAGGTTCCGGCCTCCGTCAGGCTGACCGTGGACGTGGACCCCTACAGTTTCCTGTAGAAAACCCTTCCTTCTCCCGATGGGAGAAGGTGGCGCGCAGCGTCGGATGAGGGGCGGCCCTGTCCGTCAGCGTAAGCTGCCTCTCCGAGCGATGAGACGGCTAGCGCCGAAGGCAGGGTCAGCCCCTTACCCTTTCGCGCAGCCGCGCGCTGCGCTTGCGGGCGCTCAAGCCCTCTCCCGCCGGAAGAGGGGAGAGTTCAGCGCGGCCCGGTCAGCCTGATCTCGAACAGGCTGGGCCAGTTCTTGCCGGTGACGAACAGGCGGCGGCTTTCGGCGTCCCAGGCGATGCCGTTCAGGACGTCGTCGTTCGGATCCTTGGCCTGGCCCGCGGGCAGCAGTCCGGTCAGGTCGATGATCCCGACCACATGGCCCGAAGCCGGGTCGATGCGGACGATGTAGTTCGTCTGCCAGACATTGGCCCAGACCTCGCCGTCGATCCATTCCAACTCGTTCAGTTGAGGCAATGGACGGCCGTTCAGGGTGACGGGGACGCGGCCCGTCTCGGCGAAGCTGGCGGGATCGAGGAAGCGCAAGGCGGGCGAGCCGTCCGACAGGATCAGCCGCGTCCCGTCGTGGGTCAGGCCCCAGCCTTCGCCCGCATAGGCGAAGCGGGCGGTCTGGCTTAGGTCGGCGGCGTTCCAGACGAAGCCGACGCCGTTGGTCCAGGTCAGGCTGATGACGCGGCCGTTCATCTCCGTCAGGCCTTCGCCGAAGTATTCGGGGGCGAGTTCGTGGGTCTGCAGCACGACCCCGTCTTCCAGCCGCACGCGACGAACGCTGGAGGGATTGCGACCCGTGCTTTCGATCAGCACGCCGTTGCGGATGACCAGGCCTTGGGTGAAGGCGGTCGGGTCGTGGGGGAAGGTCCGCACCACCTCATAGCCGTAGACCGGGGGCCGGGTCTGGGGAGCCTGAGGAGAAGGAGCGGAGGCGGCCGGCCCCGGCGACTGGGCCGCCGTCGATGCGGGAAGCGCCGACAGCAGCATCGCCAGGACCGGCCCGATACGCACGCCTAGACGCCGGGCTCCGCGGTTTCCCGTTTGTTGAGGTCCGCCTTGGCGGCTTCCTCGGCCTTGGTCTTTCTGAGTTGGGCGTTGCGCGACCACATGTTCAATCCTTCAACCAGGGCGGAGAAGGCCATGGCGGCGTAGATATAGCCCTTGGGCACGTGGACGCCGAATCCGTCGGCGATCAGGACGGCGCCGATCATCAGCAGGAAGCCGAGGGCCAGCATGACCACGGTCGGGTTCTTGTCGATGAAGTTCGCCAGGGGGTCCGAGGCCAGCAGCATGACGATGACGGCCACGACGACGGCGACCATCATGATCGGCACGTGGTCGGTCATGCCGACGGCGGTCAGGATGGAGTCGACCGAGAAGACCAGGTCCAGCATGATGATCTGGATGATGGCCGAACCGACGTTGTTGATGACGACGTCCTTCTTGTCCTTCTCCAGCATGTCGTTCGACGGGGTCGTGTCGACGGCGTGGTGGATCTCCTTCGTGGCCTTCCACACAAGGAACAGGCCGCCGGCGATCAGGATCAGGTCGCGCCAGGAGAAGGCGGTGTCGAAGGTCTCGCCGTGGAAGCCCAGGTCGAAGACGGGCGCCGTCAGGCCGACGATCCAGCCGATGGTGGCCAGCAGGCCCAGACGCATGATCAGGGCCAGGCCGATGCCGATGCGGCGCGTGCGCTGGCGATGCTCGGGCGGCAGCTTGTTCGACAGGATCGAGATGAAGATCAGGTTGTCGATGCCGAGGACGACTTCCATGACGACCAGGGTCACGAGGGCGGCCCATGCCGCGGGATCGCTCAGCAGGGGAGTTATGCTTTCAAGCATCGGGGTTCCAGATTGTGGTGTAGGCCTTAAGCGGTAACGGGCGCGTGAAGTCGCGGCAAGCGGGGATCGAGGGCGTCATCGTCGCACCCCGCGCCGTCGAAAGAGCGCAGGTGCGACCTTATCGTTCCGTTCCCGTCGGTTGCGACCGGGGGCCTTGCATGCTATCAGCCGCGCGGCTTTAGCGAAGGATGCATCGATAGATGTGTCCCAAGCGTGCTTTGTTCAAGCAAATCAAGCCCTTGGCCGGCGCGAGGATTCGCGGCCGGACTCGAACCCAAACGCTTCAAATCGCGGACCTTTATTACGTGGCGGACGATTTCAGAACGACGGAAGTCGGCGAACGGTATGCTCAGGCGCTGTTCGACCTCTCGCAAGAGACGGGGGCGCTCGACGCCGTGCGCGGCGATCTCGCCTCGCTGAAGGCCGCCTGGCTGGACAGCGCGGACCTGCGCCGCCTGGCTCAGTCGCCGGTCATTTCGGCCGAAGATCAGGCCAAGGGCCTGGCGGCTATCGCCGACAAGGCGAAGTTCAACGCGACGACCAAGAAGTTCCTCGGCCTGCTGGCCCAGAACGGTCGCGCCCGCGACTTGCCCGGCGTGATCGCCGGCTTCCAGGCCCTGCACGCCAAGGCGACGGGCGTCGTGGCCGCCGAGGTCGTCTCGGCCCTGCCGCTGTCGGCGGCCCAGACCAAGAGCATTCAGTCGGCCCTGCGCGCGTCGCTGGGCCGCGATCCCGAACTGACCGCCCGCGTCGATCCGTCGATCCTGGGCGGCCTGAAGGTCAAGGTCGGCTCGAAGCTGTTCGACGCCTCGCTGAAGACCAAGCTCGACCAGATGAAGTTCGCCCTCAAGCGCGCTTAAAAGACCTCCATTCAAGATCAAAGCCGGGCCAGCGGGCCCGCACCGAAGACGAAAGCCAGAGAGCCCACCATGGACATCCGCGCCGCCGAAATCTCGGCCATCCTCAAGTCGCAGATCGCCAACTTCGGCGTCGAAGCCGACGTTTCCGACGTCGGCCAAGTGCTGTCGGTCGGCGACGGCATCGCCCGCATTCACGGTCTGGACAACGTCCAGGCCGGTGAAATGGTCGAATTCCCCAAGGCCGGCGTGAAGGGCATGGCCCTGAACCTGGAACGCGACAACGTCGGCGCCGTGATCTTCGGCGCGGACGCCGCCATCGCCGAGGGCGATGAAGTCCGCCGCCTGGGCGAAATCGTGGACGTGCCGGTCGGCAAGGGCCTGCTGGGCCGCGTCGTCAACCCGCTGGGCGAGCCGATCGACGGCAAGGGCCCGATCCAGTTCACCGAGCGTCGTCGCGTCGACGTCAAGGCTCCGGGCATCATCCCCCGCAAATCGGTGCACGAGCCGATGCAGACCGGCCAGAAGGCGATCGACACCCTGATCCCCGTCGGCCGCGGCCAGCGCGAGCTGATCATCGGCGACCGTCAGGTCGGCAAGACCGCCATCGCCATCGACACCATCCTGAACCAGAAGAACGTCAACAAGTCGGAAGACGAGTCGGCGAAGCTGTACTGCATCTACGTCGCCATCGGCCAGAAGCGCTCGACGGTGGCCCAGATCGTGAAGACGCTCGAAGAGTCGGGCGCTCTGGAATACACCATCGTCGTCGCCGCCACGGCTTCGGAACCGGCCCCGCTGCAGTTCCTGGCGCCGTTCGCCGGCACCGCCATGGGCGAGTTCTTCCGCGACAACGGCATGCACGCCCTGATCGTCTATGACGACCTGTCCAAGCAGGCCGTGGCCTATCGTCAGATGTCGCTGCTGCTGCGCCGTCCGCCCGGCCGTGAAGCCTACCCGGGCGACGTCTTCTACCTGCACAGCCGCCTGCTGGAGCGTTCGGCCAAGCTGAACGAAGACAACGGTTCGGGCTCCATGACGGCTCTGCCGATCATCGAAACCCAGGCCAACGACGTCTCGGCCTACATCCCGACCAACGTGATCTCGATCACCGACGGCCAGATCTTCCTGGAATCGGACCTCTTCTATCAGGGCATCCGTCCGGCCGTGAACGTCGGCATCTCGGTGTCGCGCGTCGGCTCCTCCGCCCAGATCAAGGCCATGAAGCAGGTCGCCGGTTCGATTAAGGGCGAGCTGGCCCAGTATCGTGAAATGGCCGCCTTCGCGAAGTTCGGCTCGGACCTGGACGTCTCGACCCAGAAGCTGCTGGCGCGCGGCGCCCGCCTGACCGAGCTGCTGAAGCAGCCGCAGTACTCGCCGCTGGCCGTCGAAGAGCAGGTCGTGTCCATCTACGCCGGCACGCGCGGCTACCTGGACAACGTGGCTGTGTCGGACATCGGCCGCTTCGAGAGCGAGCTGCTGGCCCGCGTCCACTCGAACCACGCTTCGCTGCTGGAAGGCATCCGCACCAAGAAGGCTCTGACGCCGGAACTGGAAGCCGAGCTCAAGGACGTCCTGGCCGCCTTCGCCAAGACCTTCGCCTAAGATCTGACCAGAGAGCGAGAGTAGCGCCGGATGGCCAGCCTCAAGGAAATGCGCAATCGGATCGGAAGCGTCAAAGCGACGCAGAAGATCACGAAAGCCATGCAGATGGTCGCCGCGGCCAAGCTGAAGCGCGCCCAGGAGCAGGCGGAGAACGCCCGCCCCTATGCGACGCGGATGGCCTCGGTCATCGCCAACCTGGCCGCCGGCGTCTCGGGCGACGGCGCGCCGAAACTGCTGGCCGGCACGGGCGCCGACCAGCGTCACCTGATCGTGGTCGCCACGGCGGACAAGGGTCTGGCGGGGGGCTTCTCGTCCAACGTCGTCCGCGCCGCTCGCGACCGGATCAACAGCCTGATCGCCCAGGGCAAGGACGTTCGCGTCATCGCCGTCGGCAAGAAGTCGCGTGATCCCCTGACCCGCCTGTTCGGCGACAAGGTGGTCAAGTCCTTCGAGCTGAGCGAGCACAAGGTCCTGGGCCTGCCGGCCGCGCAGCCGATCGCCGAACTGATCGCCGAGAGCTTCGAAGACGGTCAGGCCGACGTGGTCACCCTCTTCTACAGCCAGTTCAAGTCGGTGATCTCGCAGGTGCCGACCGCCAGCCAGCTGATCCCCGCCGTCGTCGAAGGCGACGCGGAACCGATCGACCTGAACGGCGCGGTCTATGAGTATGAGCCCTCGGAAGAGGAAATCCTCGAGACCCTGCTGCCGCGCAACCTGACGACGCAGATCCTGGCCGCTCTGTATGAGAACCAGGCCGGCTTCTTCGGCGCGCAGATGGCCGCGATGGACAACGCAACGCGCAACGCGGGCGACCTCATCAACAGCCTGACCCTGCAGTATAACCGTAAACGCCAGGCCCAGATCACCACCGAGCTGATCGAGATCATCGCCGGCGCTGAAGCGCTCTGATCCCGACCGACACGATATTCCGAACCGGACGCACCCCATGACCGACGCCACCGCCACCAAGAAACCCGCCGCCAAGAAGCCGGCCGCTCCCAAGAAGGCCGCCGCTCCGAAAGCCGCCGCCGTCGCAGGCTCGGGCCGTATCGCCCAGGTCATCGGCGCCGTCGTCGACGTTGAGTTCGACGGCGCCCTGCCGGCCATCCTGAGCGCCCTGGAAACCCAGAACGTCGACCAGAAGACGGGCGAGCCCTTCACCCTGGTTCTGGAAGTCGCCCAGCACCTCGGCGAGAACATGGTCCGCGCCATCTCGATGGACACGACTGAAGGTCTGACGCGCGGCCAGCCCGTCGTCGACACCGGCAAGTCGATCATGGCGCCGGTCGGTCCGGGCACCCTGGGCCGCATCATGAACGTCGTCGGCCAGCCGATCGACGAAGCCGGCCCGATCAAGACCACCGAATACCGCCCGATCCACAAGGAAGCTCCGACCTTCGACGAACAGTCGACCTCGGCGGAAATCCTGGTCACGGGCATCAAGGTCATCGACCTGATCTGCCCCTACACCAAGGGCGGCAAGACCGGCCTGTTCGGCGGCGCCGGCGTGGGCAAGACCGTGACCATGCAGGAACTGATCAACAACATCGCCAAGGCCTACGGCGGTTATTCGGTTCTGGCCGGCGTGGGTGAGCGCACCCGCGAAGGCAACGACCTGTATCACGAGATGATCGAGTCCAACGTGAACGTGGACCCGGCCAAGAACAACGGCTCGACCGAAGGCTCCAAGTGCGCCCTGGTCTACGGCCAGATGAACGAGCCGCCCGGCGCCCGCGCCCGCGTCGCCCTGACCGGCCTGTCGATCGCTGAGTACTTCCGCGACGAAGAAGGCAAGGACGTGCTGCTGTTCGTCGACAACATCTTCCGCTTCACCCAAGCCGGTTCGGAAGTGTCGGCTCTGCTGGGCCGCATCCCCTCGGCCGTGGGCTATCAGCCGACGCTGGCCACCGAGATGGGCAACCTGCAAGAGCGCATCACCTCGACCAAGAAGGGCTCGATCACCTCGGTCCAGGCCATCTACGTTCCCGCCGACGACCTGACCGACCCGGCGCCCGCCGCCTCGTTCGCTCACTTGGACGCGACGACCGTTCTGAACCGCGACATCGCCGCCCAGGCCATCTTCCCGGCCGTGGACCCGCTGGACTCGACCTCGCGCATCATGGACCCGCTGGTCATCGGTGAAGAGCACTACACCGTCGCCCGCCGCGTTCAGGAAATCCTGCAGCAGTACAAGGCGCTGAAGGACATCATCGCCATCCTGGGCATGGACGAACTGTCGGAAGACGACAAGCTGGTCGTGTCGCGCGCCCGCAAGATCCAGCGCTTCCTGTCGCAGCCCTTCTTCGTGGCTGAGCAGTTCACCAACTCGCCCGGCAAGTTCGTCGAGCTGAAGGACACCATCCGCTCGTTCAAGGCCATCTGCGACGGCGAATACGACCACCTGCCGGAAGCCGCCTTCTACATGGTCGGCGCCATCGAGGAAGTCGTCGAGAAGGCCGCCAAGATGGCCTCGGAAGCCTAAGTCATGGCCGGTAAGCTGAACTTCTCCCTCGTCGCCCCGGAACGCGAAATCTTCGCGGGTTCGGTCGATCAGGTCGATGCGCCGGGCGTCGAGGGCGACTTCGGCGTCCTGCCGGGCCACGCGCCCTTCATGACCACCCTGCGCGAGGGCGTCGTGACCGTCTATGAAGGCGCTTCGCGTCGTCAGTTCTCGGTCAAGGGCGGCTTCGCCGACGTCAACGCCCAGGGTCTCAGCATCCTGGCCGAAGAAGCCTCGGAAATCGTCGAAGCCTGAGGCTTACATGACGCCGACAAGATCAGGGCCCTTCGCTTCGGCGAAGGGCCTTTTTCTTTGGGGTTCAGCTCTTCGGCAGGCCTTCAAACGCCGCGACCACCTGCTGATAGACCTCGCGCTTGAAGGGCACGATCAGGTCGGGCGCCTCCTCCAGGTTTCCCCAGCGCCAAGCGTCGAACTCGGGCTCGCCGTGGGCCTCCAGGTCGAACTCGCTGTCTTCCCCGGTGAAGCGGAAGGCGAACCAGACCTGCTTCTGGCCCTTGAAGCCCTTCCATGCCTTGGGGCCGCCCATGCCCTCGGGGAAGTCGTAGACGATCCAGCCGCCGGTCCGGCCCAGCAGTTCGACCGAGCGGACGCCGGTCTCTTCCTGCAACTCGCGCAGGGCGGCGGCTTCCAGATCCTCGCCCTCGTCTACGCCGCCTTGCGGGAACTGCCAGTTCCACGGCTCGGGCGTCCTGGCGCGACGTCCCAGCCAGACCTGTCCGGCGGGGTTGAACAGCACCACCCCGACATTGGGACGATAGGCGGAAAGATCAGTCTGGCTCATCCGTCCCGATTACGCGCGCCCGCGTCGCCCCGCCAGCCGTAACCGGGCCTTAAGTCGGTCGGACGCAGACTGAAGGCATGGATCGTCGCGCACTGATCGGCCTCGCCGCCCTGGGTTCCGCACTCGCCGCCGCCGAAGCCGCCGAGGCCTCCGGCAAGAGCGAGGGCGGCGGCGCGCCGACCCATCCCTTCATCTCCCTGCCCACGGCGACCGCCACGGTTCTGCGGCGCGACGGCCGACGGGGCGTGATGACGGTCGAGGTCGGGGTGGATGTGACGGACATGGCCCTGCGCGCCCGCGCCGACCAGTCGAAGCCGCGTCTCAGCGCCGCCTACAACGAGGTGGTGCGCCTGGCGGGCGAGCGCCTGTTGCCTGGCGCTCCGCCCGACGTCGAATGGCTCAGCCGCGCGCTTCAGGCCGCCACCGACCGCGTGCTGGGCCGTGCGGGCGCCAGGCTGCTGCTCGGCACGGTGATGGTGGTCTAGCTCATTCTTGAGGGGCCTACCGCCCTTCGGGCTACTTGAGGCCCGCTATGGCTAGTCCTGCGTCGGGCTCGGCCGGCTGGCGTCGCCATAAGTCATGGCCAGGAAGACGTCTTCCAGATCCGGGTCCTCGGTCGCGATGTCCTTGATGGTCACGCCCGCTGCGCGCACGGCGGTCAGGACCTGCTCCACGCTGGATTCGCCGGTTCGATAGGTGACGACGAAGGCGCCGTTGGCGCGCGGCGCGACGGTGAAGCCGTTGAGGACGGGCAGGCTCTCGGGCGGGGTTTCAGGCGTGACGACGACGTTGCGGGTGTCCAGCCGCTTCAGAAGCTGCTGGGTCGGCTCGCAGGCCACGACCTCGCCCCGGTTGATGATGGCGATGGTGTCGCACAGCTCTTGGGCTTCTTCGAGATAATGGGTGGTCAGGATCACCGTCACCCCTTCCTCGTTGATCCTGCGGACGTAGTCCCACAACTGGCGGCGCAGTTCGACGTCCACGCCCGCCGTCGGTTCGTCCAGGATCAGCACCGGCGGATTGTGCACCAGGGCCTTGGCCACCATCAGGCGCCGCTTCATCCCGCCCGACAGGGCGCGGACATAGGCGTTGGCCTTGTCCGACAGGCCCAGCGCGGCCAGCAGTTCGTCCGAGCGCCGCTCGTCGGCCGGCACGCCGTAGAAGCCGGCCTGGACCTCCAGCGCCTCGCGCGGGGTGAAGAAGACGTCGGCGACGATTTCCTGAGGCACGACGCCCAGGGCGGCGCGGGCGTCGCGGGCCTCATGGTCGATGTCGCGGTCCCAGATGCGGACGCTGCCCTCGGACTTGTTCACCACTCCGGCGATGATGTTGATCAGGGTCGACTTGCCCGCGCCGTTGGGTCCCAGCAGGCCGAACATGGAGCCGCGCGGCACCGTCAGATCCACGCCGCGCAGGGCCGTCTTGGGCGGCGACTTCTTGTTGCCGGCATAGGTCTTCTTCAGGCCCCGCACCTCGATGGCGTTGACGGGCAGGGCGGGGGTCTCGGTCATGCGGGCGTTCACTCGGAGGGCGGAAGCGTGCGGCATAGGTAGGGCGCGCAGGACGGTTCGCCAAGGCGCAGTTCCATGCATGTCGGACAAGTTTGCGCGTCCTTATGTAAATGATGCTTGACGTATCCTTTGGGTGTGTCTAGGTTCCTTGTCATAAAGACAATCTGCCTTGATGGAGAGACGCTCATGACCGCCCTGCAAGCCCAGATGAAGAAGCCCCTGACCCGCACCCGCGTGATCGGTTTCGCCGCCATGGCGGTTTGCGCCGTCGGCTATGCCGGTTTCGCCCTGGCCCTGGGCGCCGGCAAGCTGGACTATCTGCCTATGACCCAGGCGGCGATCATCGCCGCCGTCGCCGCCCTGATCGGCGAGATCGGCTTGTGGGTCGGCGCGGGCTGCCTGGGCCTGACCCTGTTCAAGAAGCGCAAGGCCATGCTGGACAGGCTGTTCCGCCGCCAGCCGCGCCCCTCCGAGGTTTGACCTGAAGGTCCGGTCCTTCTAGGAACGGCGCGAGCCTTCCAGACCCGGACCGGACCCATGCCTCCCCGCCATACCGACGCCGTCATCCCCGCCCCCGAAGAGATCGTCGTCCCGACGAAGCGCGTCGCCTGCGACGGCGGCGGCGTCCTGGGCCATCCGCTGGTCTATCTGGAGATGGGCGAGGAGAGCTTCATCGAGTGCGGCTACTGCGATCGCCGCTTCGTCCTGTCGGACCATCCGCACCCGGAGAGCGAATACCTGGACCCGGCGGCCCGTCCGCCCGAGGCCCACTGAGGCATGCGCTACCTGCACACCATGGTCCGCGTGAAGGACCTGGAGGCGTCGCTGCACTTCTATCGCGACCTGCTGGGCCTGGTGCAGACGCGCCGGATGGACAGCGAGGCCGGGCGTTTCAGTCTGATCTATCTGGCCGCGCCGCAGGATGTCGGCCGCGCCGAGGCCGAGAAGTCGCCCGAGGTCGAACTGACCTTCAACTGGGATCCCGAGGACTATCAGGGCGGCCGTAACTTCGGCCACCTGGCCTTCGAGGTCGATGACATCTACGCCGCCTGCCGACGCCTGATGGACGGCGGGGTGACGATCAACCGCCCGCCGCGCGACGGCCACATGGCCTTCATTCGCTCGCCCGACGGCATCTCGATCGAGCTGCTGCAGGGCGGCGAGCGACTGGCTCCGGCCGAGCCCTGGGCCTCCATGCCCAATGTCGGGGCCTGGTGATTTGACGACAGCGCGCCTGATCGTCCTGTTCGTGGCAACGGCGGTCCTGGCCGGTTGCGCCTCCGTGACGGAGACCAATCCGGCGCGGACGGCCACCGACATGCTGCTGGTCAACCGGGCGGCGGATCGGGCGGTCGAGGGCCTGACCCTGCCCATTCCCCAAGGGGCGCGCGTCTTCGTCGACGAGACCTATTTCCAGGCCGAGAACGCCCGCTACGCCCTCAGCGCCATCCGCGCCGCCCTGTCGGACGCGGGCTACGCCATCAGCCGTGATCGTGAAAGCGCCGACGCCATCTTCGAGGTCCGCGCCGGCGCCCTGTCGCTGGAGCAGATGCGCCGGGTCTTCGGCATTCCCGACATGCGGGTGCCGATCAACGAAAGCCTGAACGTCGTCTCCATTCCGGAACTGTCGATCTATTCCAACCGCGACCGCATGGGCGTGGCCGAGTTTTCGGGCTTCCTCTACGACGGGCGCACCGGCCTGCCGCTCGGCGCCGTCTCCCCGATGATCGGCCAGTACAAGATCCGCAGCCACAAGGCCTTCATGGTCGTGACCTGGGGCCAGCAACTGGCCCAGCCGGGCGAACGCGATCCGGGTTCGAGCTGGAAAGAGTTCTGAAGCTTCGTCTTCGCCTTTCGTCCGTCTTCTGACACGAGACAGGGGCGCGGCGGCGTGTTAGGGCGCGGGTGAGCATAAGTCGCCCTCGTCCCAGAAGAGCCGCCCTTGTCCTTCTTCCACGCCGGTCCCGCGCCGAAAGGCTTCGGCCCTCGTCCCGGCGCCCTGCGTGACGGCCTGGGCCTGCAGCCGGGCATGAAGGTCGGCCTGTTCGGGGGCTCCTTCAATCCGGCGCACGACGGCCACGCCCATGTGGCCGAGACCGCCATGCGGCGTCTGGGCCTGGACCGGGTGGTCTGGCTGGTTTCGCCGCAGAACCCGTTGAAATCGAACCACGAGACCGCGCCCCTGTCGGAACGCATGGCCTCGGCCCGCGCCGTGGCCGCGACGGTCGGCCCCGCCATGATCGTCTCGGACTTCGAGACACGGGCCGGCACGCGCTGGACGGTGGACACCCTGCGCGCCCTGACCGACCGCTATCCCGGCGTACGCTTCGTCTGGCTGATGGGATCGGACAATCTGGCGGACTTTCACCGGTGGCGCGGATGGACGGACATCATGCGGTTGATGCCTGTCGCAGTGATCGCCCGGCCCGGCAGCCTGCTGGACAGCCGCACCGCCCCCGCCGCCGCCCGTTTCGCCCATAACCGCATCCCGGCGGGGCAGGCGGGCCTGCTGGCCAGCCTCCAGGCGCCCGCCTGGACCTATCTGACGGCGCCCCTCAATCCCCGCTCCTCCACCGCCATCCGGGCGGCGGCCAAGGCGCGCTCGACCGGCGCCTGACCCGCGCCGCGCGGGAAGAGTCGTCGGCGGGTGACCTTTCGGGCGGACTGTGATAGGCTGCCTTCTTTAGTAATCTCCCTTGGAGCCCTCCGCTGACCCCCTCGCCCGCGCACGATGCGCAAGACGCCGCCGTTTCCAACGCGGCCCATGAAATGGACCCGATGGATTCCGTCCATTCCGAAGACGGTCAGGTCGAAGGCCCCAGTACCGGCGATCAAGCTCCGCTTCCGGTCGGCCTGACCGAACTGGAACGCGCCATCATCGCCAAACTCGATGAAGACAAGGCTCAGGACATGGTCCTGATCGACCTGCGCGGCAAAAGCCCGATGTCCGACGCCATGATCGTGGCTTCGGGCCGGTCGCACCGCCATGTCGGCGCCCTGGCCGACCACCTGCTGCGCCTGTTCAAGGACCTGGGCCTGGGCAAGGTGAAGGTCGAAGGCCTGCCGCACTGCGACTGGGTTCTGCTGGACGCGGGCGACGTCATCGTCCACCTGTTCCGTCCGGAAGTCCGCACCTTCTACAATATCGAGAAGATCTGGGCGATCGACAGCGCCCACCGCGGCGCCGGCGCCGCCTGATCCTCCTCGGACAGGGCTGACCTCATGAAGCTGGCGATCGCGGCCATCGGCAAGCCGGGCCGCGGTCCCGAGGCCGCCCTGGCCGATGACTATGCTCGCCGGGCGACCTTGGCGGGTCGGCCGCTGGGGCTGGGTCCGCTCGAACTTCTGGATCTCGAACCTCGCAAGCCGGGCAAGGCGCCGGAGGCCGAGCTGATCCTGGCCGCCGCCGAGGGCGCGCACCTGATCGCCTGTGACGAACGGGGCAGGACCTATTCGTCACGCGCCTTCGCCGACCATGTGGCGACCCTGCGGGACCAGGGTGAACGGCGCCTGGTCTTCGCCATCGGCGGGGCGGACGGCCTGGACGAGAGCGTGCGCCGGGCCGCGCGTTCGACCCTGGCCTTCGGACCCCAGACCTGGCCCCACGCCCTGGCCCGAGCCATGCTGGCGGAGCAGCTCTATCGGGCCGTGACCATCCTGGCCGGATCGCCCTATCATCGCGATTGATGCGACGCGGGGCCCTTCTTCTTCTGACCTCTTCCTGCCTGCTGCTGGTCCTGGCCGGACCGGCGGTCGGGCAGCGCCCCCCCGCGCCCACGCCCGAGCTGGCGCGCCTCCAGGCCGAATACAGGGATGAGGTGGCCCGGGCCCGCCGTCTGCGCGCCGAGGCCGTGGCGGCGAGCGAGGAACTCGTCGATCTCGACCGCCAGCTTGCCGAACTGCGCCGGGCCGAGGCTGACGACGATGTTCAGATGCAGGCCCAGCGCGCGCGCCTGAAACAACTGACCGACCGCGAGGCGGCCCTGGTCGCGGCCCTGTCGCGGGAACGGGCGGGGCAGGGGCGTCTTCTGTCCGCCCTGCAGATGATGAGCCGCAAGCCGCCGCCGCCCCTGCTGATCCCGGCGGACGAGGCCGTGGACACGGTGCGGGCCTCCATCCTGATCCGCGCCATGACGCCGGAGCTTCAGGCGCGGGCCAGGACCCTGGTCGAACGTCAGGCCGAGGTGAACCGCATCAGGCGTCTGGCCGCACTGTCCAGCGAGCGTCTGTTCACGGTCGAAAGCGCCCAGGGCGACCGCCGCGCCGAGATCGAAAGCCTGTCGACCCGCAAGACCGCCCTGCGCGCGGTGTTGAGGGCCGAGGCGAGCCGGGCCGAGCGCGCCACCCGCGCCCTGGAGGCCCGCATCCGCGAACTGGGCGGCCAGACGCCCAGCCTGTCCGACGAACCGGTCGAAGCCCCGGCCGCCCGCTTGCCGGCCGGCCGCAACCGCCTGACGCCGCCGGTCCAGGGCGCGCCGTCGCAACGCTTCGGCGGCGGCTCGCAGGGATGGCGCTGGCGCTCCAGTCATGAGGCGATCGCGGCGCCGGCGGCGGGGCGCGTCGCCTACGCCGGGCCGTTGCGTGAATGGGGCGAGGTGGTGATCCTGGATCTCGGCCCCGGCTGGCGCGTCGTGGTGGCCGGCCTGGACCGCCTGTCGGTGGAGACGGGCCAGAGGGTCGGCGACGGTCAGGTCCTGGGGCGCACCGGCGAGGACGGAGAGGCCTATTTCGAACTGCGTCGCGACGAACGGCCCATCGACCCGGCGCCCTGGCTTCAGTGACGCGAACCTGTCGCCGAGTTGAAAGCGAAAGTCCTTTCAAATCCGCGCGGAGGCTGATTGTATCGGCGCGAACGACGCAGGCGGCCGTCTCGGCCGTCGGCCTCCCCCTCGACGACCGGAGCCCGCGCGGGTCCGATGGAAAGACACCGAATGCGTAAACTGCTTCTCATCGGCTGCGCCGCCTTGGCCTTGGGCGGATCGGCGGCGGCCGTCGCCAGCCAGACGCCGCGCAACGAGACCTTCCGCATGCTCGAGATGTTCGGCGACGTGCTGGCCATCGTCGAGCGCGCCTATGTGGTGCCGGTGGACAACAAGAAACTGATCGAGGCAGCCCTTCAGGGCATGATGACGGCCCTCGATCCCCACTCCAACTACCTGCCGGCCAAGGCCTTCGGCGACCTGCGCGAACGGACATCGGGCGAATATTCCGGCGTGGGCCTGACCATCACCTCCGAGGGCGGACTGGTGAAGGTCATCTCGCCGATGGACGACAGTCCGGCGGGCCGCGCGGGCGTCCAGGCGGGCGACGTCATCAGCGCCATCGACGGCCAGAACGCCTCGGGCCTGACGGTCTCCGAGGTGTCGGACAAGCTGCGCGGCGCCATCGGCACCAGCGTCACCGTCACCTTCCTGCGCGACGGCGAGGAGCCGCGCGAGGTTGTGTTGAAGCGCGAGGTCATCAAGGTCGAATCCGTCACCGGCCGTCTGGAAGGCGACTTCGGCTACCTGCGCATCTCGACCTTCAACGAGAACACCGGCCGCGAACTGACCGAGACGATCGAGCGTCTGAAGCGCGAGAAGCCGGGCCTGAAGGGCTATGTGCTGGACCTGCGCAACAACGGCGGGGGCCTGCTGACTGCGGCCATCGACGTCTCCGACGCCTTCCTGGAACGGGGCGAGATCGTCAGCCAGCGCGGCCGCAAGCCGGAGGACATCGAACGCTACGCCGCCAAGCCGGGCGACCTGACCGGCGGCCTGCCGGTCGTGGTCCTGATCAACTACGGCTCGGCTTCGGCGTCCGAGATCGTGGCGGGCGCCCTGAAGGATCAGGAGCGGGCGACGGTCGTCGGCCTGACCAGCTTCGGCAAGGGATCGGTCCAGACGGTCATCCCGCTGCGCGGCGGCTCGGACGGCGCCCTGTCGATCACCACGGCGCGCTACTACACGCCCTCGGGCCGCTCGATCCAGAAGATCGGCATCGAGCCGGATCTGGAGGTCGCCCGCTCCGAGGCTGAGGCCCGCATCGTCTCGCGGTCCAGCTTCATCTATTCGGAAGCCGCCTACGCCACCGCCCTGGACGCCTCGATCGGCGCCGAACGCAAGGGCCCCCACACGCCGCGCGAGGCGCCGGGCCCTGACTACGACAAGGCCAAGGACTATCAGCTCCAGCGGGCTCTGGACGTCCTGCGCGCCGGCGGCGACCTGTCGAAACTGACGGCGGCGCCCGAGGGCGTCGTCATCACCGAACCGGGTCAGGAAAAGGCAGAAACCCCCGCCGCGGACGAGGCCAAGCCGGACGAGACCCGGCCCGACTGAGCCCCGTCGGCGCGACGGCCCGAAACGTGGTGAACGGCGCGTTAGGGTTTCTTAACCGACCACGAGGTTAATGGGGACTGAGGGAAGCCGCGTCCGGCGGCTTCCGCCCCTGTTTCCTGTCGTTCGAGCGCCGTTCCGTCCATGTTCGCCAAGCGCCAGTCCGCCCTCGCCGCCGCCGCCGGCATGCCGCCGGAGGCGCGCTCGCGCGTCAGCTTCGACGCCGTCGTCGACGCCCTGAAGAAGCCCCCGGTCGCGGCCGGAGCGGCGGGCGCCTTCGTCCTGGCGGCGGGCGCTCTCTTCGTCGCCGTCCTGGGCGATCCCCGGGCGGGCGCGCCTTCGGCCCGGGTGGCCCTGGAGCGTCCGGCGGCCGAGGCCCCGACGGGCGCCGAGGCCTTCTCGATGAGCGGCCTGGATCTCTATCAGGACCTGAGCGGCGTCGATCCCGCCCTGCTGGACCCCAACGGCGCGGCCGGGGGCGAGGCCCTGATCACCCTGCCGGACGGCGCCACGGTGGCCGGCGGCTCGACCATCGCCGCCCCGGTGCGCGCGCCGTCCAATCCCCTGCCCAAGGCGCCGATCGCCGGTCTGTTCTCGCCCGGCCCCAACGGCCCCCTGCCGCGCATCGCCCCGGACGGCCGCGTGCCGGCCCAGGCCTACGCCCGGCCCTTCCGCTCGAACGGCAAGCCCATGGTGGCCCTGGTCGTCGGCGGCCTGGGCCTGAACGCCGTCACCACCCGCGCGGCCATCGAACGCCTGCCGGCCGAGGTGACGCTCAGCTTCGTTCCCTACGCCGAGGGCCTGCAGACCTGGATCGACATGGCCCGCGCCCAGGGGCACGAGGTCATGATCGAACTGCCGATGGAGCCGACCGGCTATCCCGACAACGACCCCGGTCCCTACACCCTGCTGGCTGACGGCGGCGCCGACGACGTGGCGGCCAAGATGGACTGGCTGCTGGGCCGGGCGACGGGATATTTCGGCGTGACCAACTATCTGGGCGACCGCTTCGCGACCTCGGACGAGGGCATGGGCGCGGTGCTGGGCGTGCTGCGCCAGCGCGGCGTGGCCTTCCTCGACGACGGCTCCATGCGTCGCCGCCCGGGAGCCTTCTCCCGCGCCAGCGCCGACCGCATCATCGACGAGAGCCAGAGCCCGGCGGCCATCATGGGTCAGCTCACCGCCCTGGAGGCCGCGGCCAAGACGCGCGGCGCCGCCATGGGTTCGGGCTTCAGCTATCCGGTCACGGTCGAGGCCGCCGCCCGCTGGACCGCCGGCCTGGAAGCCCGCGGCCTGCAACTGGCTCCGGCCTCGGCGATGACGCGACGTCCGGGGCGATAGGCTTCGGCGGGCGCATCCGCCGCGCTCCCGTGCTATGGCGTCCGCATGAGCGAGCAAGACGACGCCCCGAACCCCGCCGCCGCGACGGAAACCCCGGCCCAGAAGGCGCTGCGCCTGAAACAGGCGGCCCAGGCCGCCAAGTCCGGCCCGCCCAAGGACGGCTTCAAGCGGCGACAGGCCGCCGCGCCCAAGGCGGGATCGTCCAAGCCCTGGATGACGCGCTGACGTCTTCCGGGTCCGGAACGTCCTAGGCCTGGGCTGCGGCCTCGCGGATGCGGCCCACCATGTTGTTCAGGCCGTTGGCGCGCTGGCGCGTCAGGGCGGCGGGCAGGCCCAGCCGATCCAGCGCCGCCCTGGCGTCGAAGGCCAGGATCTCGTCCGGCCGGCGGCCGGAATAGAGCTTGAGCAGCAGGGCGATATTGCCTTTCGACAGGGCGCTGTCGGAATCGGCGTCGAAGAACAGTCGTCCGTTCGCGCGTCGCGTCGACAGCCAGACCTGGGCCGCGCAGCCCGGCACCTTGTTCGCCTCGATCCGCGCCTCTTCGGGCAGGGGCGGCAGGGCCTTGCCCAGGTCGATGACGTATTCGATCCGCCCTTCCCAATCACCGAGCAGGTCGAATTCCTCGACCAGTTCGGCCAGGGTCGCGTCAAGGCTCAGGGCGGGAAGGGCGTCGGTCTGCGTCATCCGGGCGACATAGGCCCCAGCGGCCTCGACGACAACCGTCGCCTGTCGCCCGACAATCGCCCCAAAGGCGAGCGCTCTTTGGCGGAGTCCGGCTCGGGTCTAGAATGCCGGGTTGATTCATCGTCGGGACCTTGTGGATTGAAGCCTTCGCTCGCCGCCCTTGAGCCGCCTCGCGCGCCTGTGGTCGACGCCGACCGCCGGGACGGCGCGGCCGTGGCCGTCTGGCATGCGCTCTGGGCGGCGGCGGCGGGCCTGTTCGCCCTGGGCGCCGACGCTCTGGGGCGGGGCGGGGCGGAGACGGCCGGTCTGCTGATCCTGGCGACGCCGGGACTGCTCGGCCTGGTTCTTCTGGGCAGGGACGGAGGCGCCACGCGGGCCGCCCTGCTGGCCGCCTGGACCCTGGCGGCGATCGCGGCCCAGACCCTGACCGGGGGACTGACCGGCCCTCTCGGCGCCCTGGCCTTCATGCCCCTGATCGCGGCGGTGGTCCTCGGCGGACGGCTCGCCGTCTTCGGCGCCCTGGGTTCTGCGGCCGCTGCGGTTGCTGGTCTGACAAGCGTGGGTCTGGCAGGCGCGGCGATCAGCCAGGCGCCTGGCGCGCCTGAGCCGGGCGTGGCGGCGATCTCGGCCCTGCTGGCCGTCGGAGCGGCGGCCCTCGCCTTCTGTCAGGCCGAGCGACGGCGCGCGGTGCGTCTGACCGCGCTCCAGGCCGGCCTGGGCCGGGCCGAGACCATATTGGCGGGCCAGCCGGGCCTGACCCTGGTGACGGACGCCTCGGGCGCGGCGCTTGCGGCCTATGGGGCGGCGCCGGCCGCTCTGCCGGTCGATTCCCTGTTCGAGGAGGGCCTGCTGGCCGCCGTCCATGCGCCCGATCGCCCCGCCGTTCAGGCCGCCCTGGCCAAGGCGGCGACCGGGGCCGAGGCCCAGGTCCGCTTCGCCCCGCGTCTGGCGCTGGACCGGCGCATCCTCCTGGTCGTGCGTCGTCGGGCGGGCGCCGCGCCCCTGCGCCTGACCGTCATCGCCCTGGACGCCACCCTGCAGCACGCGCGCGAAGCCGAACTGGACGCCGCCCGCGTCGAGGCCGAGGCCCAGAACGCGAGCAAGACCCGCTTCCTGGCCAATATGAGCCATGAGCTGCGCACGCCGCTGAACGCCGTCCTCGGCTTCTCGGACATCATGCGCCAGCGCCTGTTCGGCTCCCTGCCGGACCGCTACGCCGAATATGCAGACTCGATCCACGAGGCGGGCGGCCATCTGCTGGACCTGATCAACGACGTCCTGGACGTCAGCCGGATCGAGGCGGCCCGTTACGAACTGAACCTGGAAAGGTTCGACGTGCGCGAAACCGTTTCCGCCGCCATGGCTCTGGTCCGGGTCCAGGCCGACGACAAGGGCGTGGACCTGGCCGCCGTCATGCCGGGCGAGGCCCTGACCGTCTCGGCCGACCGTCGCGCGGTCAAGCAGATCCTGCTGAACCTGCTGTCCAACGCGGTGAAGTTCACGCCGTCAGGCGGCGCCGTCACCGTCACGGCCGAGGCTTTGGACCAGGTGCTGGAACTGAGCGTGGCCGACACCGGCGTCGGCGTGGCGCCGGAAGACCTGGCCCGTCTCGGCCGTCCCTTCGAACAGGCGGGCGGCGCCGAACAGAGGGCGCAGGGCACGGGTCTGGGCCTGTCCCTGGTCCGCGCCCTGGCGGAACTGCATCAGGGGACGATGAGCGTGGACAGCACCCTGGGCGAGGGCACGGCGGTGGTCGTCCGACTGCCGGTCGTCGCGCCTCGCCCCGCGGTCGAAGGCGGCGCCGAGATCATTCCCCTGAACCGCAGCGCCTGATTCCGTTCAGGCCCGGGCTTCGACCTTCAGCGGCATGGGCTTGAGGTCCAGAAGGGCGAACAGCCTGGCGTCGTCGTCCTCTTCCGGATTGGGCGTGGTCAGCAGCTTGCCGCCGACGAAGATGGAGTTGGCGCCGGTCAGGAAGCACAGGGCCTGCATCTCTGGCGTCATGCCTTCGCGGCCGGCCGACAGGCGGACCATGGACTGCGGGCAGACCAGACGCGCGACGGCGACGGTGCGGACGAACTCGATCGGGTCGATCTCGCCCTCCTTCAGCACCCGCTCGCCCAGGGGCGTGCCGCCGACCGGGACCAGGGCGTTGACCGGCAGGCTGTCGGGGTGGACGGGCAGGGTGGCCAGGGCGTGCAGCAGGCCGGCGCGGTCGCGCCGCTTCTCACCCATGCCGACGATGCCGCCGCAGCAGGTGTTCATGCCCGCGTCGCGGACATGCTGCAGCGTCTCCAGACGATCCTGATAGGAACGGGTCGTCACCACCTCGGCATAGTACTCCGGCCCGGTGTCGAGGTTGTGGTTGTAGTAGTCCAGACCCGCGTCCTTGAGCTGTTTCGCCTGGTCGGCGTTCAGCATGCCGAGCGTGGCGCAGGTCTCGAGCCCCAGCGCCTTCACGCCCGAGATCATGGCCGCCAGCTTGGGCGTGTCGCGGTCCTTCAACTCGCGCCAGGCGGCGCCCATGCAGAAGCGGCTGGCCCCGCCCGCCTTGGCCGCCATGGCCTCGGCGATGACGGCGGTCGGCTCCATCAGCTTCTCGGCCTTGAGGCCGGTCTTGAAGCTGGCCGACTGCGAGCAGTAGCCGCAGTTCTCGGCGCAGCCGCCGGTCTTGACCGACAGCAGTTGCGACTTCTGCACCTCGTTCGGGTCAAAGGTGCGGCGGTGCACCGTCGCCGCCTCGAACACCAGCTCCATGAAGGGGCGGGCGAACAGGGCCTCGACCTCCTCCAGCGTCCAGTCGTGACGGGGGATCGAGAGATCGCGGGCGGGTCGGATCGATGCGTCGTCAGCCATGGGACGACGGCTTAGCCGCGCGCGCGGGCGCGGCCAAGCCGGAACTGACGCGCCGCCGTTCTCCGGATCAGCGCTCGTCCTTGTAGACGCGGCCGTCGCGCATGACGAAGGACACGGTCTTCAAGGTCGTCACGTCGCTGAGCGGGTCGCCCGCCACGGCGATGACGTCGGCGCGCTTGCCCGGCTCCAGGGTCCCGATCTCGGCCGACAGGCCCAGCAGGTCGGCGGCGTTGACGGTGGCGGCCTCGATCGCCGTCATCGGCGTCATGCCGTTGCGGACCATCAGTTCGAACTCGTCGGCGTTGCGACCGTGCTTGGACACGCCCGCGTCGGTGCCGAAGGCGATGCGGACCCCGGCGGGCACGGCCTTCTGCAAGGACTGGCCGGTGATGTCGATGCGCCAGCGAATCTTGGCCAGGACGTCCGGCGGATAGGCTTCCGGATCGGCCGCCAGTCGTTCGGTGTAGCCGTTCACCACCGACAGGGTCGGCACGTAATAGGCGCGCGTGCGGCGCAGCAACTGCAGGGTCTCGTCGTCGAAGATGGTGCCGTGCTCGATGGAATCGGCGCCCATGCGCAGGGCCAGGTTGATCCCGTCCACGCCGTGGGCGTGAACCGCGACCTTCTTGCCGTACAGGTGGGCCGTGTCGATCAGGGCCTTGGCCTCGTCCTCGAACATCTGGGCGCCCAGACCGGCGCCGATGCGGCTGTTGACCCCGCCGGTGGTGGCGATCTTGATCAGGTCCACGCCGCGCCCGACCTGAAGGCGCACGGCCTCGCGGCAGCTTTCCACCCCGTTGCAGACGTTGTCGTGGGCCACGTGCTCGCGCAGGTCGTCATTGAAGCCCAGCCGCCCGTCCATGTGGCCGGAGGTGGTCGAGATGCTGTTCCCCGCGTCCAGGATGCGCGGCCCGGGCAGACGGTGCGCCGCCGTCTCGGTCCGCAGGGCCAGGGTGACGCCGCCGCTGTCGCCCAGGTTCCGCACGGTGGTGAAGCCCGCCATCAGCGTCTTCCGGGCATTCATCGCGGCGCTGTAGGCGTGGACGGGCAGGTTGTCGGTCACGCCGGACAGGAAGCCCGCCTGGCCCGCCACGTCGGAGACCAGGTGCACATGGCTGTCGATCAGTCCGGGCAGGACGAAGCGGTCGCGCTGGTTCACCACCGTCGCGCCGGGATAGGCCGAGGCGTCGACGAAGCCGTCCCTGATCTCGACCACCTTGCCGTCACGCACCACCAGGGTCGAGGGCCCGCGCGGCGCCTGACCGGGCCGATCCAGCAGGCGTCCGGCCTGGATCAGGGTGACGGTCCCGCTCGCGGTCTGCGCGACCGAAGGCGTCGGCGCGACAGCCAGGGCGGCGCTCAGGGCGACGGCGCAGGCCGCGGCGGTCAGAAAGGCTTTCATGGTCGGTGCTCCCCACACGAACGCGGCGAGCCGAACTCCCCCGTTCGAACCCTGCCGCACCCAGTGTTAGACCGCGCCGACCGTCCTGCGCCAGGGGCTTCTCGTCGGATCAGGCGACCAGGCGAGGGCCCGAGGCGGCGCCTGAGACGGTTTCGTTCAGGCGGAATCGGCCGACCTGCCGCTGCAGGCTGACGGCCTCGTTGGCCAGTTGGCGGGCGGCGGCCGTGGCCTCTTCGGTCATGGCGGCGTTCTGCTGGGTGATGTCGTCCATCTCGCCCATGGTGCGGCGGACGCGCGCCAGGGCTTGGGCCTGATCCTGGGCCGAGGCGGCGATGCCGCCCGCCAGGCCGTCGATGGCGACCACTCGGCCGCCGATCCGCTCCAGAGCCACCCCCGTCCGCTCGACCAGGTCGACGCCGCGCGCCACCTGGGCGGAAGAGGTGGAGATCAGGCCGCGAATCTCGCCCGAGGCTTCGGACGACCGCTGGGCCAGGGCGCGAACCTCCTGGGCCACCACGGCGAAGCCGCGGCCGGCGTCGCCCGCCCGAGCCGCCTCGACCCCCGCGTTCAGCGCCAGCAGATTGGTCTGGAAGGCGATCTCGTCGATCAGGCTGGTGAAGCGGGCGATGCCGGTCGAGGATTCGGCGATGGCGTGGATGGCGGCCACGGCCTCGGCCACCACCTCGGCGCTGTCCTCGACGTCGCGGCGGGCGTCGGCCAGGGCCTCGGCCGTCTGGCGGGCGTTGTCGGCGGTCAGGGCGACCGCCCCGGCGATGGAATCGGCTTCGTTGACGGTGCGCTCGAGGTTGGAGGCCTGGCGTTCGGTCCGGCTGGCCAGATCCTCGGAGGCGACAGCCAGTTCGTTGGAGCCGGCGCTCAGGTTCTGGACGCTGTCGGCCACGGCGCGCACGGCGGTGCGCAGCGAGCGGGTGGCGTTGTGGAAGTCGTTCTGCAACCCACGATACTCGTCCGGGAAGACGCCGGGAATGGCGACGGTCAGGTCGTTTTCAGCCAGGGCGTGCAGGGCGGCGCCCAGGGCGCGCACGACTTCGTTCTGACGAGCGTCGGCCTCGGCCTTGGCGGCCTGGACCCGGTCGCGTTCTTCCTGCAGGACCTCCAGATAGATGGAGATGGCCAGGTCCATGTCCAGCATGACCCTCTGGGTCAGCTCCGACACGGCCTCGGCGGTGATGCGGTCATGCTCGCGGCGGTTGGCGAACCATTTGCGGGGGCGTTCCACGATGGCGCGGGTCAGGTGGGCCAGGATGACGCTGTAGCCGCCGATGTACCAGCGCGGCTCCAGGCCGATCCGGGCGTGAACCTTGCCGATCGTGCGCACCGAGGCGGCGTAGTCGGCGTCAGCGCGGCCGTCGATGATGGCGTCCCAGTGCCGCTCCTGCGCGCCGCTGGCGGCGGCGATATGGCTTTCGTCCTTGAAGAAGCGGCGTGTGACGGGCTCTGCGCGCACCCGATCATAGAAGGCGGCCAGGGCGAGGGGCGCTTCGCGTCTCAGCAGGCCCGCCATGGCGCGATAACCCTCGGAGGCCTGCCCCAGGCCCATGAAGCCCATGCGGTGATCGATGCTCTCGCCGGCCATCTTCGTCTCGTCATCCTTCGCGACGCAGGGGAGCGCGCCGACTTACCCCTTCGAACTCTAGGGGTATTTTCCGTCTTAAGGCAGAGCTACGTAGAGTTCCTAGTCTGTGGACAGTCCGCAGGGAGTGACGCCGATTTCATATAAAGATATCTTTATGTCTTGATTGCTCCTGCGCCCCTCCCGCGCTATAGCAGCCGCCTGAAACCGCGCTGCGAGAAACCAATCCATGACCGACTACATCGTCCGCGACATTTCCCTGGCCGACTTCGGCAACAAGGAAATCGCCATCGCCGAAACCGAAATGCCGGGCCTGATGGCGCTGCGCGCGGAATATGGCGCGGCCCAGCCGCTGAAGGGCGCCCGCATCGCGGGCTCCCTGCACATGACCATCCAGACGGCGGTCCTTATCCAGACGCTGGAAGCCCTGGGCGCCGAAGTGCGCTGGGCCTCGTGCAACATCTTCTCGACCCAGGACCATGCCGCCGCCGCCATCGCGGCCGCCGGCACCCCGGTCTTCGCCACCAAGGGCGAAACCCTGGAAGAGTACTGGGACTACGCCCACAAGATCTTTGAATGGGCCGACGGCGGCTATCCCAACCTGATCCTCGACGACGGCGGCGACGCCACCCTGCTGTGCGTGCTCGGTCCGAAGGCCGAGAAGGACCTGTCGGTCATCTCGAACCCGCAGAACGAGGAAGAGGAAGCCCTCTTCAAGGTGATGAAGCGCTACATCGCCGAGAAGCCCGGCTTCTACTCGGCCATCCGCGACGCCATCGGCGGCGTGTCGGAAGAGACGACCACGGGCGTCCACCGCCTGTATCAGATGGCTGAGCGCGGCGAGCTGCCGTTCCCCGCCATCAACGTCAACGACAGCGTCACCAAGTCCAAGTTCGACAACCTCTACGGCTGCCGTGAATCCCTGGTCGACGCCATCCGTCGCGGCACCGATGTCATGCTGTCGGGCAAGGTCGCCGTGGTCTGCGGCTACGGCGACGTGGGCAAGGGCTCGGCGGCTTCGCTGCGTAACGGCGGCGCCCGTGTGATCGTCACCGAGATCGACCCGATCTGCGCCCTGCAGGCCGCCATGGAAGGCTATGAGGTCCAGACCCTGGAAGACGTCGCCGACAAGGCCGACATCTTCGTCACCACGACGGGCAACAAGGACGTCATCCGCGTCGAGCACATGCGCGCCATGCGCAACAACGCCATCGTCTGCAACATCGGTCACTTCGACTCGGAAATTCAGGTCGCCGGCCTGAAGAACTTCAAGTGGGACGAGATCAAGCCGCAGGTTCACCACGTCGAGTTCCCGGACGGCAAGAAGATCATCCTGCTGTCGGAAGGCCGTCTGGTGAACCTGGGCAACGCCACGGGCCACCCGTCCTTCGTGATGTCGGCGTCCTTCACCAACCAGACCCTGGCCCAGATCGAGCTCTGGACCAACGCCAAGTCCTACGAGAAGCAGGTCTACACCCTGCCCAAGCACCTGGACGAGAAGGTCGCCTTCCTCCACCTGGCCAAGCTGGGCGCCAAGCTGACCAAGCTGACCCAGGAACAGGCCGACTACATCTCGGTTCCGACCGAGGGTCCGTTCAAGCCGGAACACTACCGCTACTGATCGGGCGACAGCCTGAAACGGAAAACCCTGCGCCGACGGCGCGGGGTTTTTCTTTGGTTCTTTAAAATCCTCCCCCGCCTACGGGGGGGAGGGTGCCGCGTAGCGGTGGAGGGGGCGACCACAGCCGCCACAGCTGTGAGCTAGGCCGCTAGGTCGCGGGGATCGAAGACGTCGGCGCCCCGGCCCATCAGCCCGGTTTCGAAGTCCATGAAGATATCGATCAACTCCTCCACCCCGACCGGCGGAGCCTTGGGGCCGAAGCGGAAGCGCCAGAAGCTGACGATGTGCTGAACCGCGCCCAACTGGTCGCCCAGCCGCGTGAACAGGGCCGGCGCCTCCAGCAGGAAGTCGCGGAAGGCCACCGGATTTCCCTCCACCGTCAGCCCCGCATAGGCGTCGTCGTAATAGCGCAGGGTGCGGCTGACCTCCTCGCAGGTCTTCATGATCCGGCTGCGCAGCACGCCCCGGCCGCGATCGATGTATTCCCGGGCGGCGGGGTCGCTGGGGCCGACGGGCTGGATGGCCCCGACCTCGTCCGCGACGTTGACGATGTCGGCCATCATGCTGGCCAGGCACCACTTGTAGTAGAGGAAGCCCTTCCAGCAGAAGACGCCCTCCTGATACTGCTCCGGCTCCAGCCTCAGTGTGGCGCGCAGGGCCTCCAGCCGGTCGCCGGGAGCGTTGGACAGGATCTTGCTGGCCATGCGGGTGGTCGATCCGACCGCCGCCACGCCGCCGCCCATGCTCAGGGTGACCAGGGGCTCGATCTCCTTCTGGACGAAGGTCAGCATCTTCTCCAGGTCCGCCTCGCTCAGGGCGAAGTAGCAGGGGGCGGCGTCCACTCCGCCGCGCCGCAGTTGCTCGCGCAGCAGGAAGGGATCCAGCGACGGCAACTGGTCCATCAGCCGCAGGATCCGCAGATCGGGATGGTCGGCATGGACCCCGAACGCGTCCTGCATGGCGCGTTCGAAGCCGATCTGGTTGACGAAGACGAAGCGCCCGCCGGTCTTCAGGTCCGTGCTGTCGATGGGAACGACGACCTTGGTGGCCACCTGGCGTCGGCCGGGAAAGGCGTCGGTCTCGTTGCGACGCAGGCGATGCTTGATGATCAGGGCCGTGTTCAGCGCGGGGGTCCGGAACATGGGGCGATCGGCCCAGTCGTCGGTCTCTCCATGCTCGTCGAAGACCTTGAGCAGGTTCAGCACGCGCGCCGTCGAGGCGCTGCGTCGAAGATGTTCCAGATTTCGGATGGCGCGATCGGTCATGGACCCGGACCATGCCCAAGAAAGGTGACCGACTGCTTAGCCGTACTCATGAAAAGAGGCAGTCCCGTCAGGAAGCGGCCCCGGTCGGTCGAGGAGAGGTCGGAAGACGGCCGTCGCCGAGGCCTACATACGATACGGCTCCTGGTTGTTCGCATGTCCGGCGAAGATGTCGCTCCCGCGGCTTGCCGACAGCGCTGGCGCGGCGCGTGCGGCGGGCCTAGAAGGCGATCATGGAAATCTTCGACATCCTGATCCTGATCGCCATCGCGGCCGTGACCGTCACCCTGGGCTTCGGCGTCTACAGCCTGTATCGGGGCGGCGACTTCGCCCGGTCGAACTCCAACAAGCTGATGCGGCTGCGCATCATCCTGCAGGCCGTGGCCGTGCTCCTGCTGATGGGCGGCATGTGGTGGAAAGCCACGCACGGCGGCTGATTTCTCGAGGGGCGAACGCATGGTCACGCTGAACAAGATCTACACCCGCACGGGCGACGGTGGAAAAACCCGCCTGGCCTCGGGCGCGCCGGTGTCCAAGACTGACCTGAGGGTCGAGGCCTACGGGGCGGTGGACGAACTGAACGCCGTCATCGGCCTGGCCCGTCTGAACAGCGGCCAGAACGACCGGATCGACGCCATGCTGGGCCGTATCCAGAACGAACTGTTCGACCTCGGCGCCGACCTGGCCACGCCGCTGGAGCCGGCGCCCAAGTGGGAGGCCCTGCGCATCATCGCGACTCAGGTGGAGCGGCTGGAATCCGAAATCGACTGGATGAACGAAAGCCTGAAGCCCCTGGACAGCTTCATCCTGTCCGGCGGTTCGCCCCTGTCGGCCCATCTGCATCTGGCGCGCACCGTCTGTCGCCGGGCCGAACGCGAGGCCATCCGTCTGATGGAATCGGGCGAGCCGGTGAACCCCGACGCGATCCGCTACCTGAACCGGCTGTCGGACCACCTGTTCTGCGCCGCCCGTCGCGCCAACGCCAACGGCGCGGCCGACATCCTGTGGAAACCCGGCGCGACCCGCTGACGGCGTGATCCCCTCCTCCTGTCGAACAGGGGAGGGGGCAATATTCTATTGCTGGCGCATGGCCTCGACGCGGGCGCGTTCCGCCTCGGTGGCGGCGACGCGGGCGCGGCGGTCGGCGGCGACCTGGTCTTCCAGCTTCACCAGTGCCTCATTGGCCTGGGCCGAGGCCTCGGCCCGGGTCACGCCCGCGGGACGGCCGGTGATGTCGGGGATATAGATCGGCTGGGCGCAGATGCGCGTTTCCAGGTCGTACCAATAGCCCTTTGCCGTGCATCGATCGCCCGGATCCATCCAGTAGCGCTGGAAGACGAAGATGCCGACGACCAGCACGGCGAAGGCGCCGAAGAACATGATGCTCAGGCGTCGGATGGTCAGGAAGCGTTTCATGCGGGTCTTCTAACGCAAAATAAGGCCTGGGACACGAGCGCAGTTCACGTAGCGTTACGTTGACAGGCGGGTTTCGTCGGTCCAATCCCTCGACCGACATTTCGATGACCAAGTGGATAGGCTCATGAAGGTACTCGTCCCGGTGAAACGGGTGATCGACAGCAACGTCAAGGCCCGCGTGAAGGCGGACCAGACCGGCGTCGACCTGGCCAACGTCAAGATGAGCATGAACCCCTTCGACGAAATCGCCGTCGAAGAGGCCGTGCGTCTGAAGGAAGGCAAGGAACACCATGCCGCAGGCACGGCGACGGAAATCGTCGTCGTCTCCATCGGCGTGGCCCAGGCCCAGGAAACCCTGCGCACGGCCCTGGCCATGGGCGCGGATCGTGGCGTCCTGATCCAGTCGGACACGGACCTGGAGCCCCTGGCCGTCGCCAAGCTGCTGAAGGCGGTGGTGGACGAAGAGAAGCCGGACCTGGTCCTGCTGGGCAAGCAGTCGATCGACGGCGACAACAACGCTGTGGGCCAGATGCTGGCCGCCCTGCTCGACTGGCCCCAGGCCACCTTCGCCGGCAAGCTGGCGATCGAAGGCGGCAAGGCTGTCGTCACGCGTGAAGTCGACGGTGGTCTGCAGACCGTCTCGGCCGAACTGCCGGCGGTGGTCTCGGTCGACCTGCGCCTGAACACCCCGCGCTACGCCTCGCTGCCCAACATCATGAAGGCCAAGAAGAAGGAGATCGCGATGAAAGCGGTCGCCGACTACGGCGTCGATGTCGCGGATCGCCTCAAGGTCCTCAAGGTGACGGAGCCGCCGAAGCGTTCGGCGGGCGTCAAGGTCGCCGACGCGGCCGAACTGGTTTCCAAGCTCAAAGACGCAGGGGTTCTGTAATGGCCGTTCTCGTCATCGCCGACCACGACGGCTCGGTCGTTCGCGACACCACCCACAAGACCGTGACGGCGGCCCTGGCCCTGTCGCCGGACGTCGACGTCCTGGTCCTGGGCAAGAACGCCAAGGGCGTGGCCGACGCCGCTGCGAAAATCTCGGGCGTGCGCAAGGTCCTGCTGGCCGAGGGCGACGCCGTCGCTCACGGTCTGGCCGAGGCTGTCGAGGCCTCCGTCCTGCCGCTGGCCGGGAACTACGACGCCATCCTGACCCCGGCCAACACCGACGGCAAGAACTTCGCCCCGCGCATCGCCGCCAAGCTGGATACGGCGCCGATCTCGGACATCGTCGAGGTCGTCTCGGGCGACACCTTCGTGCGTCCGATCTACGCCGGCAACGCCCTGGAGACGGTCCAATCGGCCGACGCCAAGAAGGTCATCACCGTGCGTCCGACGGCCTTCGCCGCCGCCGCCGAGGGCGGTTCGGCCTCGGTCGAGACCGTCGTCGCCGGCGAGGCCCCCAAGACCGCCTTCGTCTCTGAGGAAATGGTCAAGTCGGACCGCCCCGAACTGGGCGCCGCCAAGATCGTCGTCTCGGGCGGCCGCGCCCTCGGTTCGGCCGAGGAATTCCACGCCGTCATGGATCCCCTGGCCGACAAGCTGGGCGCCGCCGTCGGCGCTTCGCGCGCGGCGGTCGATGCGGGCTACGCCCCCAACGACTATCAGGTCGGCCAGACCGGCAAGGTCGTGGCCCCGGCCCTCTACATCGCCATCGGCATCTCGGGCGCCATCCAGCACCTGGCCGGGATGAAGGACTCCAAGGTGATCGTCGCGATCAACAAGGACGCCGACGCCCCGATCTTCCAGGTCGCCGACTACGGCCTGGTCGCCGACTACAAGACCGCCGTGCCGGAACTGATGGCCGCCCTGGGCTAAGGGCGCTTCAGGCTGACATCGAAGCGCGCCGGACGGGAGACCGTCCGGCGCGTTTTCTTTTCCGGGGCCGGGTTCCGCCGTCTCTAGGCCGTCAGGTCGAACAGGGCGGCCTCTGCGGTACGGGCTGCGTCGTCGGGCGCCAGGCCCAGCAGCAGGCCTCTCTGACCGCCGTTGATCAGGACCTGCTCGAACAGGACGGCGGTCTCGTCCATCACCGTGGGCACGCGCTTCCTCTGGCCGAACGGGCTGACGCCGCCGACCTTGTAGCCCGTCAGGCGCTCGGCCTCGGCGGGCTTCATCATCTGGGCCGACTTGGCGCCCAGGGCGGCGGCCAGCTTCTTCATGCTGACCTCGCAGTCGGAGGGAATGATGACGCAGGCGGGCTTGCCGTCCGCCAGGGTCATCAGGGTCTTGAACACCTGCTCCGGCGCCTTGCCCAGGGCCTCGGCCGCCTGCAGGCCGACGCGCGGCGCATCCGGATCATAGTCGTAGGGAAACAGTTCGAAGGCGACGCCGGCCTTGGTCAGGGCGACGGTCGCGGGCGTGGTCTTGGACATGGCGCCGACCCTAGCGCCAAATCCTCCGCTTCGCCCGCTATAAGCGCCTATCCCGGATGACGCGGCGCGCGCGAGGCGTTACACCGCCTGCATGACCCAAGACGCCCCCTCCCTCGGCGCCGCCTCCGGCAAGACGTCCTCCTTCGGTTTCCGCGACGTGGACGCCAAGGAAAAGGTCCGCATGGTGCGGGGGGTGTTCGATTCCGTCGCCTCCAACTACGACCTGATGAACGACCTGATGAGCGCGGGCGTGCATCGCATCTGGAAGGATGCGGCGGCGGCCAAGCTGAACGCCCGTCCCGGCGAACTCATCCTGGATATGGCCGGGGGCACCGGCGACATGGCGCGGCGCTATTCCAAGATGGCGCGCGCGGCGCAGGAGCGTCGCGGCGGCGAGGACGCCACCGTCATCGTCATGGATTACAACGCCGAGATGATCCTGAACGGCGTGGCCAAGGGCGGGGAGCCGGAGATGGCCTGGGGCGTCGGCGACGCCATGAACCTGCCCTTCCCCGACGCCTGCCTGGACGCCTATTCGATCAGCTTCGGCATCCGCAACGTGTCGGACGTGGCCGGCGCCCTGAAGGAGGCGCGACGCGCGCTGAAGCCGGGCGGGCGGTTCATCTGCCTGGAGTTCTCGCGCCCCACGACCGGCGCCCTGCGCAAGGCCTATGACGCCTGGTCCTTCCACGCCATTCCGCGCATCGGCGAGTGGGTGGCCAAGGATCGCGACAGCTATCAGTACCTGGTCGAGAGCATCCGTCGCTTCCCCGACCAGCAGACCTTCAAGCGGATGATCGAAGACGCCGGCTTCAGCCGCGTCAGCGTCACCAATCTGTCGGGCGGGATCGCCGCCATCCACCACGGGTGGGCGATCTGAGCCGGCTGACCTTCAACGCCCCGCCGCCTACGCCCCAGGCCCAGCCGGTCCGTCACCCGGTGGGTGCCGCCCTGCGCATGGTCCGCTGGGGCTGGGTCCTGGCGCGCCATGACGCCCTGATCCCGCGCGAGGTCAATCCCCTGCTGCCCGCCTGGGGCCGCCCCTTCGCCCGCCTGATCCAGATGTTCGCCAGCCGCAGGCGTCGCGCCGGCCGCCCCGGCCAGCGGGTGGGCGAGGCGTTCGAACATCTCGGCCCCGTCGCCATCAAGCTGGGCCAGGTCCTGGCCACGCGCGCCGACATCTTCGGCCTGCAGTTCGCTCAGGACCTGGGACGTCTGAAGGACAGGCTGCCGCCCTTCCCGCTGGAGGAGGCCAAGCGCGAGATCGAACGCTCCCTGGGCCGCCCAGCCGAGAGCCTGTTCATCGACCTGGCCCAGCCCGTGGGCGCCGCCTCCCTGGCCCAGGCGCATCCGGCCTGGCTGGCCGACGGGCGCAAGGTGGCGGTCAAGGTGCTGCGCCCCGGCGTCGAGCGCCGTGTGGCCCAGGGGCTGGACGCCATGCGCCTGGGCGCCAAGCTGGTCGATCGCTTCGTCGAGCCCGCCCGTCGGCTTGAACCCCGCGCCTTCGTCGAGATCATCGCTCAATCCTTGCAGCTTGAACTGGACATGAGACTGGAGGCGGCGGCCGCCTCCGAACTGGCCGAGGTCATGGCCAAGGACGGCTATATGTCGGCGCCGGCCATCGTCTGGGACGGCGTGGGCAAGCGGGTGCTGACCCTGGAATGGGCGTTCGGCCTGCCGATGACGGACCCGGCCCTGGTCGATCTGCCCGGTCTCGACAAGGACGCCCTGGCCGACAAGGTGGTGCGCGCCTTCCTGGTTCAGGCCCTGGACCACGGCGTCTTCCACGCCGACCTGCACGAGGGCAATCTGTTCGCCGACGCCCCGGCCCGGCTGACGGCCATCGACTTCGGCATCGTCGGCCGCCTGGGTCCGGCCGAGCGCCGCTACCTGGCCGAGATCCTGTGGGGCTTCATCAGCCGCGACTACGACCGCATCAGCCGCGTCCATTTCGAGGCCGGATACGTGCCGCCGCACCATTCGGTCGATACTTTCGCCCAGGCCCTGCGCGCCGTGGGCGAGCCGGTCATCGGCCGCCAGGCCAGCCAGGTGTCGATGGGCCGCCTGCTGGGCCAGTTGTTCGAGATCACCGCCCTGTTCGACATGCACCTGCGCCCCGAACTGGTGCTGCTGCAGAAGACCATGGTCTCGGTCGAGGGCGTGGCGCGCCGCCTCAACCCCGACCACGACCTGTGGGAGGCCGCCAAGCCGGTGGTCGAACGCTGGATCAAGCGCGAACTGGGTCCCCAGGCCCAGATCAAGGAAACCGTCGAGGAGGCGGTCGCCGCTCTCAAGGCCCTGTCGCGCCTGGTGCAGAACCCGCCGCAGTCTCAGACGTTGGTGATCGAGAAGGCCGGAACGCGGCCCTGGGTGGTCGCCGCCGTCACTGTCGCGGTCTGCGCTTCGGCGGCCGCCTTGGTGCTGACGCTTTGGCCGATGATCGTCGCCTGACGTTTCTTCGGAGCCTGAACATGAAGACCCCGATTTCCATGGCCGTCCTGGCCGCGACCCTGATCGCCCTGCCCGCCGCGGCCCAGACCACAGGCCAGACCGCAGGCCAGGGCGCCGGGCAGAGCGCCTCGCCTCGTCCCGGCGCGGCGGCGACCCTGCCCAACAGCTTCGGCGATCAGGCCGCGGCCCAGCGTCCGGCGCTGAGCCCCGGCCGCACGCCGATCCAGCCCGGTGAACGACCGGCCGCAGCCCCAACTCAAGCCCGGACCGAGGCGCCCGGCGCCCTGGCGCCGGACATCGCCCGCTCGCAGCAGGCCCTGCGCGCCGTCATCGCCTCGCTTCAGGCCGGAGACGTCGACTATTCGATGTTCACCACCGACCTGGCGGCCAAGATTCGCGAAAAGTCGGGCGACATCGTCGGCCTGGTCCAGCAGTTCGGCGCGGTGAAGACCATGACCCATCGCGGCCAGCAGGACGGCGCCGACATGTTCCGCGTCGAGTTCGAGAAACAGTCCACCGACTGGGTGATCGGCTTCGACGACGACAACCAGATCGCCGCCCTGCTGTTCCGTCCGGCCCAGCCCTAGAACAGGGTCAGTCGAGCGAAGGCTTGCCGCGTCCGCTCTTGATGGTCGAACGGGTGGACTTGCTCTTCAGCCGCCGCTCCTTCGAGGCCTTGGTCGGCCGGGTCGGCACGCGATAGACCGGCTTGATCGAGGCCTCGGCCACCATTTCGTCCAGCCGGGCGACGGCATCGGCCCGATTGCGCTCCTGGGTGCGGAAACGCACGGCGGTGATCAGGATGACGCCGTCCAGCGTCAACCGGCTGCCCGCCAGCTTCATCAGCCGCGCCTTGACCGGGTCGGTCAGGCTGGGCGAGTTCTTCACGTCGAACCGCATCTGCACGGCGGTCGAGACCTTGTTGACGTTCTGCCCGCCCGGTCCGCCCGCGCGAAAGAAGCGGAACTCCAGTTCCTCCTCGGGAATGCGGCTCACGGACCGACCTTCCGTGCACGGACGACCGCCGTGTCCAGGGCCTGAAGGAAGCGCGAGCGGTCGGCGTTCGAGAAGGGCGGCGGACCGCTGGTCGCCACCCCCATGGAGCGCAGATGCTCGCCCACCATGCGTCCGGCCAGGGCCGAGCCGATGGAGTCGGGGGTAAAGGCCTGACCGTTCGACTTCAGCGCCTGGGCGCCGGACTTCAGGCAGCGGTCGGCCAGGGGGATGTCGGCGGTGATGACGATGTCGCCGGCTGTGGCGCGCTCGGCGATCCAGTCGTCGGCTACGTCCGGACCGGCGTCCACCACCACCTGCTCGATCAGGGCTTCGCGCGGGACGTTGATCCAGGCGTTCGACACCACGAAGACCTTGAGCCCGTAGCGGCGGGCCACGCGATAGACCTCCTCCTTCACGGGGCAGGCGTCGGCGTCGATGTAGAGGGTGGTGGCCATGGGGTCCTTCTATCCGGCCTTGGCCGGATACGAAAAGGGCGCCGGTCCTGCGACCGACGCCCTCAACGTCATAGGGTTCGCGCCTTAATGCGGATAGGCCACCGGCATGGCCCCTTCGCCGCCGGTGCGGTAGCGGTCGCGCAGCAGCAGGTTGCGGGCCTGCAGCGGCTGCTCCACCCCGTCGATGAAGACGGCCGAGGGTTGGCTCAGCGGCTCCAGCGGATCGCCGGACCAGACCACGACGTCGCCCGCCGCGCCGGGCTTCAGCTCGCCGAACTGGCCGTCGAAGCCGAAGATGCGGGCCGGGTTGACCGTGATCGCCTGGATGGCCGCCGCGAAGGGTAGGCCGTGCGAGACGGCGTTGCCGGCGTTGTAGCGGATGTCGCGGGCGCGGTGGGTCGAACCCTCGTTGCCCTTGATGGCGATGACCACGCCCGCCGCGTTCAGCGCCGCCGCGTTCTGCATCCGCGCCGCCCGCATTTCGAAATTGCCGGGCAGGTTGGTGATCGGGTGCAGCAGGACGGGGACGCGCGCCGCCGCGATCTCGTCGGCGACCAGCCAGCCCTCGGCGGCGCCGTCCAGGATGACCTTGACGCCTTCCTCGCGGGCCAGACGCAGGACCTGCTGGATGTCCGAGGCGCGGTTGACGCTGACGATCAGCGGCATGGAGCCATTGGCCACCGGGATCAGGGCCTCCAGATCGGCGCGCGACAGCGACAGGTCGCGCAGAGCGGCGCGGTCATAGGCGGCCTTGTTGCGGGCGTAGAGGCGGACCTCGGCCAGGGTCTCCTTGAACAGGACGAACTCGGCCCCGCGCGCGCCGCCGGCTACGCCCTTTCCGGCTTCGCCGAAGGGGGCGACCATGGCCACGCGCGGCTTCACCAGGATGTCGGCGCCGCCCAGCTTGATGACCGCCGCCTGGCCCGCGAACAGGCCCGGCGTCTGATAGCCGCCCGCCCCGGCCCCGGCGAAGTCGCTGTCGTCATGGCTGTGGCCGCCGCCCGAGCCCGCGTGCTGGGGCGTGACCACGGCGCGGGTCACGCCGCCCAGGCGCGCGGTCGGCAGGGTGAAGGACCAGGGGTCCAGGCCATACGACAGATCGAAGGCCGCGCTAAGGCTGTTGGCGTCGTTCGACAGGTCGTTGGAGCCGCGCACCGAACCGACTTCCGAGCCGCCCAGGCCCGAATCCACGGCCACGAAACCCGGCGTGACAATCTTGCCGCGCGCGTCGATGGTCCGCAGCCCGGCCGGGGCCGCGCCGGTTCCGACCGAGACGACGCGGCCGTTGCGCACGACCACGGTCCCGTTCTCGATCACCGAGGTTCCGGTCAGGACGCGGCCGCCGGTGATGGCCACGTCCTGGGCCAAGGCGGGGCCGGCGAGGGCGAGGGCCGCGACTGCGCCCGCGAGGATGGACTTGATGCTCATGGTTCAGCGAGCTCCCTGGGCGACGCCGGCGGCGGACTGGCCGAAGCCGGGCTGGCCCAGTTCGAAATCGGATACGGGCTGGTAGGCGGGGTTGGACCGGTCGAAGGCCAGGCCGCCGTCAATGAAGACCTGGTCGGCGCGGGCGTAGATCGAGAAGGGGTCGGCGCTCCAGATCACCACGTCGGCGCGCTTGCCGGGCTCGAGCGATCCCGTCTCCTTGTCGATGCCTATGGCCCGGGCCGCGTTCAGCGTGATCCAGCTGATGGCATGCTCTTCGGAGATGTTCAGACCGGCGCGACGGCCGGCCGACAGGGCGGCGGCGGCTTCCTGGTTCAGGCGCTGGATCAGTTCGGCGTCGTCGGAGTGGATGACGGCGCACGAACCCTCGGGCGCGTCGGTCAGGGCGGCGTTCTCCTCGATGCCGTCCAGGGCTTCCATCTTGAAGCCCCACCAGCCGGTCCACATGGCGGCGCAGACGCCTTCGCGGGCCAGCATGGGCGCGATCTTGTAGGCCTCGACCGCGTGGTGGAAGGTGGTGATCTTGTAGCCGAACTCCTTGGCCACATCGAGCATGACGGCCATCTCGTCGGCGCGATAGCAGTGGTTCTGGATCAGGATCGAGCCGTCCAGCACGCCCGCCAGAGTCTCAAGCTGCAGATTGCGGGTCGGGGGCGAGCCCTGGCCGTCCTCGCGCCACTTGTCCCACTTGGCCTTGTATTCGCGCGCGGCGATGAAGGCGGCGCGATAGCCGGCGACATTGCCCATGCCGGTGGCCGGCGACTGGTTGCGCGAACCATAGACGCGCGACGGGTTCTCGCCGCAGGCCATCTTCAGGCCATAGGGGGCGTTCGGGAACTTCATCCCCTGCATGGTGACCGACGGCACGTTGCGCACCGTCACGCCGCGCCCGCCGAACAGGTTGGCTGAGCCGGGCAGGATCTGCATCGTCGTCACGCCGCCCGCGCGGGCGGTGTTGAAGCCCGGATCCTGGGGCCAGATCGAATGCTCGGCCCAGACCTGGGCCGTGTTCGGATTGGTCGCTTCGTTGCCGTCGCTCATGCCCATGACGCCGGGCGAGGGATAGACGCCCAGGTGGCTGTGGATGTCGATGACGCCGGGCGTGACGTAGCGGCCGCGCGCGTCCACCACCTTGTAGCCCGCCGGAACCGGGGTGTTCGCTCCGCCCACGGCGGCGATACGCCCGTCGGTCACGACCACCACCCCGCCTTCGATCTTCTGGCCCGTCCCGGTCAGGACCGTGGCGCCGACCAGGGCCATGTTCTCACGCGGCAGGCCGCGATAGGTCGAGGGATAGGGGTCCTGATTGGCCCACCCGTCCAGGCCGGGGGCCATGGTGCGGTCCTTGGAAGCGGGCGAGGCCGAGGCCGTCTCCGTCTTGGGCGCGGCGTCGCCGGTCGTGGCGCAGGCCGACAGGGCTAGAGCCCCGAGCGCGCAGGCGAGAACAGCGAGGCTTGGACCCCGCAGACGGTTAAGCAACATGGGCGAGACCCCCTCGCGCCCGCGAACTGCGGGCAGACAACGGGGACGTATACAATCGTCAGTTTCCCCTAGCGTAAAGCGCTAAAACCGCGCACCCGCGAAACTCAGTCGCCGGACAGTCGCGCCCGTGCCTCGGCGTCGTCCAGGCCCTCGATCTCGATCATCTTCAGTCGCGACTGGCCGCCGCGCGCCAGGGTCACGGCGCGCTTGGGGACGCCCAGGGCCTTGGCCAGAAAGCCGGTCAGGGCGGCGTTGGCCTCTCCCTCCACCGGCTGGGCCCGCACCCGGACCTTCAGCACCGGTCGACCGTCGGGATCGACGTCCCAGCCGTCGATGCGGTCGGCGGCGGCGCGGGGCGTCAGCTTGACGGGAATGCGGGCGGTCATGGGTTCTGTCTCCATCGCTTCGTCTTCCGCGACGAAACGCGCCCCAGATGCAGAAAAGGCGGCCCGAAGACCGCCTTTCCGTCGTGTCGCTGCTTCGATCCCTACGCCTTGGGGGCGCTGGTCGCGGCCGGCGGGGCGGCCGGAGTCGCCTGGGCCGTGGCCGGGGCGGCGCCCTCGGCGGCCGGAGCAGCCTCCGCAGCGGCGGCGCTTTCGGCCGGAGCCGCGCCTTCAGCGGCCGGGGCCGCGGCGGCGCCGGGCTGACGAGCCGGATCGGGCGCCGGGATGGCGAAGCCGCCCGAACCCTGCGACCGCAGCCAGGCGATCAGGTTGATGCGGGTCTTTTCGTCGCGGATGCCGGCGAAGGACATCTTGGTGCCCGGGATGTAACGGCCCGGCGCGGTCAGGAAGTGATCGATCTCGTCATAGCCCCAGGTCGGCGCCTCGGCCTTGTGCTTGGCCATGGCGTCCGAATAGGCGAAGCCCGCGCGGTGCATGGCGGGACCGCCGATGACGCCGAACAGGTTCGGACCGATGCCGTCCGCGCCGCCTTGCGAGGCGTTGTGGCAGGCCTGGCAGCGCGCGAAGGCGGCCTCACCGGCGGCCAGGTCGGCGGTCGGCAGGACCGTGCCCCAGTCGATCGGCAGGGCGGCGGGCTCGCCGCCGGCGGATTCTTCCGGCGCGTCCACGAAATAGCCCATCTTTTCGGGCTGCTTGGTCTGGTAGACCATGGCCGAAACCTGCTGGACCACCAGGATGACGAAGGCGGTGCCCAGGCACGCGCCCATAATCTTGTTCCACTTCAGATCGCCGCTCATGCGCGTCGTCGCTTCCCGTCTCTAGATAAAGAGCCCCCCAACCGCGGAGCGGCGTTCAGGCGTATTCTTGCGTCGGCGTCTCTGACACGCTAGCGCGACCTTCGCAACCGGCCCGGGCGTTTCCGGGCGCCTCTGGACGTCGTCAAGTCGATGAATCCGCTGATAATGATACCCGCTCGCATGGCAGCGACCCGTTTACCGAACAAGCCGCTGGCCGACATCGGCGGAAAGCCCATGATCGTGCGGGCCTGGGAACAGGCGGCGAAGTCCGGTTTTCGCGTGGCCGTGGCGGCGGGCGACCCCGAAATCGTCGAGGCGGTCGAGGCGGCGGGCGGCCTGGCCGTCCTGACCGATCCCGACCTGCCCAGCGGTTCTGACCGCATCCGTGCGGCGGTCGAGGCGGTCGATCCCGCCGGCGCCCATGACATCGTCATCAACATCCAGGGCGACATGCCCTTCGCCTCGCCGGACCTGGCGCGCGCCTGCGCCGCCCTGCTGGCCCGCGAATCGGCCTGCGACATCGCCACCCTGGTCGCCGCCGAGGCTGACGCGTCGGACCGCTCCAACCCGGACGTGGTCAAGGCCGTCCTCGCCCTGCCGGAAGGCGGGACCAGCGGCCGCGCCCTCTACTTCACCCGCTCGACCCTCTACGGCGACGCCCCGATCTGGCGTCACGTCGGCATCTACGGCTATCGCCGCGACGCCCTGACGCGTTTCTGCGCCGCCCCCCCGTCGCCGTTGGAGAAGCGCGAGAAGCTGGAACAGCTCCGCGCCTTGGAAATGGGCCTGCAGATCTGGGCCTCGGTCATCGACGAGGCGCCCCTGTCGGTGGACAATCCGGCCGACCTGGAAGCGGCGCGGGCGCTGGCATGAATCGACCTTCTCCCCTTGTGGGAGAATATGCTCAAGCAGCCGAAGGCGTTAGCGCACCAAAGCCTTCTGCCCTTGTGGGAGAAGATAGAACGCGCTCAAGCAGCGAACGACCGCGTCGCGAGCGCTAGCGCTCTTGGCCTAGATGTGAATCGCGTGCCCGAGCGCCCGCAGGCTGGCCTCGTGGAAGGCTTCGCCCAGCGTCGGGTGGACGTGGATGGTTCCGGCCACGTCTTCTAGCACGGCGCCCATCTCCAGCATCTGGGCGAAGCTGTTGGACAGCTCCGAGACATGCTGGCCGACGGCCTGGATGCCCAGGATGCGGTGGTCGGTCTTGGAGGCGATGACGCGGACGAAGCCGCCGTCTTCGCCCGCTTCGATGGCCAGGGCGCGGCCGATGGCGGCGAAGGGGAAGACGGCCTGGATCACGTCGTCGCGGCCCTTGACGTCGTCGACGCCCAGACCGGCCGAGACGATTTCCGGCTCGGTGAAGCAGACGGCGGCGATGGCAGCCGGGTCGAAGACGCGGTCATGGCCGGCGATGATCTCCGCGACCACCTCGCCCTGGGCCGAGCCCTTGTGCGCCAGCATGGGTTCGCCGGTCAGGTCGCCGATGGCCCAGACGTTCTTCATGCTGGTGGCGCAGCGCTCGTCGATCTTCACGAACGGGCCGTTCATGGCCACGCCCATGTTTTCCAGACCCCAGCCCTGGGTCCGCGCGCGGCGGCCGACGGTGAGCAGCACCTTGTCGGCGTCCAGCTGCATCGGGTTTCCGTCCTTGTCGGTGACGTTCAGCTTGCCGTCCCCGAAGCCGCCCGCGCGAGCGCCGAGCAGCAACTGCACGCCGTGCTTTTCCAGCCATTTTGCGACCGGGTCGGTCAGGGCCTTGTCGTAGAGCGGCAGGATGCGCTCGGCCATCTCGACGATGGCCACTTCGGCGCCCAACTTGCGGAAGGCGATGCCCAGCTCCAGGCCGATATAGCCGCCGCCGACGACGACCAGCTTCTTCGGCACTTCCGGCAGGCTCAGGGCCTCGGTGGACGAGATCACGTCGCCGCCGAAGGGCAGGAAGGGCAGTTCGACCGGCTCCGACCCCGTGGCCAGGATGACGTGTTCGGCGGTGATGCGGATGTCGCCGTCGTCGGTTTTGACGGTGCAGGTCTTGGCGTCCGAGAACTCGGCCCAGCCCTTGACGACCTTGACCTTGGCCTTCTTCAGCAGGGCGGCGACGCCGGCGTTCAGCTTCTTGACCACGCCGTCCTTCCACTCGACCGTCTTCGACAGGTCGATGGCCGGGGTCGAGGCGGTGATGCCCAGGGTCCCGTCGCCGGCGGCCTTGGCCACCGTCTCATACTTGCCCGCCGCGTGGATGATGGCCTTGGACGGAATGCAGCCGACATTCAGGCAGGTCCCGCCGAGGCCCGGCGAGGCGTCCACTAGCACGGTCTCCAGCCCCAGTTGGCCGCAACGGATTCCCGCGACGTAGCCGCCGGTGCCGGCGCCGATGATCAGGACTTTGGTCTTCAGGGTCTGGGTCAACGATAGGCCTCGATGCGAGAGGTGAATTCCGGGGGAACTTGTTGGGGTTCAAAGAGACGAACGGCGCCGTTCGGGGTTTCCATGCCGAACACCAGATCGCCGACCGTCACGCGCTGAAAATCAACGCAGACCATGCCGGTATAGTCATCAAGGCGACGAACGCTCTCGGCGGCCGTCAAGGCGTAGGTCGACTGAGGTTGTCCCTGAACGATTTCGAGACGCGTGACGGTTGCTTTCGACTCGGTGATTTCGAGGGCCGCCGTGCGACGAGGTTCGGGCAAACGCTCCACCGTAGTCACTCGTCCAATGAAGAGCGCAGGGCCATCGGCACGCAGAAGCGAAGGCCAGTGAGGTGGTGGATCAGGAAGGCAGGCTCGAGCGGGGGCCACGCCGAGCGCGGCTAGGGCGAACGCAATGATCAGGACTTTGGTTTTCAAAAGCTGGGTCATTCGCGTTGATAGCGCTCCAGGAGGCTCTGAATTCTGGAGAGGTCGTTGGTGTAAGGATACACTTCCATAGGGGCGCGATAAGCTGACCCGTCGATGGGGGCGGGCGCGGGTGGATCTTCGCCATGAGAGGACGTGATGATCTCGGTGAAGAGGCGTTGGGCCTCCACTGGATCAGCTTCCAGTAGCAGCAAGACGCGTTGACCTTCCTTCACGGGAAAAATCGGTCCGCAGTCATCCTTCGTAGCCCAGCGATAGCTTGGCAAGGTTCGCAAGCGGGCAGGGCCAGCGAGTCGAAAATCGGCCACGTAAACGGGCCCCATGCTTTCTTCCCACTCTCTGGGCTGTACCCGTCGAACTTTGGTGACCTCAGCTTCGAATGCTGCCGGGGCGGTAAGGAATGTGAAGCTCAGGGGGAGAAGCGTACAGGCATTGGTTTCGCCTGCCGCTAACAGCGCGGCTATCGCCAGAGCTACAGCCGCGCTGTGCTTCATCCTAGTTCATCCAGAGCGTCGCCGGGTTCTCCAGCAGGGTCTTGATGCGCTGCACGAAGACCGCCGCGTCATGGCCGTCGACGATGCGGTGATCGAAGCTGGAGGACAGGTTCATCATCTTGCGCACGACCATCTGGCCGTTCCGCACCACGACGCGCTCCTCGATCTTGTTCGGACCGACGATGGCGACTTCGGGATGGTTGATGATGGGCGTGTGCACCACGCCGCCGAGCGTGCCCAGCGAGGTGATGGTGATAGTCGAGCCCGACAACTCCTCGCGCTTGGCGCTGCCGTCCTTGGCCGCGCCCGAGACGCGGGCGATTTCCAGGGCGGTGTCATAGGCGTCGCGCGCCTCGGCGTGACGGACGACCGGGACCATCAGGCCGTTTGGCGTCTGGGCGGCGATGCCCAGATGGACGGCGGCGTGCTGGGTCAGGACGCCGGCCTCGTCGTCGTACCAGGCGTTGATCTGCGGCTGATCCTTCAGGGCCACGACGATGGCGCGGGCGATGAAGGGCAGGACGTTCAGCTTGGGCTTGCCGGTCTGCTTGGCCTGGGCGTTCAGGTGGGCGCGCAGCTCCTCCACCGCCGTCATGTCGATGTCCTCGACATAGGTGATGTGCGGGATGCGACGGACGCTCTCGGCCATCTTCTCCGCGATCTTGCGGCGCAGGCCGATGATGCGGACCTCGGTCGTCCCTTCGGCCCTGGCGTAGAGCGAACCGCCCGAGGCCGTGGTCGGAGCCAGGGTCCCGCCGCGGGCGACGAAGGCGTCCAGGTCGGCGTGTTCGATGCGGCCGGCCGGGCCGCTGCCCGGGACGAAGACCAGGTCGACGCCCAGGTCGCGCGCGCGGTTGCGCACGGCCGGAGAGGCCAGCGGGCGCTCGCCCGGCTGACGGCCGGTCAGGGCCGGAACCGGCTTGGCCTCGGCCTTGGAGGCCGTCTGGGGCGCAGGCGTCGAGGCGGGCCTGGCCGCCGGCGCGGGGGCGGCCTTTTCGGTCTTGGCGGCGGGCGCCGGAGCAGCGGCCGGGGCCTCGGCGACATTGCCCTTGCCCTCGACCTTGAAGCTGACCAGGGGACCGCCGACCGGCAGGGCCTGACCGGCCTCGCCGTGCAGGGCGACGACGGCGCCGGCGACGGGCGAGGTGATCTCCACCGTCGCCTTGTCGGTCATGACCTCGGCCAGGATCTGGTCTTCCTCGACCGCGTCGCCAACCTTGACGTGCCAGGCGACCAGCTCGGCCTCGGCCGTGCCTTCGCCCACGTCGGGCAGCTTGAAGACGTGGTTGGCGCCGGCGGCGACGGCCGGCGCGGCCTTGGGCGCTTCGACGGCGGCGGGGGCGGGTTCCGAGGCGGGTTCAGGCGCGACGGCCGCAGGGGCGGGCGCCGGCGCCGGTTCGGCGGCGGCGTTGCCTTCGCCCTCGACCTCGAACTCGACCAGGGGGCCGCGCACCGGGATCATCTGGCCGGGCTCGCCGTGGATGGCGATGACCTTGCCGCTGACGGGGGCGGTGATCTCCACCGTGGCCTTGTCGGTCATGACGTCGGCGACGATCTGGTCTTCCTCGACCATGTCCCCGACCGCGACGTGCCAGCCGACGAGCTCGGCCTCTGCGGTGCCTTCGCCCACGTCGGGCAGCTTGAAGACGAAACGACCCATCTTAGCGTCCTCCGGCCATGACGCTCTTCAAGGCGTCCGCGACCCGCTGCGGTCCCGGGAAATATTCCCATTCAAAGGCGTGCGGATAGGGCGTGTCCCAGCCGGTCACGCGCGCCACCGGCGCCTCCAGGTGATAGAAGCAGCGTTCCTGCACCAGGGCGCTCAGCTCGCCGCCGAAGCCCGAGGTCTTGGGCGCCTCGTGCACGATGACGCAGCGGCCGGTCTTCTTGACGCTGGCCTCGATGGTCTCGATGTCCAGCGGCACGAGCGTGCGCAGGTCGATGACCTCGGCGTCCACGCCCGCGTGCTCGGCGCCGGCCAGGGCGACCCAGACCATGGTGCCGTAGGCCAGGATGGTGACGTCGTTTCCTTCGCGCATGACGCGGGCCTTGCCGATCGGCTCGACATATTTGCCGGTCGGGACCTGGGCCAGCTCCTGGGCCTTCCACGGCGAAACCGGCTTCTCGTGCCAGCCGTCGAAGGGGCCGTTGTAGAGACGCTTGGGCTCGAAGAAGACGACCGGGTCGTCGTCCTCGATGGCGGCGGTCAGCAGGCCCTTGGCGTCATAGGGATTGCTGGGGATGACGACCTTCAGACCCGCGATGTGGGTGAACAGGGCCTCGGGCGACTGGCTGTGCGTCTGGCCGCCGAAGATGCCGCCGCCGTAGGGGCTGCGGATCGTGATCGGCGAGGTGAACTGACCGCCCGAGCGGTAGCGCATCTTGGCCGCTTCCGAGACGATCTGATCATAGGCCGGATAGATGTAGTCGGCGAACTGGATCTCGACCACGGGGCGCAGGCCGTAGGCGCCCATGCCGATGGCGGCGGCGACGATGCCGCACTCGCTGATCGGGGCGTCGAAGCTGCGGGTCAGGCCGTGCTTCTGCTGCAAATGATCGGTGACGCGGAAGACGCCGCCGAAATAGCCCGCGTCCTCGCCGAACGACAGGACGTTGGAGTCTTCCGACATCTTGACGTCGAGCGCCGAGTTCAACGCCTGAATCATGTTCATGGGCGCAGTTTGGGGTGCAGTGGTCATGATCAGACTCCGACCTCGCGGCGCTGTTCGACCAGGCGCCAGTCCTCGGTCGCATAGACCTCCTCGAACATGGTCTTCACGCTGGGGCGCGACTGGCCCAGGGTGCCGATGGCCTCGGATTCCTTGCCGGCGGCGCGGACCTGTTCGACGGCGTCCTTCTCTGCGGCTTCCTGCTGTTCGTCCGACCATTCGCCGAGGGCGATCAGGTGCTGCTTCAGGCGCTCGATCGGATCGCCCAGGGGCCACTTCTCATGCTCGTCGCCGGGGCGGTAGCGGCTGGGGTCGTCCGAGGTCGAGTGCGGGGCGCCGCGATAGGTGAACAGTTCGATCACGGTCGCGCCCTGGTTGGTGCGCGCGCGCTCCTCGGCCCACTGGGTCGCGGCCCAGACGGCCAGGAAGTCGTTGCCGTCCACGCGCAGGGCCGGCAGGCCGTAGCCGATGGCCTTGGCCGCGAAGGTGGTCTCAAGACCGCCGGCGATGCCCATGAAGGACGAGATGGCCCACTGGTTGTTGACCACGTTCAGGATGACCGGGGCGCGATAGACGGCGGCGAAGGTCAGGGCGTTGTGGAAGTCGCCTTCCGCCGTGGCGCCGTCGCCGATCCAACTGATGGCGATCTTGTCGTCGCCCTTGTAGGCGCTGGCCATGGCCCAGCCCACAGCCTGCGGCACCTGGGTGCCCAGGTTGCCCGAGATGGTGAAGAAGCCGTAGTCCTTGGCCGAGTACATGATCGGCAGTTGGCGGCCTTTGATCGGGTCTTCGGCGTTGGAATAGATCTGGTTCATCATGGTCGCCAGCGGATAGCCGCGCGCGATCAGGAGACCCTGTTGGCGATAGGTGGGGAAGCCCATGTCCTCGCGGCTCAGGATCATGCCCTGGGCGACCGCGATGGCCTCCTCGCCGGTGCACTTCATATAGAAGCTGGTCTTGCCCTGGCGGTGGGCGCGGTGCATCCGGTCGTCGAAGGCGCGGGTCAGGATCATGGCCTTCAGGCCGCGACGCATGACCTCGGGGTCCAGTTTCGGATCCCAGGGACCGACGGCCTTGCCCTCGTCGTCCAGGACGCGGATCAGGCGGAAGGCGTGATCGCGCATGTCATAGGGGGCGGTCGACACCTCGGGTCGGCTCACGGCGCCGGCGGGGTCGAACTGCAGGTGACTGAAGTCGGGCGCATCGCCCGGACGACCCGAGGGCTCCGGCACGCGCAGCGACAGGGTGGGGGTGTTCTTCATCATGCGTCCCGTCCGGTTGATCCGTCCGCGTTTCCTCTAGGAAGAGGGCATAGCATGGCGCGTGTCTGTTGGCTTTCCTAAAAATACCCTTGCCAAATGCCGATTTGGGGTATTTTATTGCGTCAAATCCCCATTTGGAGAAACGCATTTGGCCGACGAACTTGATCCTATCGACGCCCGCATCCTCGACATCCTGCAGCAGGACGCCGGCCTGTCGGTCGCCGAGGTCGCCGATCGCGTGGGCCTGTCGGCCTCGCCGTGTTGGCGCCGGATCAAGAGACTGGAGGACTCTGGCCTGATACGCAAGCGGGTCACGCTTCTGGACGCCGGCCTCCTGGGCCTGGACTTCGAAGTCTACGCCATCGTCAAGCTCAGCCTGCCCTCGCGCGAAAACCTCGACATCTTCGAAAAGGCCGTATCCGATTGGCCGGAAGTGGTCCAGTGCGCCACCATCACAGGCCGCGAGGACTACGTCCTGCGCATCATCACCTCGGACATGCACGCCTTCGACCAGTTCCTGCGCGACAAGCTGCTGACCCTGGGCATCGTCTCCGACTGCGCCAGCCATATCGTCACGCGCGGCGTCAAGAACGTCACCACCCTTCCGCTGGGCATCATCACGCCCCACGTCGGCTAGTGGCCGCCGGTTCGGCCGCGCCTGTGTCTGAACCCGGATATTCGTTCCGGCGCTGAAGGCGTCAGGACAGGTCCCTCAGGAACCTCGCCAGGGCGGCGCTCACCTCCTCCGGTCGCTCCTGCTGGATCCAGTGGCCCGCGTCGGGCAGGACGATCTGGCCGCGCAGATCGGTGAGCCAGTCCTTCAGTCCGGCCTCGTGCACGCCGGCGTAGCGGCGCACCGGGTCCCGCTCGCCGACCAGGAAAAGGGAAGGGCGGTCGATCCCGCGGTCCTGCAGGAAGGCCGTCAGGGCCCAGTTGCGATCGATGCAGCGATACCAGTCCAGCGGTCCCTTGAAGCCCGAGGCGGCGAAGGCGGCGACATAGGCGTCGAAATGATCGGGGCTCATCCATGGCGGCGGGGCGGCCCGGTCCGAGACGCTGTCCATCAGGCTGACCCCGTCCGGCAGGAAGCCGGTCGACTGGTCCGCGTCGGACGTGGCGCCGTCGAAGGACCAGAACATCTTGCGCAGGGCCGTCGCCGGATCGGCGTCCATCTCGACATGGGCGTCGGCGGCCTGGAACCGCTCGATATAGAGGTCGCCCAGGCCCGCCCTCTTCGTGATTGCGGCCATGGCGGTGGTCGGCGGCCCCTTCGGACGGCGCGGCTGGAAGGGGACGGACAGGCCGGCCACGGCGCGGAACAGATCCGGCCGCATCAGGGCGCAATGCCAGGCGACGACGGCGCCCCAGTCGTGGCCGACCACGACGGCCTGATCCGCGCCCAGCGCCCGCACCAGATCGACCATGTCCCCGACCAGATGCAGGATGGAATGCTCGGCCTCGTCCGCGGGCCGGTCGGTCCCGCCATAGCCGCGCATGTCGGGGGCGACGGCGTGGAATCCGGCCTCGGCCAGGGCCTCGACCTGGGCGCGCCAACTGACGCCCAGTTCGGGGAAGCCGTGAAGCAGCAGGAGCAGGGGGCCTTCGCCCGCCTCGATCACCTGCTGGGTCAGGCCGTCGGTCGCGATGCGGCGGGTCTGCATGGGCGCTCCTCCCTGTCGCGCGCAGCCTGACTCGCTTTTCGACTTCTGGCGAGAGGGAGACGCGTTCCCGTTCCGTTTCGCCGCGAGGGAGGCTATGGATCGGCCGTGACCGACTCCGCGATCGCATCCCTGTCGGAGGTTTCCGCGCCCGCCGACCTTCCGCCCGCCCTGGCCACCCCGCCGGGCGCGGGCGCGATCTGTGACGCCTCGGGCGCCAGGAAGATCGGGCGCGGGGCGGCCGAGGGCGTCTTCACCGGGGGTCCCGTCCTGGTGGCCCACGCCGGTCTGACGGCCCGTCGCCTGGGCCTCAGCCCGCCGCCGCGCTCGGCCGACATGCTGGACGTGCTGGAGCTCTACGCCTTCGTGCGGCCCGCCCGTTTCTGCGCGCCTTCGCCGACGGGCCTGGCCCTCGCCCTGGGACGGTCTGAACCCAAGGGTGCGGAGGCTCAGGCCCAGGCCCTGCGCGACGCCGCCGCCGACCTGCTGAAGGAATTGGCCGATCCTGCCTATCCGGGACGGGAGGAGGCCTTCACCCTGGCCGGAACCCTGGACCGGGCGGGCTGGGCCTGGGGGCCGCGCGTCCTGGCCGCGCTTCAGGCCGGACCGCTGCGCGACCGGCGCGAGCGGGGCTCGGGCCTGGACGTCTGGGCTCGCCTTCAGGAATGGGAGGACGAGGCGCCGCGCGGCGAGGCCGGCTCGGCCCCCGTCGATTCCGAAAGCGCCCGCATCCGTCTGGACAAGCTGCTGCAGGCCTCGGGTCTGGATGAGACCCGGCCGGCCCAGTCCGACTACGCCGCCGAGGCCGCCTACGCTTTTTCGCCGCGAAATGAGGAGGGGCGTCCGCGCGTCCTGCTGGCCGAGGCGGGCACCGGCACCGGCAAGACCCTGGGCTATCTGGCCCCCGCCAGCCTGTGGGCCGAGCGCAATTCGGGGGCGGCCTGGGTCTCGACCTATACCCGCGCCCTGCAACGCCAGATCGACCGCGAAAGCCGCGCCCTGTGGCCCGATGAGGCCGAGCGCCGCAAGAAGACGGTGGTGCGAAAAGGCCGCGAAAACTACCTTTGTCTGTTGAACCTGCAGGACATGATGCAGGCGGCCCAGCTGGGGAACGGCGACCTGATCGGCATGGCCCTGGCCGCGCGCTGGGCCGCCCATACCCGCGACGGCGACATGACCGGCGGCGACTATCCCGGCTGGCTGCCGGGCCTGTTCGCCGTGCCCGCGGGGCATCAGGCGGGACCGGCCAATCTGGTGGACCGGCGCGGGGAATGCGTCCACGCCGCCTGTCCCCACTATCGCCTCTGCTTCGTCGAGAAGACCATCCGCGCCAGTCGGCGGGCCGACCTGGTGGTCGCCAATCACGCCCTGGTCATGACCCAGGCCGCCTTCGACGGCGCCCGCACCGCGCGCGGTCTGAAGCAGGACGGCGAGACGGCGGCGTTGAAGCGCATCGTCTTCGACGAGGGCCACCATCTGTTCGACGCCGCCGACAGCGCCTTCTCCGCCGCCCTGTCGGGCCAGGAGGCCGCCGAACTGCGCCGCTGGATCAGAGGGCCCGAGGGGCGCGGTCGTCGCGGGCGCGGGTTGGAGCAGCGGTTGGGCGACCTATGCGCCGACAACGAAGCCGCCGCCAAGGCCCTGAAGGACGCGCTGCAGGCCGCGGCCGCCCTGCCGGGCGAGGGCGTGTCGGGCCGCATCGCCCCCGCCTCGGGCGAGGTCAATCCGATCGGCCCGATCGAGGCCTTCCTGGTCGCCGCCCTGGAGCAACTGCGCGCCCGCAGCCAGGAGAGCGGCGGGACCGACTTCGGGCTGGAATGCGCCCTGCGCCCGGCGACCGAGCCGGTGCTGGAGGCCGCCCGCGCCGCCGCCCGCGCCATCGCCGCCGTCGAGGCGCCGCTTCTGGCCCTGTCGCGCCACCTCGAGGACATTCTGGACGAAGAGGCCGCAGAGCTGGACGGCGCCGCTCGCGCCCGTATCGAGGGGGCGCTGCGCGGCATGGACCGCCGCGCGCGCATGACCCTGCCGGGCTGGCGCTCCATGCTGGCGGCGCTGGAGGAGGGGGGCGACGAACCGGACCCGGACTTCGTCGACTGGCTGTCGGCCGAAGCCGCCTTCGGCCGCATCCACGACGTGGCTCTGCGTCGCCACTGGATCGACCCGACCGTGCCTCTGGAGGCGGCCGTGGTCATGCCCGCCCACGGGGTGCTGATCACATCGGCCACCCTGACCGACCCGGCGGCCGAGGATCCCTTCGACCTGGCGCGGTTGCGCAGCGGGGCGGCCCGGTTGATCGAGCCGGCGCGGACCCTGAAGGTCGACAGTCCCTTCGACTACGCCGTCAACAGCCGCATCATCGTCGTCAACGATCTGACCAAGGACGATCCGCGTCAGATCGCGGCCGCCATGCGCGAACTCTTCCTGGCGGCGGGCGGCGGGGGCTTGGGCCTTTTCACCGCCATTCGCCGTCTGAAGGCCGTCTATGAGCGGCTGGGGCCGGACCTGGCTCGGGCGGGGATTCCCCTCTACGCCCAGCACGTCGATCCGCTGGAGGTCGGCGCTCTGGTGGACGTCTTCAGGGCCGAACAGGACAGTTGCCTGCTGGGCACGGACGCCGTGCGGGACGGGGTGGACGTGCCGGGTCGCTCTCTGCGCGTTCTCGCCTTCGACCGGGTGCCCTGGCCGCGCCCCGACCTGTTGCACAAGGCCCGACGCGAACGCTTCGGTTCGGGATCGGGCGGGCGCTCCTATGACGACGCCCTGGCGCGCGGTCGCATCGCCCAGGCCTTCGGCCGGCTGATCCGGCGCGCCGACGACCGGGGCGTCTTCCTGATGCTGGACGCCGCCTGCCCGACCCGTCTCTTCTCGGCCCTGCCGCCGGGGGCGGAGGTCCTTCGCATGGGTCTGGCCGAGGCGGTCGAGCTGACGCAGGCCTTCCTGAGCCCCGACGCCGCTCCCGGCGGCGAAGGGCCCTCCTAGGCGTCATGGCCTTGTGACCTCGGCGGGCGCACGATACCCCTGAACAAAATCAAGGAGACGCCCATGACCGCCCTCGACGTCGACGCCGTGCTTCGCGACCTGCCGGATTGGCGCCGCGCCGACGATCCGCGCCCGGCCATCGCCCGGACGTTGAAGTTCGCCGACTTCAACGCCGCTTTCGGCTTCATGACGCGTGTGGCGCTGCTGGCCGACAAGGCGGATCACCATCCCGAATGGTCGAATGTCTACAACCGGGTCGAGGTGCTGCTGACCACCCATGACGCGGGCGGCGTGACGGAACGGGACACGGCGATGGCCCGGTTCATCGACGAAATCGTGAAGGGCCAGGTCGGATGAGCGCCTCTCGTCCGGGTCGCGTTGCGGGCAAGGCGGCCCTCATCACCGGGGCGGCCGGCGGTCTGGGTCAGGCCATGGCGCGCATGTTGGCGAAGGAGGGGGCCAGGGTCGCCCTATCCGACCTTGACCTGAACGGCGCGCGCGCCCTGGCCGACAGCATCAACGCCGAGCATCCCGGTTCCGCCCATGCCTATGAGCACGACGTGACGCGCGAGGACGACTGGGTCCGGGTCGTTGCAGCGGCGGCAGAGGACATGGGCGGCCTGTCCATCCTGGTGAACAACGCCGGCATCGGCGGTTCCCTGGCCTGGGCCGAGCAGGACACGCTGGACAACTGGCGGCTGGTTCAGGCGGTGAACATCGAGTCCGTCATGCTGGGCTGCAAGCACGCCCTGCCGCATCTGCGGGCCTCGGGGGCGGGCTCCATCGTCAACATCTCCTCGATCGCGGGACTGGCGGCGGCGCCGGGCCTGGGCGCCTACAACGCCACCAAGGCGGCGGTCTGGCTCTATACCAAGACCGTGGCGCTGGAGTGCGCCAAGGCGGGTTGGAACGTCCGCGCCAACTCGGTCCACCCGGTCTTCATCAAGACCCCGATCCTCGATCCCTTCGTCGCCATGGCCGGCGGCGACGAGGCGACGGCCCACGAAAAGCTGGCGCGCGGCATTCCGCTGAAGCGGATCGGCGAGCCGGACGACGTGGCCTACTGTGTTCTGTACCTGGCCTCCGACGAGTCCAAGTTCGTCACCGGATCCGAGTTCAAGATCGACGGCGGCATGACGGCGCAGTGACCTGTCTTTCCTCCCCATTCATGGGGAGGTGGATCGGCCGCGCAGCGGCCGAGACGGAGGGGGCGGCGCCGACCTTTCCGCATAAACCGAGAACGTCAGGCGTCGCGTCGACCCCTCCACCGCTTCGCGGTCCCCCTCCCCACAGAGTGGGGAGGAAAAAGAAAAACGCCCCGATCTTTCGACCGGGGCGTTCTCATGTTCAGGCCTGGCCGTCGCGGAGACGCTTCAGGTCCGGCGCCAGGGCCTCGTCGGTCAGGATGGCGATGGCCTCCTCGACCGTGACGATGGTCTGGGCTTGGGAGCCGAAGCGGCGGATGGCGACCTTGCCTTCCTCGGCCTCCTTGCGGCCGACCACGGCGATGGCGGGGACCTTGGCGACCGAGTGTTCGCGGATCTTGTAGTTGATCTTCTCGTTGCGCAGGTCGGTCTCGACGCGCAGGCCCGCCGCGCGGAACTTGGCCGCCACGTCCTCGGCGTAGCCGTCGGCGTCAGACGTGATGGTGGCCACCACGGCCTGGGTCGGCGCCAGCCACAGCGGGAAGGCCCCGGCGTAGTTCTCGATCATGATGCCGATGAAGCGCTCGAACGAGCCCAGGATCGCGCGGTGCAGCATGACCGGGCGGTGCTTCTGACCGTCCTCGGCGATGTAGGTGGCGTCCAGACGCTCGGGCAGGACATAGTCCAGCTGAATCGTGCCGCAGGTCCATTCGCGGCCGATGGCGTCCTTGACGATGAAGTCCAGCTTGGGCGCGTAGAAGGCGCCGTCGCCCTCGGTGACGACCGGCTCGGTCCCGGCGGCGCGGGCGGCCTCCAGCATCTGGGCCTCGGCCTTGTCCCAGAATTCCTCGGTGCCGGCGCGCAGCTCGGGGCGGGTGCCCAGGCTGATGTACTTGGTCTCCATGCCCAGGTCGGCGTGGACCGAATAGGCCAGCTTGATGAACTCGGCCGTCTCCTCGACGATCTGGTCCTCGCGGCAGAAGATGTGGGCGTCGTCCTGGGTGAAGCCGCGCACCCGCATCAGGCCGTGCAGCGAGCCCGACGGTTCATAGCGGTGGCAGGCGCCGAACTCGGCCATGCGCAGGGGCAGTTCGCGATAGGACCGCTGGCCCTGATCGAAGATCTGCACGTGGCCCGGGCAGTTCATCGGCTTGAGGGAAAGGGTTTCGCCCTCGACCGTCTCGCAGACGAACATGTTGGCGCGGTACTTGTCCCAGTGGCCCGAGGCCTCCCAGAACTTGCGGTCCAGCACCTGAGGCGTCTTGACCTCGACATAGCCTGCGGCGTCCAGGCGACGGCGCATATAGGCCTCCAGCACGCGCCACAGGACCCAGCCCTTGGGGTGCCAGAAGACCATGCCCCGGCCCTCTTCCTGCATGTGGAAGAGCTCCATGGCGCGGCCCAGCTTGCGGTGGTCGCGCTTCTCGGCCTCCTCGATACGCAGCAGATAGGCGTCCAGGTCCTCCTTGGTCGCCCACGCCGTGCCGTAGATGCGCTGCAACTGGGCGCGGTTGGAATCCCCGCGCCAATAGGCGCCGGCCAGCTTGGTCAGCTTGAAGGCCTTGCCCACGAACTTGGTCGTGGGGAAGTGCGGTCCCCGGCACAGGTCGGCCCATTCGCCCTGCTTGTAGACGGTGATGGTCTCCGTCTCGGGCAGGTCGCGGATCAGTTCGGCCTTATATTCCTCGCCGATCTTTTCGAAGTGGGCGATGGCGTCGTCGCGGTTCCAGACCTGACGCTCCAGCGGGGCGCCCCGGTCGATGATCTCGGCCATCTTCTTCTCGATCTTCGGGAAGTCGTCGGTCGAGAAGGGCTCGTCGCGGGCGAAGTCGTAATAGAAGCCGTCCTCGATGGCCGGGCCGATCGTGACCTGGGTGCCGGGGAACAGCTCCTGCACCGCCTGGGCCAGGACGTGGGCGGCGTCGTGACGGATGGTCTCCAGCGCCTCGGCGTCGTCGCGCATCAACAGGCGGAAGTCGCCGTTCCCGTCGATGACGCGGTCCAGGTCGCGCTGCTCGCCGTTCCAGACGACCAGGGCCGCCTTCTTGGCCAGAGAGGGCGAGATGGCGGCGGCCACGTCGCGGCCCGTCGAGCCGGCCGGATACTGACGCACGGCGCCGTCGGGAAATTTCAGTTCGATCATGACGGTCGTTCTTTTTCGGTCTTGGCGGGCGGCACGGGATCATAGCCCGAACCGCCGAAGGGATGGCATTTACAGAGACGGCGCAGGGTGAGCCATCCCCCCCGAACCGGACCGTGCTGGATCAGGGCGTCGCGCCCATAGTCCGAACAGGTCGGCAGAAACCGGCACGACTGGCCGAAGAAGGGGGACAGCGTCACCTTGTAGCCCCGATGGGCCGCGCGGACGCTGCGTTCGTAGAGAGACATCGGTCCCTTCGCCGGGGGCTCTGTTTCGGGTTCGCGCCGCTTATCCCTCTTCATCGCAGGGGGATCAACCGGACGAAGCCTTCAGGCCGCGCCGGCGAGGCGAGTTCGCGTATCGTCGTGTCGTTTCGCCAAAGCCTGATTCTCTTGGGCCTGTTTCACGGCGTCGAGCGTCGCCTCCAGCGCCACCATGGTCGAGGCGTGGCGCGCCGGATAGTCCGCGACCTGCTTCAGGACGCGCAAGGCTTCGAACCGGCCCTCGGGACCCTCGCCGCCGGACTTCAGCATGGCCGACATGGCGTCGCGCGCGGCTTCGATCTCCTGGACCGAAGCGCCGAGGACGGCTTCGCCGATCACGCCCGCCGCCGCCTGGCCCAGAGCGCAGGCCTTCACCGTCTGGGCGAAGTCGCTGACGCGGCCCGCGTCGTCCAGCATCACGTCGACCACGGCCTTGGAGCCGCACAGCTTGGCCACCCGCTCGGCCGTCCCCTCGGGCGCAGCCAGCCGCCCGCTGTGCGGCAGGTTGGCCGCCAGCGACAGGATGCGCGCGCTGTAGAGGTCGTCGATCATGGGCGGAAGATAGGGCTTTCGAGGCTGAGAGAGAAGAGCACGACGCCTCTCCCTCCCACTTGGGGGAGGGTGGCTGACGCCTAGCGTCAGACGGGTGGGGGCGCTTCGGCAAATCAGGCGCTGCGCCCGTATCGCCCGGCCCTCCCCACCCGGTCGCTTCGCGACCACCCTCCCCCAAGTGGGAGGGAGAAGCGCGGCGGCTGTTTCCTAGCCGCCCTGAACCGACGACCAGGTGCGAGCCGATCCGGCGGTCAGGGCCGGGGCAGGCGTCGCGGCGACGGTCGAAGCGGCCGTCCGTTCGGCCAGCCAGCGCAGGTTGGCGTCGGCGACTTCCGGCGGCAGGTCGCGGCGCAGAATCTGTTCGGCCTCGCCGGTCTTGCCCTGCAGCCCCAGGGCCAGGGCCAGGTTCTGGCGCACCTTCAGGGTCGCGCCCGGCTGGGCGGCGGCGCGACGCAGCAGGATTTCCGCCGCCGGCGCGTCCCCTTCGCCCATGCGGGCAATGGCGGCGTTGGTCAGGACGTCGGGGTTGTCGGGCGACAGGCGCAGGGCCTCGGTCCAGGCCGTCTTGGCGTCGTCGGGACGACGAACCTGCTGATAGGCCACGCCCAGCAGGGACAAGGGGCGCCAGTCGCGCGGCGCGGTCGCCCTGGCCTGTTCCAGGGCCGCGATGCCGTAGAAGGCCTGGCCCCGCGCGATATGGGCGCGGCCGACCTCCAGCATGGCCTCGATGTTGGCGGGCTGGACCGTCAGCACGCCCTGGGCCGTCTCGGCCGCCTGGTCGAACTGTCCCAGTTCGCGCAGGGCCTGGGCGGTCTTCACCCCCGCGACCGGGTCCATCGGATTGATCCGCTGCTCATTGGCCCAGAAGACCGAGCGGCTGAGGGCGTCGGCCCGGTCATAGCTGGCCCGCGTCGCCGCGTCGGCGGGCAGGGCGGCCTGCGGAGCCTGTTGAGCCTGGGCTTGGGCGTTCTGGGCCAGGGCGGCGCCCGGCGCGGCCAGAAGGACCAGAGTCAAGGTTGCGGCGGCGGCGGCGGTGCGCGACATGTCGAAAGGTCCGGACGGTTTGCCTCGGCCTTCAGGGTCGCGCCTCCGCGTCAAAACTTGGTTAATCGGCCTTTAAAGGCCGGAAAGGCTCCTCATGTCCGCCTCCCGCTCCGAACTGCTGGTCGCCGCCGCCCCGGCTGCGCGTCCCGTGCGCCTGATCGACCCGGCGGGGGTCAAGGCGCTGGCGGGCCGTCTGGCCGCCTGGGCCTCGGCGAACAGCTTCACCGGCAAGGCAGGCCAGCTTATGATCGTCCCCGGCGACGACGGAGCCCCGGAATCGGCCCTGTTCGGGACGGGGGAGGCCTTTGATCCCATGACCGCGCGCGCCTTGTCGGCGCGCCTGCCCGAGGGCGACTGGCGTCTGGAAGGGGCCGGGAGGGGCGATCTCGCCTGCCAGGCCGCTCTGGCCTTCGCACTCGGCGGCTATCTGTTCGACCGCTACAAGGCCCGGCCCGAGCGCGGTCGCGCCCGCCTGGTCGCGCCCGAGGATCTGGACCTGGCCGAGACCCTGAACATCGCCGCCGCCGCCGCCCTGGCCCGCGAAATGGTCGACACCCCCGCCGCCGACATGGGGCCGCACCAGCTCGAGACCATCGCCCGCGAGATCGCGGAGGCTTCGGGCGCCGTCCTGACCGTCACGACCGGCGACGCCCTGCTGGAGGAAAACTACCCCGCGGTCCACGCCGTCGGTCGCGCCGCCGCCCCGCACCGGGCGCCGCGCGTCATCGAGATCGGCTGGAATCTGGACCAGACGGACCGTCCCCTGGTGGCCCTGGTCGGCAAGGGGGTGGTGTTCGACACCGGCGGCCTGGACCTCAAGCCCGCCGCCGGCATGCGCAACATGAAGAAGGACATGGGCGGCGCCGCCCACGCCCTGGCGCTGGGCCGCCTGATCATGCAGGCGAACCTGCCGATCCGATTGGTGGTCCTGGTCGCGGCGGTCGAGAACGCGGTGTCCGGCGACGCCTTCCGTCCCGGCGATATCCTGAACAGCCGCAAGGGCCTGACGATCGAGATCGGCAACACGGATGCGGAGGGCCGCCTGATCCTGGCCGACGTCCTGACGCGGGCGGGCGAGCATGAGCCGGACCTGACCCTGGACTTCGCCACCCTGACCGGGGCGGCCCGCATCGCCCTGGGGCCGGAACTGCCGCCCCTCTACACCGACGACGAGGCCCTGGCCGAGGGGCTGCTGGCGGCCGGCCGCGCCGTGGGCGACCCCTTGTGGCGCATGCCCCTGTGGGCCGGCTATCGCGCCTCCCTGGACAGCGAGATCGCCGACGTGCGCAATGATTCCGCCGCCTGGGCCCAGGCCGGATCGGTGACGGCGGCCCTCTTCCTGCAGAAGTTCGCCCCCGCCTCGGGAAGCTGGGCGCACATGGACGTCTTCGCCTGGAACCCTCGCGCCCGTCCCGGCTGGCCGGAAGGCGGGGAATGCCAGGCCCTGCGCGCCTGCTACGGCTATCTGCGCGAACGATTCGGCTGACGGCTCCGCCTGTTAACGCGCGGTTTGGCTTCGGCGTTTACAAAGGGCGGCTAACCCGTGTGAACCGCCGAGTCCCGATTGACCGACGTCCTCGACCTGATCCCGCCCGGCGCGCCCCTGATCCTTCGGGACGGGGATCGCGCCGTGCTGGCCGAGCAGGCGCTTGAGGGCCTGGCGCCCGCGCTCGCCTATCGCCGGACCGAGGCCATGCACGGCCGCCTGCCCGTGGCCGACATCCTGTCCGACGCCGATCAGCGCATCGATCAGCTTCTTCACGGAGAGGTCTTCGACGTCCTGCACCGCCACGGCGACCGCGCCTGGGGTCGTGCGCGTCGCGACGGCGTCGTCGGCTGGATCTCCCTGAACGCCCTGGCGCCCGGCGCGCCCCTGGCCGTCCGCCGGGTGGCCTCGGTCGACGCCGTCCTGCCGCTGAACGCCCTGGTGGGCGAGGTCCTGCCGGAGGGCCTGTCCGAAGCCGACCTCTGTCCGGTCGGAGAGTTTGAAACCGATCCGGTCGCCGTGGCCGAGCGCCTGCTGGGCCGTCCGCACGCCCTGGGCGCCCGGACGTCCCGTGAAACCGACTGCTCCGGCCTGGTGCAGCAGGCCCTGCTGGCCTGCGGTCTGCCGGGGCCGCGCCGTTCCGATGCTCAAGCCCTGCTGGGCCGGGCCGTCGCGCGGGCCGAGGCGCGGCGCGGCGATCTGGTCGTCTGGCTGTCGTCCGGCGCGGAAGACTGGACTGGTCACTCGGCCCTGATGCTGGACGCCGAGCGGATCATCCATTCGACCGGCGCCCGAGGCGGCGTGGTGGTCGAGCTCTTCGCCGAGGTCGAGGCCCGCCTGACGGCCGACGGCTTCGCAACCGCCGTCTTCCGGCGCGTCTGATCCCCTAGCGCTTTTTCACGGGTCGCGGGGTTCGCGCGCGCCTTGATCCTTGGTCCTGCCTCAGTCCTTGGTTTATGTGGCGCAGCGACCCTGGAGACCCCATGACCGACGCCCCCGCCGCACCTGTTCGCCACAGCCGCAAAGGGTTGATCATCCCCTTCGCCATCGTCTTCGTCGGCCTGGCCCTGTGGACCGGCTGGTGGTTCTTCCTGACGCAACAGATCGAGAAGAAGCTGGAAGGCCGTATCGCCCGGCTGGAGCAGTCGGGCTGGACCGTGAAGCACGCGGGCGTGACCACGACGGGCTGGCCCATGCGGGCCCGGGTGGCGATCAAGCATGTCGACGTCACGGCGCCCTCCGGCCACGCCGTCGCCGCGCCCGAGATCGTGGCCGAGGCCAACGCCTACAACCCGACCAAGTGGGTGATCATCGCGCCCGACGGCCTGGTTCTGACGCGCGGAGAAAAGGGCAAGGTCGCCGTGCGCGCCGAAGCGATCCGCATGAGCGTCCACGGCCTGACGCAGCGCTGGCCCAATGTGGCGGTCGAACTGGCCAAGCCGGTCTTCACCGCCCTGCCGGAAGCCGAACCCTTCCCCCTGTCCAGGGCGGCCTCGATCCAGTTCTACATGCGGCCGCACGTGGCGGGCTCTAACGCGCCGACCGACGACGTGGACGTCCTGTTCCGCCTGGTCGACGGTCAGGGACGCCCCAATGGTCCGGTCGAGGGGCTGACCCAGTCCGGCCTGCTGAACGCCCAGGTCGAGGCGGTGGTGCAGAAGGCCAGCGCGCTGAAAGGCGCCGACGCCCGAGGTCTGCTGTCGGCCTGGACCGCCGCGGGCGGCCGCTTCGTCGAGATGAGGGGCGAGCTAGGCGCGGGCGAAAGCAAGGCCTTCCTGTCCAGTTCCGCCCTGTCGGCCGACGACAAGGGCCGTCTGCAGGGCGAGGTCTTCCTGCGTGCGGAGAAACCCTTGGCCGCCATCGTCGGCCTGGCCGGCGTCCAGCAGGGCGGGGCCCTGGACCGCGCCGCCGCCGCCCGCGCGGCGGCCGCCACGCCCCAGGGCGGGACCGGCGATCAGGGCCAGGGCGTCGACCTGGTGCTGAACTTCCGTGGGGGGCGGACCTATCTGGGCCCCTTCGCCCTGGCGCCCGCGCCCCAGCTGTTCTGACATGCTGGTCGAACCGCCCGAGGACCTTGAGCGCCTGGTCCTGGACCGCGCCCTGATCGCGGCGGCGCGGGCGCGGATCGCCGCCGGACCGCGCGGCTCGGCCGACGCCGACGCCATCGCCCTGCGTGAGCTTCTACGCGACATTCCGGCGGCTGAGCGTCCGGCCGTACGCGCTGTGCTGGGCCGTATCGAGGCCGGGGCCGGCCCGGCGCTGGCGACCTGTGGGCCGTTGTCGCAGTCGCTGGCCGCCGACCGTTGGGGCCTGATCGGCCGTCCGGTCGTGGAGCCGGATCAGGCGCTGGCGACCGCCCGCCAAGGCGGCCGCGCCCTGATCGATCTCGGCGCCCGACCCTGGTGGGCGAAACTTCTGGCCCTGCCCATGCTGAAGGTGATCGCCGCCCTGCCGGACGACGCTGCGGGCGTTCCTCGTGCTCTTCTGGTCTCGACCGAGGCGCCCGGTCCGACCGGCGACGACCGCACCTTCTGGGTCACGGACAGCCCCTTGCCCGACGCCCGCATCCTCGCGGCCCTGGGCGAGGCGGGCCTGGCCGCCGCTCCCCTGGCGGCGGGCGGCGGCTTGAAGCTGTTCGCCCTGACAGGCTATGTGCAGGCGGAGGACGGGCGGTTGATCGATGCTCCCGGTCGTCTCCATGGCGTCATCGGCGCCGCTCCCGTCTACTGACCGCAGACCCTTCGAGGATGACGCCCATGACCGCTGCGACCGCCGCGCCCGCCCCCAAGCCCGGCATCCTCGACATCGCCCCCTATGTCGGCGGCAAGGGTTCCATCGCCGGCTTCGCCGAGCCGATGAAGCTGTCCTCGAACGAGAACGCCCTGGGCGCGGGCGAGAAGGCGCGCGAAGCCTACGCCGCGGCCCTGAAGAACATCCACGTCTATCCCGACGGCCGCGCGACCAAGCTGCGCGAGGCCGTCGCCGCCCACCACGGCCTGGAGCCCGAACGCCTGATCTTCGGCAACGGCTCGGACGAGGTCTTCGCCCTGCTGAACCAGACCTATCTGCAGCCCGGCGACAACATCGTCACCGGCCAGTACGGCTTCCTGGCCTATCGCATCTCGGCCAAGGCCTGCAGCGCCGAGGTCAAGCTGGCGCCCGAGCCGAACATGAAGGCCGAGGTCGAGGCCATCCTCGAACAGGTCGATGACCGGACCCGGATCGTCTACGTCTCCAACCCGTCCAACCCGACCGGCAGCTGGAACTCGGGCGAGGAGATCCGCCGCCTGCACGCCGCCCTGCCGGCCCACGTCATCCTGGTGGTGGACGAAGCCTACGCCGAATTCGTGGTCGAGCCGGAATGGGAGAGCGCCTTCGCCCTGGCGCGCGAGGCGTCGAACATCGTCGTCACCCGCACCTTCTCCAAGATTCACGGCCTGGGCGGCCTGCGCATCGGCTTCGGCTATGCGCCCCTGGCGATCGAACAGGCGGTGGACCGCATCCGCCTGCCCTTCAACGTCTCCGTTCCCGGCTTGGACGCGGCGACCGCCGCTCTGTCGGACGAGGCGCACCAGAAGGCCTCGCGCGATCTGGTGCTGGACTGGCGCCCGCGCATGACCCAGGCCGTTCGCGGCTTTGGTTTCGAGGTCTTCCCCTCGGCGGGCAACTTCGTCCTGGTCCGCTTCCCTGACGAGAAGCGCAGCGCCGCCGCCGCCAACGACTATCTGAACTCCAAGGGGATCATCGTGCGTCCGGTCGGCGGCTACGGCCTGCCTGACTGCCTACGGATCACCATCGGGACCGAGGACCAGAACCGCGCCGTCATCGACGCCCTCAGCGAGTTCGCCGCCCTCTGATCCTGGGCGGGGTCAGTTCCCGCTGTGGAAGCGGACGACGCCGATCAGGCCCGCGCGCCAGACGTGGTCGTCCTCCACCAGGGGGCTGTTCTTGATGTCGCCCAGCCGCTGTTCGTAGTTGACGAAGGCCCCCATGCCGAAGCGGTCGCCGATCGGCACGGCCAGAAGGGCGGCCGCGCCCAGGCCTGAAAGCCCGCCCGAGGGTTCGAAGGCGGTGAAGCCGCCGCCCGCCGCCTCGGCGGTCGTGACGCCGTAGTAGCGGCGCGCCCGTTCGTCGTTGATCCCCCGGGCGTAGCCCATGACCTGCAGCAGGCCGATGCGGGTCACGCGCTGATGGCCGACCGAGGCGAAATACTCCAGGCCCGCGTCGTCGCCCGTCGCGTCATGCTGGATGCGGCCCCCGACCACCAGGTTCCCGGGCAGGCGCTTGTAGGCGTAGACGGCGGCGTCCGCGCCCAGGCCGGGCCGGTCCAGGGTCGTGCCTTCGATGTCGCCGGCGGCGAAGCGTGGGCGCAACTGGACCCCGGCGCGGAAGTCGTCCGTCTTGACCGCGTTCCAGCCCAGGCCGTCCAGGCCGTTGGCGTAGACCACGTCGCGATAGGAGGCCGAGCCCCAGGCCGTCCAGTTGACGTCCTGGCCGGTGTTGCCGGTCGCGCTGAAGCCGCGAACCACGCCGCCGCCGACGTCGACCTTCCAGGTCCGGGGCGTCTCCACCTGCTCATAGGGCTGGGCCTGGGCCAGGGCGGCCGAGGCGGGCAGGCAGGCGGCGAGCGCCAGGGCGATGGGGGCGACGGCGCTGCGGGCGCGGCTGAGGGTCATGGGGCGTCCTTGATCATTGGGCCGAAAGGGGAGGCGACCCGTGGATCCCCAACGCAAAACCTAGGTTTTTGGCTGTAACAAGGCGGTCGAGGCCGTTTCGACGCTCTCTTCCAGGCGGTTCATGAATTCGGCGCGCTTCAGTCCCGCCGGGATGGGCGGCAGGAATTCGAACACCACCACGCCCGGATGGCGCTTGAAGCCGTGGGCGGGCCAGTGGACGCCGGAATTGGTGGCGATCGGCCAGCACGGCGCGTCCACGTCGCGATAGATGGCGGCCACGCCCGGCTTGTAGTCCGCCGGTTCGCCCGGCGCGGTACGGGTGCCTTCGGGGAAGATGACGATCTGACGGCCTTCGCCCAGGCGGGCGCGGGTCTGGCGCACCATGTCCTTCAGGGCCTTGGCGTGGGCGGCGCGATCCACGGCGATCATCTTGGTCTTCCAGGCGAACCAGCCGAAGAAGGGCAGGGGCATCAGCTCCTTCTTCAGGACGAAGCAGGGATCGTCCAGGAAGGCGAAGGGCGCCACCACGTCCAGCATTCCTTGGTGCTTGGCCGCGATCAGGGCCGGACCGGTCGGGCGATGTTCAAGCCCGCGCACCACCACCCTGACCCCGGCGATCCAGCGCAGGCCGAACAGGACGAACCGCGCCCACAGCTTGATCACGCCCATGGCGGCCCCGTGCGGCATGAGCAGGGCCGGCGACAGGAGGACCGCGAACAGCGGCATCGACAGATAGAGCCACAGGGTGAAGATCAGGGATCGGACGGTGGTCATGTCGCGGGCTCGGCCTTTTCGGCGGGGGCTTCGGCTTCCGCCGGGCGTTCGGGGTGGCGGCCGGTCAGGCGATGCATGGCCTCGCGGCCCAGCACGGCCAGGTATTTCATGTATTCCAGCGTCATGCGCCGGGCGGTCTCGGCCGCGCGCCACCAGCGGGAATCGTCCAGCGACGGCGTGGAGACGGCGTAGGGCGTCAGCCGTACGCCCGGCGCGGCGCCCCGGATCTCCAGCAGGCTGCGCGGCATGTGATAGTCGGAGGTGACGACGATCAGGTCGTCATAGCCCTTGGATCGGGCCCAGGCGGCGATCTCGCGCGCGTTGCCGACGGTGTTCTCGGCCTCGAAGCCCAGGTCGACGCAGCAGTTGAACAGCTTGCTGGACCCCGGCGTCAGGGCGCGCAGCTCCCGGCGACGGACCTCGCGGTTGACGCCCGAGATCAGGACGCGATCGCCCTTGTCCTGCTCCAGCAGGCGGATGGCCGCGTTGACGCGCTCGGCCGAGGGACCGGTCAGGGCGACGATGGCGTCGGCCCGCGCGGGCTCGGGCGCGGGCGTCAGGTCGCGCACGCGCTCGGCGAAGACGAACAGTCCCACCAGCCACATCAGGGCCGCCACGACGATCAGCGTCAGGTACTTCATCACGCCTACCTAGCCACGACCGCCCAGCTTCGCCAGCGCCGTGAAGCGGGCGGCGGCGACGGCGACGCCGCAGGCGGCCAGGGGGCAGGCGATCAGGATCAGCAGGTCGCCGAAGGCCAGGGGCAGGGCCGGGGTCAGGCCGCCCGCGCCGCCGACCAGTCGCGCCAGGGCCAGCAGGAGGGCCGCTCCCGCCGCTCCCGCCGCCCCGGCGCGCGCCGCCAGGCCGCCGAAGCGACGCTGGAACAGGCCGGCGACATAGCCGTCCGTGGCGCCGTTCAGGCTCAGGGTCTCGATGACGGCCGCCTGGGCCGCCATGCCCGCGCGGGTGGCGTAGGCGATGACCGCCGCCGTGGCCGCCGCGATCAGCAGGAAGGCCGCCCCCGCCAGGGCCGCGACCACGCCCGCCGAACGCTCGACCTCTCCGCGCCACAGGCTGTGGTCGTCGACCGTGGCGTCCAGCCCGGCCTCGGCCAGGGCGCGGCTCAGGGTCGTCGCGCTCGCGGGGGCCTCGGCGTCCAGGCGGACCGTGACCAGATAGGGCATGGGCAGGTCCGGCAGCACGGCCTCTCCCACCCAGGGGCGCAGCAGGGCCTCGGCCGTCTTGCGGTCCATGGCCTCGGCCTCGGCCACGCCCTTTACCCCGGCCAGGACCTCGGCGGCCCGGCCTGCGGCCGTGGGACCGGTCTCGTCCACGCGGGGGCGGACCTGGACCGTGGCCTCGTCACGCAGGCGTCCGGCCCAGCCGTGGGCGGCCCGGTCGGCCGCCAGGGCGCTCACGGCGGCGACGGAGGCCAGGAAGCACAGGACGCCGATGACGACGGCCAGCCAGCGCTCGCCGCCCGAATCGCGGGGCAGCAGGCTGGGTCTGCGCGTGAACAGGGCGCCGATCATGCGGCCTCTCCCGTCGCCGGGGCGGCCTGGCTCAGCCGGCCGTTCTCAAGTCGCAGGACGGTCGCGCCGACCCGTTCCGCCAGGGCCTCGTCATGGGTGGCGATCAGGACCGTCGCCCCCAGCTTGTGCAGGGATTGGAACAGCCGCATCAGCTTCTCGCCCATGGCGCGGTCCACGCTGCCGGTCGGCTCGTCGGCCAAGATCAGGCGCGGCCGTGTGATGACGGCGCGGGCGATGGCCAGGCGTTGCTTCTCGCCGCCCGACAGGGCGGGGGGCAGGGCGTCCATCCGGCCGCCCAGGCCGACCCAGCGCAGCATCTCCTCCACGTCGGCGCCGAAGTCGGCGGGACGCTCGCCCGCCAGGGTCAGGGGCAGGGCGACGTTGTCGAAGGCCGTCAGGTGGTCCAGCAGGCGGAAATCCTGGAAGATCACCCCCATCCGCCGTCGCAGGGCGGGCACGGCGGCGCGCGGCAGCTCGGTCACGTCCTGCCCGAACAGGGTGATTCGCCCCGTTTGCGGCCGCGCGGCCAGGGTCAGAAGCCGCAGCAGCGAGGACTTCCCGGCGCCGGACGGTCCGGTAAGAAAGTGGAAAGAGCCCTGCGGCAGAATAAGGTTAACGTCCCGCAGAACCGCGGGTTGGTCCGCATAGCCGAAGCCGACGCCCCGCAGGCGGACGGAGTCGGGCGCGGAATCGGGATCGGCGGCGCGTCGGGTCGAGTTCGGCATCGGGTTTCTTATTGGACCGGGGCGTTGCGGGCGCCATTGACAGGAGGGGGCGTCGAGCCTCGCAGTCAGCAGACATGATACTGACCTGCCCCGCCTGCGCCACCAGCTATTTCGTTCCTGACGAGGCGATCGGCCCCAGCGGGCGTCGCGTGCGGTGCAGATCCTGTGGAAACGACTGGCGCGCCACGCTGGAGGACGAACCTCTGGAGCTGTCGTCCGACGCCGCGCCCGCGACTGAAATCGCATCGGAGATCGAGGACGCGACCCCTGACGCGCCCGCCACCCTGGCCGAGACCCCGGCGCCCGAACTGCCCCGCGCCTTCCGCGCCCAGGCTGAACGGAAACGCCGCGTCCGTCGCGCCGCGACCATGGGCGCCGTCTGGGCCGCCGTGGCCATCGCGGTTCTGACCCTGGTCGGGGCGGCCTTCGTCTTCCGCCTGCAGATCGCCCAGGCCGTGCCGCGCGCGGCGGGGGTCTACAAGCTGCTGGGCGCGCCGGTGAACCTGGCCGGGCTGGATTTCGAGGCCTTCGGAATGCGGCTTCTGCCGCATGATCCGAGCCAGATCGTGATCTCGGGCGCCGTGCGCAATATTCGCGACAACGAGGTCGTGGCGCCGCCGATCCGCGTCGCCCTTCTGGACGAAAAGGGCCGCGAGATCGGCCATCGCATCCTGCGTCTGGAGGGCGCTCCGGTCCTGCCCGGCAAGGTTCAGGGCTTCGCCCTCGTTGTGGCCAATCCTGACGGCAAGGTGACGGGCGCCGGCGTCGACTTCGTTCTGGAGCGGGACGACCGGTCGGCGCGCGCCGTCCCGCCCGCGCCCCGCATCGAACAGGCCGCCGCTCGCCCGTCGCGCCGGAACCCGCCCCCCGCGGACGAAGGCGGCCTGCGTCGGGCCACGGCCTATGATCTGAGCCCCGTCGACGCCCAGCCTCTCGACAGCGGGGGCGCCAAGGGGCTATCCGCCGTGAATGGCTGACAAAGACCCGGCGCCCGCCCCCACGGTTCTCCTGCCGCATGCCGAGATCCAGGCGATCGTCGCCGATCTCGCGCGGCGCATCGCCCCTGTCGTCGACGACGAGACGGTGGCCGCCGTCCTCCTGACCGGCGGTCTCTGGTTCGCGGCGGACCTGACCCGCGCCCTGTCGCGCGAGGGGCGTCACGTCCGCTTCGACGCCCTGTGGCTGGCCTCCTACGGCGACGAACAGACCAGTCGCGGCAAGATCGACGTCCGCGCCCCCTATCAGCGGCCGATCGAGGGCAAGACGGTGCTGATCCTCGACGACGTCTTCGACACCGGCCTGTCCCTGGCCGAGGCGGTGCGGATCACCAAGGAAGCCGGCGCGGCGCAGGTCCTGACCTGCGTCTTCGCCCGCAAGCCCTGGCCCGAGGCCCGGGCTCCGGAGCCTGACTTCGTCGGCTGGGAGGCGCCGAACCGCTTCCTCGTCGGCTACGGCCTGGACCACGCCGGCGGCATGCGCGGCCTGCCGGACATCTGCGCTTTGGACTAGTGGCGAGTGGTTAGTGGCGAGCGGCGAGACAAGCCAATCTTGCCGCCGATCCTCGCCACTCGTCACTCGTTGCTCGCCACTGGCGCAAGCCACTCCGCCATCGGCTCGCGCGCGAACATCTCGTCATAGGTCGGGCGCGGACGAACCACCGCGCGGCGCTCGCCGTCGATCAGGACTTCGGCCGCCAGGGGGCGGGTGTTGTATTCGCCGCTCATGACCGCGCCATAGGCCCCGGCGCTCATGAAGACGACCAGATCGCCGGCTTCGAGCGGCGGCAGATCGCGGTCGCGAGCGAAGGTGTCGCCGGTCTCGCAGACCGGCCCGACCACGTCATGGGGGCGCGTCTCGCCCGCGCGCGGCCGCACCGGCTTCAGGTCATGGAAGGCGTCGTAGAGGGCCGGGCGCATCAGGTCGTTCATCGCCGCATCCAGCACCAGGAAGCGTCGCCCGTCGGTTCGCTCGTTGACCTGGATGACCCGGCTCAGCAGCACGCCGGCGTTGGCGGCCATCAGCCGACCCGGCTCGAAGGCGGCCTCGACCTTCAGCCCGTCCAGCACCCGTGCGGCCATGGCGACGTAGTCGGCGGGCGAGGGCGTCGCCGCCTCGCCGTAATAGGGCACGCCCAGGCCGCCGCCGAGATCCAGGCGCGTGACGGCATGTCCCTGTGCTCTCAGGGTTTCGGTCATCTGGCGCAGCACGCCGAAGGCGGCTTCCAGCGGAGCCAGGTCGGTGATCTGGCTGCCGATGTGGCAGGCCAGGCCCACAGGGGTCACGTGCGGCGAGGCGGAGGCGCGGGCGTAGAGGGCCAGGGCTTCCTCGACCGGCACCCCGAACTTGTCGCCCGCGCCGCCGGTGGTGATCTTGGCGTGGCCGCCTGCGCCGATCTTGGGATTCACCCGGATGGCGATATTCGGAGCCGAATCCCTAGCTTTCGCCACCAGGATCAGCCGCTCAAGCTCCGCCGAGGACTCGACGTTGATCTGGCGCACCCCGGTCTCGATGGCGAAGGCCAGTTCGGCGTCGGTCTTGCCCACGCCCGAGAAGATGATGCGCTCGGCCGGGACGCCCGCCGCCAGGGCGCGGCGGATCTCGCCCTCGGACACGGTGTCGGCGCCGCAGCCCATCTGGGCCAGGGTCGCCAGGACCGACAGGTTGGAGTTGGCCTTGACCGCATAGGCGATCAGGGCGTCGCCCAGCGCATCCTTATGGGCGTCGCAGGCTTCGCGCAGCAGGCCGTAGTGACGGCGCAGGGTGGCCGAGGAATAGACATAGGTCGGCGTGCCGACCTCCGCCGCCAGCGCTTCCAGCGAAACGCCCTCGGCGTGCAGAACGCCGTCCTTCAGGTCGAAATAATGCACGGCGGGGAGTCCGGTCTGGAAGGGTTGGAAGGTCGCGTCAGGCCATCGGGGGCTTGCCGAACGGGTCGGAGGCGCCGCTGTCGATGGGAAGCCGGCTGGGCGAACGATTGATGGTCGCCGGTTCGGTCGGGGACTTGGCGTTGGCGTCGCGCGGGGCGCGTTCGTTCTGGCGGGCCTGGGGCGCCTCCAGATCGGCCATGCGGCCGCAGCCGGCCAGCAGAAGGGCGGCGGCCCCGGCGAGGATCAGGGTCTTTTTCACAGGCGGCTTCTCCAGTCGGCGATACGCGCGCGGACCTGTTCCGGCGCCGTGCCGCCGAAGCTCTGGCGGCTGGCGCAGGAGGCTTCGGGCGTCAGGACTTCATACACCCCTTCGGTGATCCGGCCATCCAGGGCCTGCAGTTCCGTCAGCGGCAATTCGCCTAGGCCCAGCCCCAGGACCTCGGCCCGCTTCACGGCGGCGCCGGTGACATGGTGCGCCTGGCGGAAGGGCAGGTTCAGTTCGCGCACCAGCCAGTCGGCCAGGTCGGTGGCGGTCGAGAAGCCCGCGCCTGCGGCGGCGGCCATCTTCTCAGTGTTGGGACGGATCACGGCGACCATGGCGGTCATGGCCGTCAGCGCCAGGTCGAGGGCGTCGAAGGCCTCGAACACCGGCGGCTTGTCCTCCTGCATGTCCTTGGAATAGGCCAGCGGCAGGCCCTTCATCACCGTGGTCAGGGCGATCAGGGCGCCGTTGATGCGGCCCGTCTTGGCGCGCACCAGCTCGGCGGCGTCGGGGTTGCGCTTCTGCGGCATGATGGACGAGCCGGTGGTCAGGTCGTCGGGCAGGGAGGCGAAGCCGAACATAGGCGTCATCCACACCACGATCTCCTCGGCCAGACGCGACAGGTGGCCCGCCGCGATCGAGGCGGCGGCCAGGCTTTCCAGGGCGAAGTCGCGGTCCGACACGGCGTCCAGCGAGTTGGCCATGGGCCGGTCGAAGCCGAGCGCCTGCGCCGTCATGTGGCGGTCGATGGGGAAGGGCGACCCGGCCAGCGCCGCGGCGCCCAGGGGGTTCTCGTTCATCCGGACGCGGGCGTCATGGAAGCGCCCGGCGTCGCGGCCGAACATCTCGACATAGGCCATCAGGTGATGGCCGAAAGTCACCGGCTGGGCCGTCTGCAGGTGGGTGAAGCCGGGCATCAGGTCGCCCGCGTGCTGCTCCGCCCGGTCCAGCAAGGTCCGCTGCAGGTCCTTCAACTGGGCCATGGTGCGGTCGCAGGCGTCGCGCACCCACAGGCGGAAGTCCGTCGCCACCTGGTCGTTGCGGCTGCGCGCCGTGTGCAGACGCCCCGAGGGCTCGCCGATCAGCTCCGACAGGCGGGCCTCCACGTTCATGTGGATGTCTTCATAGGCGTCGCGGAAGGGGAAGGTCCCGCCCGAGATCTCGCCCTCGATCACGTCCAGCCCGCCCAGGATGGCCTCGGCGTCGGCCTGCTGGATGATGCCCTGCTGCGCCAGCATGCGACAATGGGCCCGCGACCCGGCCAGGTCCTGCGCCCACAGGCGTTTATCGACGCCGATGGAGACGTTGATGGCCTGCATGATGTCTGCGGGCTTGGCGCTGAAGCGCCCGCCCCATAGAGACTGACCCTGAGGGGTGTTGGAAGGCGTGTCGGACATGAGCGGCTCTAAACGGACTATGGCGGGCGTGGCGGCGGCGGCGCTGGTCGGCGTGATCGGTTGCGCGGCGTTGCTATACGTCAATCATCATAAGGGGCGCAAAGACTCCGCGCCCGTCGCGGCCGAACCGCGGCAGCCCAGCACACGCCTGATCACCTACGCCCGGGGGTCGCTGAGCCGGCTTCAGGCCCCGCCGCCGTCGCCCGCGCCCGACTATGTGTTCAAGGATGCGGCCGGACGGGACGTCCGCTTCGCGGACTTCGCCGGCAAGGTGACGGTGGTCAATCTGTGGGCCACCTGGTGCGCGCCCTGCAAGATCGAGATGCCGACCCTGGCCGCCCTGGCGGAGCACTACAAGGACCGCGAAGACTTCGCCGTCGTGACCGTCAGCATGGACGTGGAGAAGACGGCGGGCGAGGCCAGGGCCTTCATCGCCCGAAACGCCCCGCTCGACTTCTACATCGACCCGAAATTCCAGCTGGCCTTCGAATTCCCGGGCAAGGGGGCCATGCCCCAGACCCTGGTTCTGGATCGCAAGGGCCAGGTCCGCGCCGTCGTGGTCGGCGAGGCGGACTGGGCGAGCGCCGAGGCCAAGGCCCTGTTCGACGATCTGCTGGCCGAGAAATGATCCTTCTCCCACAAGGGGAGAAGGCTTTGGTGCGCTAACGCCTTCGGCTGCTTGAGCGCATCCTCCCAAGGGGAGAAGGAAGCTGGCCTAGTGCTTCGCCGGGACGCGGGTGTCCGTGGCCGGGTTGACGGCGCCGGGGCGGCCCTCGGCGGCGGCCTGGGCCTGATTGTCTTCCAGCTTGTCGGCGACCTTGCCGGCGCCTTCCTCGACCGCCTGGGCGGCCTTCATGGCGCCGGACTCGACCACTTCGCCGGTCTGGGCGGCGACGTCGGCCGCCTTGTCGCCGGCGGCTTCGGCGTTCGCCTCGGCCTTCTTCTGCTCGGCCTGGGTGCAGGCGGCGGCGCCCAGGGCCAGGGTCGAGGCGGCGACGACGCCCAGGGTACGAGCGGAAAGCGTGCGGATGCGCATGGGATTGTCTCCTGCTTGCGGTGAACCTTGGCGGTGAACGCCCGCGCGCGGGCGAGGGTTGCCTCGCCGCCCCCTGATCATGGTCCAGGTCGATCCTAGTCCAGATCGACGGGCAGGATCTGGCTGCCCAGCAACCGCTCCATGGTCTTCCAGTGGTCCGGCCCATGACCTTCCACCCAGGCCTGCACCATGTCGCGCCCCAGGCCGTAGTTGATGACATAGGATCGATAGGTCTCGATGAAGCTCAGTCGCTGCGCCGCCCGATCGCGCGCGACCAGGCCGTATTTCTGAAGTTGGTCCAGCGCCGTCTCCCGGTCGATCCGGCCCGCCAGATAGTCGTCGGCTATGGTGTACTCCGCCCGCGCCAACTGGCGCGTCAGGGCCAGCAACTGGGTCTGGGCCTCGGCCGTCGCCGGATCCAGACCGGCCAGGGGGTAGAGGACGCGCTGTTCGAAATCGGTCCGCTCATGGTCGGGGAAGGCCAGGTCGATACCGTAGTTGGCGCTGCCCTCGGCGATGAAGGACATGGGGCTGAACAGGGGATAGACGCTCATCTCCACCCAGCCCTTGCCCTGGACGAAGGTCCGCTCCAGCAGGGCGTTGTAGACGTGGTGGCCGGGATAGCCCTCGTGACAGCCCAGATCGACGGCGCGGTCGATGTAGATGGGCAGGTCGGTGTTCACCTGGATCAGGCTGAAGGCCTTGCCCTTGTACCAGTTGTAACCCGACCACGGCTTGTTGTTGACGAACTCCAGGGTGAAGGTCTCGTCGGCCGGCAGGGTCATGTGGCGCTCGGTGCGCGCCTTGCACTCGGCGATGGCGGCCCGCATCACCGGCTCCAGCCGTTCCTTGGGAACGACGTAGCGCGCGCGGAAGGCGGCGACCCGGTCGGCCAGGGGGCCTTCGCCCGGCACCAGGGCGTCGATGCGCGCCAGGACCGGATCATAGCTCGACAGGGGCCGCAGTTCGGGCCGCACCCCGAACAGGGCCTCGGCCTCGTCGGCGAAGTTCGGCTTCTGTCCCTGCAGCATCCCCAGCCGCGCCGAGGCGGCCGAGACGTGGGCCAGCAGATAGGCCCGCCGTTGCCGGCTGTCGGCGTCCAGACCCGCTTCAGGAAGCGTTTCCAGCCGCCGGGTCAGAGCGGCGGCGCCTTCGGCCAACTGGGGCAGGGCGCGCGGATTCGCCTTGGCCGCCTCGGCCCATTCGGCCGGGCCGTAATAGGCGTCGACATAGCCCGGCTCGCGCTCGCCGATCTCCAGCGTCAGGGCCACATAGTCCCTGGCGACGGCGTCCAGACTGTCGGGCTGGCTCTCGGACGCCTGGCTGGGCGTCGTCGCGCAGGCGGTCAGCAAGGCGGCGCCCAGCAAGGCGGCGATGGTCATACGGCGCATGGAAACTCCCTCTCTCCGGCCGGGACGCTAGGCGTTCATAGGCCTCTCGCCAAGAAGCGACCGAAGGAAACCGATCAGGGATTGAGACCGCCCCGCCCATGCTGTAAGCACCGCCGTCCGGCCGTCGCGCCGCAGACGCACCCGTAGCTCAGCTGGATAGAGTGCTGCCCTCCGAAGGCAGAGGTCACAGGTTCGAATCCTGTCGGGTGCGCCATTTCCCTCTATCATTCAGTTCAGCGCCCGGTGCGACGAAGAATTCGCGGCGGTTTCAGCGGATACGTAAAGCTACGCAGTTGAAATCAACCTTTTTTACGTCAATGTCAGCAATAGGTGATCTTCGATAACCTATCGGCTTGCGTCCGCGGTGCGGGCGGGGCTGCGTCCCACGGGGGGGAGGGCGTCGTGCGTAGGAGGCTGAAACCCAAGCTGCGCCTGTCCGTGACGGAGGTCGCCCTGATCGCCCTCTATGTCGCGGTCCTGCTGGGCGCCCTGGCCGTGACGCGGGGCATTGAGCGATCCAACCCGCAAGTCCGTTCCGCAGCTCAAAGCGTCGCGGAGATCGCGAACCCGGCGCCGGACGACGTACGCGTCTCCCGGGAAGCCAGGGCCTAGCGTCCTAACCCAGCAGGGCGTGGGCGCGCACGGGGAAGGTTCCCATGCCGGCGATCCTGGGCGGCGCGGCGGTGAAGACGAACCCTTCGTTCGGAAGGGCGTCCAACCGGGTCATGTGCTCCACTATGGGTATGCCCGCGCCCAGAAGCACGGTGTGGACCGGCCGGGTCCCGCCCGAGACGTCGTCGATGTTGAAGCTGTCGATGCCGACCACGGTCGCGCCGTGGGCCTTCAGCCATTCGGCGGCGGCTTCGGTCAGGAAGGGATGGCCTTCGAAATAGGCGTCCGTGCCGAAATGTCGGTCCCAGCCGGTGTTGATCAGGACGGCGCGGCCCCGCACCTCGGTCGCGGCGAAGGCGGTCCAGTCGATGGCGCGCTCGGCCGCGCCCAGGGTGCGGACCACCACGCCCGGGACATGGCTGACGCGCTCCAGCGGCAGACCGTCGAGGTCGTGGCCGTCGGCGAAGCGGTGGAAGGGGACGTCGATATAGGTTCCCGTGTTGGAGACCATGTCGATCCGCCCAATCTGGAACTCCGTCCCTGGCGCATAGAGGCCGCGCGAGGCCTCGCGCGACAGGTGGTCGCAGATATGGGGCGCGGGCAGACCCTTGTAGGTGATCATGCCGTCGCGGATCGTATGGCTGAGATCGACATAGCGACGGACCTGGCCATCCAGCGGGGTTTCGATCCCGGCTGAGGCGGCCCGCTTGTGGCGCTCGACGATGACGGTCTTGTTGAGGATGTTCACCCGCCCGACCATCAGCAGCCGCAGGTCCTTGATGATATAGGCCGCCAGTTCCGCGTCCTCGATGTCGTCGCCGTCGATGTCGAGCCGGAAGTCCTGGCCCTGTACGCCGCCGCCGTTCGAGAACTCGACCTCGAAGTCGAAGCGGACGCGTTTCTCGGTCATTGGCTCATCCCCCTCGGCGCGACGGTCACGGTCGACAGGCCTTTTAACCGACGACCGCGCCTGACGGGAACGTCGTCGGTCGTCGAAAAGCGTCGGTATGTCGTCCTTGCGGGCGGTTCGGCCGCGTGGCAAGGCTGTGGGCATGAAGACGGACGACGCAGGATCAGGATTTGAGTTCATCCTGCCTTCCGGGGTGGGCGTCAGGGCGTCCGGCGATCCGGCCTCTCCGATCCTGAAGCGCTTCTTCGAGGGCTACGATCGCGCCTTCGTCCTGCCGGACGAGCGCGAGGAACTGGACGGCTTCGAGACATGCCTGGCGCTGAACGCCTCGCATGACCGCGCCTTCGGGCGTCGGCATCGCGAACTCGTCGCCGTGCTGGAGGACGCCGACGGGACCCTGCTCGGCGGGATCAACTTCCTGGCCACGGGGGTGGAGCGGCCTGGCCTGCCGCCCGCGGCGGTGGCGCTGAACTACGTCTATGTCGAGGAGGCGGCGCGCGGGCGCGGCCTGCTGCGGCAGGCGCTGCGGGCGGTGCGCGACCTGACGCAGGCGGCCCTGGCCCTAGACCCCGCCGGCCCCGCCCCGGCCGTCTTCATCGAGCAGAACGACCCCCTGTGCCTGACGGCCGAGGCCTATGCGGCCGATACGGCCCATTCCGGTCTGGACCAGGTGGACCGGCTGGCCATCTGGGACCGGGTCGGAGCGCGGGTGGTTGACTTCCCCTATGTCCAGCCGGCCTTGTCGGCGGACCAGAGGCCGGACGACGGCCTCCTCTACGCGGCCGTCGACTATCCGCATGGCGCCGTGGACGCGGGCTTCCTGCATGACCACCTGCAGAGCTTCTTCGCGATCTCCGTTCTGAAGGGAGAGGTCGAACCGCCCGGCGGCGCGGCGGGGGTCCAGATCGCGGCCCTGGCGGCGCGGACCGCGCCCGTCCCCCTCCTGTCCATGAAGCCCGCGCTGGATCGGCTGCGGGCCGGAGGCGGGGAAGGCTTCACGAGTTTCCGGGAACTGGCGAGGGAGGCCGGGGGCTGATGCGGTTGCGGGGGGAGCGGAAGAGCGAGAACGGCTACGAAAAGGCGCTGTCGGGAACAGTCTACTGGACCCTGTCCCTCTATATAGAGGCGTCGAAGGTCGCCGAGACCCTGGGCTGCGCCGAGGACGGTCATGTGAAGCCCGACCTGTTCCGCAAGGCGCAGATGCGGCACGGCCCGTCCTTCGCCCTGCGCAACGCCGTCGATCCCCTGATGAACGACATCGCCGACCGCGAGACCCGGGGCGAGGTGCAGGAATTCCTGTTGTCCGTCGTCGACGCGGACGTCTCCGACGTCGCGGAAGAGGACCTCGTCAGCGCCTATGACCGCGCCGCCCGCGAATATGAAGACCTGACCTTCCTGATGCCCAAGTCGATCTCCTGGACGACCGAGGGCCGGCGGTATCACGCCTATCCGCCGAACCTGGACGACGAGCGCCTGGTCCGACTGCGTCGGTTCTGGATGTCGCACAACAACGGCGCGCTCAGCTATCACCTCTCGTTCAGCCACTATTACGGCGAGGAGGGGAAGGGCTACGACCCGTCGACCTACTACTTCCTGTCGGCCCTGCAGAAGCTGGCGGCGCCCAAGGAGTACGGCCTGGACCCGAAGATCCTCGGGGAGATTCTTGCGGACAAAAAGACCCATGCCGACGTCTTCCGGGAGCCGAAGCTGGGCATAGCGCCGCTGGACGACATCCGGATTTCGGACGGCGAGGGCGGGGGCGAGGGGCAGACCTTCTGGCCCTTCGTGAAACAGAGGTTCGAGCAGGATGCGATCAAGCTGTTCGACCGGCTGGCGACGGGGTTTCCGACGCCCCCGACGCTGCGACCGGAGTTCGAGAAGGGCCTGCTGGAGCTAGCGCCCTTCATCGAGGTTCCCGGGCTGAAGGTGCCCAAGTCGCGCTTCATGTTCATGTTGCACGACGAGCGTTTCTTCAAACGGCTGATGCCGTTGGACCCGCAGACTATGGCCGCTGCGTCGCGTAAGACCATGGTGCGGCAGGAGTGCTACGAGACCTACCAGAACCGTATGGACAAGCTGACGGCGCCGATCGCCGGCATGCCGCCCAAGGCGGTGCATCTCGGCCGTGCGTCCAAGGACGTCAGGCCGGGAGAGGTCGGAGACCGCGACTACTGGACCTGGATCGCCGACGGCGCCGGATCGAATTATCGCGCACTCGCCGCCAAGGGCGTCTTCGTCGTCGCCAATCCGGATTTCAAGGAGGGCCTCGCGGAAGGGCCGGGCAACCTGCGCTGGGCGCCGACGAAGGATCTCAAGGGGCTGGAAAGAGCGATCCAGACGGGGCGTTGCCATCAGGTGAAGGACGCCAGGGGCAAGGTGCTGAAAACACCCCTCCGCCATCACATCCCGGCCTTTGAGATGGGGCGGACGGACTGTCTCGACTACCTGTTCCTGTCGGGGTTCAACCAGAACATCATCGACTTCATGAACCAGGACACCTCGGAGATCCTGGACAGCATCGATCCCATCTATCCCAGCCGGGAGGAGCAGTCGGAGGAGCGTTTCTTCGTCCGCTACGCCAACCATCGGGCGATGATCACCTATGTCCCCAAGAGCCGCAGCCTGGAGATCGGCAACGACTACATCGGCGCCTGCCCCTACGCCTTCCTCATCCACGTCCTGGCCCTGCACAACGAGTTCCTGGGCCGCGCGCATGAGACGAACAGTCTGGAGCGGATCGAAGAGATCAACGCCGAGATGGCCCGATTGAAGGACGAGGGCGAGCGCAAGGAAACCCGAAAAGCCATCGACGACGCGGAACTGGCGATCAACCGGGTGAAGCTGGCCCGGTTCGCGGACTATGAGCGTTTTCGCTACGCCAATCCCTTCCGCTACGACACCGAGCGCGACGTCTTCGCCAAGCTGGAGGAGCTTCGAGGCGTCAGCCGCAAGCAGGAGGCCCTCGCCCTCGCGATCAAGAGTCTCGAAGACCACGCCCGCGACCTTCAGCGGCGGTCCCAGAACCTGGTCGCGGACCGGTCGGCCAAACGCGACCTGATGCTCAACGTTCTGCTCGGCGGCACCGGCGTCTTCGGCGCCGGACAGATGATCTACTGGATCGGCGAAAAGGCGGCAGGCGGCCAGGACCCGGCCAAGTCGGTCAGCCTCTTCGGTTGGCCGCTGCCGATCAATCCGGCGACCGGGCGGTGGATCATGTGGGGAACCGAGACCGTGATGTCGGGGGCGCTCGTCGTTTTCATCGTGGCGATCGCCTTTTTCATCGCGGCCGAACGCCGCCAGTGGCTCAAGGATCACGCTTCGGACGTTCCCGCGGATGGCGCGAAGCGAGGTCTCAGGGCGCGGCGATCGCGCCTGGCGGCCTGGGGGCGTTCAGCAGGCGGCCGGCCTTGACCGAGGCGACGCCGGAGAAGGCGGGGCGGGATACGGCCAGGGTCTTCAGGTCGATCTCTCCTTCGACGCCCATGCCGGTGACGCGGACGGCCGGATAGTCCAGCGGCTTGCCCGGCGCGGCGAAGGGCGGACCTTCCGGCTGGACCAGCCAGACATAGCCGCTGCTGGCGGTGAAGAAGCGGCCGACGCCGTTCGCCTCGACGCAGAGGGCGCCGTCCTCGTCGACGCCCAGGCCGACGGCCTGGGGATCGTCCGTGGCGCGGGTCTGGGCCACGAAGGCGATCAGACGACCCAGACGGTCGCGGACCGCGAAGTGGGTGTCGGTCACGACATGGGCCAGATAGGGCATGTCCAGGAAGTCGCGGACCATGGTGACTTCCGACCCCATCGGGTCCTTCAGCGCCGTCTCGGAATCCACGCTGCCGTCGTCCATGGCGCCGTATCCGCCGCCGCCCAGGATGGCCAGGCCGGCGCTGGTGCCGCCGATCGGGCGGCCGCGCGCCACGTGGGCGTTCAGGGCGGTCTCGACCGGGGTGTCCTTCCAGAAGCGGACGTATTTGGCCTGGTCGCCTCCGGCCAGGAAGACGCCGTCGGCGCGTTCCAGAATGGCCAGGACGCGGGGATCGTAGGCGGCCTTGCGGTCGTCGAACAGCAGGGTCTGGACCGAGGCCGCGCCCCCGATGTCGCGATAGATCTCCTCCCCGCCCTCGCCGTCGCCCGAGGCGCGCAGGATGACCAGGTGGCCGTTCCCGGCCTTGGCCAGGAACCAGCGGAAGGCGTCGTAGGACCAGTCGCCGCCGCCCATCAGCATCAGGGCCGTCTCGGTCGCGCCCGGCGTCGGAGCGGAGACGTCGCCGGCGGTGAAGAGGGTGTAGCCGTCCGGCGTCCCCGCCGAGGCTGTCTGCAGCGGCGCCCCCCATGCGAGGGCGAGGCCGAGAAGAAGGGCGAAGACCGTCGATCGCATGATGGAGACTCCTGTCCGGATGCTGCCCGACATCATGGCGCAGTTCGACGAAAGGTGCGATTCGAACACTGATTTTTCCCCTTCTAAAACAGCGAAATCGGTCGCATGCTGACGCTGAGGGACACAAGAGGGGGAGCGCCATGAGAAGCGCCAAGTCTATCGTTCGCGCCTTGAGCGCGGGCAGCAGCCTGATCGTATTGTCGATGGCCGCCGGGGCTGCGGCCCAGACTGCGCCGGAGCAGGGGGCGACCACGGTCGACGAGGTCGTCGTCCTGGGCTCGCGCATTCCGCGCAAGATCGACAGCGAGGGCCCTGCGCCCGTGACGGCCATCACCGCCGAGGAGATCCTGCGCAACGGCTATCAGAGCGTGCCGGACCTCCTGCGCGCCGTGACCCAGAACGGCGGCGAGACCCAGAGCCAGCAATCCTCTTCGGGCGCCTCCTTCACCCCGGGCGCCCAGCAGGTGGACCTGCGCGGCCTGGGCCCGAACCACACCCTGGTGCTGGTGAACGGCCGCCGCATCGCCGACTTCCCCCTGCCGTTCCAGGGCCAGAGCAATTTCACCGACGTCTCCAACATTCCGGTCGGCCTGATCGAACGGGTCGAAATCCTGAGCGGCAGCGCCTCGGCCGTCTATGGCTCGGACGCCATCGCCGGCGTGGTCAACTTCGTGCTGAAGAAGTCGGCGGACGGCACGCGCTTCGACTTCCGCACCGGCTTCACCGAGGACGGCGGCGGCGAGTCGCAACGTCTGACGATTACGACGGGTTGGGATCGCGGCGCCTTCCACGGCGTGGTCGGCGTCGAGCTTCTGAATCAGGAGCCGCTTTGGGCCTATGATCGCGAGATTCAGGATTCGACCAAGGACAGCCCGGTCAACACCACGGCCCGTCGCGCCTTCCTGCGGTTCGACGAGTACGACGACTACCTCGACCCGGGTAAGGCGACCTGCGACGCCCTGTCCTCGTTGAACGGGGGCACGACCTATTACGCCAACCGCCCGCGCTATGGGGACTTCTGCGGCAGCGACGAATCGATCGGTTACGGCACCATTCTCAGCGAGCGGCAGGGGATCAACGCCTATTCGGCCATCGGCTACACCCTGAACGACCGGACCGAACTCTTCCTGGACCTGCAGTTCAGCCACAGCAATCTGAAGCTGTTCCGCGACGTGAAGACCTGGATGTACCAGGATGCGAACGGCAGCGAGGACGGCCTCTTCTTCAATGCCGACACCGGCCTGATCGAGGGTTGGCAGCGCCAGTTCTCGCCCGAGGAGATGGGCGGCCTGTCCAAGGGTTTCACGCGCAACCGCTCGACCTCGTTCAACATCACCCCGGGGATCAAGGGCACGTTCGGCGAGGGCGACAGGTGGGCCTATGAGGTCGCTTTCAACCACGCCGAATACCGGTCGAAGGTCCGCTTCCCGCAAATCATCGCCGAGGCGGCCAACAAGTTCTTCCTGGGAGATTCGCTCGGCGTCGATCCCGACAGCGGCTACGCCATCTTCTCCGTGGGCGCCAATGCGAACCGTCTGTACCGGCCGCTGACCCCGGCGGAGTACGACCAGATCTCACAGGACTCGGTCTACGAGCCCAGGTCTCGCACCGACAGCCTGTCGGCCAGCCTCAGCACCAAGGAACTGTTCAACCTGCCGGCCGGACCTGTGGGCTTCGCCGCCGTGATCGAGGCGGGCAACCAGGCTTATGAGCTGAATCCCGACCCCCTGGCGCTGAAGCCCTACTACTACGCCCTGGTCGATTCCGACGGGGAGGGGGATCGCGACCACTGGGGCCTGGGCTATGAGGTGCGCGCGCCCCTGCTCAGCAATCTGGAGTTCAGCACGGCCGGCCGCTACGACCACTACAGCTTCGCCGGCAACGACGTGGGCGAGTTCACCTACAACCTGGGTCTCGAGTATCGGCCGATCACCAGCCTGATGTTCCGCGCCGCCTACGGCACGGGCTTCCGCGCGCCGGACCTGCACTATGTCTTCTCGGGGCCGGGCAACACCCACCCGTCGGGCACCGACTACTTCCGCTGCCGCACCGAGGAGCCGGACGAGGAGATCGGCGACTGCTCCTACTCGGACGAGGGCATCGTCGCCTATCGGAACGGCAACCGCGATCTGGAGCCGGAGACCAGCAAGTCGTTCAACGGCGGGGTGGTCTGGCAGCCGGTCCGCAACTTCGACATCTCGATCGACTACTTCCAGGTGGAACTGACCAACCAGGTCCGCGACATGAGCCTCGACGCCATCCTGCGCGACGAGGCCGACTGCCGGATCGGCAGAACCTCGGGCGGAAGCACGGTGGATCCCAACTCGCCCACCTGCCGGGACGCCGTGGCCCGGGTGGACCGCTACGCCTCGGGCCCGCTTCAGGGTCAGTTGCGCGGCGTCTCCACCAATCCGATCAACATCGCCGAAGAGACGACCTCGGGCGTGGACGTGGCCGCCCATTGGCGCATCCCGACCGAGTCCTGGGGGCGCTTCAACCTGGCCGCCGCCTATACCTGGGTGGATAAGCACGACTTCCAGCAGTATCCGGGCGATCCGACCATCGACAAGCTGGCCTTCGACAGCGGCTACTACATCCCGCGTGAGAAGGGCACGGCCAGCATCAGCTGGTCGAACGACCGCCTGACCACGACCCTGCAGGGCCAGTACCTGGGCGAACTGCCGAACTATGACGAAGACGGCTTCATCGACGCCAGCTGGATGTTCAACGCCTCGGTCCAGTACGACCTGAACGATCGCGTGCGCCTGTCGGGCACGATCAACAACCTGTTCGACGAGGGACCGGTCAAGGATTCGACCTACAGCGCCTATCCCTACTACGACATCTCCTGGTTCGATTCCGTCGGGCGCAGCTTCTACTTCCAGATCACCTACAAGATGGGCGGCGAGGGGCTCTGATCGTTCGGATCCCCCTTCGCTGGGCGAAGGGGGATCTGGACCGCAGGCTTCGGGCCGTTTGACCGGGAGCGTCCGGCGAGCGATGAAACGCAGGTGAGCCAGCCGCCCGTCCGACATTCGCCGAAAGGCCGTTCGCCCAGGGGGCGTCTGCCCGCGCCGCCGGCGGGGCGGGGGATCATCCCGGGCTTCGCCGACGTCCGCCTGAGCGTCGAGGAGGCCGAGACCTCGCTGGAGGCGGCGGCCGACCGCCTGTCCCTGCCTCGGTCGGGCTGGTCGTCGGGACGTTTCGACATGCTGGCGGTGTCCGGCGGGGCGGCGGGCGGCGCCTATGGCGCCGGCGCCCTGGTCGGTCTGACCGAGGCGAGGACGCGGCCGGAGTTCGCCCTGGTGACGGGGGTCAGCACCGGCGCCCTGATCGCCCCCTTCGCCTTCCTGGGCCCGAAGTGGGACGAGCGGCTGGCCGACGCCTATACGGGCGGGCATGCGGCCCATCTGCTGAGTCTGCGCGGCCTGGCCTCGGGCTTCACCGGCGGCTTTTTCGGGGCCGAGGCCCTGGACGCCCTGATCCACCCCTTCGTCGACGAGGCCCTGATCGACGCCGTGGCGGCCGAGCACGCTCGGGGGCGGCGCCTGCTGGTCGCCACGACCGACCTGGACAGCCAGCGGCCCTGCATCTGGGACATGGGCGCCGTCGCCGCCCACGGCGGAAAGGAGGCGGTGGTCCTCTTCCGCGAGGTCCTGGCCGCCTCGGCCAGCCTGCCGGGCCTCTTCTCTCCGCGCCGCATCGCCTGCGAGGTCGACGGGGAGGCGCATGAGGAGATGCATGTGGACGGCGGGGTGGCGGCCCCGCTCTTCCTGATGCCCGAAGGTCTGTTGCGCTGGAAACGGCTGGGGCGGCGGCTGAACCGGGGGCGGGTCCACGTCCTGGTCAATACGGTGCTGGAGCCGGAAACCCGGACCACGGCGCCCAATATGGCGGCCGTCCTGAGCCGCAGCTTCGAGGCCATGCTGCGTTTCTCCTATCGTCAGGCGCTGGGGACGGCGACGACCTTCTGCGCGGCCCAGGGCCTGCCGATCAGCGTGGCCTCCATTCCCGACGCCCCGGACCAGGGCGGCATGCTCAGCTTCGACACCGCGACGATGAAGCGTCTGTTCGACGCGGCGCGCGAGCGGGCGCGGGCGGGCGAGCTGTGGCGCTCGCCGGTGGCCGAGCCCCAGGGCCTGTCGGGTCTGCTGGAACGGCTGCTGCCGCGATCCTGACCTTGCCTTCCGGGCGGTTCGGGGCGCATGGAAGGCGCCTCTCCCCGCTACGTCCACGAAGATCCGAGGCCGCTGAAGTGTCCGACGCCGAACAATCCTCCGCCCCTGTCCGTTTGCCCGAGGGCCAGCCGGTCGGCCGCGTCATCGCCATGCCCGCCGACACCAATCCCGAAGGCGACATCTTCGGCGGCTGGCTGCTGGCCCAGATGGACGTGGCCGGGGCCACCCCCGCCTTCGAGCGCGCCAACGGCCGCTGCGCCACCGTGGCCCTGGACGGCATGGTCTTCCACCAGCCCGTCTCGGTCGGCGACGAGGTGTCGATCTACGCCCGGATCATCCATACCGGCCGCACCTCCGTCCGCGTCCACGTCGAGGCCTGGAAGCGGGCGCGCGGCCAGCCGGAAGCCCAGTCGGTGCGCGTGACCGAAGGCGTCTTCACCTATGTGGCCATAGATTCCGATCGCAAGCCGCGCCCCTTGCCGCCGGTCTGAACCGGGACTGGACAAGTCCCGGTTTGAAAAGCATGGTTCCGCCAATTTCCGAATTGGGGGCGGATCATGTTGATTGTCGGGGCTTTTCTGGCGGGACTTTTTCTCATCCTGAGAGAGTTGATCCCCCTGCTTCAGGCGCGTGGAAGCGGGGTCGTCTACACCAAGGGCCACACCCGCAAGCGGGTCGAGCGCGACGTGGAGCCGGAGCGTTTTCAGGCCCTGTGCCGCAGCCGCTTCAAGGCCATGGGCCTGGGTGCGATCGTCATCGCGGCGGCGCTCGGCTGGCTGGTCGTGAACACGGTGCTGGTTGTCCTGGATAGCGCCCTTCCGCCGCCGCCGGGCGTCTAGAGGCCCGGTTCAAAACCAAGCGCGGGACTCGGAAATTCTTGACGTTTCGCCCTCTGGGCCCTACCTGCGGGGCATGGCTATCCGTCGCATCCTGACCATCGACAACGCCGCCGACCTGGCGGTCCTGAAGTCCGTCGCCGCGCCCGTGCAGGGCGGGGTCACCGACGCTGTGCGCGCCCTCATGGACGACATGCTGGAGACCATGTACGACGCGCCGGGCATCGGCCTGGCCGCGCCGCAGGTCGGCGAGCTGACGCGCGTCGTGGTCATGGACCTGGGCGACAAGCCGGTCGAAGGCGGCGCCGAAGAGGCTGAAACCGAGGAAGAGGCGCTGGAGCGCCGCAACCCGCGCTACTTCGTCAATCCCGAGATCCTGTGGTCGTCGGAGGAGATGTTCTCCTATGAGGAGGGCTGCCTTTCGATCCCGACCTATTACGACGCCGTGGAGCGTCCGGCCCGCGTCCGCGTCCGCTACCTGAACTATCAGGGCGCGACGATCGAGGAAGAGATCGAAGGCCTCTACGCCGTCTGCTTCCAGCATGAGCTGGATCACCTGAACGGCGTCCTCTTCATCGACCACCTGTCGCGTCTGCGCCGCGATCGCGCCGTGACCAAGGTCAAGAAGCACGCGAGGATGGCCGCCTGATGGCTCGCAGAAGCACGATCATCGATCCGCGCGGCCGTCGCCGCATGACCCGCAGCCAGAAGGTCGGCGCGGCCAGCCTGGCCACTGTCCTGGCTCTGGGCGTCCTGGGGATCGCGGCGGGCCTGCTGCTGGATCGCCTGCTGGACTTCGACGACGCCCTGGACGCCGGCGGCGAGTGGGACGAGGGCGGCGGCGTCTATACGCGCTGGCAGTAAGCCGCCCCAGGGTCTAAAGGCGGGACCATGCGCCTAGCCTTCATGGGAACCCCCGACTTCGCCGTGCCGTCTCTGGCCGAGTTGATCGCCTCGGGACACGAGATCGTCGCCGTCTATTCGCAGCCGCCGCGCCCCAAGGGCCGAGGCCAGAAGCTGACGCCGTCGCCGGTTCACGCCTTCGCCGAGGCCATGGGCCTGCCGGTCTTCACGCCCGAGAGCATGAAGGCGCAGGAAGCCATCGACGTCTTCAAGAGCCTGGACCTCGACGCCGCCTGCGTCGTCGCCTACGGCCAGATCCTGAAACCCGAGGTGCTGGAGGCGCCGCGCCTGGGTTGTTTCAACCTGCACGGGTCGCTGCTGCCGCGCTGGCGCGGGGCCGCCCCGATCCAGCGCGCCGTCATGGCCGGCGACCGCCAGACCGGCGCCCAGATCATGCGGATGAGCGAGGGCCTGGACGAGGGCGCGATCATCCTGTCGGAACTGATGGACATCCGCGCCGACGATACCGCAGCCTCTCTGGGCGACCGCATGGCCCATGTCGGCGCCGCCCTGTGGCCCCGCGCCCTGGCGGCCATCGAGCGCGGCGGCGTCACCGAGACGGAGCAGGTCGGGGAACCGACCTATGCGAAGAAGATCACCCCCGCCGAGGCCCGCATCGACTGGAGCCGCCCGGCGGCAGAGGTGGACGCCCACATCCGCGGCCTGTCGCCCTTCCCCGGCGCCTGGTTCGAGGTCGAGGCGGACGGCGAGCCGGTGCGCATCAAGGCCCTGATGTCGGCTCTGGCCGAAGGGCAGGGGGCGTCCGGCCAGGTGCTGGACGACGCCCTAACGGTGGCCTGCGGAACCGGCGCGGTGCGCCTGATCCGCGTGCAGCGCCCCGGCAAGGCGGCGCAGTCGGCTGACGAGATGCTGCGGGGCTTTCCGGTCTCGGCTGGAATGGTGCTGGACGGGCCGCGTCGGGTCGAGAAGGCGGAGCCTTCTGATCGCGGCCCTCAAGGATAATGCCCCGGTATCGGTTTACGGTCGAGTACGACGGCTCAGCTTACAACGGCTTTCAGGCCCAGGTCGGCCAGCCGACGGTGCAGGGAGCCATTGAGACGGCGATCACGGCCTTCTGTGGCCAAGCTGTGCGGATCGCCGCCGCCGGCCGCACCGACACGGGCGTCCACGCCACGGGCCAGACCTGCCATGTCGACCTGGAGCGCGACTGGCCGGCGCGGACGGTGATGAACGCCCTGAACGCCCACCTGATGCACGAGGCGGTGTCGGTGCTGGACTGCACGCCGGTCGGCGACGACTGGCACGCCCGCTTCACCGCCGTGGGCCGCAAATACCTGTATCGCATCCTGAGCCGGCCCGGCCGCCCGGCCCTGGACCGGGGCCGGGTCTGGCACGTCAAGAAGCCGCTGGACGCCGAGGCCATGCATGAGGCGGCGCAGAGCCTGATCGGCCTGCACGACTTCACCACCTTCCGCGACGCGGCCTGTCAGTCGGCCAGCCCGGTCAAGACCCTGGACACGGCCCGCGTCGTCCGCATCGGGGAAGAGGTGCATCTGGTGTTCGAGGCGCGCAGCTTCCTGCACCGCCAGGTGCGGTCGATGACCGGCAGCCTGGTCGAGGTCGGCCTAGGTCGCTGGACGCCCGCCGACCTGGCCGAGGCGCTTGAAGCCAGGGACCGCGCGCGTTGCGGCCCGGTCGCCCCGTCGGACGGCCTCTATCTGACCGGCGTGGTCTACGAGACCGAGGCCTGAACCTTCTTCTCCTCCCCCGCAGGCGGGGGGAGGAGTTGCTGTCGTCAGCGCTTGAACAGGCCGCCCAGGGCGCCGCCGATGCCGCCCGGGAGGTTTTCCAGCAGGCCGCCCAGCATGTCGTCGGCGCCCTCGGCCGAGCCGTTGGGCGTCAGACGGTCGATGGCTTCCGGCAGCAGGCCGGCCAGGGTCTCGCTGGCCTGTTCCGGGGATATGCCCAGCTTCTTGGCGAAGTCGGCGATGGGGCCGGAGCCGATGACGGCGGCGATCTGTTCCGGCGAGATCGCGGCGTTGCCGCCCTTGCTGATCCAGGAGGCGGCCAGGTCGCCCAAGCCGTTCTGGCCGAATTTCTCCGCCAGGCCGGCGACGCCGCCCTGACCCTTCAGCAGGTCCGAAAGACCGCCCGCGGCGTCGTCGCCCAGGCCGTTCAGCACAGAGTCCAGAAGTCCCATCTCATTACCTCCGAGTGGTGAGGCCGAGAGCATAGACGGTCTCGGCCTGCGATTTTGCGACGGAAAGGCAAAACAAGGCAAAGGCGCTGGGCGCCTCGGCCGATCCTCAGTTCTTGGCGCGCTCCGAAGAGGTGGAGACGGCCTGGCCGGCGGCCGAAAGGTCGCGGCCGATGCCGGCCACGGTGTTGCAGGCGGCCGTGGCCAGGGCGACGGCGACGACGCCGAGAGTGATGAGTTTGCGCATGGCGATATCCCCGAAAGAAACGAATTCACGCTTCAACGTGAAGCTTGGCCATGAGGTTGCATGGCCAAAGGAGCCTTCAGTCTGCTAACGGCGAACTTATGACGCAAGCATCCGGAACCGCCGCCCGCCGATTGGTCGAAACCCTGGTCATGAACGGGGTCGACAAGGTCTTCTGCGTGCCCGGCGAGAGCTATCTCGCCGTGCTCGACGCCCTCGCCGACGTGCGGGACAGGATCGAGGTCGTGGTCTGTCGTCACGAGGCGGGCGCCGCCAACATGGCCGAGGCCTATGGCAAGCTGACCGGCAGGCCCGGGGTCTGCATGGTCACGCGCGGACCGGGCGCGACCCACGCCAGCATCGGCGTGCACACGGCGCACCAGGATTCGACGCCGGTGATCCTGTTCGTGGGCCAGATCGCCCTGACCGACCGGGGGCGCGGCGCCTTCCAGGAGGTCGACTATCGCGAGGTCTTCGGCGGTCTGGCCAAGTGGGCGACCGAGATCGAGAGCCCGGAGCGCACGGTCGAGGTGGTCGAGCGCGCCTTCGCCACGGCCCAGCAGGGCCGCATGGGACCGGTGGTCGTCGCCCTGCCTGAGAACATCCTGCACGAGGACGGCGGCCCTTCGCCGGTGCGTCCGGTCGTCCCGGCCAGGGCGGCCCTGGACCCGGCCTTCGTCGAACAGGTGCGCGCGCGCCTGGCGACCGCCGAACGGCCCATGCTGATCCTTGGCGGCTCGGGCTGGAGCGATGAAGCGACGGACGCGATCTCGGCCTGGGCCGAGCGGCTGGGTCTGCCGCTCGCCCTGTCCTTCCGACGCAAGGATCTGGTCCGCAACGACCACCCGACCTACGCCGGCGACGTCGGCCTGGGCGTCAATCCCAAGCTGGTCGCGCGGGTCAAGGCGGCCGACCTGCTGCTGGTCGTCGGCGCCCGGATGGGCGAGAATCCGACCCAGGGCTATACCCTGCTGGACCGCGCCAGGACGGCCGAGACCCTGATCCACATCCATCCGGGACCGGAGGAGCTGGGCCGCGTCTGGGCGCCCGCCCTGTCGGCGGCGGCGGACAATTCCCTGGCCGCCCTGGCCCTGTCGACCATCGAGCCGGGCCGGACCTGGACCGATCTGGGCGCGTCGGCCCACGCCGACTTCATGGCCTTCTCTTCGCCCATCGAGGTGAAGAGCGCGGTCAACATGAGCGAGGTCGTCGCCCATCTGGCCGAGGCCCTGCCCGAGGATGCGGTCATCACCAACGGCGCGGGCAATTTCGCCGCCTGGCTGCATCGCTTCCATCGCCATCAGGCCCGGCGCACCCAACTGGCCCCGACCTCGGGCGCCATGGGCTACGGCTATCCGGCGGCCCTGGCGGCCAAGGCGGTCGAACCCGCGCGCGAAGTCGTCTGCGTCGCCGGCGACGGCGACTTCATGATGAGCGCCAACGAGATGGCCACCGCCGCCCAGTACGGCCTGGGCGTCATCGTGGTGGTGGTCGACAACGGAACCTTCGGCACCATCCGTATGCACCAGGAGCGGGAATACCCGGCCCGGGTCATCGCCACCGACCTGAAGAACCCCGACTTCGTGAAGTTCGCCGAGGCCTTCGGCGCCTTCGCCGTGCGTTGCGAGGCGACCGGGGACTTCCCCGCGGCCCTGGCGGCGGCGCGCGAGGCGGCGGCGGGCGGTCGTCCCGCCCTGGTCCACCTGATCACCGACGCCGAGCAGATCGCGCCCGGACGGACCATCAGCGACCTGCGTGGGGCGTAGGGCCTTTATCCTCCCCCGTAAACGGGGGAGGAGAGGGTGAGAAAATCGGGTCTGAATCGTCTGAAATCCGACCCACGGAGCCGGCCGGCTTGAACGGGGGCAGGCCCAGGGCGACGGCGCGGCGGTCCAGGGTTTCGAAGCGGCGCTTCATGCGGCGAACGGCCCCGTGGTCGGTGCGGTCGAGGTCGGCGACGTCGCGGGCGATGCATTCCACGTCGCGCGCAAAGACCGCGAACGCCTGCATCGGTTCGGGCGGCGAGGGCTTGGTCGTGGCCTTGGTTTCCAGGGGCGTTGTCGTCTCGGCTTCCATCTCGGCTGCGGCGACCTTGAGCGCGCGCCAGGTGCGCATCCAGGAGGCGGCCTCGGCGGCTCGGCCGGCGCTGACGGCGCGGTTCAGCCAGGCCAGGGCGACGCGGGCCATGCGCGACAGATCCGGCGGGCCCGCCGCGATCTCGGCCTCGATCTCGGCGTCCATGTCGAAGGCGGTTGGGCTTGGCGTATTCCCTTCTTCCTTGATCAGGCTCTCGACAGCAGTTGCAGGGGCTTCGGCGATGTCGGTCATGGCGTTCCCTCCAGTTTGAAGGTCGGAAGCTAGGGAGGGCTTACGTCAGAATCGGACGTAGATGAGTGTTTTGATTGACATGACTGTTAATTGATCGCCCAAGTATCAACGTTACTCATGAGGGAGGTTGGTCTTATGGCTCGTTTTCGTTTGAGCGGCGTGTGTCTCGGCGTGCTGATAGCCGCGTCTGCACAGGCGACGGCGTCTGCGCAGATTTCTCCGGCTCCTGGAATGTTCTCTGTGAGCGGACCGGTGGTCTTCAGCCAGGTCGGTAATCCGACGATGACCTGCACCGCCGATATGGACATCACGGTGTTTGCGGGCGGAATGACAGGCGCTGTCACGAATTTCAGCTTTTCACCCGGCCACCTGCTGTGTGGAGCCTTTGTTCCCGTGGGGCTTCCCTGGACGGTGAATAGAATTACGCCCGCCACAATGGGGCGATTTGAAATACTGAATTTCGCGATCGTCGGACTTGGTTCTCGTTGCGACAAAGGTCGGCTGATCGTGAGTTGGGACAACTATCCGCCTGCAACGGGCTATGTGACGACAGACGGGTCCATGCCCGGTCATGTTCCGACGATCAGCTATCCAAACGCCGTCTGCAAAATAGAGGGGACCATCACCCAGGTGTCGGGAGCGCCTGTCGAAGTGGACTAGAAGCGAAGCACGTCCTGCCCCGGCTTGCGCGGGGACGGGGTTCGCGAAAGAGTGCCGCCCTCAATGTATCGAGGGGGTTCTTCATGCGTCGTCTTCTGATCTCGTCCGCCGCCGTACTGGCCGTCTGCGCCGCCGCGCCCGTCGTCCTGGCCGAAGGGGCGTCCGCGCCTGCCGCTGCGACAGCGGACAGCCAGACCGAGGATGCGCGGCTGAACGCCTTCTTCGAACAGGCCTATCAGGCGCGGATCGCCCTGAGCCCTCAGGCGATGACGGCCCTGGGTCTGAAGACGGACTACGACAAGCTGGACGACGTGTCCGACGCAGCCTCGGCCCGGTCGCTGGCCCTGCAGGAGGCGCAACTGGCGCAGATGAAGGCCGAGTTCGATCCGGCCCGTCTGAGCGTTCAGAGCCGCCTGTCCTGGCGCCTGTTCGAATACGGGGTGGAGCAGGCGCGCCTGTCGAACCGGTGGCGCGACTGGAACTTCCAGTTCGCGGCCAACGGCAACCCGACCACGGGTCTGCCGGTCTTCATGATCAACAACCACCGGATCGGCAGCGTCGCGGACGCGGAGGCCTATGTCGCCCGCCTGAACGAGGCCGAGCGCTACATGGGTCAGGTCGCGGACACCCTGAAGGCGCGGGCCGCACGGGGCGTGGTCTCGCCCCGCTTCGTCTTCGAGCCCTCGATCGAGAACACCCGGGCTGTGATCGCCGGCGCTCCCTTCGACGGCGGGGCGGACAATCCGGTCTGGGCCGATTTCCAGAAGAAGGTGGGAGCTCTGGACGCCGATCAGGTGACCAAGGATCGGTTGCTGGCCTCCGGGCGGGCGGCCCTGACCGGCCCGTACAAGCGGGGCTATGACACGGTGCTGGCGGCCCTGGATCAGGTGCGGCCGATGGCGGACAGCGACGCCGGGGTGTGGCGGCTGCCGGACGGCGAGGCCTATTACAATGCGCGCCTGCAGCTCTCGACCACCACGGATCTGACGGCGGAGCAGATCCACCAGATCGGCCTGGAGGAGGTCGCCCGCATCCAGGCCGAGATGGAGGTCGTCAAGGCCAAGGTCGGCTTTACCGGTTCGCTGCAGGACTTCTTCGCCTTCCTGAAGACCGATCCGCGCTTCCAGTATCCGAACACGCCGGAGGGCAAGGAACAGTACCTGACCGACGCCCGGGCCTTCATCGCCCAGGTCATGGCCGTGGCGCCCCAGTGGTTCTCCAACCTGCCCAAGGCGGCGCTGGAAGTCCGTGCGGTCGAACCCTTCCGCGAGGCCACGGCCTCCATCGCCTTCTACAACTCGCCGGCGCCCGATGGGTCGCGGCCGGGCATCTACTACGTCAACCTGTCGGACATGACCCAGGTGCTGAAGCCGCAGATCGAGGGCATCAGCTATCACGAGGGCGCGCCGGGCCATCACTTCCAGATCGCCTATGCGCAGGAGATCGAGGGGCTGCCGCGCTTCCGCCGCTTCGGCGGATACGGCGCCTACGCCGAGGGCTGGGGCCTGTACGCCGAGCAGTTGGGCAAGGAGATGGGCTTCTATCAGGACCCCTATTCCGACTTCGGCCGGCTCTCGACCGAGCTGTGGCGGGCGGTGCGCCTGGTGACGGACACGGGCCTGCACGCCAAGCGCTGGAGCCGCGAGCAGGCGATGGACTATTTCCGCCGGAACTCCCTGCTGTCCGAGCGCGACATCCAGAAGGAGGTCGAGCGCTACATCACCAATCCCGGCCAGGCGACCAGCTACAAGATCGGCGAGCTGAAGATCGAGGAGTTGCGCGCCAAGGCCGAGGCGGCGCTGGGCGACCGGTTCGACATCAAGGACTATCACGCCGTGGTCCTGGGCTCCGGCTCGGTGCCGCTGGACGTGCTGGAGGATCAGGTGAACGCCTGGATCGCGGCGGGCGGCGGCAAGCCGACCCTCTGACGGCGGCAGGAGCGTCCTCGGCCTAGGCCGCCGCCGCGCCTTCGGGATCGGCGGCGGCGAGGGCCGGCTGGAATAGGCCCAGCGCCAGGGCCTCGACCACCGGGGTCGCTACTGCGTCCCCCATCAGCTTCAGCGCCGCGCTTTCGCTGGAGGGCAGGCGATAGTCGTCCGCCACGCCCATGAGACGGGCCGCCTCGCGGCCGCTCAGACGCCGCATCGCAACCCGACCGTCTTCGCAGATCAGGACATATTGCCGCGACGAGCCGCCGGAGGGGGTGCGCAGGCAGCCCGCCAGGCCGTCGAAGCGCAATTCCAGCCGCTGGACCTTTCGTCCCCTGACCGTTCGCACGCGGCGGAAGGCGGCGCCGATCCGGCGTTCGCCCGAAGCCAGGATCGTCTCCAGCCGCGCGCGGTGCAGCGGCGACAGCAGGGCCAGCAGGGCCTCGGTCTGATCTGTCTCGAAGACAGGAAGGCCGGGTTCCAGCAGGGCCGAGAGGTCCAGATTGCGGCGCGCGGGGGCGGCCACGGACCACCATGACCAACCGGCCTTCACCATCTCGGGCAGGCGCGCGTGGGCGGCGATCAGGCGCGGCGTGTGGAAGGGGCCGGTCGGTTCCAGGACGGCCGGCCCTTCGGCGCCCCGCATGGCGACGATGAAGAGGCGGGGGCGCGACTGGGGCAGCCACAGGGCCGCGTCCATCTCCAGGGCGCCGACGCGATAGCCGGCCTCGACCATGGCGGCGCAGACGGCGGCGAAGTCGCGGCCCTCGTCCGAGGTCAGCAGGCCGACGACGTTCTCGATAACCACGACGCGCGGGGCCCGGCCCTCGGCGTCCAGCCCCTGCATCAGCTTCCAGAAGCCCCAGAAGGCGCCAGACCGCACGGCCTTCAGGCCGCCGCGCGCGCCCGCCAGACTGACGTCCTGACAGGGCGAGGAGGCCCAGCACAGGTCCGGCGTCCCGGGAACCTGGGCGGGCGTCAGGTCCCAGACATCGCCGTGAGCGAGGGAGACGTCCGCATGGTTGGCGCGAAAGGCCGCGGCCTTCATGGCGTCGATGTCGTTGGCCAGGACGGTGCGGAAGCCCGCCCGGCCCAGGCCCAGGCCCGCCAATCCGCCCCCAGCGAAGAATTCGCAGGCGGTCAGGGGAACGGAAGCGGCTGCGACGCGATTCGTCATGCCGGGCACCATAGAGCCTGATCGGTCGAGGCGGAATCAGGCCTTCGCATCGATCCAGGCGCGATGCGCGTTCGGCGCCTGTCCTTGACCGCGGCCTTCGGCTGCGGTCCATGAAACGAAACTTCACGGAGCTCGCCATGCGTCCCGCCCTTTCTTTCGCCGCCGTCGCCGCCCTGGCCCTGGCCGCCTGTTCCCAGCCCGCGGAGAAGACCGACGCTCCTGCCGCGCCGACGCAGGCGCGCGTCCTGGCCGGCGTCGACCTGGATCAGCCGCTGCGCGTCATGGGGACCGAGCCCTTCTGGGCGGTGGAGATCACGCCCCAGGGCCTGACCTATTCCGGCGTGGACCGCCCGGAACAGAAGGCCGCCAACCCCGGTCCGACCCTGCAGGGCACGGTGGCGAGCTGGACCGCCGAGACCGCCCAAAAGACGCCCCTGGTCGTGACCGTGTCGGCCACCGACTGCTCGGACGGCATGAGCGACCGCATCTATCCTCTGACCGCCAGGGTCGAGATCGGGACGGAAGACCTGACCGGCTGCGCCGCCTCGGTCGCGGCGATCGAGAAGGCCGGGGAGGCGGGGCGCGTCGAATAGGCCGCGCAGGCCGAGACACAGGCGGGCGGGCGTCTGGCGCCCGTCTTGCTGACGGATGGTTTCGCCGCTTAACGCTTCCCAAAGCGGCGTCATGCCAGATTGCGCCCTATGACGCCCGTCCAGACGCCGAACCCCATGCCCGCCGATCTTCGGCCCCTGACCGCCCTGCGGTTCATGGCCGCCCTGTGGGTCGCCCTCTACACCTTCTGGCCCAATCTGGACGTCGGTTTCGTCCCGAACCTGACGGCCAAGGGTTATCTGGGGGTGGAGCTCTTCTTCGTCCTGTCGGGCTTCATCCTCAGCCACGTCTATCTGCAGGCCTTCGCGGAGAAGCGTTTCTCCTATCGCGGCTTCCTGTGGGCGCGGATCGCGCGGATCTATCCGCTGCATCTCTTCACCCTGTTCGGGGTCATGGCCCTGGGGCTGGCGGCGACCTTCGTCGGCATGCAGATCGATTCCGGCATCCTGAGCTGGAAGACCCTTCCGGCCCATCTGCTGATGGTTCACGCCTGGGGCTTCGCCGGCGAGGCCGGCTGGAACCATCCCTCGTGGTCGATCTCGGCCGAGTGGTTCGCCTATCTGACCTTCCCCCTGTTCGCGACCCTGGCCTGGAGCCTGCGCAAGCGGCCGTGGCTGGCGGCGGCGGCGGCGGCCCTCTTCCTGGCGGGCCTCTATGCGGGGTTCGAGCGGGTGGCGGGCTTTCCCCTGACCGAGGCCACCTTCCGCTGGGGCGCGCTGCGGATCGTGCCCTGTTTCGCCTACGGCTGCACCCTCTATCTGGTCTATCGGCGGGCGCCCCTGCCGCGCGCCGGACTTCTGGCCCTGGCGGCGGCGGCGGTCATGATCGCGGCGGCCTCGATCTTCGCCTGGGACGCGGTGACGGTCCTGGCGGCGGGGCTGCTGATCCTGGCCCTGGCCTCCGTACCTAACGAGCGGGCCGGCCTGCTGGCCTCGAGGCCCGCCGTCTACCTGGGCGAGATCAGCTATTCCGTCTACATGATCTGCGCCCCTTGGCAGATTCTCGCGGTCAATCTGGCGGCCCGGGCGACGGGGGCGGAAGACAAGCGACTTCAACTTTTCGTGTGGTTGGGGATAGTTCTCGGCCTGATCGCCGCGGCCGCCGTCACCTATCATCTGGTCGAACGCCCGGCCCGCAAGGCTCTGCGCGGATGGGCCGAGCGCCGCCGCGCCCCTGTGGATCACGGGGCGAAACAGTCGGAAACGGTTCTTCAACCTTCGGACACTATCGTCTAAGGCTTGTCCGCGTTCAGTCGGGAGCACGCCAGATGATGAAACGGCTCACAGCCGCCGCAGTTGCGGCGACCCTAGGATTCTTCGCCCTCGGTCCGACCCAGGCGAAAGCCGACGACCCCTACTGGCAGTGCGTGACCTTCGCCCGCATGTTCTCGGGCATCAATATCTTCGGCGACGCCTGGACCTGGTGGCGTCAGGCCGTGGACAAGTTCCGCACCGGCCGCGCGCCTGAGACGGGCTCGGTCCTGGTCTTCCAGCCCAGCGGCCGCATGAACCGGGGCCATGTGGCCGTGGTTTCCGACGTCCTGACCGACCGCGTGATCCGCGTGACCCACGCCAACTGGGGCGGCAGCCGCGGCAAGGTGGAAGAGAACGTCACCGTGGTGGACGTCTCTCCCTCGGGCGACTGGAGCCGGGTCAAGGTCTGGTACAATCCGATCAACGACCTGGGCACCACCGTCTATCCGACCTACGGCTTCATCTATAACGGGGCGCGCGACGCCTTCGCCAACGGCCGCCAGATGGCCGCCGCCGCCGCGAGCGGCGAGACCCGCGCCGCCAACTGATTTTCCGCCGCTTCCGGGCTGGCCCTTCGGGGCCGATCCGGCGATAGGTGGCGGATGACCGACGCACCCAACGACATTCGCGCCTCCGATATTCGTGGAACGGCCATTGAGACGGCCAAGCACGAGCCGGGCGGCGTCACCTACGCCGGCTATCTGTCGCTCGACACCCTGCTCAGCGCCCAGAACCCGCGGTCCGACCAGCATGACGAGATGCTGTTCGTCATCATCCACCAGACCAAGGAGCTGTGGCTCAAGCAGATCCTGCATGAGACGGCCCTGGCCCAGCGGCTGGTGCGCGCCGGCGATCTGGTGCCCGCCTACAAGAGCCTGGCCCGCGTCAGCCGCATCCAGTCGGTCATGACCCAGAGCTGGGACATCCTGGCCACCATGACCCCGGCCGACTATCTGAAGTTCCGGGGCGACCTGGGCGCCAGCTCGGGCTTCCAGAGCGACCAGTTCCGTCGCCTGGAGACCATGCTGGGCCTGAAGGATCCGCGCTTCCTGCGCTTCCATGCGGAACGGCCCGAGGCCCATGCGGCGCTGGAGGCGGCGCTGAAGGCTCCCAGCCTCTACGACGACGCCCTGCGACAACTGGCCCTGGCCGGCCTGCCGGTCCCGGCCGAGGTGCTGAACCGCGACGTCAGCCAGTCCTATGAAGCGTCCGAGGGCGTAGAGGCGGCCTGGCTGGAGGTCTATCGCGACACCAAGCGCTGGTGGCCCCTGTATCAGTTGGCCGAGAAGCTGGTGGACCTGGACGACGCCCTGCTGACCTGGCGCCACAAGCACGTGGTGACGGTCGAGCGCATCATCGGCCGCCGCCAAGGCACGGGCGGCACCGACGGCGTCGGCTATCTGGTGGAGACGCTGAAGCGTCGCTGCTTCCCCGAGCTCTGGTCGCTGCGCACCAGGCTGTAGGCCCGCAGTCGGTCTGGGCGCGCTCGCGCCGCAGCCGATTTCACAGCGGCGTCATGCCGGCAACCTTCGCTGCTGCGACGGGTTCTTCCCTCGTCAGCAACGGAGATTTCCGATGAGCGGCGACAAGCACGACATCCGGGTCCTGAACGGCCTGATCGAGGGCCTGATCGACAGCGCGGACGGCTACGCCGAGGCGGCGGCCGAAGCTGGGGACCAGGGCTACAAGGCCTGGTTCCAGGCCCGGGCGGACGAGCGCCGCCGTCTGGCGGACGACTTCAAGACCGCGGTGCGTGAACGCGGCGGCGACCCGGAGGAGGACGGCTCCATCCTGGCCAAGGCTCAGCGGGCCTTCATGGACGTGAAGTCGGCCCTGCTGGGCGACTCCGCCTCGGTGATCGGTTCGGTCGAGGGCGGGGAGGACCACCTGAAGGCCCGGTTCGAGCGCGCCATGGCCGACGAAGACCTGTCGGCCACCACCCGCGAAACCATCCGCCGGGCCTACGCCGTGGTGAAGGAGGGGCACGATCAGATGAGCGCCCTGAAGCATAGCCTCGACGCCCGCCGCGACGCCGACAATCCGTTGTATCCGAAGTAAAATCTCCCTCTCCCATCGGGAGAGGGAAAACAAAAAGCCCCGGCGTCTCCGCCGGGGCTTTCGTGTCTTTCAGCGCGGGGCTGAAGCCTGGGATCAGGCCTCGTCGCCGGCCTTTTCGGCCGAACCGGTGACCGGCACGGCGGCGCCCTTGTTCGGGCGGGCCGTCTGGCGCTCGGCGATACGGGCCGACTTGCCGCGACGATCGCGCAGGTAATAGAGCTTGGCGCGACGGACGACGCCGCGGCGCTTCACTTCGATGGACTCGACGTTCGGCGACAGGATCGGGAAGCGACGCTCCACGCCTTCACCGAAGGAAATCTTGCGGACCGTGAAGGTCTCGTTCACGCCGCCGCCGTCACGGGCGATGCAGACGCCTTCGAACGCCTGGATGCGTTCACGCTCGCCTTCCTTGATGCGCACGTTGACGCGCAGGGTGTCGCCGGGCTGGAAGTCCGGGATCGACTTGCCTTCGAGCAGGCGGGCTTTTTCTTCGGCAGCGAGCTGCTGGACGATGTTCATATCTATTCTCCTCGGGCTTTAGCGCCCTTTGCCTTTGATTTGGCGGAGCCAGGCTCCGCGGTCTTGGCGAGATGCGCCGCCCAGAGGTCCGGACGTCGTTCCCGCGTGGTCTCTTCCCGCTGCGCCTCGCGCCATTGAGCGATCTTCCTGTGATCGCCCGACAGCAGCACCTCGGGAATGTCATGCCCCTCGAACGTCCGCGGTCGCGTGTACTGCGGGTGTTCCAGAAGCCCGTCCTCGAAGCTCTCGGACGACAGGCTTTCAGCCGCGCCCAGAACGCCGGGGACCAGTCTTACGCATGCCTCGATCACCACCATGGCCGCCGCCTCGCCGCCGGCGAGCACCGCGTCCCCGACGGAGACCTCCTCGAACCCGCGGGCGTCGAGCACCCGCTGGTCCACCCCCTCGAAACGGCCGCACAGGACGACGATTCCGTCGGCCTTCGCCCATTCCTTCACTCGCGCCTGCGTCAGGGGCCGACCGCGTGCGCTCATGTACAAAACCGGCCGAGGCGGGCCTTCGAGACTGTCTAAGGCCCGGGCCACCACGTCCGCTTTCAACACGGCTCCAGGGCCGCCACCCGCAGGGGTGTCGTCCAGGAAGCCGCGCTTATCTTCGGAAAAGCCCCGGATGTCCAGCGTTTCCAGCGACCACAGCCCCTTCTCGCGCCAGGCCGTGCCGATCAGCGACACGCCGAGCGGTCCGGGGAAGGCCTCGGGGAACATGGTCAGGACGGTGGCGGTGAAGGGCATGGCGGCGGCTCATACACCAGAAAGCCGGAAAAATCCGACCCTCTGAACGCAATCATGACGGATGCGCGGCCGGCAGGAGAAAGGAAGGGGGCGGGAGAGGCTCAGTAGGGAGCGTCGTCTTCCGCTTCGTCGCGGCCGGGATCCAGGCGGTTGTCGACCCGGTCATCCCAACCCTCGCGGTCGGAACGGAAGGCCAGGGCCATGAGCAGCCAGGACAGGCCGACGGTTCCCAGGACCCCCAGTCCCATGGCGATCCAGCCGTGGATCGACATGGCGCCGCCGCCGATCAACCGCCAGTAGCCGGCCAGGCCGAGGGTAGAGGCGGCGGCGATGAAAAGCGCGAGGCCGAGGGAGAGCAGAAAGCGCCGGAGGCGGCTCGCCGGTCGTCCCTCGACCTCGGTGGTCTTCATCGGTTCAGATCAGCGCTGGACCCACTGGCCGGCGGCGTTCTTGTACCACTGGCCCGAGCTGATGCGGCCCAGCAACTGGGTTTCGAACATCCGGGCGCCGGCCACTTCGGCCGAGGTGCCGGCGTCGGCGGCGCTGCGGGCGTAGGCCTGGCGGCGGCCGGCGTTGGTGGCGCTGACGGCGGCCTGGGTGTCGGCGTTCACCGATGTGCGGACGCCGAGGTAGCCGTCGGCCTGTTCGCCGACCGAGCCGGCGGCCTTGGCCTGGTCGACCAGGGTCTTCTGCGCGGCGGTCTGGGCCACGGCGGCGCCGGCGGCGACGCCCAGGGCGGCGGCTGCGGCGACGGCGACGAAGAGCTTGCGATGGTTCATGTTCAGCCCCTTTCTACGATCAGAACAGGTTGGGGTTTTCGCGCAGGAGGTTTTGCAACTCCTGGTCGAGCTTGATGCGGATGTCAGCGTCCAGCTTGGCGTAGATCTGCAGCGGTTCGCTGAATTTGATGTTCACCGTGGGCGCGCACGCGGCGACGCTGACGGCGGCGAGGCCGAGCAGGGCGATCTGACGCTTGCTGATCATGTGGGCCGATCTCCAAAGGCGGCGATGAAACTCGTGGCGATCTAACGCCTTTGTGCGTGAACGGGTTCTGAACAAAGCGAAGCCTTAGCTCAAGGTCTTTGACTCAAGGTCTTGTCGAAGGCGCGTCGGCGGCGCGGCTGGACCGGCCCCATTCCAGCAGGTCGGACACGATCTGGTTGGCGTTCCAGGTGGTGTCCAGCGTCAGGTCGATGGGGGTGTCGGAGGGCAGGTTCAGCTTCTTGTTGAGGAAGTCGCGCCGGATCAGCTCCATGAAGGTCAGGCGAAGCTGCTCGCGCTGGGGCGGATCGTGGCGGCCGTTGATGCGGAAGCGGACGCCCAGGCGGCCTTCGTCGAGGCTGTTCACCTCGGCGGACAGGTCCTTGATCGCCAGTTCCTGCATGGCCTGATAGGCCAGATCCTGCATGGTGTTGGGCGGCAGGGCCGCGTCGCCCCCGCCCCCGGCGGCGAGGTCGTCGAAGACCTCGGGCTTGATCGACAGACGGCCGGGGCGCACGGCGTTCAGCACGCCGCCGACGATCCGCCAGCCCTGTTCGGCCGAATAGGTGAAGGGCAGTCGGCCGGACACCACGGCGTCCAGTTCGGCCTTTTCCTGCAGGTTGGCGCTCTTGAGCAGTTCGTTGAGCTGGACCTGTTCGACCACGATGGTCCCGCCCCAGGCCTGGCCGGGGGTCAGGGGGATGTCGAAGGGCTCGACGCTGATGCGGCCGCCTGCCGCCTCGATCTTGCCGCCGCCCAGCATCAGGGCCTTCTCGTCCAGGCCGAAGCGCAGCTCCAGGCCCGACAGGGGGGTGACCGCCTGCAGGGTGTCGACCGTCAGAACCTGATCCGGGGCGGTGATCAGGGGCGTCAGACTGGTGAACTCCACCCGGCCCTTCAGGCCCTTGACCTTGCCCGCCGGGCTTTCGAAGTCCAGGCCGGACGTGGTCAGCAGGCCGGAGCTGGTCGAGGTCGTGGGCGACCAGTCGAAACGGCCGGCGAAGGCGGCCGTCCCCTCGACCGGAGCCTTCATGTAGTCGGCGACCAGGGGGCTGAGATCGGCGGGTTGCAGGCCGCCCTGGGCGAAGGTCAGGGCGGGGGCGCTGATGGTCACGCCCCCCGCCTCGGCCTTGCCGTCGTGGCGCAGGTCGATGCGGCCGACCGCATGGCCCAGGCGCGACAGGTCGAAGCCGCCGCTCCAGACGTCGGCGGCCAGGCGGGCTTCGCCGGCGGCGGTCAGGGGCAGGAAGCGCTGGGGCGTCGTGACGTCGGCGGCCAGGGCGCGGCTGACGGCGGCGGTCATCGACAGGCCGGCGGGCTTGCCGTCCACGACCAGGTCGCCCTCGGCCTCGCTGAAGCGCATGGCCAGGAAGGGGGCGACGGCGGTCACGTCCGCGAGCCTGCCCTGGGCGCGCCAGCCCCCGTCGGCGACGACGATCAGGGGGGCATCCGAGGGGCAGAAGCGGCCGGAAACCTCGGTCACGTCGTTCTCGCCCAGTTCGAGCCGCTCGACGCTGACGGGAATGCAGTCCTGGGCCGTGTAGGTCAGGCGGCCGCCGCTGGAGGCCAGTTCGCCCGTCGTGGTCAGGGCGATGTTGCGGCCGGGGCCGAAGTCGAGGGCGGCCTGGCCGTTCAATTGGGCGCGGAAGCCGCCGTGCGACAGGCTCCAGGACGGAATGTCGATCCGGGCCTCGGGCAGGCCGCCGCCGCGCTCGGCCGTGAGGGTCAGGGCGCCGCCGCCGTCGCGTTCAGGCTCGGCCGCGAACAGGGGCGTGGCCGCGGGGGACAGACGCAGCAGGCCGCCGTTGGCCGGGCGCGCCGTGATCGGCTGGGTCAGGGTCAGCTCGGTCCCCGCATTGCCCGTGGCGAAGCGGACGCCGGGCGCGTCGACGGCGAAGTCCGACAGGGCGCGCTTCAGCTCCGCCATCTCGGGCAGGTCGTCCTTGGCGAGGCCGCCCAGGCCGTTCCAGGCGCCGCGCGAGGCCGACAGGGCGCCGACGGCGGAGATGCGGGTTACGCTGTCGCGGACCACGTCCAGGGCCAGCCGGCCCCGCGCGCCGTTCAAGGTCAGGTCGCCAGCCGCCAACTGGGCGGCGGACAGGGCCAGGGGGCCTTCGATCTCGAAGGCGTCGTCGTGGCCGCCGGCCGTCAGGGCGACGGTGGAGAGGACGGCGCCGGTCAGCCGGGTCTCGCCCGAGGCGGCCGAGGCCAGACGGACCACGGCGGGCGAGGACAGTCGCCACTCCAGCCCCTTTTCCCGGCGCGTCAGGCTGATGTCGGCGCGGTTCAGGGCCAGGTCGGCGCCGCGCGCCGTCAGGTTCGGGCCGGTCAGGCGCTGGGCCTGGATCTGGGTGCGCCCCCGGCCTTCCAGATGGAAGGCGTCGAGCCAGCCCTGGACCTGGCCGTCGAAGCCCAGGTCGACCGTCGCGCCCTGGCCCGTCATCCCGGCGCCGTTCAGGGCGTCGGCCGTCAGTCGTCCGGCGAGCACGGCCTTGCCGTCGCCCTTGCGGGTCTTGAGGTCGGGGTAGGACAGGTCGCCGGTCAGGCTGAGGACCGCTCCCTGGCCGCCCAGGTCCTGGCCGGCGGGGTCCTTGAGAGCGAAGCGTTCGGCCTGGGCGTCGATCTTCAGGGTCACGCGATCGCCGACGGTGGTCAGGTCCACGACCGCGCCGAGGCCGCGAGCCTCGGTCGTTCCGCTCTTGAGCGAGGCGGCGGGCAGGCGGGCGTTCAGCCGCATCAGCTTGCCGTCGTCGATGCGGGCGTCGGCCAGGAGTTGAAGCGGGCCGTATTCGGTGTCGATGCGGGCGCGGCCCGTCTCGACGATCACCAGAGGCGCGCGCGTGTCGGGACGGGGCGGCTTGCCGGTGAACTCCTCGATCAGGGGGTCGAGGGAGCCGAGCGACAGCTTTCCGCCCTTCCAGGCGGCGCGGACCAGGGGGCGGACCAGGCGGATGCGGCTGGGGGTCACGCCCAGGCCGGTCTTCGACCAGGGCATGCCCAGGGCGTAGTCGACCTCAACTCGTTCGACGCGGAAGTCGGGATTGCGCGGGTCGCCGATCGTCACCTTGCCGACGAAGCCGTCGACCTCCAGTTGCTCGACCTCGACGTCGGCGTCTATGCCACGCCGGTCCAGCCAGCCGACCAGCAGTTCTCGCGCCGCCGCGCGGCGGTTCAGGTAGAGGGCGGCCGCCAGGACGACGAGCAGCAGCAGGACGATCAGCAGGCCGGTGGAGGCCGTCCGCAACGCGGAACGCGACTTGCGGCCCGGCTTGGCCTTGGAACGGGCTTGAGGCCGGGGCTGGGGGTCAGGGGCGTCGTCGGTCAAGGGCGCTCGGCGTCCGTCGGCGGATGGAGGGGCAACAACGCCACAGAATGCGCGAGAGCGACAGTTGTTGCTGCGTAGTCACTGCGGCGTGTCGGTGCGGTCACTGTTCAGCAGAGCAAGGCGACAAAAGGGCGGGGCGCGGCGAAAGATTCAATCGCTTCAGTGGAATACTTGATTTTGGCGCACGGAATTTAACGTTTTGTAACGTCCCTGCTTCCCAAGATGGGACGTGCGGGCTATATGGCTCGCTTCGCGTCGGGGGCGAGCCTGGGCGCGTCCGTGATTCGAAGGGTTGGCGCCGATCGGGCGTCGTCGTTTGCCGGGGACCGATGGCTCAGTTCGATCCGCGCCGCCAGCCGATGCGGCTAGCGCCGCATATCCTGACGACCGCCGCCGCAGTGACCATCGCCTTCACGGCGGGTCGTGCATATGAACCCGCTCGCGCGGAAGAGGTTCCGGCCCTGACGTCGGAGCAGATCGCCTACCTGGAGACCCAGGCCTACGCCGCCGCTGGCGCGCCGGCCGGTCTGACCGCCCCGGAATCCATCGCCGTTCAGATTCGCCGCGGCGAAACCTTCGAGCAGGCTGTTCGCCGCACCGGCATCGGCGCCGAAGAAGCCAGCGCCGTGGCCGCCACCATCGCCAGCGCCTTCGACCTCAGCGACATGCGCGCGGGCCTGAAGTTTGAAACGGCCGTGTCCAAGCCGCGCGGCGGCCGGGGCGACGCCCGCCTGATCGGCCTGACCATGCGCACCGGCCCGGCCAGCCAACTGACGGTTTCGCGCAGCTTCGACGGCGCGCTTCGCCTGCGCGCCCTGGACGAGAAGGTGACGCAGGAGACCGTGGTCGCCCGCGACAAGGTCCAGCGCTCCCTGTCGGCGTCGGCCCGCGAACTGGGCGCCACCTCGGCGGTGGTCCGCCGCGCCAGTCAGCTGTTCGCCCACAAGTTCGACATGCAGCGCGACGTGCGCGCCGCCGACGAATTCACCCTGGTCTTCGACCGCTCCGTGACCGAGGCGGGCCGCACGGTGGAAACTGGCGAACTGCTCTACGCCGAGCTGAAGGGCCACGCCTTCTATCGCTATCAGCCCGCGGGCTCGAGCACGGCGCAATATTTCGACGCCACGGGCAAGAACACGCGCACCGCCATGATGCGCACCCCGCTGCAGAGCTTCCGCCGGGTCAGCTCCAACTTCGGCGTCCGCACCCACCCCATCTCGGGCTATCGCAAGATGCACCAGGGGATGGACTTCGCCGCCACCACCGGCACGCCCGTCGTGGCGCCCGCCGACGGCGTGGTCGTCGAAGCCCGTCGCTGGGGCGGTTACGGCAACTGGCTGCGCATCCGCCACGCCAACGGCCTGGAAAGCGGCTACGGCCACCTGTCGCGCTATGGTTCGGGAATCCGCGCCGGCCAGCGCGTGTCGCAGGGTCAGGTCGTCGCCTATGTCGGCTCGACCGGCGCCTCGACCGGCCCGCACCTGCACTATGAGATCTGGCGCAACGGTCAGCGGATCAATCCCTCGGGCATCAAGACCCAGGAAGGCACCGTCCTGGCGGGCGCCGATCTGGCCGCCTTCCGCGCCGAGAAGTCGCGGATCGATCGCATCATCGCCGCCGGCGGCCAGCGCCGCCCGGTGGTGCAGCAGGCTGCATCCGGCCTTCGTTCGATCGAAGGCTGACGCCCGAAGTCTGACGCCGACGGGGGCGCGTCCCCCGTTTCGCTCCAGCGCATTCCCCTATCCGACCAGCTTGGGCGTGTGGCCGTCACTGGGGCATTGTATGGCCAGGACCTGGACGTCGGCCTCGCCCAGCTTGACGCCCAGCAGGTCCAGCAGGGGCTGGACTACGCCGTCCAGCACGGGGCCGAGCGGCGTCAGCAGAACGCCCAGGGCCTTGACCAGGCCGCCCAGGCCGATCGCCAGGGGACCCAGTTCGACGTCGGCGTCCAGGCGTGTCAGCAGGCTGACGATCAGGCCGTTGACGAAGCCGCGCGACTGCACCGACTTCACCTTCTTCTGATCGATGTCGACCTTGTTGAAGGCGGTCTCGGTCCAGTTCTCGTCGGAGACCTTCAGGTCGGCGCCGGCGGTCAGCTTCACCAGGCTCAGGACGTTGAGCACGGTCGCGCGCGACGCGACCAGTTCGGTCTTGAAATCCTTCAGCTTGGTCTCGTCGATGACGCCGATCTGGGCGCGGGCCACGCCGGGGCGTACGGCCAGGGTCACCGTCTTTGAGGCGTCGCAGTTGATCCGGGCCAGCTTGGCCTCGGAGGCGGCGGCCTCGACCAGGATGGGCAGCTTGACCTGGGCCAGGCCGGACAGGGCCTGGGCCGTGGTCACCTTCAGATAGATGCGGGTCTGGGTGGTGCGGATGATGGGCTCGCCCTTGTCGGTGACGGTCAACCAGGCGGAGTTGTTCGGCCGCTCGCCTATGGCCACCATGACGTCCAGGTCGGCTATGCCCGTGCGCACGCCTGCGTCCACGGCCAACTGCCGGTTCTTGTTGGCCGTCTCCAGGGTGGCCATGACCATGTCCATGGCCGAGACATCGACGTTCAACGCCTCGCGTAGGCCCTTGCGCGACAGGGCGTCGACGCCGATCAGCTCGCTGAGCTTCAGCTTGGCGTCCACGGGCGCGCGGGTCAGCTTGCTGAGCACGCTTTTGGCGTCGGAACCGGCCACGGCTTCCAGCACCTTCAGGGCGCGTCCGGCGGTGATCTCCTGGTTCAGCAGGGCGTCGTAGTCGCCGGCCGCCAGGCCCAGGTCGGTGGCCAGGGCGTCCGAGAAGGACAGAAGATTGACCTGGGCCCCGGCCAGGTTGCGATAATCCATCACCGTCAGGGAGACGTTGCTGCCCAGCAGGCCCGACAGCAGGGCATTGGCCAGGCCGCCGTCCACGCTGGCCAGGCGCGTGCCGATGGAGAACATGGCCTGGGGCTTGCCGCTGGGGATGGCGGCGGTCGCGGTGCGGCTGACCGGCACGGTCTCGCGACGCAGGATCCAGCGACCGAAGAAGAGGGGGGCGGGGGCGGTGATCTGGACTCGGGCGGCGTTCGGCGTCGCCGCGCCGGGGCTGAAGCGATTGGCGGGCGCCAGGCGCGGATCGGCGACATAGGCGCCCTTCTGCACATTGACCGTCTGGACGTCCGTGAGATTGGCCTGGGCCGTGGCTCGGGCGGCGAGGTCGGCCCGGGTCAGGTCGTGGGCCGCCGCCATGGCCGAAAGATCGGCTGCGCCCTGGACCTGCCGCGCCTTCAGGGAAACGGATCCCAGGTCGATCGCCACGGCGGCGACGATGCAGAAAAGGCCGGCCATGGCGGCGGTGACGATAGTCACCCCGCCGTCTTCGTTTCGGATCACGCCGCGGGTCTTCATGTCAGTAGCCCCCCAGGCGGACAGTCGCGGTGCGGCGAATGATGCGCGGCGGCGAGGGGACGAGGCCTGACAAGGCCATCAAGGGATGCTGGCGGATGTCATAGGCGACGTTGACGCGGATGACGTTGGGATCGGCCTGGATCTCCACCGTCGTCTTCTGAGTGTCCAATCCCATGCTCGGGGCCTGGGAGGTGACGAAGGCGCGCGCCAGTTGCTCGCGCTCGGTCGGGTCCAGGCCAGCTATGGCGGTGCGGGCCGCCTCGGTGGCCAGGGACTGGACCGAATGGGCCATCCAGAACCAGCCGCCATAGATGATCATGCCGAACATCATGACGACCAGAACAGGGGCGACGATGGCGAATTCTATCGCGGCTACGCCCCGGCGATCGCTCCAGAAACGCGGAGAAAAACGGCTTCGCTTCATGACCAGCTCCCGCTTTTTGCGGTGATCAATCTACAAATAACACCGTTAAACGGTGATGAAGGGGCGATCAAAAAAATGAACGCCGGAAGCGGTCACGTGAGGCGGTCGTGGAATTCTTTCGGAAATACGCCCGGCGGCGTTGACGGACCGCCCGCCGCAAAGGCATGAAAACAATGGCTCTGCGGGTATAGTTCAGAGGTAGAACGTCAGCTTCCCAAGCTGAATGTCGGGGGTTCGATTCCCCCTACCCGCTCCAGCCCTAGTCGAAATCCGGGTCAGGGTGGCGGGCGCCTCTATGGCCTAGGCGACCAGTTCCGTCAGCATCCAGCGCTTGAAGGCCTCGGCGTCGATGGAGAGGCCGAAGCTGACGGTCGAGCCCAGGATGTAGAACCAGCCGTTCCCAGGGCGGGCTTCCAGCCAGGCGGCCATGCGGGCGGCGGCGTCGGGGCCTCGGTCAGGCAGACTCATGGTCGTGACCCGTTCGCGGACACGACCCCATTCGGCGGGGGTCAGGCGTTTCATCGGACGGATAGACGGCGGTTCGCCCGTCGTGTCGAGACGGGTGTGACGCTTCTCAACAGTTGAATGCGACGGGCCTCAGTTCGTGCGCGGAGCGACGGGCAGGGCGGGCTGCGGCGCGGGCGGTGCTGCGGCTGCGGCGGCCTTGATCTCCGCGTCGGCCAGACCGGGCGCCAGGGCCATGAAGGCTGCGGCGGCGCCGGCCGACAGGGCCAGGACGGCGACCACGACATAGGCGACCACGGACCGATTCTTCCGGCGACGGAAGCTTCCGGCCCTCAGGTTGCGGATGATGACGAAGGGGCGCCGGTTGAAGGCCTCGGAGCCCATGATGTTGTGTTGCGACAAGAACGCGCTCCCCGACTGTCCGGACATGGATCAGTTCAGAGAGCGGTCCCGTGAGGCCAAAGGATGGCGAACGCCGATAGGATTTTGAGGGCGGAGATCAGCCGCCCAGGGTGACGGAGACCATGCGGCCGCCGCGCGTCTGGACCCGCTTCATCAGGACCATGACGTCGTCGCCCGCCTTGACCGGCGAGATCAGATACCAACTGCCGTCGGGCAGGCCGGTGAAGCTGAAGGCGTCGGCGGAACAGGCCTGGGCCCGTTCGAAGGAGCGATAGTCGGCGCCCTGTTCCCCGGCGGAGCGGGTGCGGACCACGGCGGCCGGGATGGCGGCGCGCTCGGTCGAGCCGTAGAGGCGCTGCATGCGGGCGCGGGTATAGCCGGTGTCGGGGATCAGGCCGACATTGCCGACGCAGTGGAAGTCGCGGCCGTCCTGGGCGAAGGCGACGCGGCCCTCGATCGAGGCCTGGCCGGAGCGCGTGGACCAGCCGAAGGCCTCGGCGCTAAAGGCGCCGGTGTCGACCGGCCCGGTCGGCGTGGTGGCGCAGGCGGCCAGGGTAAGGGCGCCGATCAGGGCGGCGGACAGCGCGATCGGACGCGAGGCGAGGCGGAACGACATTGAGGCAGGCTCCGGGAGGCTTCTCGTTTCAGACCCAAAGGGCATGACCCGGCGGAAGGAAGCGAGTCAAGGTTGCCCGTCTGCTTCCGCTGCGTCACAACAGCGCCGGAGATCGGGCGCACAGAACGTCCGAGTAATGTTTTCAGGGACTTCATGACCGTCACCATCGACGACATCCGGGCGGCGCAGTCGCGCATCGCCGGCCAGGTCGACCGCACGCCCGTCCGTTATTCCCGCCGCCTGTCGCAACTGACCGGCGCGGAGATCTGGATCAAGTTCGACAACCTGCACTTCACCGGCAGCTTCAAGGAGCGCGGCGCGCTGAACCGCCTGCTGCAACTGACGCCGGATGAGAAGAAGCGCGGCGTCGTCGCCGCCTCGGCCGGCAACCACGCCCAGGCCCTGGCCTATCACGGCGGCCGTCTGGGCGTGCCGGTGACCATCGTCATGCCCGAGGGCACCCCCTTCGTGAAGGTGGACGGCACCCGCGCCCACGGCGCAAACGTCGTCATCCACGGTCTCGATTTTTCAGGCTCGACCGAGGAGGCCAAGCGGCTGCAGGCCGAGCACGGCTATGTCTTCGTCTCGGCCTTCGACGATGAGGGCATCGTGGCGGGCCAGGGGGTCTGCGGCCTGGAGTTCGTCGAGGACGCGCCGGATCTGGACGCCCTGATCATCCCCATCGGCGGCGGCGGCCTGATCGCCGGCAGCGCCATCGCCGCCAAGGCGATGAAGCCGGACATCAAGATCTTCGGCGTCGAGGCCGCCCGCTATCCCTCCTTCACCGCGCGTCGTCGCGGCGAGCCGGCCAAGTGCAGCGGGCAGACCATCGCCGAAGGCATCGCCATCAAGGCCGTGGGAGAAATCCCCTTCGCCCTGGCTGACGGTTTGATCGACGAGGTCTTCGTCTGCGAGGAGGCCGACTTCGAAAAGGGCGTGGCCCTGCTGGCGACGCTGGAGAAGACGGTGGCCGAGGGCGCCGGCGCCGGCGGCCTGGCCGCCGTCCTGGCCAATCCGGAGCGGTTCAAGGGCATGAAGGTCGGGATTGAGCTGACCGGCGGCAATATCGACGCCCGCATGCTGGCCGTGGTGCTGAACCGTGAAATGGTCCGCGAGAAGCGACTGATCGTCTATCGCATCCTGGGCGACGACCGTCCGGGCATGCTGTCGGCCATGGCCGCCGTGATCGGCGGGCTGGGCGGCAACATCATCGACGTGGTGCACAACCGGCTGGCGCTGGACGTGCCCGCCAAGGGGGCGGAGTTCGACATCATGGTCGAGACCCGCGACGCCCGACATGCCGAGGAAATCGGCGAAGCCCTCAAGGAACGCGGCTATGAACTTCGCATGGGCTAGGCCCGCACTCGTCGCGGCTGCGGCCGCGTCTCTGCTGGCTGTCGCCGCCTGCAACCGCCAGCCCGCCGTGTCCGACGCGGACCTGGCGAAGAACGCGGAAGAAGCCGCCGCCTTCATGAAGACCAACGCCTCGGCGGAGGGGGTGAAGACCCTGCCGTCGGGCCTGCAGTACAAGGTGGTCGCCAGCGGCCCGGCGGGCGGCGTCCATCCCGACAGCAACGACCTGGTGCGCGTCGATTACGAAGGCAGCCTGGTCGACGGCACGGTCTTCGACAGCTCGTTCAAGCGCGGCGCCCCGGCGGTCTTCTCGCCCGAGGGCGTGGTGCCGGGCTGGACCGAGGCCCTGCAACTGATGAAGCCCGGCGACGAATGGCTGCTCTATCTGCCGCCCGAGCTGGGCTATGGCGAAGCGGGCGGTCCGCCGATGATTCCGGGCAACGCCGTCCTGGTGTTCCGGCTGAAGCTGCTGGACGTGGCGCCTGTGCCGGGCGGCGGCCGAGGCGTGGGCGAGGCCGCGGTCTGACGTTCTGCCTTCTCCCCTTGTGGGAGGGATACGCTCAAGCAGCCGAAGGCGTTAGCGCACTAAAGCCTTCTCCCCTTGTGGGAGAAGGTGGCAGGCGAAGCCTGACGGATGAGGGGTGACGGCGGCGCCGCTTAATGTGTTCAGGCGAAACCGGCGGCGCCCCTTTTTCTTGAATGGTGCGCTGACACCCCTCATCCGAGCGCCTGCGGCGCCCACCTTCTCCCTCAAGGGGAGAAGGACCACTCTGTTCTGACGCTCTCGTCCGTTTCCTCGGCCAGCCGCGCCTCGCGCAGCGCCGCGAACCGCTCGGCATCCAGCCGCGACAAGGCCCAGACCGCCGCGCCCCGCACCACGGGCGCCGGGTCGTCCAGCAGGGCTTCGACCGGGACGATCAGGGCGGCGTCGGCGGAATTTCCGGCTGCGTAGAGGACGTTGCGGATGAACCGATCGCGCCCGATCCGCTTGACCGGGCTCTTGGTGAACAGGGCGCGAAAGGCCGGATCGTCCAGCGCCAGTAGGTCGGCCAGGCGCGGCCCCTTGAGGCTGTCGCGGGCGTGCAGCCGGGCCTCCGACGCCCCTTGCGCGAACTTGTTCCAGGGGCAGGCGCCCAGGCAGTCGTCGCAGCCGTAGATGCGCGGCCCCGTTGCGATGCGGAACTCCACGGGCCAGGGATCGGCGTATTCAATGGTGAGGTAGGACAGGCAGCGCCGCGCATCGATCTGGAAGGGCGCTGGAAAGGCGTTCGTCGGGCAGGCGTCGAGGCAGGCGGTGCAGCGGCCGCAATGCTCGGTTTCCGGTTCGTCCGCCTCGATCTCGGCGGCGGTCAGGATGACGCCGAGGAAGAGCCAGTTGCCGTGGGTGCGGCTGAGCAGGTTGGTGTGCTTGCCCTGCCAGCCCAGGCCGGCGCGCTGGGCCAGGGGCTTTTCCATCAGGGGGGCGGTGTCGACGAAGACCTTCACCTCCTGTCCCAGTCGCGCGCCGATCTGACCGGCCAGGATCTTCAGCCGGCCCTTGATGACCTCATGATAGTCGTCGCCGCGCGCATAGACGGAGATATAGCCTGCCGACCGGTCTTCCAGCTCGGGCAGGGGATCGGCCTCGGGGCCGTAGTTCATGCCCAGGACGACGGCGGTCTTCGCCCCGTCCCACATGGCGGTCGGGTGGGCGCGGCGTTCCAGCGTCGTCTCCATCCAGCCCATGTCGCCGTGCCGTCCGGCCTCGACGAAGTGAGCCAGCTTCTCGCCCGCGCTCCAGGGTTCGCTGGCCGAGGCGAAGCGGCACACGCCGAAGCCCAGTTCGGCGGCGCGCTGTCGGATGAAGATGCGGGGATCGGCCGCCATGAAGGGGCCTTTGCCCCCGTTGACGTCAGAAGTCGAGGTCGGCGTACCAGGGGGCTGGATGGACGCCGGGGAAACGGTCGCTCAGCAGAGTCCGGAAACAGGGCCGCGACTTCAGCTTGGAATACCAGGTCTTCAGCGACGGATAGGAGGCCCAGGCGATCTCGCCGAAATAGTCGAGCACCGACAGGTGGCCCGCCGCGATCAGGTCGGCCTGGCTGAGCCGACGCCCGGCCAGCCATTCACGCCCGGCGGCCAGGGCTTCCAGCATGGCCAGGTGGGCGCGCAGGGCGTCGCGACCCTCGCGCAGCATACGGGCCTCGGGCGGGCCGAGGCGGAGCAGGGGCTTCTCCATCCGCTCATGCAGCAGGACGGCGTCGACCTCGTCCATGAAGCGACGGTTGAACCAGGTCGCCAGACGCCGGGTCTCGGCGCGTTCGGCCAGGTCGGCGGGCATCAGGACGTCGCCCTTGGACCGATCCTCGATCCAGCCCAGGACGGCCTCGGTCTCGCACAGGGTCAGGGTCTTGCCCTTTTCCACGACGGTCAGGACCGGCGGCATGCCCGAGGGATTGAGGTCGATCAGGGGGCAGTCGGGCTCCCACGGCTTGACCGGTTCCTCGCCGAAGTCGATGCGCGCCTCGCCCAGGGCCAGTCGCGCCGTGCGCGAGCCGGGGTGGAAGGCGAAATGATAGAGGACGGCGGGCGCGGACATTTGCCCGATCCATGCGCCCGCGCTCGTTAAGGCTCCGTTTACCGCGAGGCCTGAGAGCCGATCAGGACCAGGGGCTGGCCGAGGCGGCGGGCGGCGTTTCAGTCGAGGGCGCCGTCGGCAGGCCATGGGTCGCGCCGCGGCCGCGTGGATCGGCGTGGATCAGGATGTCGGCGTGAGGGAAGGCGGCCAGGACGCGCTGCTCCGCCTCGACCACGATGGCGTGGGCGGCCTCCAGCGTCAGGGAGGGCTCCAGATCGACATGCATCTGGATCATCAGAACCTGGCCCGCCATCCGGGTGCGCAACTGATGCACGCCGAAGACGCGCGGGTCGGCCAGGACGGCGGCGGCGATGGCGGCGCGGTCTTCCTCTGGTCCCGCATGGTCCAGCAGGTGGTCGGCGGCGTCGCGCAGGATGGAGGTCGCGCCCCAGAACAGCCAGACGGCCACCACCAGGCCTGCCGCCGCGTCCAGGCCCGGCGCATGGAGGAAGGCGCCGGAGATCACGCCGATCAGCACCACGACATTGGCCGCCAGGTCGGCGGCGTAGTGGGCGCGGTCGCCCGCCACGGCCAGGGAGCCGGTCTTCTTCATCGCCTGGGTCTGCATCCAGACCAGCCAAAGGGTGACGAGGATGGAGACCGCGACCACGCCGACGGCCCAGCCGCCGGAGGTCACGGGGCGCGGGTCGAACATGCGCTGAACCGCTTCCCAGCCGATGAAGGCGGCGGAGGCGAAGACCAGGCCCGCCTGGACTAGGGCGGCCAGGGCCTCGGCCTTGCCATGGCCGTAGCGGTGCTCCTCGTCCGGCGGAGCGGCGGCCCAGCGCACGGCGAAGAAGGTCGCGAGCGAGGCGATCAGGTCCAGGGCGGAATCCGCCAGAGTGGCCAGGATGGACACCGAACCCGAGGCGCCCAGGGCGAAGGCCTTCAGCACGATCAGGACGGTCGCGGTCCCCACCGACAGCATGGTGATGCGGCGCGTGGCGGCGTGGGCGTCGTCGAGGGAGGCGGGCGAGGCGGTCATGTCCGGTTCCTTGTCGCGCAAAACCGCCGCCGCGCCAATGGCGGCGTCCGGCCTGGGACGCTATGACAGGATCAGGCCCGGCCCGGACGAACCGGCGGCCGGTCGAGACGGAGTTTTCATGGCGGACTGGCTGACGGCGATCCTTCTGGGTCTGGTCGAGGGGTTGACCGAGTTCATTCCGGTGTCGTCCACCGGGCACCTGCTGCTGCTGGGGCATTTCCTCGGCTTCGAGAGCACGGGCAAGACGTTCGAGATCGTCATCCAACTGGGCGCCCTGCTGGCCATCATCAGCGTCTATCTGAAGCGGTTGTGGTTCCTGGCCACGCGGTGGCCGACCGACGCCGAGGCGCGGCGCTTCATCATCGGCCTGCTGGTCGCCTTCATTCCGGCGGTGGTGATCGGCTTCCTGGCCTACGGCTTCATCAAGCAGGTGCTGTTCGAGACGCCCCTGGTCATCTGCGTCGCCCTGATCGTCGGGGGGGTGTTGTTGCTGTGGCTGGACCGGATGAAGAAGATTCCGACCTATCTGGACGCCGACCGCTATCCCTTCCGCGTCTATTTCCTGATCGGCCTGTTCCAGTGCCTGGCCATGATCCCCGGGGTGTCGCGTTCGGGCGCCACCATCGCCGGCGGCCTGCTGCTGGGCACGGACAAGCGTTCGGCGGCGGAGTTCAGCTTCTTCCTGGCCCTGCCGACCATGGGCGCGGCGGTGGCCTATGATCTGTTCAAGAACCGCAATGTGCTGGATTTCAGCGACTTCGGCCTGATCGCCATCGGTTTTGTCGCGGCCTTCCTGGCGGCCCTGGCCGTGGTGCGCTTCCTGCTGGACTTCGTCTCTAAGCGCGGCTTCGGCCCCTTCGCCTGGTGGCGGATCGCCGTGGGCGTGGCGGGGATCATCGGTCTGGCCGTGACAGGCGCGCTATAGAGCACTACGGTTTCAGCCAAAGAAAAACCCCTCGGGACGCGGGTCCCGAGGGGTTTTTCGTAATCGGCTCGATCAGGCCGCCGCCGGGCTTTCGGCGTACTGGCCGCCCACGCGGTAGCGGTAGAGATAGCTCGGCGCCACGGCCTCCAGGCCGGTAGGCTCGACGCCCAGTTCGGCCAGGCCCGCGGCGCCCGGCGAGACGACATTGTCGCCTTCCAGCAGCAGGACCTGATCCTTGGTCAGGGCGGGCTTCAGGCCGATCATCGCCGGGATCTGCGCCAGCGCGCCGATCATGCGGGCGATGGGGAAGGGGACGGGGATCAGGAAGCGGTCGCGCTTGGTCTCGCGCAGGATGAATTTCAGGATGTCCTCGAAGGTCCAGACCGACGGTCCGCCCAGTTCGAAGGTCTTGCCCTCGGCTTCCGGAGAGACGGTGGCGCGGGCCACGGCTTCCGCCACGTCGCCGACGTAGACGGGCTGGAATCTGGTCGCGCCGCCGCCGATCAGGGGCAGGGCGGGCGAGAAGGTCGCCATGGCGGCGAACCTGTTCAGGAAGTCGTCGCCCTTGCCGAAGACGACCGAAGGACGGATGACCACGGCGCCGGGGAAGGCGGCGCGAACAGCGGCCTCGGCGGCGCCCTTGGTGCGGGCGTAGGCGGCCTTGCCGTTCACGTCGGCGCCAAGCGCCGACATGTGGGTCAGGCGCTGGACGCCCGCGGCCTTGGCGGCCTCGGCGACATTGACGGCGCCTTCGACGTGCAGGGCCTCGAACTTGCGGCCGCCGGTCTCGAACAGGATGCCGACCAGGTTGACCACGGCGTCGGCGCCCTTGATCGCCTCGGCCACGGCGGCCTTGTCGGCGATGTCGCAGCGAACGGTCTGGATCTGGCCGACGTCGCCGGCCATGCGCAGTTCATAGGCCAGGGCCGGCTTGCGCACGGCGACGCGCACGCGCCAGCCGCGCTTGGCCAGGGCTCGCACCACCTGGGTTCCGACAAAGCCCGAGCCGCCGAAAACGACGACCAGTCCGGGGGCGAAATCAGCCATATGAGCGCTCCAACGCCAAGCCCCGGCCGCGACGGGCGGCCGGAGGAGAATTCCATGGGCGGGGCTTAACCGATGCGCCGCCCCGCCGCAACGCACAGGGCCGGGAGAAGGGTTTTAGTCGGCGCGATAGACGACCTGTCCATCCACCACGGTCAGGACCGCACGGCCCTTGGGGATGTCGGCGGCGGGGACGGTCATCAGGTCGATATTGAAGGCGGTGAAGTCCGCGCGCTTGCCCACCTCGATCGTGCCCAGCTCCTTCTCGCGGAAGCTGGCGTAGGCGGGCCACAGGGTGAACATCTTCAGCGCCGTCGCCCGGTCCACGGCCTCGTTCGGGCGCCAGTCCGGCCCCTGGAAGCCGTTCAGGTCGCGCCGCGCCACGGCGGCGTAGAACTCGATCAGGGGATCGCCGCGTTCGACCGGGGCGTCCGAGCCGCCGACCACGATGACGCCCCGGTCCACCAGGGTATGCCAGGCATAGGCCCCGTCCAGCCGCGCGTCGCCCAGACGGTCGGCGGCGAAATGCAAGTCGCCGATGGCGTGGCTGGGCTGCATGGAGGCGATGATCGGCAGTTCGTCGAAGTAGTGATAGTCGCTGGGCCGGACGATCTGGGCGTGTTCGATGCGCCAGCGCGGATCGGCCAGCTTCCATTCCGACTTCGGCACGGAGCGCAGGGCCTCTTCATACCAGGCGGCGACATCGTGATTGCCCTTGTCGCCGATGGCGTGGGTGGCGATCTGGACGCCGGTGCGCAGGGCCTGTTGATACAGGGGCATGACCTCGTCGTGCGAGGTGCGCATCAGGCCGGTGGTGTCGGGGCGATCCGAATAGGGCTCGAACAGCTTGGCCCCGCGCGAGCCCAGGGCGCCGTCGGCGTAGAACTTGATCGCCCGGGTGATGATCCGACCATCGGCGGCGTCGCGCGGACCGCCGGCCATCAGGGCGCGGGCGTCGCCCATGTCGATGCTGTTGTAGACCCGCAGGGGCGCCTCGCCCTCGCGCGCCATCTGCTCCATCAGGGGCACGTCCTTCCACGGCGCGCTCATGAAGTGGATGCCGGTCCAGCCGTAGCGGGCGTAGACGCCGAAGCCCGCGCGATAGGCCGCGCGCGTCGCCGCCGCGTCCGCCTGGGGCGTCAGGCCCGCGATCAGATCGCCCGAGGCGTCGACCAGCAGGCCGGTCGGTTGGCCGTCCGGTCCCTTCAGGATGTCGCCGCCCGAGGGAGAGGGCGTGGTCGCGTCGATCCCGGCGGCGGTCATGGCCGCACTGGACACGGCCACGGCGTGGCCGTCGGCGCGGGTCAGCAGGACGATGCGCCCCGGCGCGGCGGCGTCCAGATCGGCGGTGGTCAGGAAGCGTTTCTCAGGCCAATGGGTCTCGATCCAGCCGCGTCCGACGATGACGCCCTCGGGGTGGGCCTCAGCCCAGTCGCTGAGCCTTTGCATGGCTTCGACGACCGAGGCTGAGCCTTCGAGGTTCAGCGTGGTCTCACGCCAGCCGATGCCGTCGAGATGGGCGTGGCCGTCGGTGAAGCCGGGGAAGAGGGTCGCGCCCTTGAGGTCGATCACCTCCAGCCCCTCGGTCGAGGGCGCGCCGTTCGCGGCTCCGACATAGGCGATGCGTCCGTCCCGGACGGCCACGACCTCGGCGCTCGGCAGGGCCTCATTGCCGGTGTGGATGGTCCCGCCCCGGATCAGCAGGTTCTGGGCGAAGGCGGCGGGCGCGGCAGCGGCCATCAGGGCGGCGGCCAGCGGGATGGCCTTCATCAGGGAGCGGATCATGGAGCCTCCGAAACGGTCAAGGTCAGGAGGTCGCCTTACGGACGCGCTTGCGTCAAGATGGCGGTCGAACGCGGGAGGAGAGATCGATGCTGGCGGTCGTTGCGGCCATGGCGATGCAGGCGGCGCAGCCTGACGGGGGAGAGGCGGCGGCCAGGGCCGCGCGGGCCGAGGCCTGCCTGATCCAGATCGAATCCCTGATCGTCGAGGCCTATCAGGAGACGGGGCGGGTCGCGGGGCCGAGCTGGTTCATCCGTGACTGGTGGACGGCGCGCCTGCCCAAGCCGGGGCAGGCCGGAGCCCTGACCGAGGATCAGCGACGACAGGCGATCGCGGACGCCCCTGCGCGCAAGGCGAGCGACCCGACCGGCTTCGCCGAGGAGCGCCGCAGTTGCATTCATGAGGCCATGGAGGCGGGCGCCGTCCCCTGAGGCGCGTCCGGATCGGAGATCGAGATGAAGCTGTTCACCATCGGCTACGAAGGCTCGACGCAGGGTGCAGTCATCGACCGGCTGAAGGCGGCGGGCGTCGAACTGGTCGCCGACGTGCGGGCCGTGGCCTCGTCGCGCATCGCGGGCTTTTCCAAGACGGTGCTGGGCGAAAGCCTGAAGGCGGAAGGCGTCGATTATCTGCAACTGCGGGCGCTGGGCACGCCCAAGGCCGGGCGCGATGCGGCGAGGAAGGGCGACGTGGCCGCCATGCACGCCGTCTTCAACGCCCACATGCAGGAGCCCGACGCCGAGGCCGCCTTCCAGCAGCTGCGCCGCGTCGCGGGCGAGAAGCGCGTCGCCCTGCTGTGCTTCGAGGCGGACGCCTGCGGCTGTCATCGCGCCGTCCTCGCCGACCGGCTGGCCCGCGAGGACGGGGCCGAGGTGACGAACCTCTAGATCGCGCCGGCTCGCAGGGGAGGCGGCCGGGCGATTGAACAGGTGCGAGGTCTCTGTCACGCTTCGGCGCGAACAGGGGGCAGGATCCAATGCGACGGGCGCCTGCCCGACCGTCGCGCGCGATCGATCGTCGGGGAGGCGAGGTGGATTTCCTCAAGATATTGAGAAGCTTCGAGGAGTTCCTCTTTGAGGCGGCCAGCTGGCTGATTTTCTATCCGGTGACGATGTGGCGGATCATCCGTCGACCGTTGGCGACGATGGACTATTCGGATCGCGAGCAGACCGATCCGGAGGAGCGCCGCTACGACGATGCGCTGAGCCCGCCCCTGATGCTGCTGGCGACCATCGTCCTGACCAACGCCGTGTCTCTGGCCGCCCACGTCCCGCAACCGCAGGGCGCGTCGCATATCATGCACGCCCTGGCGTCGTCGCAGCAGAACCTCGTCCTGTTCCGTTCTCTGATGTTCAGCCTGATTCCCCTGATCGCGGCCGTCGCCCTGCTGCACCGTCAAGGCCGGAAAGTCAGTCGGGAAAGCCTGCGGGGACCCTTCTACGCCCAGTGCTATCTGGCCGCGCCCTGCGCCGTCTTCGTGTCGATCGGGGCCATCCTGGTGCAGCGGCCGGCGACGTTCGGCGTTCTGGGACCGCTGATCATGGCGGGCGGCGCCCTGTGGTTCCTGGCGATCCAGACCGAATGGTTCCGCAAGAAGCTGAACCTGGGACGGCTCCAGGCGGCGGGGATCGCAGCCTGGGCCATGGTCCGCGCCATGATCTATCTGATCGCCATCCTGATCCCGGTCGCCCTGCTCTAGGTCAGTAGGGGTTCATCGCCCGAACCTCGCCCGAGGCCGAGACGACGCAACGCGAACGGTAGGCGCCGGTGGCCATGGTCAGTTCATATTCGCCGCGTCCCAGGTCGCGCACGCCGACCGGCACGCTGGAGCCGTAGGGACGGTTCTGGAAGTCGTCGGCGCGGCGCGAGCAGGCTTCCTGCGCCGCGGTCGGAGCGCCGCGCACCCAGCGGCTGTTGGCGTGGCGGCGGTTGCTCGCCTCGGACTCTCCGGCCAGATAGCCTTCGTGATAGCCTTCGGTCTCGTGCCGGTCGTCGTAGTCGGAGCCGTAGAGGCCGGCCTGATAGCCGCGCGAATATTCGTCGTCATGGTTGCGGTCGGCGTCATCGTGATGCCGGTTATGCGCCGCGATGGCCGCCGCCAGGCCGACGATGGCGACCCCCGCGACCACGGCCGCAGCGGTGTTGTTTCCGGACGACGAAGAGTCTGAAATCCCACGACAGTAGTTGATGTGGGCCGGAACGATGGAATTGACCCGGCCGTCGCGGGTCAGAACCTGGATGCAGTCGTCTCCGCGGCGCCAGTAGACGTACCGGCTGTTGTTGCGGCCCTCGCCGCCGTTTCCGGAGACATAGCCGCGATTGCGCAGTTCCGAGTCGGCGCTCGACGCCCGGGCGCCGATCAGGTCGTAGTTATTGCTCTGGGCCTGGACCGGAGCGCCGCTGAGCGTCGTCAGGGCGACGGCCGCCGCGAGAAGGACTGCGGAAGGGGTCTGGGCGCGCATGGGCGATCCTGTGCTGAGCATGAGCATGCAGGGGAACACAGTCGCCGCCGTTCGGCAATCGGCGCTTTTTCAAACGCCTTGCACGTGACGTGACTCCTCCCCCGCAGGCGGGGGAGGAGTTCTTAGCCCTAGGGACGGCCGACCAGTTGATCGACCGATCCGGACGTGACCGGGTGATAGAGCGGCCGGGCCTTGGCGTAGATGCGCGCAGCGTTGGCGCGGCCCCAGTCGCCCTCGTTCCACAGGGTCTGGAACAGGGGCAGGACGAACTTGCGACGGCCCTGGCTGGTCAGGAAGCGGTCGGCGGTGGCGACAGCCGGTTCATAGCGGTGCGCCAGGGCGATCTGCAGCCAGGCGAAGGTCAGCTCGGCGTTGCCTTCATTGGCCAGGTTCAGCGTCTTTTCCAGATCGGCCAGTTGCGCCGTGGTCAGCCAGTCGGCGCCCTGGGCCAGGCCCTCGGGGCGCCAGGCCAGGAAGCGCTGGCGCTGCTGGGTGTTCCAGTTCTTCCAGCCGATGGCCGAGGCTGGGCCCTTGTCGGCGAAGAAGGCCTTGGCCTGTTGATCCACGGCCTCGAAGGCGTGCGACACCGGCGGGACCCAGTTCGACGGCATGCCCGGCTGGTAGATCCAGTTCTCCAGTTGAAGCTGGGCCTCCAGCGCCGCGTCGCCCTTGATCAGGTTCTCGCGGATGTCGGCCAGGAAGCCGACGTCGGTCATGGGCTGGAAGGCGTGGCGGTCGAAATAGCCGCGCAGCCAGCCGTCGAACCTTTCACGGCCGACGATGCGCTCGATGGTCCGCAGCATGGCCGCGCCCTTTTCATAGGGCACGCCCGACAGGCCGTCGTCGGGGTCGCGCCCGGTCAGGTCGATGTGCAGCTTGGTGTCGTTGGGATCGGTGACGGCCATTTCCGCCGACAGCTCGCCCCAGCCCAGAACCTGCTCCTGCAGGGCGCGGTCGCGACCGTAGAGAGCCTCCATGATCCGGTTCTCGAAGTAGACGGTCGTCCCTTCGTTCAGCCAGATGTCCGACCAGGTGGCGTTGGTGACCAGATTGCCGGACCAGCTATGGGCCAGTTCGTGCGCCACCAGGGAGACTAGGGACTGATCCCCGGCGATGATGGTTGGGGTGGCGAAGGTCAGACGCGGGTTCTCCATCCCGCCGAAGGGGAAGCTGGGCGGCAGGACCAGCAGGTCGTAGCGGCCCCAGCGATAGGGGCCGTAAAGCGCCTCGGCCGCATCGACCATGCGCGGGGTCGATTGCAGTTCGGCGCGGGCGGCCTCCAGGCGGCTGGGTTCGGTCCAGACGCCTGTGCGGCCGTCGAAGGAGGCGAAGGCGATGTCGCCGATGGCGACAGCCATCAGATAGGGCGGGATCGGATGATCCATGTCGAAGCGCCAGGCCTTCCGGCCGCTGCCGGCGGCTTCGCCCTGCGGCGTCAGGTGCTCGGCGGACATGACCACGGTTAGGTCGGCGGGGGCGACGATGCGGGCCGAATAGGTCTGGCGGATGCCCGGGCTGTCCTGGGTCGGGACCCAGGTGCGGGTCAGGATGGCCTGGCCCTGGCTGAACAGATAGGGCTTCTGGCCGCCGGCCGTCTGCTGCGGGCTGAGCCATTGCAGGGCCGCCGCGTCGGGACGGGTGGAATAGTCGACGACGACCTTCTGGACCTCGGCGCCGGCGAAGGCGGGCAGGTGGACGATCAGGGCCTGACCCTTGATGGCGTCGGCGGCGCCCAGTTCAAAGCGCAGCGGGCGGCCTTGGGCGTCGCGCACGCCCCGGATGTCCAGGTTCTTGGTGTCCAGCACCACCTCGGTCGCGCCGACGCGGCCGGTGACGTCCAGGGTCGCCGACCCCGACAGGGTCTTCGTCGCAAAGTCGGCGGTCAGGTCCAGGGCCACGTGGCCGACCCGCGCCTCGGCCGGGCGGGCGTTGGAGTGGATGTCGTTGGCATAGGCGAAGGCCGGGATTGCGGGCGTGGCGGCGGTCATCTCCGATCCTCCGGGCGCGGTGGCGCAGGCGCCGAGGGAAGAGACAAGGGCGGCGGCGAGGGCCAGGGCGGATACCTGCCCAACCAGCTTCAGGGTCATCGAACGCTCCGTATTCAGATGCGCCCGAAAAGGCTCCCTTCGCCGCGAAAGATCAAGCCTTGGTCGGAGCGGGCGGCGGCAGATGGTGGGCCTTGAACAGGCGCCCCTTCTCGGCGGCAAGGACCAGCAGCAGGGCCAGGACGCCCAGGGCGGCGAAACCGACCGTCATCGGCACTGTGGTGCCGTCGAAATGCTGGCCGATCCAGAAGCCCAGCAGGGCCCCGCCGATGGTCGAGATGAAGCCCTGGGCCGAGGCCGCCGTGCCCGCGATATGGCCCATGGGCTCCATGGCCATGGAGCCGAAGTTCCCGGCGATGAAGCCGAAGCAGAACATCTTGCAGGCCTGCAGCCCGGCGAAGACCCACAGGCTGTCATGGCCCATGTAGGCGATGGCGGCGTGCAGCAGGCTGAAGCCGATGAAGCCGAGCAGGGCCGTGTGGGCGATCAGGCGCGAGCCCAGCCTTTCCACCATGCGCGAGTTCAACACCGAGGCCACGGCGATGCCGCCCGCCACCATGGCGAAGACGGTGGTGAACAGGCCGGGCGACTTGAAGACGTCGAAGAAGATCTGCTGCGACGAGTTGATGAAGGCGAACAGGGCGCCGCTGATCGCGGTCATGGCCAGGGTGTAACCCATGCCCAGGCGGTTGGTCAGGGCCTGGCCGAAGGCGCCGGCGATGCGTCCGACGTTGATCGGCATGCGGTCTTCGGCATGCAGGGTCTCGGGCAGGCGCAGGGCCGCCCACAGCAGGAAGCTTCCGCCGAACAGGGCGAAGAAGCCGAAGATCCATCGCCAGGGCGCGACCAGCAGGATCAACTGACCCACGGTCGGGGCCAGGATCGGCACGCCAAGGAAAACCAGGAAGCTCAGCGACATGACCCGCGCCATGGTCCGTCCCGAATAGCGGTCGCGCACGATGGAGACGGCCAGAACCCGCGTCGCCGCAGACCCCAGGCCCATGCCGATGCGCGACAGGATCAGCCACTCGAACGAATGGGCGAAGGCGGCCAGGATGCTGAAGGCGACATAGAGGCCGATGCCGACGAACAGGATGGGCCGACGTCCGAACCGGTCCGCCAGCGGGCCGTAGAACAGCTGCGCCCCGCCGAAGCCCAGCAGATAGGCGGTGATGACCCACTGGCGCGTGTTCTCATTGGCGACGTCCAGGTCCGCGCCGATGTGCGGCAGGGCCGGCAGCATGGCGTCGATCGCCAGGGCGTTCATCGCCATCATGACGGCGATCAGGCAGACGAATTCGGCGAAGCCCGGGCCCTTCGGCGCGGCGGTCGGGGAGGCGGCGCTGGTCATCGGACCCTGATGCGGGCTGCGGCAGGCTGACGCAACCCTAGACGGTCATGAATTTTGCGCTGCAACAATAAGTCAGCGGTTCCGGGGTTCGGCGCGGACGTCGATCCGCGCCGTCACCGACATGCCGGGCGACAGGCGTTCGGCGCCGTCCTGACCCGGAACTATGGAGATGCGGACCGGGATGCGCTGGGCCACCTTGGTGAAGTTGCCGGTGGCGTTGTCGGGGCGGATGACGCTGAACTCGGACCCGGCGGCGGGCGAGATGCGCTCCACCCTGCCTTTCAGTCGCCGCCCGCCCAGGGCGTCGACCGCGATCTCGACCGGCTGGCCGACGCGGACGTCGCGCATCTGGGTCTCTTTCATATTGGCCGTGACCCAGACCACGTCGGGGACCAGGGCGGTAAGCTGGGTTCCCACGGCGACCTGCTGGCCCTGACGCATGGAGACCTCGCCCAGGCGGCCGGCGCGCGGGGCGGTGATGCGGGTGTTGTCCAGGTCGATCTGGGCCAGGCGCACCTGGGCGCGGGCGTTCTCGACGGCGGCCTCCAGCGCGCCGCGGCCGACTACTACCGAGGCGACGCCGGTCTGGGCCACGTTTTCGGCGGCGCGGGCCTGGGCCAGCTGGGCCTCGGCGGCGCGCAGGGCGTTCTGGGCCGTGTCCACCTGGGCCTGGGCCACCCAGCCGCCGGCGAACAGGGTGCGGACGCGCTGGGCGTCGGCGCGCGCCTTGGTCACGGCGGATTCGGCGGCGGCGATGGAGGCGCGGGTCTGGGCCACCGAGCCCTGGGCCGAGGCCTGGCTCTGGGTCGAGTTGGCCAGGGCGGTCTCGGCCGAGTGCAGGGCGGCGTTCGCCTGGTCCAGGCGCTGGCGATAGATGCGGTCGTCGATGGTCGCCAGCAACTGGCCCTGCCGCACCGTCTGGAAGTCCTGGACCTCGATCGAGGTCACATAGCCGCTGACCTGGGGGCTGATGATCGTCACCTGGCCGCGGACATAGGCGTTGTCCGTCGTCTGCGGCCCGCCCGAGAAAGGCGGCAGGCGCCAAGCGTGCAGCACCAGACCCACCCCGACCAGGGCGATCAGGCCCAGGGCCACGCTCCACATGACGCGGCGGCTCTTCGTCGGCTGGGGCGCGGGCGGGGCGGCGGGCGCCTGGGCCGGGGGCGGCGTCTGTGCGGAGGGGGATGCGGCGTCGGTCATGGTTCGGGTCCGGGGGATCAGTCGGCGGAGCTCGCCGCAGCGGCGGCGGCCTGGGCCTGTCGGCCGGCGGCGCGGCGCGCTTCGATGCGGGGGCGGAAGTGGTTGAGGGCGACCCAGGCGGCGCCCACGACGGCGGCGCCCGAGATCAGCAGGAAGACGTCGTTATAGGCCAGCACCTGGGCCTGCTGGCTGATCTGCTGCTGCAACAGGCGCAGGGCGACGCCCTGCCTCTGGGCCGCGTCGCCGATCACATGGGCGTAGGCCCCGCTCAGTTGCTGAAGGCGCAGCACCGTCTCGGGATCGCCCAGGTTGATGTGGGCGGCCAACTGGTTGGAATGGAACTTCTCGCGCAGGGTCTGGATCGTCCCCACCAGGGCGGAGCCCGTCAGGCCGCCGATGTTCTGGCCGATGGAGAAGACGACGATGAAGCTGACCATGTGCTTGCCGCCGCCCTGCAGCACCTTGCCGAAGCCGATGATCATGGTCGGGCCGATGAAGAAGGCGGCGGCGAAGGCCAGCAGGGCCTGGCTGAAATAGAGCTCGGCCGGGCGGGTCAGGACGGTGGCGTGGCTGTCGAGGAAGGCGCCGACCGCGATCATCAGCAGAGCGATGGAGATGGGCTTCCACAACTTGGTCGGGTTGAGGGTCAGGGCGCTGACCGCCGTGCCGGCCGCGGTGGCGACCAGCATGACCAGGAAGAGGCCGCGCATCTGGTCCGGTCCCAGGCCCATCTGCTGCAGGAAGCCGACGGCGCCGGTCGTCTGTTCCGACAGGACGATCCGCACCAGGAGGATGGCCAGGGTCAGACGCACGATATCGCCCCCGGCCAGCCATTTCAGGTCGATCAGCGGATTGCTGCGATTGTACTCGACGATGACGGCGGCGGTCAGAAGCAGGATGGCGCCGATCAGGGCCCAGCCGATCCAGGCGGCTTCGGTCCACCAGACGATGCGGCCCAGGCCCAGGACGGCGGTCAGCAGGGCCACGCCCGGCGCGAACAGGGCGAAGGTGACGAAGTCCAGCTTTTCGAAGGTCCTGATCCGCTGCGACGGCGGCATCTTCAGCGCGTAGACGGCGGCCAGAGCCATAAGCACCAGACCCAGTTCGAACATGTAGAAGGCGCGCCACTGGTCGAGATCGAGCAGCCGGTTGACCCCCAGGCGGGCCAGGGGGATGGCCAGGCTGGACAGGCCGACGCCGATGATGATGCCCTTGAGCCGGTGCTGCGCCGGGAAGGCCTGGATGATGTAGAGGATGCCCAGGGTGGACATGCCCGCCGCCGCCATGCCCGCGATCCCGCGCACGACCAGGGTCGATCCGAAGTCGTTCAGGAAGAGGTGGGCCGCCGCCGTCGCCAGGAAGACGATCAGGATGATCTCGGTGAACAGCCGCAGCCCGTACTGCATGCGGAACTTGACCAGCAGCAGGTTCATGCAGGCGTTGGTCATGACGAAGACCACCGGCAGCCAGGCGGCCTCGGTCGTCGTCACCCCCAGGGCGCCGGCCAGCTGGGGCAGGTTGGCGGTCACGGCGGCGTTGCCCATGGAGCCGGTCAGGGCGACCAGAACCCCCACCAGGGCGTAGGCCCAGCGCATGGGCGTCGAATGGTCCGGGGTGGCGGGCGAGCCGGGCAGGGTCGGCCGCTCGTGCGGCTTCAACGTCGCTAGGAATTCTTCCCAGGGCAGGTCCCAGTTGCGGCGGCTCATGCGGCGCGTCCGGCCTGGGGACGCACGGCGTCCAGCACCAGTTCGAGCGAACGGCGGCTTAGGACCTCCCGATCCTCGGGACGAACGGTGCGCGACGGGGCGCCCAGCATCAGGGTCAGGACGCGGATGTCCTCGACCGTCAGATCGGCCCGGACGCGGCCGGCGCCACGGGAAACCTCCAGGGCCTCGGCGCCCGCCTGTCGCATGGCGCGACGGATGGGGGCCAAGGCCTCGTCCTTCAGGTCGCGAACGGCGCTGGCCAGGCCGGCGCTTTCCAGCATCAGGCCGACGATCTCTTCAAGGAAGATCAGGAAGACGTCGGGGTCGTCGAGGCGCGCCTGAATCCGGCGGCCCAGGTCGTCGATCTGGTTCAGGAAGACCGCCAGGGCCAGTTCCGACCGATCGGCGAAGTTGCGGTACAGGGTCGCCCGACCCACGCCCGCCTGGGCGGCGATCAGGTGCAGGGGCGCGTCCAGGCCGTCGCGCGCGAAGGCTTCCGCGGCGGCCTTCAACAGGGCGTCGCGCCTTTCGACGGCGTCTTTGCGCAGCGGGCGGGTCATGGCGCGCTAAGTGGACACCTGTGTCCGGTTAATCAAGCGGGCGCGCGCTCATAGATTGTTTCAGCCTGCAAACGACGCACGCCCGCCGCCCGCGCCGGATCAACGCGCCGCAACGGCTAAGGCTGCGTCGGGCGGGAGCGCTATTGCTGAAGCAGGACGGCGCGGGACAGTTCGCTCATCGCGAAGGAGATGCCGCAGTTCAGATCATAGGGCGTCACCATGGCCAGGACGCGTTGCGGCTCCAGCGACGGCGGGGATTGCGGCGGCGACGCGGGGGCCATCCATGCAGCCTTGTCGATGGCGTCGGTCAGGTCCTTTCGCAACCGCGCGCGTCCCTGTTTGACGGCGGCGTAGACGACCTGGAAGTCACGACCGGAGAAGACCGTGTCCTTCAGCGTCCGGTTGCCGCCCTGCACCAGGCTGGAAAGGCTGGAAAAGACATTGGCGGCCTGCCCCTGGCTGGCCAGACCGCCGACGGTGCTGAGGGTCTGGGCGGTGATGCTCAGCCCGGCGTCGGTGGAGTTGTTCATCACCGACAGGCCGACCAGGTAGTTCTCGCAGCGGATGTCCGACTGGGCGATCAGCATATAGGCCAGTTCGCGATTGCTCTGGGCGCCGTGATTCTGGGCGAGGGTAAGCGGCGGCGGATTGGCCCTGGCCCCGACTTCGTCCGGTCGCGGACCCAGAGTGCCGCACGCGCTCAAGGACAGGGCGCAGGCGACGACGAGCGCGATCCTTCTCATGACGATGTCCCCCTTCGATCTCGCAGGGCATCAAGCCGTGCAGTCGCCGAAAGAGTCAATAACGGTGGTTTTTGAAGCTGGGCTCTGGCGCGGAGCGCCGGATGGTGCGGGTGGTCGGGCTCGAACCGACACTCCTTTCGGAACCGGATTTTGAGTCCGGCGCGTCTACCAATTCCACCACACCCGCACAGGTCTGGGCCGCGCAATCTAGCGGCGGAAACCGCCGGGTCAATCGGCGAAAGCGTTGCAGTGAAAACTAGGCTGCGACTTCCACATGGCTGTCGGTTCCGCCGGCCAGGACGCGGCGGGCGCGGACGTACATCTCCACGCGCTGGGCGATGATCAGGCCCAGGGCGAAGAGCATGAAGGCGTCGGTGACGACGACGGCGTCCAGGTGCCAGGCGGCGGCGTTGGCCTCCATCACTTCGCGCAGGCCCGCGCGGGCGGCGAACAGGCCGACCACCAGGATCAGTCCCAGGGGCGAGGCCTGGGCCTTCAGGGAGCCGTCCGGCTCCTTTTCGATGGTGATGGTCTTGCCTCGCCACCAGCCGGCGAAGGCGCCCAGGGCCAGGGCGGCGATGAAGCTGAGGATGGCCCAGGGTCCGAAATGGGGGTGGGCGTTCACGGCCCACAGCCCCATGCTGATCGCCAGGGTGACGATCAGCGGCATGACCCAGAGCAGGTGCGGCCGCAGGGTCCGCTTGCGCCGGTTGCGCAACAGGATGATCGCCAAGGCGACGCCTATGCCGATCAATGGCCCCATGGTTTGCGGCGACATGTCTTCTTCCCCCGTCGAAAAGTTTCAGTCTGGCGCGGAGATCAGGCCGGCTGGACAGTCTGTTCGATGGCGCCGAACAGGGTGTGGTGTTTGTCGTCCAGCATCTCGATGCGGACGGTGTCGCCGTGTTTCAGCAAGGGCGTCTTGGCCTCGCCGGTCAGGATGGTCTCGACGGTGCGAACCTCGGCGATGCAGGAATAGCCCAGGCCGCCGTCTGCCACCGGCTTGCCCGGGCCGCCGTCGGCGTCCTTGTTCGACACCGTGCCCGAGCCGATGATGGTTCCGGCGATCAGCGAGCGGGTCTTGGCCAGGTGGGCGATCAGGACGCCGAAGTCGAAAGTCATGTCCACGCCGGCGTCGGCCCGGCCGAAGTCCTTGCCGTTCAACTGCACCGACAGGGCGCCGGACAGCTTGCCGTCCTTCCAGCGGTCGCCCAGCGCATCCGGGGTGACGAAGACGGGCGACAGGGCGCTGGCCGGCTTGGACTGGACGAAGCCGAAGCCCTTGGCCAGTTCGCCGGGGATCAGGTTGCGAAGCGAGATGTCGTTGACCAGGCCGACCAGGCGGATCGAGGCCAGGGCTTCTTCGCGCGTGGCGCCCAGGGGCACGTCGCCGGTCACGACCACGATCTCGGCCTCCAGGTCGCAGCCCCAGGCCTCGTCCTTCAGCGGGATGGCGTCGCGCGGACCCATGAAGTGGTCGGAGCCGCCCTGATACATCAGCGGGTCGGTCCAGAAGGTCGCGGGCATCTCGGCGTTGCGCGCCTTACGCACCAGTTCGACGTGGTTCACATAGGCCGAGCCGTCGGCCCACTGATAGGCGCGGGGCAGGGGGGCGGCGGCGTCGCGCTCATGGAAGCGGCCGCGCGGCACGGCTTCGTGCTCCAGGCTCTCGGCCAGGGCCCGCAGCAGGGGCTCGCAGCGCTCCCAGTCGTCCAGCGCCGCCTGCAGCGTGGGGGCGATCAGGAAGGCGTCCGTGAACCAGTTCAGGTCGTTGGAGACGACGACGAGGCGGCCGTCACGGCCGTGCTTGAGCGAGGCGAGTTTCATAGGGCGAAGCTAGTCCGCGCCGAAGCGGTTGGGAAGCGGTCTCGACGGTCGCGAAGCCGTCGTTCGATCAACTATTCGGGGGAGCGATCACGGCGCGAGCCTCGGCCCCGGTGCGCAGGGCCGGGTCGCGCACCTCGACCTCGACGGCGATGGCGCCCGCCGGTTCGTGCGCCCACAGGTAGCGACGCTCGATCTCGACCGTTCGGCCGGACGGGGCCATGCCTTCATAGGTGTCGCCCCAGGGGGTGACGGCCTTCATCTCGACCCAGTGCAGGCCGCAGGCGGCGTCCAGTTCCTCTATGGCCATTTCCGACAGTTCGTCGGCGTGGGGCGCGGGGCGGTTCGGGGTCACAGCCATCGGCGGACCTTTCCTTTGTAGGCCTGGTATTCAGCGCCGAATTTCGCCGCCAGATAGCCTTCCTCGCGGGCGATGACGAAGCGGTCGATCACGATCAGGCAGGGAAGCAGCATGGCCAGGGCCAGGGGGCTGTCCATGGCCAGGGCGAAACCGACGAAGGTGACGGCGAAGCCGACATAGATAGGGTTGCGGCTGTAGCGATAGAGGCCGCCGGTCGCCAGAGCCGTGGTCGGCTTCCACGGCTCGGGCGGGGTGCCCAGGCGGCGGAAGGTTCCCGCCGCGATCCCGTCCAGCAGCAGGCCGCCGATCACCAGGGCGAAGGCCAGGCCGCGTCGGACGCCGACGTCCAGGCCGAAGGAAGGCTCGCCGATCAGTCGTCCAATTCCGAACCCGGCCAGCAGGAAGGCCAGATAGATCAGCGGCGGCGGAGCGATGACGCCGGGATGGTCGGGCTTGCTCATATCGTCTGGCCTGACGGCGCGGTGAAATCCGAGGTCGGGGCGTCGCCGGTGTTGATCACCTCCGAGGGCTCGAAGATCATCACCTCGGCCTCCTCGTCGGCGGCGGTGCGGTGTTCGACGCCGCGCGGCACGACGATGAACTGGCCGGGTCCCAGCGTCTCGACCCGGTCGCGGAACTCGACGCGGAACCGGCCCTTCCAGACCAGGAACATCTCTTCGGCCTCGGCGTGGCTGTGCCAGGGGAAGACCCCCTGAACCTTGACCAGCCGCACGTCTTGGCCGTTCAACTGGGCGGCGACGCGCGGCCGCCAGTGGTCGGAAAAGGCCGCGAACTTCTGTTCGACATCCACGACCTGTCCGTGGGTCATCGCGAGGCTTCTTCGTCGGCGTAGATGGCGACGCGCGAGGCGCGGCCCGAACCGGCCTCGCCGCGATACATGCCGGAGGTGTTCATGGAGAAGGCGACCGAGCCGTCCTTGCCCATGACGATGACGCCGCCGTCGCCGCCGATCGAGCCGACCTCGGCGATCTCGGCCTCGGCCGCGGTCTGGACTGTGGCCCCGCTGGCGGTGCGGTGGCAGATGTCGCGGGCCACGGTCGAGCGGATGAAGTATTCGCCCGAACCGGTGGCCGAGACGGCGCAGCCGTCGGCGTTCGAGGCGTAGGTGCCGGCGCCGATCACCGGGGCGTCGCCTACGCGGCCCCAGCGCTTGGCCGTCATGCCGCCGGTCGAGGTGCCGGCCGCCAGCCGTCCCTGGCTGTCGAGGGCCACAGCGCCCACGGTGCCGAACTTGCGCTCGTTCAGAGGCGCTTCGTTGAGGGCCAGGGGAACCGGAGCGCCGAGCCGCGAGGGTTCGGGCGGGGCGCCGGCGGGACGCGACGGCAGGGGCTCGCCCTTTTCACTCAGGGCGGTCAGCAGGGCCTGCCAGCGGCTTTCGGTGAAGAAGTAGGCCGGATGGACCTGCTCCAGCCCGACCGAGGCGGAGAAGGCGTCGGCGCCCGCGCCGGTCATCATGACGTGAGGCGACTTCTCCATCACCGCGCGGGCGGCGGCGATGGGGTGACGCGTACGGGTCACGCCGGCGACCGAGCCGGCGGTCAGGTCGACGCCGTTCATCACGGCGGCGTCCAGTTCGTTCTTGCCCGCCGCGGTGAAGACCGCGCCGCGACCGGCGTTGAAGAGAGGGTTATCCTCCATGACCTCGATCGCGGCCTGGACGGCGTCCAGCGCCGAGCCGCCGCGCGCCAGAACGGCCGAACCGGCGTCCAGTGCGGCCTGAAGACCGGCGCGATAGGCGGCGTCGCGTTCCGGCGTCAGCTCGGCGCGCTCGATGACGCCCGCGCCGCCGTGAATGGCCAGGGACCATTTGGACGCCTCCTGAGCCAGGGCGGGCGAGGCCAGAAGAGACAGCGCCGCGACGGCGCCCAGGATGGTTTTCATGTGTCGGTTCCCCCGGTGTCGGCGCCCCTCAGCGCCGGTGATGCAGACGTTTCCAGATACGATAGGCCAGGATGGGGACGAAGCCGCAGAACAGCGCCGCGAACAGCACCGTCCAGAACCCGCCCCCCAGCCAATACTCCCCGGCGAGCGCCCCGGCGCCGGCCGCTGCGAGCGGGCCGAGCCAGGGCAGCCAATGCGGCGGCCGCACCTTCATTCAGGCGTCGACCTTGATGACGCCGCGACGGATCTGGTCCAGCTCGATCGAGTCGAACAGGGCCTGGAAGTTGCCGTTGCCGAAGCCCTCGTTGCCCTTGCGCTGGATGATTTCGAAGAAGATCGGACCGAAGGTGTCCTGGGTGAAGATCTGCAGCAGCAGGCCTTCCTCGTCCGAACCGTCGATCAGGATGCGGTTCTTGCGCATCCGCTCCACGTCCTCGCCGTGACCCGGCAGGCGCTTGTCGATCAGTTCGAAATAGGTCTCGATCGTATCCTGGAAGTCGACGCCGCGCGCCTTCATCGTCTCGACCGTCTCATAGATGTTCTCGGTCGTCAGGGCGATGTGCTGGATGCCTTCGCCGTTGTAGCGGCGGATGAATTCCTCGATCTGGGAATTCTCGTCCTGGCTCTCGTTCAGCGGGATGCGGATGGCGCGGTCGGGCGCGATCATGGCCTGGGAGAAGAGGCCGGTCGCCTTGCCCTTGATGTCGAAATACTTCTGTTCCTCGAAGTTGAAGACCGAGTTGTAGAAGCCGGACCAGGTGCGCATCTCGCCGCGACGGACGTTGTGGGTCAGGTGGTCGAGGATTTCGAGGCCTACCGAGTTCTTGCGTTCGGCTTCTTCCCAGCCCTCGATCTCGTCCCAGGCGTCGTAGAGCGAGCCGGCCTCGCCGTACTGGTCGACGACATAGAGCAGGCTGCCGCCGATGCCCTGCAGGATATAGGGATAGTCGTTCCCCAGGGCGCCGCCGGCCGCGCCTTCGGCGGCGCGGGCGCCGCGGGCCAGGGCGCCTTCATATGCGGACTTGGCGTCGGCGACGCGGAAGGCCATGCCGTTGGCCGAGGGGCCGTGGTCCTTGGCGAAGTCCGCCGCCTGACCCTTGGGCGCGCGGTTGACCAGCATGGTGATGTCACCCTGCTTCAGGCGCACGGCCTGGGTCACGGGATTCACATGGGTCTGGGTGAAGCCCATCAGCTCCAGACGGCTGATCATGGCTTCGGGTTCAGGGCCGGCGAATTCGACGAATTCGAATCCGTCCACGCCCAGAGGATTTTCCTGGTCGAGCTTGGCGGCTGCGTCCTGCATGACGCGTCTCCTCTCACTGTCGTTCGGGGCGGCTTCAGCCGCCGATTGGGGCGGAACCTAATGGCCGCCCCCCTTGGCGCGCAAGGCGGGCGTGACCCGAAACAGGACACGATCCGGTGTCGCAGGCGGCGATCGGCGGATGCGAAAGCCGTTCAGGCCTGCTAGAGCCGCAGGCTCAACCGGGACGACTGAATGCTTCGCAAGCTCTACGACTGGGTCTTCTCCCTGGCCCGCCACCGTCATGCGACCCGGTCGCTGGCCGTGGTCTCCTTCGCCGAAAGCTCCTTCTTCCCCATTCCGCCGGACGTCATGCTGGCGCCCATGGTGCTGGCCAAGCCAGAGCGCGCCTATTTCTACGCCCTGGTCTGCACCGTGGCTTCGGTGCTGGGCGGCCTGCTAGGCTACGCCATCGGCTATTTTCTGGAGCCGGTCGGCCTGTGGATGCTGGCCGTCCTGGGCAAGGCGGATACGTTCGAGGCGTCCAAGGCCCTGTTCCAGCAGCACGGCGCCTGGGTCATCCTGATCAAGGGGCTGACGCCCATCCCGTTCAAGCTGATCACCATCGCCGCGGGCATCTTCCAGTTCAACCTGGCCCTGTTCGTTGCCCTGTGCGTCGTGACGCGCGGCGCGCGCTTCTTCCTGGTGGCCTTCGTGCTGAAGCGGTGGGGCGAACCCATGCTGGCGATCATCGAGAAAAGGCTGGCTCTTTTCACCGTGCTTTTCCTGGTTCTGCTGGTCGGGGCCTTCTTTGCGGTCAAGCTTGTCGGACACTGATCGACGCCGGCCCCGGCTAAGGCTAAGAAAGGCGCCATGAAGCGCTTGTATCAACGTCTGACGCGGTGGTGGACCGCCTTCGCCCTGGCGGCCTCGCTGGCCATGCTGGGGGCCGCCCATGCGTTCGAGCGGTTCGCGGGCCTCGCGCCCTGCAACCTGTGCCTCAAGCAGCGCGAGGTCTATTGGGCCGCCGTGGCCGTGGCGGGGGCCGCCACCTTCTGGGCCGTGTTCAGCCGCGCCAGCCGAGGCACGCCGCGCATCGCCGCCTTCCTGCTGGCGGCGGTCTTCTTCACCGGGGCGATCACGGCGGGCTTCCACGCCGGGGGCGAGTTGAAGTGGTGGGCCCTGCCGGCCACCTGCCTCGCCGCGCCTTCCTCCGCCATCGACCTCAGCGCATTGAACGCCCTGGCCGACGGCACGGGCGGAAGCACGGGCTTCGTCTCCTGCGGCGACGTGGCCTGGAGCTTCGCCGGTCTGTCCATGGCGGCCTGGAACGCCCTGATCTCCCTGGCGCTGGCGGTCTTCAGCCTGCTGGCGGCGAAACGTCCCAAGGACGCGCGCGCGCCGAAGGCGTAAGGAGAAGGCTGGAAGGACGATCATGACCCAGGCATCCGACACCGTCGCCGACGCCCGCCGCATTCCCCTGCCGCGTCCCGGCGTGGGTCAGGAAAGGGCGCGCTTGGCCGAAATGCTGCGGGTCGATCATGCGGGAGAGTTCGCCGCCGTCCACATCTACCGCGCCCAGCGCGCGGTGCTGGAAGGACGCAAAGGCAAGGACGCCATCGCCGCCGACCTGACCGAGATGGAGGGGCATGAGGCGGTCCACCTGGCCCGGTTCGAGGCCCTGTTGAACCAGAACCGGGTGCGGCCCACGGCCATGATCCCGCTGTGGAAGCTGGCGGCCACGGCCCTGGGCGCCGGCACGGCCTTGATCTCGGAAAAGGCGGCCCACGCCTGCACCGAGGCGGTCGAGAGCGTCATCGAGAAACACTACGCCGACCAGATCGAGGAGGTTCGCGAGCGCGACCCGGAACTGGCCGCTGAACTGACCAAGTTCCGCGAAGAGGAACTGGCCCACCACGATCACGCCATCGAGCACGGCAGCCGCGAGGCTCCGGCCTATCGCCTGCTGTCCAGCGTCATCAAGGTCGGCTGCAAGGCCGCCATCAAGATCAGCGAGCGGATCTGAAGCCGCTGGATTGATGCTGGAGCGAATATCCGACTGATTTCGCTCTAGCGAACGTCGAAGGCCAGCATCAGGGTTCGCTGCACGGCGTTGAAGTTGTCGTCCGACAGGATGTAGAGGCGCGTCCGGTCGCCATGCCGCTCCGCCGCGATTCCTTCGAAATTATCCGTGGTGCCGGGCAGTTTCAGTTCCACCAGGACGGGACCCAGGGCGCCGTCCTCATCCATGCGCCGGACCCGCGCACGCACGTCGAGCGGGGGGCGATACAGGCGCTGGACCACGAACCAGCCGCCCGCCGGGTCGCGATCCATGCCGGTGATGCGGTACTCGCCGTCCGGCAGGGGCGTCTCGGGCGGCGCGACGACGACGCGGCAGCGGACGGGCGAACAGTCCCAGACGCCGCCGGATTCGCCCGCGACGCGCCAGCCGTCGGCGGAGGCGGCCAATCCCTCCATCCCGTCGTTCTCGGGGAAGGGGAAGTCGGGGCGGCGCACGGCCTGGGGCGTCCGCAGGTTCGTCAGGGGGCCGTAGTTCCAGATGCGGTGGTCGCGCTCGAAACTGACCAGAAGATCGCCGGATGCGGTGACGGCCAGGCCCTCGGCGTCGCCTTCGGCCTTGTCGCTGATCGGCGCGCCGTCCGTCAGGGTCAGGCGTCGCGTCCGGAAGGCCTCCAGCCCGACCAGGCGGCCTCGACCGTCCAGCTTCAGTCGTCCCTGGGCCAGGTCGCCCGCGTCCGACACGGCGACAAAGCCGCCGTCGCCGGTCAGCTTGAGGTCCGACAGGCTGTGCAGCGGCGAGGACGGAACAGTCAGAAGGGTCAGGCCGCCCGCGAAGCGCACGCCGTCGGCCAGGACGGCGCCGCCCGGCAGGCCCAGGCCCGTCGCCCGGGTCGAGGCCTCCGCCGGGCTCCATCCCCCGGCGTCGACCGGCGGCGTCCAGGGACGCGAGGTGACGACCGCGCTCGCGCAGGCCGCCAGGGTCAGGGCCGCCAGAGCCGAGACATAGAGACGGCGGTTCACGCCGCGCGTTTCCGCTGCGGACGTTCAGGCTTGGCGGCGGGCTTGGCGCGGGCGTCGGCGTCGAACAGTTCGGCCAGCTTCTCGGTCATGGCGCCGGCCAACTGCTCCACGTCCACGATGGTCACGGCGCGACGATACCAGCGGGTGACGTCGTGGCCGATGCCGATAGCCAGAAGTTCGACCGGGCTGCGGGTTTCGACCTGCTCGATGACCTGGCGCAGGTGCTTGTCCAGATAGAGGGCGGCGTTGGCCGATTGGGTGGAATCGTCGACCGGCGAGCCGTCGGAGATGACCATCAGGATGCGTCGCGCCTCGGGCCGGGCCAGAAGCCGCCCGTGGGCCCATTCCAGGGCCTCGCCGTCGATGTTCTCCTTCAGCAGGCCCTCGCGCATCATCAGGCCCAGGTTCTTCTTGGACCGGCGCCAGGGGGCGTCGGCCGCCTTGTAGATGATGTGGCGCAGGTCGTTGAGGCGGCCCGGCGCGGCGGGCTTGCCGGCCGTGATCCAGGCCTCGCGGCTCTGTCCGCCCTTCCAGGCGCGGGTGGTGAAGCCCAGGATCTCGACCTTGACGCCGCACCGCTCCAGCGTCCGCGCCAGGATGTCGGCGCAGACGGCGGCCACCATGATCGGCCGCCCGCGCATGGAGCCGGAGTTGTCGAGCAGGAGGGTCACGACCGTGTCGCGGAAGGGGCTGTCGCTCTCCATCTTGAAGGACAGGGGGCTGGTCGGATCGGTGATGACGCGGGTCAGGCGCGCCGTGTCGAGGACGCCCTCCTCCAGGTCGAAGGCCCAGCTTCGGTTCTGCTGCGCCATCAGGCGCCGTTGCAGCTTGTTGGCCAGGCGCGAGACGACGCTGCCGAGGGTGGCCAGCTGGGCGTCCAGCAGGGAGCGGAGCCGGTCCAGCTCCATCGGATCGCACAGGTCGGCGGCGTCCACGGTCTCGTCGAAGGCGGTGGTGAAGACGCGGTAGGCGTCGACCGCCCGGCCGTCGTCCTGGCTGTCCTGGCGGTTGGGCAGGGCGCCTTCGTTCAGTTCGGGGCCGTCGTCGCCGGCCTCGCCGTCGGGATCGGCCGGCGCGCCGTCGGGGCGGGTCTGACGCTCGTCCTCGGCGGTCTGGTCGTCGGCGGTTCCTTCCAGGGACTGACCGCCTTCGCCGCCGTCCTCTTCTTCCTGTTCCTGCTCGTCGGGCGTGTCCTGCTGCGACTGATCGGGCTCGTCCTCGCCTTCTTCGTCGTTCGCGTCCTCGCCCTGGCCGTCGCCGGGGTCGAGATCCAGGGCGCGCAGCACGTCCTTCAGCCTGGCTGCGAAGGCGGCCTGGTCGTCGGCCACGGCGGTCAGGGCGTCCAACTCGGCGCCGGCCTTCAGTTCCAGGTTGGACCGCACCAGGTCCAGCATGGTCTTGGCGCCGTCGGTAACGGGCTCGCCCGTCAGGCGTTCGCGCACCAGCAGGGCCGCCGCCTCGGCCACCGGCACGCGTTCCGCCTCGGCGCGCAGGGCGCCGCTCTTTTCCAGCCGGGTCAACAGGGCGGCGTTCAGGTTGTTGCGGACGCCCTTCAGTTCGCGCGCCCCCAGGGCTTCGACCCGCGCCTGTTCGACCGCGTCGAAGACCTCGGCCGCGGTCTGGTCCTGGGGGCGCAGCCGGGCGTTCAGGGTTTCGTCGTGGTTGGCCAGCCGCAGGGCCAGCCGATCCGCCTGCCCGCGCAGGGCGGCGCTTTCCGGCGCGGCGGGGTCGCGGGGCGGATGGGGCAGGGTCAGGACGCCGTTGGACAGTCGAGGACCGTCGGAACCGAAATGCACCTCCAACTCGGCCTGCTCGGCTAGGGCGCGGGCGGCGTTCGCCAGGGCGCGTTTGAAGGTCTCTACGGGGGTCTCTGCGGCGGCCATGCGCCACACATAGACGATGCCGCGCGGGGGGGAAGGGGGAGGGCCGGTCTACTTTGGCTTCACGCGCACTCTCATGGCCCCGCCGGCGCCGGCTTCGACGTCGAAGCGGCCGGTGGCGCGGATCAGCTCCGACAGTTTGGCGTGGCCGTAGGATCTCTGATCGAAGTCCGGATAGGCGTTCCGCAGGCGGTTGCCGATGCCCCCGATATTGACCCAACCGTCGCCGTCTTCGTCCATGTCGGCGATGGCCGTGGCGATCAAGCGAGCGGCCTCGGCGGGCTTCTTCTCCGCCGCGACGGAATGAGGAGCGTCGTCGCCGACGGTCGCGCCTGCTGAGCCCAGGAGATTCTCTGTGTAGATGAAGCGGGTGCAGGCCTGACGGAAGCTCTCAGGCGTCTTGCGTTCGCCGAAGCCGTAGACCGGGACCCCCTGTTCGCGGATGCGCGCCGCCAGTCGTGTGAAGTCGCTGTCGGAGGAGACCAGGCAGAATCCGTCGAACCGACCGGAATGCAACAGGTCCATGGCGTCGATCACCAGGGCGATGTCGCCCGAGTTCTTGCCCTTGGTGTTCTGGAAATTCTGCTGCCACTGGATGGCCCAGCGGGGCAGGACCTCGATCCAGCCGCGCAGGGCCGGGCTGGCCGCATCGCCGTAAATGCGCCGGGCCGAGGCCTCGCCCAGGGTCGCGATCTCGGTGAACAGGGCCTCTGCGATCCGGGCCGAGGCGTTTTCGCCGTCGATCAGGACGGCCAGGCGCGGCGCGCGGGCGGCGGTGGGCAGGTCGGTCGGCATGGGCGCAGCCTTCTGTGAACGCGCCGCCAGCCTCGACCCGCACGCGGGCGCGGTCAACCGTCGTCGGGCGTGCTAAGGGGCGGTCATGACCCAAGCACTCCGCCGCCTGATCGACCTGCCCGGCGTCGATGATCTGGAACTGAAGGCGCTGATGAAGCCGCGCTACGCCGATCCCGACGCCCGCGACGAATTCCCCGAGATCGACGCCCTGACCGGCGCCCTGTTCGGCCTGACTGGCGAGGCGGCCGAGGCCGTCGATCTGCCGGACGATTGGGACGACATCCACCGTCTGAGCGGGGCCGATCTGGCCGAGGCTTTCGAGGCTCTGGGCTGGGACGTGACGGACAAGCGCAGGAAGCCTCTGCGTCTGCTGCCGCACTATGCCCTGCCTCTGGCCCTGGCGATCAGAGGTCTCGCCGGGGACTTGCCCTTCGTGGCCGAAACAGACCATCCGACGACTGATTGGGGCGCGGGTCTGGCTGCAGAAGCGGCGCGTTTCCGCAAGCGATAGGGCGACGAAAAAGGCCGGCGGGTCGCCCCGCCGGCCTTTCCATTCCAACCGTCCGAGGCGGCCTACTGGGCCGGCTTCGGCGCTTCTGCGGCGCGCACTTCGACCGGCAGGCCCAGGGCGTCCAACTGCGGCTTGACCACCGAGGCGTCGCCGACCACCACCCAGACGAACTTGGCGGGGTCGATGGCGGCGCGAGCCGCGGCGTCCATCTGTTGCGCGGTCAGGGCGTTGATCCGACCCGCCAGAGCTTCCTGATAGCCGTCAGGACGGCCGTACAGGGCGTTGGAGCGCAGGGCGCCCAGCACCTGGGACGAGGTCTCGTAGCTGCCGGACAGACCGCGCGTGTCGCCCAGCACCGTGCGGTCGCGTTCGGCCTGGGTCACGCCGTCGGCGCCCAGGAAACGCTCGTATTGACCGATCAGGGCGGCGACGGATTCGCCCGTGCGGTTGGCCTGGACCGGGGCGTTGACGATGTAGGGCGAGCGGTTCTGCAGGGTGCTGACGCTGCCGCGCACGCCATAGGACCAACCCTTGGTCTCGCGCAGGTCGGCGTTGATCCGCGACAGGAAGTCGGCGCCCAGCACGGTGTTGGCCGTGGTCAGGGTCAGGATATCGTCCGTTCCCGAAACGGGCAGCACCTGACCGCCGTAGATCAGCGACTGCGGCGACTGCGGCCGGTCGATCAGGACGATGCGGGCCGAGGTCTGGGGCAGGGCGGCGTTGAAGGCCTTGGTCCCCTTGGCGGTCGTCGGCGCGCGCCAGTCGCCGAAGGCGGCTTCCAACTGCGGCTTCAGCTCGGCCAGCGGCAGGTCCGAGACCACGAACAGCCTGGCGTTGTCCGGGCGGATCCAACGGGCGTGTTCGGCGACCAGATCGTCGCGCGTCAGGCCGCGGATCACCGTCTCGTCGCCCGTACCGCTGAACGAACGGCCATAGGGGTGGCCTTCGCCGTAGATCAGCGGCGGAAGAGCGCGTCCAGCCAGGGAGCCGGGCTGGGTCTTTTCATTGGCCAGGGCGGCGAGACGCTGGGCGCGCAGGCGCTCGACCTCGGTCGGAGCGAAGGCGGGGTTGCGCACCACGTCCGACAACAGGACCAGCGACGGCTGCAGGTTGGTGGTCACGGCGGACAGGCTGGCGGTCGTGCGGTCCATCGACGAGCCGACCGAGACGCCGGCGCCCAGACGTTCCTGGGCCTCGGCCAGGGCCTTGGAGTCGCGCGTCGTCGTGCCTTCCTGCATGACGTTCAGCATCAGGGTGTGGGCGCCCAGGCGGTCGGCGCGGTCGGCGGCCACGCCGGCGTCGAACTCCAGGGCCACGCGGGTTACCGGCACGGTGGTCGAGCGGGCGTAGACCACCTCGATCCCGTTCGACAGGGCGGCGCGTTCCACCGCCGGGAAGTCCACGTTGGACACCTGGCCGATCGTCGGGGCGGCGTCGCGGGCCACGCGCTGGATCGGCGCGGCCGGCGTCGGAGTCGCGCCCGACGGGGCAGCGGCGGCCTCGACATAGGCCTCGCGCTCGCCCGGCTTCACGATCTGGCTGTAGACGGGGCGGCTCAGCCACTTCTTCATCGCAGCCTGAACCTGGGCGGGGGTCACGGCCGCATAGGCCGCCAGCTCCTTCTTGTAGAAGTCGGGATCGTCCGAATAGAGCTGGCCTTCGGCCAGAACCGAGGCCTTGCCGTTGGCCGTTTCCAGGCTCTGGATGCGCTGGGAGGCGTAACGCGTCACCACGCGGTCGATCTCGTCCTGGGTCGGGCCGTTGGCGATCAGGTCGGCCAGGATTTCATCCATGCGGCGGGCCACGGCGTCGGCGTCAGCGCCGGGCTTGACCATGGCCGAGTAGCTGAACATGCCCAAGCGGTGGAAGACCTGGTTGCCGGCCGAGACGCTGGAGGCCGTCTGCTCGTCGCGCACCAGGACGTTGTCCAGGCGCGAGCTGGCCAGGCCGCCCAGCACCGAGGCGCCGACGCTCAGCGGCACGGAGTCAGGATCGTTCAGGCCGGGCACGGCCCAGGTGCGGCTGATGCGGGTCTGGGCTACGCGGTCGTGCAGCACCTGCTCGACCGGCGCCGCCAGGGTCGGCACGGGCGCCTGGAGCGGCGTATGGACAGGGCCGCGCGCGATGGCGCCGAAGTATTTCTGGCTCAGCTCACGAGCCTTGGCCTCGTCGATGTCGCCGGACAGGACCAGGACGGCGTTGTTCGGGCCGTAGTTCTGGCGGAACCAGTCGCGCACCGTCTCCATGCTGGCGGCGTCCAGGTCGGCCATGGAGCCGATGGTGGAGTGGCGATAGGGATGGCCCTCAGGGAAGAGGGCTTCCAGCGTGGCGTAATAGGTCAGGCCGTAGGGCTGGTTGTCGCCCTGGCGCTTCTCGTTCTGGACGACGCCGCGTTGCAGATCCAGCACCTCCTGGCTGACCTGCCCCAGCAGATAGCCCATGCGGTCGGATTCCAGGTACAGGGTGTAGTCCAGCGCCGGGGTCGGCACCGTCTGGAAGTAGTTGGTGCGGTCGAACCAGGTGGTGCCGTTCAGGCCCGTGGCGCCCGCCGCGTTCATCGTCTGGATGTGGCTGGAGGGCGAGTTCTCCGATCCGCCGAACATCAGGTGCTCGAACAGGTGAGCGAAGCCGGTCGAGCCCTTGGGCTCGTCCTTCGACCCGACGTTGTACCAGACCGACACCGCCACCACGGGCGCCTTGCGGTCCTCATGGACCAGGACGGTCAGGCCGTTGTCCAGTTGGAAGCGTTTCCAGGGAATATCGACCCGCGACACCAACTCCGACACCGGCGCGCCGCGCAGAGGAGCGGCCTGAGGCGTCGTGGCGGCGGCGGAAGAGGCGGCGGAGGTCGCCATGACGGGCGTGCTCACGGCCAGAAGGGCGGTGAGCGCAACGGAAGAAGCGGCAAGGCGCATGGTGATTTCAGTCCCCAACAGATCATGTCGGGGACGGACCTTAACCGCCTACACCCGTCTCGCAATGTGACACATGGGGAGATGAACGGTTGTTCATGTTGGAGGGCGAAGATCGGACCGATCATTGGATCGGACCGCGATGCTCGCGGAAGGCGCAGACAAGGGTGCGCAGCGCGGCCTTGGACTTGGGGTCGGTCAGGGTCGAATGAAGGACGATCTCGGACGAAGGAAGCGAAGGCAGGCGGAAACGATCGCCTATGTCCACTGTGCCGGCGGGGGCGAGCCGACGCGGAAAGACCGATGTCGCCAGTCCGGCCGACACCGCCGCGTCCACGGCGGACGATCCTCCGCCCAGGAAGACCTCCGACCAGGCTATTCCGGCGGCGTCGAGAGCGCGGGTGGCGATGTCGCGAACGCCGCATGCGGGAGAAAGGGCGGCCAGGCGAAGCGGCGTGTTTTCGTGGTGTTCGAACTGGGGGGCGGCGTACCAGCCGAAATGCTCGGGCCCCAGAACCTCGCCGTCGCGTCGATCCTCATCGCCGCGAATGATGGCGGCGTCCAGTTCGCCCCGGTCGAAGGCGTCGAGGAGGACGCGCGAATTCTCCAGCCGCACCTCAATCGTCAGGCAGGGGTCGTGGGCGTTCAGGCGGGCCAGCAGAATCGGCACCTCGGGCCCGGCGACATGGGCGGCGATGCCAAGGACGAACCGGCGTTTGTCGGCCGACAGCGCGGACAGGGCCTGTTCGTGGGCGGACAGGAAGGCGCGGGCGGGCTCCAGGAAAAGGGCGCCCTGAGCAGAAAGACGTACCGACCGCGGCGTGCGCTCGACCAATCGGCGCCCCAGGTTCTGTTCCAGTCGCTTCAGTTTCACGCTGACAGCGCCTTGGGTGGTCTCCAGGACCTCGGCGGCGCGGGTGAAGCTTTGCAGGTCGGCGATGGCGACGAAGGTCCTAACGGCGTCGACGTCCAGCGATTTCATGCCGTTCATCTCAATTTGTAATCACTGAAATAGTAAGCAATCTCGTTTCGTTGTGGTCAAGGCTGAACTATTTCGCGGCGACCGGGCGGTTTCATGGCCCGGCGCTTCAAGAGCAAGACCCTGCAATGCCTCTCACTCGCCCTGGCCGGGATCGGCTGACGCTCGCGGCCGTCGCCTTGTCGTCGCTGATGTTCGGGCTGGAAATATCCAGCGTGCCCGTGATCCTGCCCACGCTTGAGCAAAGACTCGGTGCGGATTTCGTCCAGCTTCAGTGGGTGATGAACGCCTATACGATCGCCGTAGCGAGCGTGCTGATGGCGGCGGGGACCCTTGCGGATCGCTTCGGTCGCAAGCGTCTTTTCCTGATCGGCGTGGCTGCATTCGGCGCGACCTCGCTGGTATGCGGGGCGACGAACGATGTCGGCGTCCTGATCGGGGCCCGTTTTCTGCAGGGGGCGGCGGGCGGGATCATGCTGATCTGCCAGGTCGCCATCCTGTCCCACCAGTTCCGGGAGGGAAGGGCGCGGAGCGTCGCTTTCGGCTGGTGGGGCGTGGTTTTCGGCATAGGCCTGGGTTTTGGTCCGATCATCGGCAGCGGGATCGTGGCGGTCGCCGGCTGGGAGTGGGTTTTCCTGGTCCATGTCGCCCTGGCGGTTCTGGTTCTATTGTTGGCTCTGGCGGGCGTGGAGGAATCGAGGAGCCCGCAAGCCGGCCGTCTTGATGCGGCGGGGATGCTGACCCTGTCCGTTGCGGTTCTGGGATTGACGGCCTTCATCACCGAAGGGCCGCGACTGGGCTTCCAGGCGCCCCTGGCCCTGACGATCCTGGCGGTTTCAGTCGTCTGTTTCATCGCCTTCGTCGTAGTGGAGCGGCGCGCAGCCCATCCGATGTTCGACTTCGGCGTCTTTCGCCTTCCAACCTTTTCCGGCGCCCTGGCGGGAGCGGTCGGCATGAATCTGAGCTTCTGGCCGCTCATCATCTATCTGCCCATCTGGTTTCAGGCGGGACTGGGTCTGTCGCCTGTCGGCGTCGGCGCAGCTTTGCTGCTCTATACCTTGCCGACCCTGATCCTTCCGCCTGTGGCGGAGCGGATGCTGCTGCGCTTCGGGCCAGGGTTCATCGTTCCGCTCGGGCTTTTCATCATTGGTCTGGGGTTGATCGTGATGCGGATCGGCCTTGGCCTGCCGGACTCCGGCTGGGCGATCACGGCGCCGGGTCTGTTGCTGGCGGGCGCCGGCCTGGGGCTGACGAACACGCCCGTGACCAACGCCGCCACGGCTGCGGTTTCGAGCGACAGGGCCGGCATGGCGTCCGGAATGGACATGAGCGCGCGGATGATCACCCTGGCGATCAACATCGCCATCATGGGGGCGATCCTGTTCAACGGGGTCCTGGCTCGACTGAAGGCCGACGGGGGCAGCGTGTCGGGAGATCTGCATCGCATGGCCGAGAGGATCGCCGCAGGCAGCCCGGGGTCGGGCGCGCCGACGGATCTGGCCCACGCGGCGCTCAGCCAGGGCTTCGGTCTGGTGATGCTCTACGGCGGGATCGGGTGCTGGATTCTGGCGGCGACGAGCGCGATGTTGTTCCGGGGGCGAGGCGCCGATGGTCGCGAACAGGAATGCGCGGCGCGCCCTGTCTAGGCGCCGTTTCCTTGAAGATAGAGAGTTTTACTGCGTCGCCGTCCTGGCGACAGCACGGGGGCGACAAGCCGTTAACGCCGTCAGGGGATGGTTCTTGGGCTCGCCAGGACGCCAGGGCTGATGAACTGAGGGCGACCGGTCCAGGTCAGCAGCTTGATCAGGGTTCCGCCCGGCCTGGCGAAGGCTTCGCACTCGGCGGGGGTCGGCGGGGCGGGCGCGGCGGCGGTCAGGGCGCCGTAGCGCAGGCCGTCATAGAAGACGGCGAAATCGGCCTCCTGCTCGTCGGACAGGACGGATCGCCCGAACTCCATGTCCTGCCGGGCGTTGGCGATGATCAGCCGCGTATCCTCTTCGGTCAGAAGACGGCACAGCACCCCGATGGTGGCCAGTCGCTCGATGCGGACGGCCAGGCCGGCGTGGGCCTTGACCAGATCATACTGGGCTCGGGCGTATTCAGGATTGGTCGCCGCCCAGGCCTTCAGCGCGGAGCGAGCGGCTTCCTCGTCACCGTTGGTCTGAGCGTTTCCGGCGCCGGCCGCACCCATCATCAGGGCCAGGGCCAGCGCGCCGGCGACAAGACGGGACGTCATCGAGCTGGCTCCTGAGGCTGAACGAGAGGGCGTCCAGGTCGAGTTGCGGACATCCGCTCTCAATCGTCGTCCATCTTCAGGGCGGCGATGAAGGCTTCCTGCGGGATCTCGACCTTGCCGAACTGGCGCATCCGCTTCTTGCCTTCCTTCTGTTTCTCCAGAAGCTTCTTCTTGCGGGTGGCGTCGCCGCCGTAGCACTTGGAGGTCACGTCCTTGCGCAGGGCGCGAACCGTCTCGCGGGCGATGATCTTGCCGCCGATGGCCGCCTGGATCGGGATCTGGAACATGTGGGGCGGGATCAACTCCTTCATCTTCTCGACCATGCCGCGTCCGCGCGTCTCGGCGCGGCTGCGGTGGACCAGCATCGACAGGGCGTCCACCGGCTCAGCGTTGACCAGGATCGACATCTTCACCAGATCGCCGGTCTTGTAGTCGGTGATCTCGTAGTCGAAGGAGGCGTAGCCCTTCGAGATGGACTTCAGCCGGTCGTAGAAGTCGAACACCACCTCGTTCAGCGGCAGCTCATAGACCACCAGGGCGCGGCTGCCGACGTAGGACAGTTCCAGCTGATTGCCGCGGCGGTCCTGGCACAGCTTGATCACCCCGCCCAGGTACTCGTCCGGCGTCATGATGGTGGCCTTGATCCAGGGCTCGGCGATGCTCTCGATCTGCATGACGTCGGGCAGGTCGGCCGGGTTGTGCAGGTCGATCTCGGCCCCGTCCCGCTTCTGGATCTTGTAGACGACCGAGGGGGCCGTCGCGATCAGGTCCAGGTTGAACTCGCGGCTCAGGCGCTCCTGGATGATCTCCAGGTGCAGCAGGCCCAGGAAGCCGCAGCGGAAGCCGAAGCCCAGGGCCGGGCTGGATTCCATTTCGAAGGTGAAGCTGGCGTCGTTCAGGCGCAGCTTGCCGATGGCGGCGCGCAGGTCCTCGAAGTCGGCGGCGTCGACCGGGAAGAGGCCGCAGAAGACCACCGACTGGACCTCCTTGAAGCCCTTCAGAGGTTCGGCGGTCGGCTTCTTCTCGTCGGTGATGGTGTCGCCGACGGCGGCGTGGGCCACTTCCTTGATCTGGGCGGTGATGAAGCCGACCTCGCCCGGGCCGAGCTGATCGACCGGGGTGTTCTTGGGCAGGAAGACGCCGACGCGGTCGACCAGGTGGGTCGAGCCCGACTGCATCATCTTGACCCGCATGCCGGTCTTCAGCACGCCGTCGAAGACGCGCACCAGCAGGACCACGCCCAGATAGGGGTCGTACCAGGCGTCGACCAGCATGGCCTTGAGGGGGGCGGTCACGTCGCCCTTTGGGGCAGGCAGACGGGTCACGATGCCTTCAAGCACGTCCTCGATGCCGATGCCCGACTTGGCCGAGCATTCGATGGCGTCCGAGGCGTCCAGGCCGATGACGTCCTCGATCTGGGCCTTGACCCGCTCCGGCTCGGCGGCCGGCAGGTCGATCTTGTTCAGGACCGGGACGATCTCGTGGTTGTTGTCGATCGCCTGATAGACGTTGGCCAGGGTCTGGGCCTCGACGCCCTGAGAGGCGTCCACCACCAGCAGCGAGCCCTCGCAAGCGGCCAGGGAGCGGGACACCTCATAGGCGAAGTCCACGTGGCCGGGCGTGTCCATCAGGTTCAGGACATAGTCCAGGCCGTCCTTGGCCTTGTAGTTCAGGCGCACGGTCTGCGCCTTGATGGTGATGCCGCGCTCCTTCTCGATGTCCATGTTGTCGAGAACCTGTTCCGACATTTCCCGCGCGGACAGGCCGCCCGTGAACTGGATCAGGCGGTCGGACAGGGTCGATTTCCCGTGGTCGATGTGGGCGACCACCGAGAAGTTGCGGATGCGTTCAATAGGAGGCGTCGTCATGGTCCGCGCGCTTAGCATTCGCCGGGCCGGAAGGCTATGGAAACGGCGTTCAGCCGTGGCGCGCGGCCTGGTGGCGGTAGATTAACCGAGTCCGACGGCGCGCGAGACTTCAGCGGGGGCGGATCTCCTTGACGCGCGCCGCCCATTCCACGTCCTGGTTCCAGAGCGGTTCCTCAGCCGTGTTCGACAGGAGATGATAGCGGCCGTTCTCGCCCTGACGGAGAACCTTGACCAGGATGCGGTCGTCAGAGAGGCCGACGACGCAGAGGCGGCCGATCAGGTCCGGCGTCACCGGGGATCGCACCTCGTCATAGAAGATGACGGCTTCGTCGAAGGCCGGGCCCAGGGAGACGCCGCGGACGGCGACGGCGACGGTGCTCGGCGTTTTCCAGTGTGGTGCGGCCACGGTTTCGAACGGTCCCTGTCCCGCGCCGTACTGAACAATCGCGGCGCCGGCCGATACATATCCGACCACGGCGACAGAATCGGTCATGGGCTCGGGGTCGTCTCCGTTTAGCAGGTAGTCGACATTGGTCTGGAGAACCGGCGCCAGGGCGTTGATGGTCCGGGTGGAGACGCCCTGCCTGCCGCCGGTCCGAGCGGCGCGTTGCAGGTTGCGGACGGCGTCGGCGCTCAGTCCCGCAGCCTTGGAGGCGGCGGCGGCCGTCAGGCCGACGGCCTGGAGGCGTTCTTCGACGCGACGGACGACATCTTCCAACATGGTCTGCTCATAGGCCTAACCCCCGATTTCAGGGTATGGGGTAATTTTACCGTTGACAATGACGGTAAGATTACCGATAATGGCGTCATGAGATCAGGGATGCGCTCTTCGCTTTCGCCAGCCGCGAAGAAGGCGTCGTTGATTTCTGCGGGAGGTTCGTCGCCCTCGGCCTTGCCGAGCTGCGCCTCCCGCGAACCCCCTTTTCGCCATCCGTCGCGACGTCAGTCCGCTCTGAAACAGTTCAATGATTTTAGTCAATTTGAGAACAAATAGCGAACATTCATTGAGGGTGTTCTCCGATCCTTGCGAGGGCGCCGCCTTGGCGTTCGCGACGGGCGGCAATGTTCGATCGGCGCGGTCCAAGGCTTTCGAAGCGAAGGCGGAGCGGCGGGTCGGCGACAATGAGATGCGGATGGACCCCGCCGGCGCTGCTGCGACTCCGTTGTCGGCGCGTGGGCGCTATCAGTGCGCCTGGCCGGTCGATGGAGAAGCGGACGGCGCCATGGTGTGTTGCGGGCGGCCTGTCGATCGGACGGCGACCCGGACGACCGCTTCCTATTGCCCGCAGCATCGCGAACGGGCGGCGAGAAAGGCCTGCAGCCCGGCGGAGGCGCTCAGGAGCATGGAGGCGACAATGCGCGCCGTGCGGGTCCTGGGCTGGTGAGCCGTGTCGTGGAAAAGGGAGCGACCGACTTCATCGCGACGGGGACTGTCGCGGGGCAGGCGCGCGACGGGCTGGAGATCCTGCGATCCGCAGGCCTGATCCGCAGCGTGCAGAGCGCCGCGGGGCTGCTCTACAGGCGCGACTATGAAAGGCTTGATCCCGAGCGGAGCCTGACGCCGCCGCCGCTGGACGGACGGCGTCGCAAGGCGGTGCGCTGCGATGTCGGCTGGACCGAGCGTGGACGCCGCCGGGGTCTGTTCATCCGTGATCTGGAAGGCGTGATCCAGAGGCGCGATCCGACCTTTCAGGGCGCATTGGGATGGCGGCCGATCGATCGCGTGGGCGTCGCTGTCTGGATGTTGCGCGAGGTGGCGGGGAAGGGGCGAAGCCTTCGCGCTCTTTCGAGCGACCCGCCGACGCTGAGGCGCATGCTCAAGGGGCTGCGTATGGCGTTGGACTGTTCGAGCGTCGCTTACGGGACGGTTTCGGGCCGCCGCTAGCCGCGCGTTCTGCAGTCTGCATCAAGTTCGAAATTCCGGTTCGAGAGGCGGCGCAAGGCGCGTCTTTCGCGCCGGCCAGGATCAGCGGGACGTCGTGCGACGACCTGCTGTGCGCCCTGCCGCCGAGATGGGCTCCGGCTAATATTATCTGAAAGTGTCTCTCATGACTGCTCTCTCTGACGGACTGGGCACCAAGGTCTATATCGGCCCGATCGCCACGTCCGACGACACCTCCACCTATGCGAGCCTGACCGGCTGGAAGGAAATCTCGGAGGTCGAAAGCATCGGCGAGTTCGGCGATGCGGCGACGGCCATCACCTTTACCTCCCTGTCGTCCTCGCGCGTTCGCAAGCGCAAGGGCGCGCGCGACGCCGGCGATGTGGCCATCGTCTGCGCCAACCTGCCGGGCGACCCGGGTCAGGAAGCGGCCATCGCCGCCGAAGGCTCCAAGCATCGCTACGCCTTCAAGATCGTGGCGGCCGATGCGCCGACCGAAGCGGGCACGGACAGCGTCTTCTATTTCGGCGCCCTGGTCATGTCGAAGAAGCTGAACGTCGGCGCCTCCAACGCCGTCAACAAGCGCACCTTCAACCTGGCGATCGACACCGACATCGACGAGCAGGCTGCGGACGACGGCACGCCTTAAGCCGGCCCGACGACCCAAGCCCGATCACATTTGAAAACTCGACGGCAGGCCCGGCCTGCCGTCCCCTTTCCCCTGGACGACATCAATGGACCTATCTGCGCTCGACACATCGGAATTGGCCAATCTGGGAGCGATCCTGGAGTTGCGGGATCCGGCCGGCAATCCGGTCCTGCAGGACGACGGCTCGCCCGTGACCCTGACCCTGCTGGGCGAGGATTCGGAAGTGGTCACCAAGGTCAACAACCACAACGCCAACCAGTATCTGCGCGGCGCCTCGGGTTCGGGTCAGACCGTCACGGTCGAGATGAGCCGCACCAATGAGATCAACAAGTTCGCCGCCGCCACCACCGGCTGGTCGGGCGTGGTGGTGGACGGAGAGGCGCTGAAGTTCTCGGTCGAGGCCGCCAAGGCCCTGTACCGCCGTTTCCCCTGGATCCGGGATCAGGTGCGCGTCTTTGTCGGCGACCGCGCAAATTTCACGAAGGCCTCGCGCAAGAGCTGATCGCCTATGCAGGGGCGGTGCAGGCGGGACGTCGTCGCCTGCCGCCGTTCCCGGCGGCGCTGGGCCATGTCTGGTGGTGCTATTCGCAACTGGCGGGGACGCGGCCGGTCGCGCCGGTGGTCGCCCCCATCAGCTATGTCGAGATCGAGGCCTTCAATCGTTCGACCGCTGCCGCCCTGGCGCCATGGGACGTGCGCCTGATCCGCCGGATCGACGACCATGTCCGGGCGATTGTCCTGGGCGAGGCGAACCCTTCCAGCCAGATCAGCGTCTCCGACGGCAAGGGCGTGGCCGGCATGCTGCGCGGCATGGCGGCGCTGAAGAAGAAACGCGGGGACGAGGCCCGCAATCCGTCTGCGTCCGGCGCTGAGGCAACGCCGGACCGCAGGATGTCCCGATGACTGACCGGCCGTACGTGAGCCGGTTCAAACTTCCAGGCTCGCGAACGCGGGCCTCATTTTCCTTGGAGGCTGCATGGCAGACATAGCTGAGCTGAGCGTCCGCATTTCATCCGAAGAGACGCTGCTGGCTGCGGAGCGCGTGAAAGATCTTTCCGCCGTGGTTCGCCTGGCGAGCGCGGGGATCGACCGCATGGCGCGCGCCGCGCGCGGCATGGGCGACGCCATGGCCAAGTCTTTGGCGTCGATCGATGAAAGCGTGAAGCGACTTCTTGAACTGCAACAGGTCCAGATGGACGCCGCTGAGGCGGCCTTGGACCCAGCAATTGTCGATGCTCTCGTAAATAGTGCGGAGATCGGCGTGGATGCTTTTTCTCAGATAATCGGCAAAGCCAAAGAAGCCGGTATGTCGACGGGTGAAGCCTTGGCTCTTACTGGTCGCGTCGCGTTAGCTGAGTTTGCTCCCTTGGCGCCTATGCTTGGAGCTATTGGCGTGGCAGCGGTCGCCAGCTTTGTCAGCCTTAGCGCTGTCACTCGCGCCGCCGGGAAAGAGATCGGCGACCTGACTGCGGGTATGGGGTTGAGCGAAGAGCAGCTTAAGAGGCTGAAAGACCAAGGAATCTCTACGACCACCACCATGGGAGACGTGTTCCGAGGGGTTGGCGAGACCATAAAAGAAGTCTTCTTCGCCGCCTTTGGCGAGCAGATCGCATGGCTTGCTGGTGTTTGGGGTGGTTTCCTTACTTTTGTCGCTGAATCTATGTCGAGAAATGTTAAATTTGTTGTCGGATCATTTCTTGGTGCCTTCTATGTAATTAAAGACGTCTGGATGGCTCTTCCGGGAGTGATAGGCGATGCATTAATCACTGCCGCGAATGTTTCTATTAAATTCTTGCAAAACTTTATCAATAAATACGTCGATGAAATAAATGCAATTATCAGATTTGTTGGAGGGATCGCATCGAAGGTTCCGGCTTTAAGGGCCTTTGTTGTAAATGAAATTGAGCCATCAAATATTGATCCTATTCATAATCCATTTGCTGGATCGGTTCGTGATTTTCCAAATGTTATCGCGAATAGCTGGTCGCGAGGAATGCAGGATGCCGCAAATTTAGTTGAAGGTATTCTGAAGAGGTTTTTGGATAATATCCGATCGGCAGGCGAAGAACGTATTGAGAAGGGAGTTGTCGGTGTTCGCGGCCGGATTCCTGGACGTGACGGTCAGAACGTTCCGGGGATTATGCGAGACGGCTCCTCAATCCCTGATGCCGAAGGGAGGGCGCTTGCATCAACCACCGAGGTGACAGCGAGGGTGCAAGCGGGCGCAGCAGCAACGGCGAACGGACCTGTCGAGGTTCTGGAGCCGAGGCAGGATGCTGTGTTGAGGCCGCTTACGACGCAACTGCCCCATGCGTTGAAGCCGCTCCAACGCATTTCGAATGAGTGGAAAGAAATCGACAGGCATGCACAAGCGGCGGCAAGAAGCATGTCATCGGTCTTTGGCAAGAACGGCAAGGCGATGGGCGATCTGCTGACGCAGATGACTCGCTATCGGTCACAGATGGCCGACATCAATCTGCAAGAGAGTGAAAATCAGATCACGGAGGAGCAGGCGAACAAGAGTCGCGCCGAGCTTCAGATCCAAAGCTACGGAGACATGGCGGCCGCGGCCCGGGGCTTCTTCAAGGAGGGGTCCGACGGCTATCAGGCGTTGCTGGCTATTGAACAGGCCTATCGCGCCTTCCAGATGGCCCAGTCCCTTCAAGCCATGGCGCAAGGCTGGATGGAAACCGGAGCTTCGGTCGCGCAGAGCGGGACGAAGGGCGCGGCGTCCATGGCCGCCGGCGCCGCCAAGATGTTCGAGTTCCTGGGGCCGTTCGGCTTCCCTCTGGTGGCGGCCATGGTCGCTTTGCTGGCGGGCATCGGGCTGAAGGGCGGCAAGAGCGGCGGCGGGGGAGCCGGGGCCGGCGCAGGCGCAGGCGGAGGCGGCGCAGGCGCGCCCGCCAACGACAATGGAGGCAACGCCGAGGCCAGCACCGCCGCCGTGCGCGCCTATGACGCTCGCGACGCCCAGTCGCGCGATCAGGCGGCCGGCGCCGTGGCGTCCAAGATCGACGTGCGGGTCTCGGCCGACCGCGAGGGGCTCAACGCCTATGTCGTGGGGGCTGCGCAACGGGAGGCCGCGAATGTCGCGGCGCCCATGGCCGCCGCCGCAGCAGCGGGCGCCAAGCGCGACGTCTTCCAGACCATGAACGACCGGCAAGCCGGCAATCGAAAGGTGTCTGTCTGATGGTCAGATCACTGCCTTCAAGCCCTGAACCGCGCTCGCCCTTCACCTATGCGGTGATGCGGCTGAGGAACGACGTGACGTCGATGATCGGCGGCAATCGTCAGCGCAACCTGAGGAAGGGCGACCACTATGTCGTGGACTTCAACCTGCCGCCCATGGCGCCGGAAGAGGTCGGGCCCTGGCGCAAGCTGATGACGGCGGCGGACACCCTGCTGATGCGGATGCCGCAGCCGGGGTTCGATGTCGGAGCGCCGGGCGCGCCTCAAGTGAACGGCGGGCCGCAACTCGGCAGCCTGCTCGGGCTCAAGGGCCTGACGCCGGGCTACAAGATCCGTCAGGGCCAGTTCTTCAGCATCGTCACGGCGGATCGTCGGTGGCTGTATGCAGCGGATGCCGATGCGACGGCGGATGCGGCGGGGATCGTCTCCGTCCCGTTGGAGGTGATGATCCGGACGGCCCATTTCGACGGCGACGTCGTCGAGATGGCTGATCCCAAGATCGAGGGTCTTCCCCAGGTCGAGGAGGACGCCTTCACCGTCGCGGAGGACGGCCATGTCTGGCTGTCCTTCTCCATCGAGGAGCGCGGCTGATGGATGCAGCGCTTATCGCGGAACGCCGAAAGGGCGTATCCATCCGTTGCGTCCTGGTCCGCATCGCGGCGCCTGACGGCGCCATCTGCTGGACCGACGGCGGCGTGGCGGTCTTCGATTCCGGCCGCGGCCCGGAGATCTATTACGGCGAACATCCGACCTATGGATTGTTGTCGACGGTCGGCGGCGTCTCCAACGGCGCCGGCGACCAGACCAGCCGGCCGAGCCTGGATCTGTTTCCCAAGGACGACGCGGCGGCGGCGAAGCTGGCTTCGCCCCTGATCCAGGGATCGCCTGTGTCGATCTGGACCGGGGCGATAGGCCGGGAGACGGGTCTGCTGATCGGCGCGCCCAAGCTGGAGTTCGTCGGTCAGGTCGACCAGCCTGCCGTCAACGCGGGTCAGTCGCTGAGCATGAGCATGCGGTTGATCACCGACGGAGCCCTGCAGAAGGAGGCCAATGCGGACTACCGGCAGAACCATGCCGCCCACATCCGCACCTGGCCCGGCGAGAACGGCTACCTGAATGTTTCCAATGCGGTGGAAGCCGCGCGATCCATGGAGTGGCGCACGTGACCAGGACCATTGGCGAACGGCGCGCCGACGCCGTGGCGGCCTGCCGCGATCGCTTCGTCGGCAAGACCTATGATCCGTCGGCGAACCGCGATTGCCTGCGTCTGGCCGGCCATGCCGCCCACAAGATGGGGCGGAAGGTCAGCCTGACGAAGGGGCTGCGGTATTCATCGGAGGCGGGCGGATTGCGGATGATGCGCAAGCTGGGGTTCGCCTCCCTGCTCGACGCGGTGGACGCAGCCGGGTTCCAGCGGATCGCGCCGGCCATGACGCGTCCGGGCGACCTGATCGCGCTGAAGACGGAGACGGACAACGCCTTCGGCTGCGCTCTGACGGTCGCCTTCGACAACGGGAGGGTCATCGGCTTCTTAGACGGCGTCGGCGCCGTCTGCCGCGTGGACGACCCTGACGCCTACATCGCCGCCTGGCGCATCGTCGACGACGGTCGCCAGGAATCCGGGACGTCGGAGAACGTCCCCATCGACACGAATTAGAAGGTCGAGAAATGCCTCAAATTATTTTCGGCGTCGCGGCTGCGATCACGACGGTGACGAGCGCAGTCGTGGCTGCGGGCCCTCTGGCGGTGGCGGCCTTCAACGCAGTCAATATTGCGGGAGCCGCGGCGCTTATCGGCGGCGCGTTACAGGCGGTGCAACCGCAGGTGAAATCGTCCAGCACAGCGATCGAGTGGACAGCTGATCCCAACGCGCCCAACCGCTTCGCCTTTGGGCGCGTGGGCGGAGCCGGCAACATCATCCACAACATCACCTATGGTCCCGACAAGATGTTTGTCGGTTTCGTCGGCGTCATGTCGGCCTCTGGTCCGATCAAGTCCTGGGTCGGCTTCAAGGCGGATGACGCCTATGTCGCTTTCGACGGGAACGGTAAGGCCGTCACCAGCCAGTACGCCAACGAGATGTGGGTGCGTCGGCAACGCGGTCTTCAGCCCGAAGCCGGGGCGCTGACTTCTCCATCGGAGCTGAAGCACGGCGCGACGATGCCCATGTGGGGCGCCGGCTACAGGCTGAGCGGCAAGGCCGCCTATATGTACACCCTGTCCGAGAACTCGAAGCGTTCGGCCTACAAGGGCAAGGTGCCGACCGGCATCCATGTGATCGAGGGGCTCTACTGCTATGATCCTCGCCGCGACAGCACCTATCCCGGCGGTTCGGGCGCGTGCCGGTTGGAGAACCCGACCACCTGGGTCTATTCGACCAACGCCTATATCCACGCCCTGAACTGGGTCATTGGGCGATGGGAGGGGCCGGGATCCGGCGCCTATGGCGCGCCCTATACGACGACCAAGGTCGGAGGCATCGGCGCGCGACCGGAATCGATCGACTTCGCGGCCTTTGTCGAAGGGGCGAACGTCTTTGACGAAAACGCCTGGGTCTGCGCCGCATGGCCGGACGCCGACGAAGGCAAGGCCGCCGTGCTGGAGAGCTTCCTGCAGGCAGGGGGCGGCATCTATGCTGAACGCCAGGGCCGCATCAGTTGCATGCATCGGGCGGCGCCGCGCACCTCGGTCGTGACGGTCACGACCGACGATACGGCGGGCACGATCGAGTACGACACCACGACTTCGCTGTTGGAACGCATCAACACCATCCGGCCGGAGTACTGGTCGGAGGCTCATGGCTGGCAGATGGTCGCCACGGAGGAGGTGACGTCCAGACAGTGGCGTGAGGAAGACGGACAAGGCGTGGCCGTCACTCGCTCCAAGGGCATGCAGTACAACTATGTGCCTGGCTCCAAGCAGGCGCGCGAGTTGGCGGCGCTGGAGATCGCCCATACGCGGGAAGGCATCCGCGGCACGGCCACTCTGCGGCACTATCTCGACCTGGACGTGGGCGACTGTTTCACCTGGGAGGCGCCGGAGGCGGTGCTGAACGGTCGGAAATGCGTCGTGCTCAACGTCGACGCCGACCTTGAGAACGACGTCATCAACATCACCTTTGCGTCGGAAAGCGACGGCAAGTATCCGTTCGCCTTCGGTCAGGCGGATGCGCCGCCGCCGGCGCCGGGGCTTCAACCCTACGACCCTGTCGTCAGCGCGCCCCTGCCGGAGGATTGGACGGTCACCGTCCGCCCGCCCGCGACGGGGGGCGGGCAACTGCCGGGCTTCGACCTAAGCGGCGTCGTCAGCAATGAGACGGCGACGGCCATCCTGGTGGAGCACGGTCCAGCGACGTCCGGCCCTTGGACGCAGGTCTATCAGGGACCGCCGACGGTGACGAACTTCCCGATCGACGGGCTGCAGCCGGGCGCGACCTATTATGTCGCGGTCCAGTATCAGCGGAACCAGAACTATTCCGATCGCCAGATCTACGGCCCCTATACCGCGCCGCCGCTGGTGTCGGACAACACCGCCAATGTGGGCGGTCTGCCCGCGACGGAGGTCGTGCGGAAGATCGAGGATCTTCTGGTCGATGTGGATGCTCAAGAGGCGACGATCGGAGCCGTCAGCGCCAAGGCGACCAAGGCGACGGAACTGGCGGTGTCCGCTCTGGCGGTCGGCGCGGTCAACGCCAACTCGCGGTTCGGGCAGACGTGGGAAAGCGGGGCAATCCCCCCTGGCTTCGCGGACTGGGATAGCGGGTGGCTCACCGCCCGGGAAGGGCCGATGGACGGGCCGCATTCGCTGGCCTTCAACAACGTACCCGAAAATCAGAACAGGGGTGTTCAGCAGCATGCGGCCGTCTCGCCGCAGATGGCGACGCTGTCGCCGGGATGGTGGGTTCTCGAAGCATCGGCTGAGCTGAAAGCCGGATCATTGCGGGGCGCGGGTCTGTTCGTCCAGACCTTCGGCGACGACAGCTTTACACTGCGCTTCAGCCATGATCCCGATACTTCGGGCGTCCCGCCTATTGATGGCGTCGTCGGGCGAACCTATCGCTGGTCGAAGCTGATCCAGGTTGCTGCGGGCGAGCCCCGTCACGCCATCCTCTACACGATGGCGAATTGGACGGGGTTCGGCGCTGGCATGCCTGCGAAGTCCATCCGCTTCGGCGAAGTGGTGTTGCGCCCCGCGTCTGCTGCCGAAGTCGAAACAGGCCAGGCGCGCGGGTCATTTCCGACCGTCAACGCCCGGATCACCGAGGAGGCCGCTGTCACGGCGGGCCAGATCGGGGCGTTGGCTCAGCGCGCCACCACCCTGGAAAGCCTGTCGCGCAACCATCCGAACCTGATGCGGAACAGCGACGCCGCTCAGGGCATGCGGTATCATGAAGCGTTCGGGGTATGGGCCAACTTCTACGATGCCGCCTATGGGCCGATCTTCGGAGCGCTCGGCGGCGGCGACTACAGCTATTGGGTGTCGGACCGCATAACGGTCTACAGCAACACCGCCTACTCCGTTTCGTGGGAAGGGGATGGCGGCGCCCAGCCTGACGCGGTCATCATGTATATGACGTTCTTCCGCGCCGACGGGACGATGATAGCGGACGGCCAGTATCAAACGAACTTCGTCGGCGTCAGCTGGGATAAGCGGAAGTCCTTCAGTTTCGGGACGCCTGTCGATGCCGTCACTATGAAAGTCATTTGCCGGAAGGCCGGAACGAACACGGTCCCCGCCTTCAACGCCTTTTTCAGCCGCGTCATGGTCAACGTCGGTTGGACGCCAGTCGCGTGGAACGACACCGCTTCGGCCCGCGACACGGCCGCCCGAGTGACGGCGGAGGAGCAGACCCGCGCGACGGCGGATCAGGCCTTGGCGCTGCGGACGACGACGGTCGAGGCGATGGTGGGCGGCGGCAATCTGCTGACGCGGACGGCGTTTCCGGAGGCGTGGTGGACAAGCAGCGACACGAAACATCCCTGGGGCGTGTGGACCCCGACGCCCGGCGATTACGTCTGGGGCACGGTCAATGACGTAGCGCATCCGGGTTGGAGGCTGCCTGGCGAGACGGGCCTGTATTCGGAAGACCATAAGCCCAATACGGCGGGCCGCTTGTGGCAATGGCATTGCTGGATCGACAACATCGAACCGGGCAAGACCTACATGGGATCAGCCCTGACCGGCGCTCACCGTTGCGCCGTTCAAGTTCATCTCGAATGGTACGACCGCAACAATGTCGGCCTGCAGGGGCAGGACCTTTGGCCAGATAACTATCAGAATAATAACGAAAAGCAGGGCGGCCAGGTCATCGGAGACTGGAAGCGTATTTTCATGCGCGCCAAGGCTCCGCCGGGCGCTGCCCGCGCGGTCATCGTTTTCCGCCACAACTCCACCTTGGCCGGGTCGAACGACAGCTACATGTTCGTCACCCGGCCAATGTTTGAGGAGTGTGCGCCGAACGCAACCGCGCCTTCGCCCTGGACCGCTGCGACGCTGGAGGCGCGCCAGGTTGCGACCGAGGGCGCGACGGCGACGGCGACGGGGCGCACCAAGGTCTGGTCGCAGAAGGTGCTGAACGCGGGTGCGGGCGCGCAGGTCTTCAGCCGCATGCTCGCCGAGGACGACAACGGCGTCACGACGTCCGACGTCGCCTTCGGGGCCAAGACCATCTCGCTCTACAACCCGTCGTCATCGGGCGACGATTGGCGGTTGGCGATGTTGGTCGAGAACGGCAACGCCATCTTCACCGGCGGCCTGCGGGCGGGGGCCTTCATCAAGTTGGGCTCCGGCACGGGCTGGGCGGTGGCGCTGCAATCCAAGTCGTTCCCTGCTGCCGATGGCGGGGCGATCAGCTTCGGCGCGGACCTGGGCGCCCTGCCGTCTTATGAGTTCGTGCGGGACAACCTGCTGCCCCTCAACAGCGGGGAGACCTACAACCTCACGCTGGCCAATCTGACGGCCGTTGGGGCGACACTGTCGGCGAAGATCAATGTCCCGGGCGCTCCGGGCGGGGTCAGTCTGCCGGGTAATGGGACCGTGCAGCCTTCCGGACCTCGGTATCAGGTGGAGCGCGGGGCCAACCCTGAACCTGCTGACGGACAATACGGCATCCGCGTGCAGGTGACGCACACGGGCCAGTATTGGGACATCAACATGGAGCCCGGCTCATGGGAGGGGCAAATCACGGTCGGCATCTGGGCGAGAAAGGCCGGCGTCTGGAGCGAGGTCGGCACGATCAGCTCCTACGCCTACGGCTACGGGGACGGTAGCAGCAGCGCTTGGCGGACCTACTACAAGACCGTGACGGAGATGCAGGTCATGCAGCTTGGGTCCGGCGTCGAGGCCTTCGGGGCCGTCATGAAGGGGTATGGCGGCAACAACAACAGCAACAGCAGCCTGCACTACCTCGGCTCCATTACCTGGACGACGCCGGGAACGCCGGGCGGCACGCGCAGCGCCTTGGCTCCAGGCGCGACAACAACCGTGATCGTGAGGCCGCAAAACTGATGACCCGTCGCACCATGCAAGACTTCCTCCGATCCATCGGAAAGCCCGGCGTTACGCCGAAGATCACGGCGTGCTGCGGGCAACTGCGCGAGCCTTACGCCATCGTCGAACTGACGCCGGAAGAGGAGGAGCGGCTTGGCGTCGCCTGGGCTTGCGGCGCCTGTCTGGCAGGACCGCCGGTCGAGACGGCTTCCGTGGTCGATCTCGACAATCCCTGGGGCGACAACGAAGTCGCCAATGGTGTTCGTGCGACGCGATGGCGAATGCTGCAGGCCAGCGATTGGACACAGGTTCCAGATACGCCGTTGCCGATCGAAAAACGTGACGCCTGGAGCGTCTATAGGCGAGCGCTCCGCGACATCACGGAGACCTTCGATACGCCGACGGATGTGGTTTGGCCCGAATCTCCGCCCCAGAGGAGCTGACATCTTGTCGTCGACGTCTTTATCGCTAGGGACCTAGTCGACAGCGCCATCCGCTCCGCCGAGAAGCGGATGGCGCTGCGAAGGTCAGCGAGCGCGGATGAAGGTCCGCAGGTCGTTGGACAGCTTCCGCAGGTCGGCGTCGCGGACGTACATCATGTGGCCGGCGTGATAGTAGTGCCACTCGATGCGGCCGTCGGTGGGGAAGCCGGGACGGTTGAGCGAATACTCCGCCCCGAAGAAGGGGGTGGCGAAGTCGTAGTAGCCCTGGCCCACCCAGACGCGCAGGCCGCTGTTCTCACGCAGGGCGCGGCCGATATAGGGGGCGACGTTCAGGTATTCCGAGCCGCCGCGAGGGCCGGTGGGAATGGTCCAGTCCCAGTTGCGGGTGCCGCCGATCGAGGAATAGACGACGCTGGGCGAGTACTTCAGGCCCTCGCGCGACCAGGCGTTCATGGCGGCGGTATAGGCGCCGTCGATGCCGTAGAAGCTGGGGTCGTTGTCCGGACGGTCGCCAGCGTTGTCATAGTCGACGCCGGTGTAGCGGGTGTCCAGGCGGCCGATGGTCAGGCCCCGGTCACGCAGCAGCTCCTTGTAGAAACGGCTGGGCGACAGGCGCAGGTTGGCGTTGCTGAGATAGGTCTCGGACACGCCGGTGTAACGCGACAGCTGAGGCAGGATGGTCGCCCGTTCCTGGGCGGTCAGGGCGTTGCCCTTCAGTAGGGCCGAGGCGTAGGGGCCGATGGCCCAGGCGCGGGCCTCAGCCACGAATTCCTCGACCGTGGCGGGCTTGTTGGCGACCTTGTCGTGATACCAGGCGGTGGCGGCCATGGAGGGCAGGTTGGTGACGAAGCCCAGCTCATTGCCCTGGCTGTCCGAGGCCAGGCTGAAGTCCAGGATCGACGAGATCAGCAGGATGCCGTTGATCGAGACGTCCGTGTAGCTGCCTTCCAGCTCGTTGATCACGGCGGCCGAGCGGGTGGTGCCGTAGCTTTCGCCGCCGATGAACTTGGGCGCGTTCCAGCGGCCGTTGTCGTTCAGCCACAGACGGATGAACTCGGCGATCGACTTGGCGTCCTTGGTCACGCCCCAGTAGTCGGCCGGGTCCGTCTTGCCCAGGGCGCGGCTGAAGCCGGTGCCGATCGGGTCGATGAAGACGATGTCGGTGACGTCCAGCAGGGAATCGACATTGTCGATGATGGGGAAGGGCGCGGCGCCGTCGTCCTTGGCGTCCGAGGGCACGACCACGCGCTTGGGTCCGAAGGCGCCCATGTGCAGCCACAGGGAACCGGAGCCGGGGCCGCCGTTCCACAGGAAGGTGACGGGCCGGTTGGGGTCGACCGGACCTTCCTTGATGTAGCTGTAGGAGACCATGGCCGCGAGGGGCTTGCCGTCCTTGTCCTTCAGATAGGTTTCGCCGGCGACGGCGCGATAGGCGATCCGTTCTCCGCCGAAGACGCCGGTGTGGCGGGTCACGGAAACCACGGGGGGCGGGATGGCGGGATCGCGCGACGCGGCGGCGTCGGGGCGGGCGGCGTCCTGACCTCCAGCCTGGGGCGCGTTTTGGGCCACGGCCGGTCCGGCCAGGACAAGCGCCGATACGGCGGCGGCGGCGAGCAGTCTCTTCATCGGAATTCCCCCCGGATGATCGTCAACGACTCCCCCTCGAGAGCCAGGCGCGCGAACGGCGCGCCCGTGGGAATGAGGCGGCAAGCCGCGCCGAATGTAAACCTGGGCTTCGATGGCGATCCGGGAAGGTGTGGCGGAGCGCGGCGTCGTTTTCCGAACAATGTCCGGAAACCGCATCGAGCGGCGCGAGAGGGGCGCCGCAGGGGATCGAACCGGGCGACGAAAGCGTTCGAACGGCGTCAACTCAGACACCATATCGGAGGCTTGATGCTGCCCTTTTCCCTTATCCTGCTCTCGGCTGTCGCGCCGGCCCAGGTCGGTTCCATCGACATGTCCTCTAGTCTGATAGAGGTCTCCGGGGTCGGTCATCAGCGGACCATCCCCTGTGAAGGCCGGGCGGTCGATGTCGCGGGTTCGGGTCATGTCCTGACCTTTACGGGAACCTGCGCCGGCCTGACGCTGAGCGGCACGGACAATCAGGTGACGATCAATCTGGCCCCCAATGCGCCCTTGACGGTGGATGGCTCGGAGCAGGTGGTGCGCTGGCGTTCCTCCAGCCCGCCGCGCCAGAGCGTGAGCGGCGTCGGCAATCGGGTGAGCCGCCTGCGCGATTGATACCCGCTCCATATGCATAGGCCCCACCGTTCAACGGCGGGGCCTTTTTTATGCCGGATCAGGCGGGCGGGTTGGCGCAGGGCAGGCGCTGCGCCCGGGCGGGTAGCAGGTCGCGGTTGAAGACCTCGGCCACTTCAGGGCGTCGCGGCAGATGGCGCGTCGTGACGGTCAACTGCAGGCCGGACTGCATGCGCGCGGGGTCGATGTCGCCGACGCCGTTTCGGGCGATCTGTCCGCGACCGCCCATGTCGTCGATGGTGTCCATCAGGCGGTCCAGTTCGACGTCCGCCTTCTGCTCCGGATCATGGGCCGTCAGGATGTCGATCGCGGCTTCCGGCTTGCACAGGGTGTCGGTGACGGCGCGGTTGATGGCGCGGACCAGGCCGCGCGCGACCTCAGGACGTTCGCGAAGCAGTTGGGGCGAGACCATCAGGGCGCTGCCGTAGAGTTCAGGGACCGCGTCGCGGAACTTGAGGAAGCGCAGTCGGTCCTCGACCTTGCCGCCCGCCGTGCGGATGGCCGCGCTGCTGGTCGACAGATAGCCGAACAGGGCGTCGGACCGGCCCTCGTCCAAGAGGCCGATCAGGGTTTTCCAATTGCCGTCGTTCGGCGTGATCGTAACCGAGGCCGGGTCGAGGCCGGTCTTCGAGGCGAACTGTTCGAAGGTGTTCAACGCCACGTCCGTGCCGTGGCCGGTGACGGTCTTTCCGGACAACTGACGCGCGGTCCGGATGGGCGAGGCTGCGGGCAGGATGATGACGGAGGGCGAGGCGTCCATCACCATGTAGACGCCGATCGGCGCCTGGCCCGGCCGCTTGGCGGCCTGTTCATAGGTCGCCTGGATGTCGCCGTAGCCGGCGTCGAAACCCTCGTCGATCATGCGTCCGGCGGCGGTGAAGGCGCCGCGACCCGGCGTGAACTCGACCTCCAGGCCCTCGTCGCGGAAATAGCCGCGCTGCTGGGCCACCAGGAACCAGACATTGGCGCCCGAATAGCCGGAGTTCATCAGGAAGCGCACCTTCTGCGGCGCGGCCGCAGCGGGAGCTTCGGCCGACTGGGGCGCTTCATCAGAGCGACCGCAACCGGCCAGCAGCATCAGGCTAGCAAGGACGGCCGCCGTCAGGACGGACTTCATGCGGAGACTCCGGCTCGCGTCAGGGGACGGGCGCGTTCGGCCAGGGGAGGCAGATAGGCGCGGGTGAAGACGTCTTCCGGTCGGGGCGTGCGCGGCAGGCGGCAGGAATCGACCATCATCCGGATCGAGCGTTGCAGACGGCCGTCGTCCACGTCGCCGATGCTGATCCGGGCGCCCTCGGGATGGGCCATCTCGACCTCCAGCGTGCCCATCAGGCGCGGGCCGTCGACGTGGTCGGCGAACTTGGGCGCCATCTTGCGCGTGGCCTCGAGCGCGGCCTGGGGATCGGCCAGGGTCTCGATGATCCCGCGATTGACCGCCGCCACCAGGGCGCGGGCGGCCTCGGGGTGGGCCTGGAGGAAGGTGGGCGTCAGCATCAGGGCGTTGCCGTAGAGGTCCGGGACCAGGTCGCGGTACTCTAGGAAGCGCAGGCCCGCCCGGCCGTCGATACCGCGGCCCGCCAGGGCGGCGATGATGGTGTGGACGAAGCCGAACACTCCGTCCGTATGGCCGTTCAGCACGTCCTCGCCCAGGGTCGCCATGCTGGTGGTCGAGCGCAGGATGGAGACGCGCGACGCGTCCACCCCCGCGGCGGCGGCGTAGGGCGGGAAGGCCTCGATGGCGGCGTCGATGGCGTGTCCGCCGATGACGCGTCCCTCCAGATCCTTGGGCGTGCGGATCGGGCCGTCCTTGCGCACGCCGATGGTCAGGGGCGTCTGGTTGAAGGCGACGTGGACGGCGACGGGGCAGTTGTCGGGGCGCATGCCCGCCAGCTTGATCAGGGCGCACAGGTCGCCGTAGGCGCCGTCGAATCCTTCCTGCGGGATGCGGGGCACGATCGAGGCGGCGCCGTCGCCGGCGACGAACTCCACGTCCAGCCCGGCCTGGGCGAAATAGCCGCGCTCATGCGCCAGGCAGAAGAAGGCGTGGGGACCGGACAGGGCCGAGTTCATCAGCAGCCGGATCCGCACGCGCTCGCCGACGGCGGCGGGAGTCTGGCGTGCGCTCGGGGCGGCCTGGGCGCCGGCGGCGCTTCCGATGGAGGCGGGCAGGGCCGTCGCCAACCCCAACACCGTCAGCAAATCACGTCTGGACGCCGTCACCATGCTTCTCCGCTTCTCCGCTTCTCCGCTTGTTCGCGCGGGCGTCGTCGGGGCGTGGGCCAGGCTCTCGATCGGACGACGCTGTTACGAGGCAATACGCCCGTCCGCGCTGCATCTGATAGTTAAATCTTTTGATTATTTTCATTGTGATTATGAATGAAAAGGCGACGCCACGGGTAATGAAACGCCATGCTTGATCCTCGCCTTCTGCGCGCCTTCATCACCGTCGTCGATGCGGGCAGCTTCACCCTGGCGGCGGAGCGGCTGAACTCCACCCAGTCGACGGTCAGCCAGCAGTTGGCGCGCCTGGAAGAGGCGACGGGCGCGGTCCTGATCGAACGGTCGGCGCGTCCGGTCCAGCCCACTGCCGTGGGCGAGCGCCTGCTGGGCTATGCGCGCCGACTGCTGGCCTTGCAGCAGGAGGCCCAGGCCGCCCTGGGCGATACGGCCGGCGTCGCCTCTATCCGCATCGGCGTACCCGAGGACATCATGAACCCGGCGATGGCGGCGGTCTTCGCCGGTTTCGCCGCTCGGCATCGGGGCATTCGTCTGGATGTGGTCAGCGGCCTGAGCCGCGAACTGAGCCGCCGCTATCGGGCGGGCGATTTCGATATCGCGGCGGTGAAGGACTATGAGCCCGGCGCCGACTGCCGCGCCTCCTTCCGGGAGCCCATGGCCTGGTATGAGAGCGCCGACGCGCCGGACTGGCCCAATCCGATCCCCCTGGTGACCTTCCCGCCCGGCGGCCTCTATCGGGACGTGATGTTCGAACGGATCGAGCGGGAGCAGCGCCGCTGGTACGTGGCCTTTTCAGGCAGCAGCCTCAGCAATGTTCTGACGGCGGTGGAGGCTGGGCTGGGGGTGTCGCTTCTGCCGGTCGGAACGGCCCGACAACATAGGCTTCGGCTGCATGAGGCGCTGGGAACGGAGGCGGCCATCGCCGTTTCCCTCTATTCCTGGGAAGGCGACGGACCGGCCGCTGAACTGGTCGGCCTGATGCAGGCGGTGCTGACGGCCCGGTTCGGTTGAGGCTCGGGATCGATTAGCGGGTCAGCTTTTCTGCCCGTCCGTATCGTCCGTGGACATCCTGTTTGATCCAGTCGGCGAGGAGCCGGAGGTAGCCGTCGGTGATCCGGGTCGAGATGCGGTTTCCTTCGGCGTCGGTGCGGAATTCCACCATGCCGTGGTCCGTGTCCGGGAACAGATAGGCGTCGATCGGCTGTCCGGCGGCGCTGAGCTTGCTCAGGATGGCGCGGGTGGCGCCGATGGGGGCGGCGCGATCCTCGGCGGCCAGGACCCACAGCAGTGGGGCCTTGAGATTTCGCAGCGCCGCTTCCGCGTCATAGTCCCAGATCAGCTCCAGGTTGTCGAAGCGGGCGCGGCCGATACGTCGCAGGTCGGCGTCGCTCATCCGAAGCATGTCGCCGCTGTGCTCTCCGTTGATCGTCTGGGCCCAGGGGGCGTCGCCGATCTCCGCCCGGACCCGCGCCAGGTCGTCGAAGCCTTCGGTGAAGTGGGTGCGCATCAGGCGGGCGGAGGCCTTGGACAGGCGTTCGACCTGAGCGACCGCGTCAGGCGCGAGGCGCAGGGTGCGGGCTTCGTCCAGAAGCTGCTCGCGATCCTCTTCGATCGGGGAGACGACGAGGCCGAAGCCGATCGCGACGAAGTCCGCCTGGGTGCGCGTGGCCGCGAGAGGGGCGACCCAGCCGCCCTGACTGCCGCCGAAGAAGCCCGAGCGTCCGAAACGGCCGGCGGCCATGCGGCGCGCCTGAATCAGGGCGGCGGCGGCGTCGTCGGCCAGGAGCTCGAAGTTCTGGGTGTACTCGCCCTCGGACTCGCCCGTGCCGCGCTTTTGGTAGGCGAAGACGGAGATGCCCTGGGCCGCCAGCATCTGGCCGTAGATGGCGGCGACGGCCATGGTCCGCTCCGAACCGTGGACCAGGACCACCAGGGGCCGATGGGGATCGACGGGGCCTGCAGGCTCGATCAACTGCCCGACCAGCCGCGTTCCCGCGCTGGTGAAGTCGGCGGGGGTTTCTTGCGTCGCGATGCGCGACAGGGCGGTCGTTCGCCCTTCGGACGCGGCGTAGCTGAGAACCTCGCCGTCGCAGACGACCGGCGCATCCGCCCCGCCCAGGGCGCCACGTCGCCCGTCCAGAAGCAGGTAGCGCTGTCCCGGGGGCGACGTCGTCGCGGCGGGGGTGAGAACGACCAAGCCGCCTGCTCCATCGCCATAGGCGCCGGGCGCGCAGGCGGCCGAGGCCGTCGCGGGCGCGGCCAGGGCGAGGCACGCGGCCAGCAACGAAAAACGTCTCTTCATGAAAGCCATCTGCGCCCTCCCGCTTCAGTTCGGCTTTCTAAACACCTTCGACGGGGCGGAGGTAAAGAGGCGTTCGGGTGCTCAACTTCGGCGCATCATGGGGCGTCGCGCGGAGAGGAAGACCAGGCCTAGACCGGCGGCGGCGAGCAGGCCGCCCGCGACGGGGATGGCCGCATAGCCCAGGTTCAGGCTGATGACCGCGGCGCCGACGGCCGCGCCCAGGGCGTTGCCGAGATTGAAGGCCCCGACGTTGATGGAGGAGGCCAGGCCCGGCGCCTCGGACGCCGCCTCCATCACGCGCATCTGGACCGGCGGGACGATGGCGAAGGCCGCGCCTCCCCAGAGCAGTAGGCCGATCGCGACGCCGACGTGACTGCTGAACACGAAGGGCAGGGCGAACATGATGGCCGCCAGGGCGCCGAGGAAGATCTTGGTCGCGCCGTCCGGCGACCAGTCGGCCAGTCGTCCGCCCACCCAGTTGCCCATGGTGAAGCCGACCCCGATCAGGGCCAGGCCCAGGGTGACGAAGCCGCTCGACGCGCCGGTCAGGGTTTCAAGCGCCGGGGCGACATAGGTGTAGAGGGTGAACATGGCGCCGGCGCCCATGACGGTGGTCGCCATGGCCAGCAACACCGGCAGGCGCGTCAGCACGCGGAACTCGCGACGCATGTCGGGCATGACGCCGCGCTCGCCCTTGGGCAGGGCGAACCACAGGGCCGCGATGGCCAGGACGCCGATCAGGGCCGTGCCGACGAAGGCCATGCGCCAGCCGACCTGCTGGCCGATCCAGGTGGCGGCCGGCACCCCGCCGATATTGGCGATGGTCAGGCCCATGAACATGGCCGCCACGGCGCTGGCCTGTTTCTCTTTCGGCACGAGGCTGGCGGCCACGACGGCGCCCAGGCCGAAGAAGGCGCCGTGGTTGAGGCTGGTGACCAGGCGCGCGGCCAGCAGGGTGAAATAGCCGGGTGCCATGGCCGACATCAGATTGCCGATGGTGAAGATGGCCATCAGCAGGATCAGGGCCGTGCGCTTGCCGAAACGGGTGAAGGCCAGGGTCATGACCGGCGCCCCGATCATGACCCCGATCGCATAGGCGCTGATCAACAGGCCGGCCTTGGGGATCGAGACCTCGACCCCTTCGGCGATGACGGGTAGCAGGCCCATGGGCGAGAACTCAGTGGTGCCGATGCCGAAGGCGCCCACGGCCAGGGCCAGAAGAGCCCAGCGCGCGTGAGCGGGTCTGGCGGCGGGCGTCGCGGTCATCGGAGCCGTTGTGTCCATCTGCGTCATCCTTAGGCGTCCCAGGTCGGGGCCAGACCCGCCGGGTCGACCAGGCGGCCGTCGGGTCGCGCCAGGGCGGCGACCGCGGCCATGTCGGCGTCGTCCAGGGCGAAGTCGAAGACGGCGATGTTTTCGGCGACGCGGGCGGGATTGGCGGTCTTGGACAGGGCGATGTGGCCCTGCTGGATCAGCCAGCGCAGGCCGACCTGGGCGGCGCTCTTGCCGTACTTGGCGCCGATCCGTTGCAGGGTTTCGTCCTTGGGCACGGCGCCGTCGGCCATGCTGTAATAGGCGGTGACGGCTACGCCTGCGTCTCTTGCGGCGGCGGCGAGCGCCCGCTGGGGCAGATAAGGGTGCAGTTCGACCTGGTTGGTCACGATCGGGGCGGTGGAACGCGTGATCGATTCCCGCATCTGGGCGATGTTCTGGTTGGACACGCCGATGAACCGCGTCTTGCCGGCCGCCTGCGCCGCATTCAGCCGTTCGATCTGTTCGGCGATGGGGACCTTGGCCGCAGGCCAGTGCAGCAGCAACAGATCGACCTGATCGACCCTGAGCCTGTCCAGGCTTTCGTCGATTGATGAGGCAAAGGCGTCGGCGTCGTAGTTGTCGACCCAGACCTTGGTGGTCAGGAACAGGTCTTCGCGACGCGCCCCCGCAGTCTGCAGGGCCCGGCCCAGGGCGGCCTCGTTCCGGTAAATCTGGGCAGTGTCGAAATGGCGGAAACCGGCTTCGAGCGCGGCGGGGACGATGTGTTCGACCTCCGCGTCGGACATGCGGAAGAGGCCGAATCCAAGGGCGGGGACGACTGCGCCGTGGGCGGTGACGGTCTGCATCTGGAGAACTTCTCGCTGAACCTTCCTGTGAGGCGGCGGAAGTAGGTCTTCAGTTCAAACTTGATAATCGCGCCCGATTTCCCATCATCTGTGAAATCAAATCACGGATGGCGGGGCGATGGACAACCGGGCCGGCGAGATGCAGGTCTTTCTGCGAGTGGTGGAGACGGGCAGCTTTTCCGAGGCGGCGCGGCTGCTGCGCATGACGCCCTCGACCGTCAGCAAGCTGGTTTCACGCGTGGAGGCGCGGCTGGGCGTTCGCCTGATCGAGCGTTCGACCCGGCGCCTGTCCCTGACGGCCGAAGGCCAGGCCTATTACGAGCGCAGCCTGAACCTGCTGCGGGATCTGGACCTGATCGAGCAGGAACTGTCCCAAGGGGCGGCCGCGACGGGAGGTCGGGTGCGGGTCAACGTCTCCGTCGCGCTCGGGGTGCTGGGGCTGGAGCCGCTGCTTCCGGAGTTCTGGCGGGCCTATCCCAACATCGTGGTGGACCTGTCGCTGTCGGACGAGATCGTCGACCTCTATCTCGACCGCACGGACGTGGCCTTCCGGGTCGGGCGATTGCCGGACTCCGGCATGACGGCGCGTCGCATCGGCGTGGCCCATCGCAAGATCGTCGCCTCGCCCGCCTATCTGGAGCGCCATGGCCTGCCCCGCACCGCCGAGGACCTGTCGCGACACAACTGCCTGGGCTTCAACTTCCGCCGCGCCGCGCCGGTCTGGCCGCTCAAGGAAGGCGGACGGGTCGTGGAGCGCGTGGTCCACGGCTCCCTGCTGGGCAACAACGGGGAGACGGTCCGGCGCATGGCCCTGGCCGGCGTCGGCCTGGCGCGGATGGGCGACTACCATGTCCGCGCGGACCTGGCGGCCGGCCGGCTGGTCGAGGTCCTGGGCGACGTGATCGAGCGGGACGAGGAACAGATTCACGCCGTCTTCCTGGGCGGGCCGCGCGTGCCGGAGCGCGTGCGGGTCTTCCTCGACTTCGTCGTGCCTCGGTTGCAGCAGTTCCTGAACGGCTGAGACTCGGCCGTCAGGCCAGGGCGCCGAACACCAGGCGTCCGCCATGGAAGACCGCCGCGCGTTTCGACTTGCGGGCCACCGCCTCGGCCGAACAACTGGCGTCCGCCAGGACCAGGTCGGCGGCGTCGCCGGGCTTAGGCCAGGCTCTCTCGCCCGCGTCGTTCAGGGGCAGGACGTCCCCGGTCGCGATGGCCAGGCCGCGCGACAGGCCGAACTCGTCGCTGCCGCTGTAGAGCTGGGCGTAGAGGTTGGCCTTGTCCAGCATGTCGCCGGAACCGAAGGGCGACCACATGTCGATGACGCTGTCCGTGCCGGACATCAGGCGCACGCCTTTTTCGCGCAGGCGCGCCAGGGGCATCATGGAGCGGCCGATCGGTATGGTCGAGGCCACCGTCACGCCCGAGGCGGCCATGCGCTCGGCCGTCGCGTCCAGGTCGGCGGGTGACAGATTGGCCAGGGCGAAGGCGTGGCTGAGGGTCAGCCGCCCCTTGAGCGAGGGCGTGCGCTCGACCGTGTCGAGCATGTAGCGGATGGCCGCCGCGCCGGACGGACCACTTTCGTGCAGGTGGATGTCGATCCCCTTTTCATGATCGACGGCGATGCCGAACATGGCGTCCAGCGAGGCCTCCATCCGGCCGTCCACATTGGTCGGGTCCAGACCGCCGACGAAGGCGACGCCCATGCTCATGGATTCGCGCATCAACGGTTCCACCTCGGACAGCAGCAGGCCGTGCTGCGGGAAGGCGACGATCTCGCAGCTGAAGCGGCCCCGATAGTTCTCCAGCGCCTGGTTGAGATGCTCCAGGCTCTTCAGGCCGCTGACCGGGTCGATGTTGCAGTGGCTGCGCGCGGTGGTCGTGCCGTGTTCCAGCAAGAGGTCGATCAGCCCCTCGGCTCGCTCCTGCGAGACGGGCAGGAGTTCGGGCAGCAGGGTTCGTTCCAGGGCGATCATGTCCATGATCGTCTTGCCCTTGCGCGGGCGCGGCGCCTGCCACGGACCGCCGTAGAAGGTCTTGTCCAGGTGGATGTGCATGTCCCTGAACGCGGGCAGGGCCAGACGCCCATTGGCCGACAGGCGAGGCAGGGCGGCGGATCCGGCGGCGGTCGCCGGCGTCACGGACAGGATGCGCCCGTCCTTGATCTCCAGATCATATCGACCGGTGTGCGTCCCGATGATCTGGCCCTGATCGCGAATGAAGCCGTCCTCAAGCGTGACGTCGGCCAGGATGAAATGGGTCGGCGCGGTGGTGGTCGCGCCCTTCTGGTCCTCGGCGGCCGCGGCTCGGGCCATGGCTTGATGTCCTCCGGCCGCGACGGTCGCGGCGAGACCGGCGACGCCCATCAGGGAACGGCGATTCAGACCTAAAGAACCAGACAAGGAAGCCTCCTGCGCGTGTCGGGAGCTTCAGCCTAGCGAGGGCGTGGTTCATTTGAAAACAATATGGATCAATCATGATTATCCATAATTTGTATAATCATCGCTGCTCTTGCCGGGGGGGAAACGTAAGCGCGTCCCTCTCCGAGGCGTCCATTCCTTCCTTGCGGCGCCTAGTCCTGCAAGGTCTTCCCCACGATGAATTCGTCAGAGAGGCGGTCACGGGCTGCTGCGAGAGTCTCAGGATAGTCAGGACGAAAAGGCGCGTTGAGCAGCACCTTCAGCCTTTCATCGACCTGCTTCAGCACGACCAGTTCGGCGGGGCTCTGAAAACAGTCCGCTGACGGAGTCGGCTGCGGCGCGTCGTCGATCCAGCGCGACAACAGTTCGAACAGCACCAGGGCCTGATCCCTGTCGAGTTCAAGAACCCTCTTTCCTGAACGCCCGCCAAACCCGAACATCACGCCCTCCGCTCCTGCCGCGTTCACGATACGCGGGACCGGCCGACGAGCAAGGCGTCACCCGGAGGTCGTGACCAGACGGCAGTCAGCGTCTGCGCGTTAGGCGATTGATCTGGAAGGTAAAGAGATGGTGGACGCGACAGGGATTGAACCTGTGACCCCTACGATGTCAACGAAAGGGTTTCTGCGCCAAACGTAAGAAATCCGGGCGTTTGGGGTTCATTGCCCCCCAGTTACGTTCACGCTCTTTTCTGGTGTTTCTGGGGGGTAACTGGGGGGCGCCGCCGCCGGCGGCGGGCCGTCGTCGTTCAGGATCAAGAGCGCCTTGGCGACTTCCGAGGTCGCCGTGGAAACGCCCTGGAACAGTAGGGTGAACGAGATCCCTGACAGCACCCATGTCAGCAGCAGGAGCCTGGGCCGGCCGTGGCTGATGAGCGACGGAGCGGTCATCAAGCCCGAGCGATAGAACTGGCGAGCGATGTAGATGACCAGGAGCGCCTGGCTGAGCCATGCGAGCGAAAGGATCAGTTCGTTTGAAGTCTTGCCGGCGACCCAGCGCAAGGCGCTGATGACGATCAGCCATTCCACAACCTGGAAGAAGACCGGGATGGAGGCGTCGGTGGCCGAGATCGCCCGGCGCCCCCAGCGCTCTAGAACGCCAGTCCTAACCATGCGCCTTGCGGGCCCAGTCACGGTTGCTGGGGCGGTGGTGGCCGTAGCACTCTTCGAGCGTCTTCACCGTCATGCCGGTGAAGCCGGAGGCCTCCCATAGCTTGGCATCGCGCTGCATCAACCAGGTCGCGCAGGTGTGCCGCATCCAGTGCGGGGTGACGTCTTGAGAAAGTCCCGCGTCGCGAACGACGCCCTCGAAGCCTGTCCGGATGCGGCCGGCGATCGGCCGCGCGCCATGGTGCATGACGCTGACGATCTGGGGCGCGGCCAGCGGATCGCCTCCGGCCTTAAGGTGGGCTTCGCGCAGCTCGGCCGAGGCGGCGAGATCAAGATCGCGCCAGCGCCGAAGATGCGCCAGTAGGCGGTTCGGGACGACCACCAGGGGGCGCCGCTTTGTTCGGTGGTCTCGCTCGAGCCGGCCGCGACGGTAGATGACGCCGTCGTCGATATCGACCCAGGCCTGCTTTGCGGATTCGCTCCAGAGGAGCTTCGGGATCACGCCAGGGCGCGTCCCTGTGTAGAGGCCTATCAGGATGAAACGCTTGATGTGCGCCCGGTTCAATCGGGCGGAGAGGCCCCGGCGTTTCCACTTGCCTTCTGCGTTTCGGTACCAGCCCATGGCGGCCAGCAAGAGCCGGGCGGCCTCGGATCGGGTCAGCGCGTCGCGGCGGGTTTCCGCCTTTTGCGGAAGCACCACCTTGGGGCGGCGGGTCAGGGGGTGTTCGTCGTGCCAGTAGCCGATCGCTGCGGACAGATCCTCGAGCTCGCGGCGCGCGCCCTGGTCCGTGACGCGCCGGGCGGTCTTGGGATCCTTCGCCATCTTGATCGGCTGCAGAATCCGATGCGCCACATACTGCTCGCACGTCGACCGCCGGACGTCCGCGACGGTCGATTCTCCCCAGAACTCGAGAAGCGCGGAAAGGCGGGCGCGGACAGCCTTTGGATCCGGAGCCTTGGCCGCCTTGCCGTCGGCGTAGAGGCTCAGGACGTCCGCGATGAGAACGTCGGTCGGATCAGTTGGGCCGTTGGTTCCGGTTGCCGGCGCCGGGGTCCATTTGGCCTGGATGTATTCGGCGAGCCGGAGCCCAGCCTCTGCAACTTCGCCTGGGCCGCAGCCAGTGCCAACTTCCTTCGCTCCGTCTCGGATAACCCAGACGGAGGCCTGTCGCTTTTCGGGGCGGGCCTTCCGGAGGAAGAGTCGGGGGCCTTTGGAAGGGCGGGGCATTGGCGAGGCTCGAACAGCGCCCGGATTCGGGCGGGCGTCACATAAAGGCGGCCGGCGACCTCGGCCGTCAACAGGCGGCCCTTGCGGATCTCTGTGCGCAGGCTCGAAACCGTGAGCGGCCCGCTGGGCCAGAAGACGGCCACGGCCTCGGCCAGGGTCATGTCTTCATCCGGGCCCCAGTCAGACGGGGAGGGGCGCAGTCGCACGCGGAGAAGGGCGTCGCGGGCCATGGCTAGTGTCGAGCGCCTTTCGCGGAGATGAGGGCGGCGGCCTGGGCGACGACCGCCATCTGTTTGTCGAGCGGCATGGCGTCCAGTTCGTCCGCCGCCTCGCGCAATGCACCGGCGATCCAGTCCAGATCCGCATGTTGGGCTTCCGGCTGATCAAAGGACTTCCCCATCCGTCGGGCCTTGGCCGGCGACATGAGGATCAGATGGCCAGCGCCCTTCATCCCCACGCGCAGGCCAACACCCTGGACCGGGATCAGGCCCAGGGTGATCGAGGCGTCGTTGAGCGGCACGCCCAGGAGGCCCTGGTGTTTCTCGGGCATGGTCACGGCGTCGTCTCCTCTCCGGCCGGGATCAAGCGGATGCTTGAGGGGTGAAAGATCAGGGCGTGCTTGATGCCGGCGAAGACGACATGGACGTGCGACGTGGTGAGCTTTCCGGGGTGAACGACCCGGCCACGCTTGCCGGTCCAGTCGCCCTCATTCACCAGCTCGACCTCGGCGCCGATGCGCGGATCCACGCCATAAGCGCGACGCACATAGTCGTAGCCGTCGTTGGCGCAGCTCTGGACGCGACGGGCGCGGACGAAACGCAGGAAGTCCCTGAAGCTGATCGTCCAGACCTCGCTGTAGTCCTGGAAGGTCTGGTACACGGCCTTCGCCCTGGTCGGGGCGGAGAGCGTGGACGTCGCGCTGTAGCCGCCGTCCGAGACGGTGATCTCATAGAGGTTCCAGGGGGCAGGCGTCGCCGTCGAAAGAGGGGACGTCATTGGATCGTCTCCCCGGGGTTCTCGAGGCGGGTGGCGCGCTCCTGTTCGAGCACATGAGCCAGCGCCTGGTGGACGCCCTCATCCATCTCGGCGCCCGTCGTGAAGCTGGCCCAACGGCCGGCCGCACGAAGCAGGCCGATCAGGACGCCGAGTATCTCGTCTTCACCGACCCGTTCGCCGTCCGAGACGGATCGAACGGCCTTGATCGCGGCTTCCAGGGCAGCGGTCGCGACTTCGGTTGCGATGTCCGCCTGTTTGTCGAGGTTCGGCGTTCTCATTCCCCGCCCTCCTCGGGTTCGTCCTGGTCGACGGCGGTCCCCAGTATCTCGTTGCGGACTGCGAGCCCCTCCGCATTGTTGAAGTAGAGGCCGGAGAACGAGCCTCCGGGGCCCTCCACGTCGCCGAGTTCACGGCGTTCCAGGGATCGGGCCACGGCGTAGTCGGCGCCGCTCTGCAGCTCGACGCCGGCGCCGACTGTTCGATCACGATCTGACGGTTCGGAGGCCGCGATCATCGTCCGTTGCCGGTCGGTCAGCGGTTTAAGCATCGGCGCCCGCCTCCCCTCGTGCTGATGCAGAGAGGGCTCCGGCGTTGTCTGCGATCATCATTGCGAAGTTGGCGACGTCGGCAGCCTCAGAGCCGATACGCGCTGTTGCATCGGCGTCCGGGTTGAAGCGCTTCGGCGTGTGGATGTTCGCGCAGAACCAGCCTTTATGAGGCCGGAATCTGACGATTACAGCAGGAGCTGAAGGCCCTGCCTTGGCGTAGGCGTCCGGATCCCAATCCCGCCAGACGCGATCTCCTGCGTTCTCGATCTCCTGCGTCAGTTCCGACGTCTCCTCGCGGAGGCGCTTCAACAGGGCTTCCGGCGCGTCGTCGGACCAACCGCCTTTCCAATCGTTTTCACGGAGCTGCCGCTCCATGAGCAGCGCGAACGTCATGACCTCGGGGCGCAGATCGGCAACGGTAAGGGCGTCCGCCCGGCCTTCTTCGGCCTCCATGTCGGCGAGCATGGATGTCGCCATGGCATCGTAGTCGGTGGTGTCCCACTTCACGCCGAGGCCGCCGCACTCTGAGCACCCTCCCCCGGGCTGACAGCCGAAGGCCGCGCTATAGGGGTAGTCCTGGGTGGAGACGTAGCCGTCGACGCTCTCCTGACAGCCCGAACAGGCCTGCCATACGCCGTCGCCCTCCTCGCGGATCTCCATGACGCGCGAGACCCAGTTCATGGGCGCCGGGGCCGGGGCCTTGGCCGTATGAGAGTGGAAGGGGAGCCAGCCGATAACCGTTCCGCCGGTCGCCTCCAACAGTTGGTCCTGAGACCAATCCCATCCGACAAACTGCCAGCGGTCATCGCCGGTGTTGTCGAAGTTGTTGAACCCAATGGTCCAGCTTTCCTCGCTGTCTTCCAGCGGGGTCCAAGCCTCCTCCCTATTGTCCGCATTGTAGCGAACGTTCAGACGCAGCACTGTCCCGTCGCGAGGGGCGCTCCCCACAGCTAAGGCAATCGGCTGCGCTTCCTCGCAAGCTTGGGGCTGGGGACGGAGGGTTGCTAGTTCAGCCTCGGCAACGACCGCTTGCTTTTGCCAGCGACCAACAGCTTTGGCGTAAAGCGCGATCACCGCATTCAGACGTTCAATCTCCAGACGGGACCATTCCCCCGCCCAATCTTTCAACTCTTGAGGCGCGTCTTCGGCCAGGTCCACGCCGAGGCAGACCGGCGCGCCGAACGGCGCGGATTGCCAGTCGGCGGCCTGGGCCGAGATCTCGATCCAGTTCAGGATCTGGTCAACGGCGTCGACGGCGCGGTCGGACAGGTGTTGTTCGCGCTGTTGCTTGATCCACGCCCTGGCCGCCTCGAAGTCTTGAGTCGGGGGCCGAAGGGCCGTGATCAGAACGGTTCTCGCCGCGTCAGAACGCCCAACATTCGCAGGCTTGGGGAAGGTCCTGTCAGACATCGGCAAGCCTCCAATCGGTGGCGAGGATGGGGGCTTGCGACGTGAATCTGGTCGCGGCGTCGTCTTCGTCAACGATCTGGCCGTCGCCGTTCATGGCGATCCATTCGGACGGGTCCCAGTGAGGCAGGCGGACCTTCTGGCCGGCTCGCATCTGGGCCAGGGCCCACCCGAAGTCTTGGATGGCCGGCCAGCTCAAGGGAGTGACCGTCTCTGCGAGCATGACTTTCCACATTTCCCGCCAGCACGCTTCCGCCTGCTGGACTGGTCTGCTCTGAATGGCTCGCTCACCTGCAGCGCACATAGCCATGCTGGGCTGGTTGGGGGCGATGGCCCAAATGTCGGGCTTCATCATGGTTCGATCCCGGCCTCGATCAGGTCTCCGACCGAGGCGTTGAAGAGTTGAGCGATTTCGCGGATGGGCAGGCCGGCCTGGCGCAGGTGGGCGCACCAGGTCAGGAGGCGGGGGTGACGTTTCTCGATCGAGCGGGGGTCGATCATGGGCGGCCCTCCGACAGGTTCGGGGCCGAGCCGCCGGCGTCGAGCGTGCGCACGCCGTGCGCGGTGGCGATGAAGCCGCGCGGTTGGTCGAGGCGGGCGATCAGGCCCAGGCGGCGCATCGCGGCGAGGGCCTTGTGCACCTTGATCTTCTCGACGTTGCGGGAATGACGGCCGGTCTCGACAGCGCGCAGGATCTCGCCCTGGGTCATGGGCTGGTTCGCCGCGCGCAGGATGCGTTCCCAACGGCCGCCGGGGCGGTAGCCGTCCAGGACGAAGGCGCCGGCGGGGCGGGCCCGGATGCAGGGGTCAGACATCGGCTTCCTCCTCCGGCGGGAGGTCCGGCAGGGTCATGGCGATGTCCGCCAGCAGTTCGTCCAGGCCGTCCTGCATGGGGTCGCCCTCGAAGCCGGCGAGGATCGCCTCGGCGCGGCGGAGCAACCAGACAAGGGTCAGGCCGTCCTCCGGCGTCAGGGGCTTGTGACCGTGAACGGTCACGTAGAGCTCGTCCTTGCCGCCCGGAAAGTTGGCGAAGATTGCGCCCGTGGACATCTCCATGGTGGCGGCCATGGCGCGGATGGTGGCGCCGGCGTAGCCGTCATTCTTGAAGTGGTGACGGGCGGCGGCGAGCACCTTGGCCCGGGTGCGGGCCTTGGCGGCCTGGCGCTGGTTCGGGGCTTTCTCAGGCTCGGCCGCCATGACGGGGACCTGATCGGGGAGGGAGCTGCCGAGCTCCTGAGAGTAGAACTTGTTCTTTTCACGCGCGAACTGTTCCAGCGTTTCTTCCCAATCCGGCCTGGGCTGCAGGTCGTCGGCGGGGCGTTTTGCGGCGGCGTCCATCATGCGGCCCTCCGCTCGCCCGGGCGGCCGGTCTGGTTGGCCCGGATGGCGGCGCGCAGGGCGTCCTGGGTGCGGCCGTCCAGCCAGCAGTGACCGATCAGGCGGTCGCGATCGCCGCCCATGTCCAGGGCGTAGACGGAGACGCCTTCGCGCATGTCCGTGTCGCCGTCGAAAAGCAGATCCTGGACGTCGACCATCTCGATCCCTTGGGATCCGCGCTCGCGCTGGATGTGGCGCGCCAGGGCGTCGATGTCTGGGAAGGCCAGGGGCTTGGCCTGGGGGTCAGCCCTGAGCAGGGCGAAGCGGACTTCGGGCGGCACGGGATAGCTCCTGCGGTTGCGGGGTTTGGGCGCCGGGGCGGCGCGGTCATGGGCGGAGAGAAGGGCCGCGCCCTCGATCCAGGGGCGGGCGGTCATGACCGCGCCGCCTTCAGCTGCCAGCCCATACGCCGCGCGAGATCCTCGCGGGCCTTGGCGTAGTTGGGCGCGACCATGGGGTAGTCGGCGGGGAGCTTCCAACGGGCGCGGTACTGCTCCGGCGAGAGGTTGTAGCGGGTGCGCAGATGGCGCTTCAGCGACTTGAACTTTCGGCCGTCCTCGAGGCAGACGATGAAGTCAGGCGTGATCGACTTGCGGATCGGCACGGCCGGCTCGCCCAGGCTGGGTCGCGGGAGTTCCTCGCCCTGGCCGTCGAAGACCGTGGTGGTTTCCGCCAGGGCGTCTTCGGCCCATTCGCAGGCCTGGGCGATCTCGCGCTTGAAATACTCGGCTTCGTCGCTGTCGATCGCGACCGTGCCGTCTTCGGTTCGGTCGCCGCCCAGGACCGCGAGCAGCGGCTCCAGGCGTTCCATCACCACCTGCAGCGAGGCGCTGAGGCGTTCCAGCCTTTGCTCCGCCAGCTGCTCGCGGGCGGAGGCGGCGAGCGGCTTGATCGTCGTCGCCGGCGGAATGGTCGGCAGGGCGTCGTCGCCCGCGTCATCCTCGGCGCTGCGGACGGCCGAGCCGTAGTTGGCGGCCGGGCGCTGATCGATGCCGGCGGCGTAGCGGGCTTCCTGGGCCCGGGTGGCGTTGCCGTAGTCGACGCCGGCGACGGCGTGGGGGCCGATCTTGGCGTCCAGCCATTTCATCGCGACGGAGCCATGAACCGGGCGGATGATGGCGTAGGCGCGTTTGGCGGCCTCAGCGATCGCCGCATCACGGGAAGAGGCGGGGTTTGTGCAGGCGCCGCTTTCGCTGCCCGACGCGGTCTTGACCTGGGCGTGGAAGATCGGGTCGTCGCCGCACTGGAAGAGGGTGATCGCTATGTCGCCGGTCAAGACCGATCCCGTGCGGAAGGTTTCGATCTGCCGCCAGGGCGCGTCGGTGACGTAGTCGGGAACGGCAGGCGCGGGTTCGGCGGGCTTCGGGGCCTCAGCCGGGCGAGCAAGAAGGCGCTTGCGCTTTGTCGCCGTGTTCAACGCTGAGGTGAAGAAGCCTTCGTCGTCCTCCGGGTGCGGGTCATAACGGTCGACCTCGCGACCGCACCGATCGCGCCAGCGGATCACTGCCGATAAGTTGGGAGGGTTCCCTCCCAAATGTCGCTCGCTCCAATCCTGGGCCTTTTGCGTAGGTCGAACGATGCAGGCGGTGCCGTTGGGCAGCGAAATACCGAGGTAATCGAGGAACCCCTCCGACACGAGATCGCTCAGGCCTTCGCACCTGTAGAGATAACCGTCCGTCAGGACCGACAGCTCATGTCCTTCAGGTGCGAAGGGGCAGAAGGACATCGCCCACATGACCTCGACAAGCGCCAGCTCGGCGAAGGGCGTAAGAGGCTGGACGGCGACGGTCGTCGCATCCGCCGCGTCGAACATCTCGACCTGGTCGGCGTCGGGTTCCGGCGCGACCTTGGACATGACGGCGGCGCCGTATTCCGCGACCTGGTCGGACAGGGTCGGGGTCTTGGGAACGAGGGCATAGGCGCCTCGTTGGAAGGCCTGGTCGCGGAAGTCGTCCCAGGATCCATTGGTCTGATAGGCGGCGATCTGCTCCGGCGTCGCCACGCGAACCAGACGCAGCTTGTCCTGGACGTCCCGGACCCCGCCGCGCGACCCTTCGCGCACGCGGCCTGCACGGCGCGCCAGTTCGGAGGCATTGGTGATGCCGAGGCCGTCCGCCGCCCGCGCCAGCATGAGGGCGTCGTCCCAGGGGCTCATGTCTTCGCGGCCGTTGTTTTCAATGATTGCGATCAAGGCGGCTTCGCCCTCGGTCGCTTCCCGTTCGTCGAAGGGCAGGCCCTCCGCCAGGGCGGCCGGCAAACGGCCTTCGTCCCGAAGCAGGCCCGCGCCGCGCCAGCGCCGCTCGCCGATCAGGATCATGCGATTGCCGTCAGGACGAACAGGCGTCAGGGTCAGGCGCTGCAGGATGTCGCCCGCGTCCTCGATCTGATCGGCCATGTCGGGAATCGTCGCCGGGTTGACCGTGCGGTTCGCCGGGTTCGGAACGCATTTGTCGATGGGCCAGCGAGCGACCTGGGCGCCGTCAGCAGCAACAGACGCCAGGCCCTCGGCCACGTCCTGGCCGGCGACCCATTGGCGGCCCTTGTCCGTCAGGATCCAGCAGGCGCCGTCGTGCTCGATCACCCCGGCCGCGCTCAGCTTGTGCAGGTCGCGCTTGAGGTTGGAGCTGTCGCGTTCGGCCAGTCTAGCCAGGTGGTTGGCGTCGCCCTGGGGGCTGTCGCGCAGGATCCGCAGGACGTCGGTGTAGGTGTGGACGACGGCGGGGAAGTCAGGCTTGCGCATTTCGCGCGGCGTCGGCTGCGCCATTTATCGGCTCCGGACATGGTTGGAGGGAGAGAGAGGCTGTTCGCCCGCATCGACGGCGGCGCCGGCGAAGATCAGGGCCAGAAGGACGACCAGGGCCCCGGCGAGGATCTCGCGCGCGGCGTCGGTCAGCAGGGGGCCGCTGCGGCGTCGGAAGGGGCGCATCAGAAACGACCCAGGACGAAGCCTGCGGCGGCCAGGAATGCGGCGCCGAGGAGGCCGTAGACGACGGCGCCGAGGAAGATCCGGGCCGCGCGCTGCTCGGCGTTGGAAACGGGCTTCCACTCCATGCCGGCCTTGCAGGCCTTCTTCAGGGCGTCTTTCATGAGGCGGACGCCGAGAATGGAGAGCAGGATGAAGACGGCGAGGGTCCAGATCATGCCTGGGCCTCGCCGGCGTCCGTCGCAATCACCGCGAGCTCGCGCCCCTGCCCCGGCCGCCAGCCGTGGTTGATCAGGGAGGAGGCTGCGACGTTGAAGTAGGCGAAGCTGAGCCCGTGGATCCGGGCGACGCGCTGGTCGGCGCGGTCCAGGATGTAGCAGCAGGCGGCGTCGCCGCGACGATCGCGCGCGTTCGGATCGGCCACGGCGAAGAGGGCGCCGGGGCCGCATTCCAGCGCGCGGCATAGGGATTTGACGACGTGGATCGGGCTGGGCCCGTCGGGCCCGTCCGAGATCTCGATCCGTTCGCTGGCGCAGGAGGGCCGCATTTCGATGACGACCATGGGGCCGTTTGGAATGGCGGAGACGGCGGCGCGAAGAGCCTGGGCGTCAGCGGGGACGGGAGCGAAGGCGACGGCGGCCATGGCTTCAGCCCTCTTCTTCCGTGGTGGGGCGGATGCGGTTCGACCAGGCGTTGACCGCGTCCACCTTGGCCTCGGCCTCGTGAACGGCGGTGCGGAAGGCCGAGGCGAAGAGGTTGTATCCGCGCAGCTCCATCTCGAGCTGAACCAGCATGGCCAGGACGGCGCAGGACATGGTCGGCAGGGACCAGGATCGGCCGTTGAGGCGGATGCAGACCCGGCCCTCGATGAAGGGGCCGCTGATCACGGCCGCCGTGGAGAGGTCGAAGGACTTCATCGGGGCGGCGTGCAGGGCGGCGATGATGTCGATCAGTTCGTCGTCGACGCTGACGATCGGCACGACATCGGCGCCGGCGTGGCGGCGGGTCATCACGTCGCGGAAGGCGCGCACGCCGTGCGCCTTCGTCTGGGCCGCGTCCGATTTTGGCGTAGGCGTGGACGTAGGGTGGAAAAATCCGTGAGCCATGGGGCGATCCTCCAAAGGGATGCCCCGCGTCAGGACGGAAGAGCGTCGGATGAGGGTGGGGCGTCAGCCCAACCGAACGACGCGGGACGACGTTATGTCTGTAAGTGTCATGACGTTTTGTCAACACATAATGTCAGTCCCGAAATCACGGTTCGTCCTGATAGGTTTGCAACCTGGGCGGGAGGAACTGTCATGAACGGCGAGGATCGGGCGTCGCGAGGCGCGGACAGCGTTCGGGAGGAAGGCGCGGGCGGGGGCGCTGCTAAGCGGGACAGCAAGCACGGCGGGACCTGGGGCGTGGTCATCGCAGTTCTGCTGCTGGCCGTCGTGGGTTTCTGCCTGTTGGCCAGGGCCGATGCAGAGCGCGCGTCAAGCCAGCCAGACGCCAACGCCCGGATCGAAGAGAGTTGCCGACGCGAGTATGAGGTGCAGGGCGAGGATGCGGTCAGGGAGTGCCGGATCCGCCTGTCGATCGAGTATCTGCAGAAGGCTGAGGCCAGCAAGATGGAGCGCGCACGCTCCGGCGCCGGCCTCTAACGCGGGAAGCCGTTAGTTTCGGCCAACCACGGTGTGGATCGTGTCGATGTCATCGATCGCCTTCACGATCTCTTGCGGCGGATTGAGCTGAAACAGCACAATATTTCCGTTCTCGCGTCGAACGAACCGCTTCAGAAGCCCCTCGCCTTCGTGAGTGACCACCACGCAATCCTGGTCGCGTTGAGGCCATCGGTTGGGGGCCAGGTAGACCATCTCGCCCGGCTCATATCGCGGCGACATGCTGATGTCGTTCACCTCCAGGGCGAAGGCGTCGCGAATGTGCTGCTGGGCCGGGTGCATTTGGACGTAGCCTCTCAGATTTTGCTCCGCCAGTGTGAGGCGTCCTTCTGACGCCGCGCCAACGTAGCCGTAGAGAGGAATCATATTCGGACCCGCTACGACAACGCCGGTCGTAGGGGCAGACTGGCCGGTCGAGCTCAGCCATTCATCGATCTTCAGGCGCTCGTGATACTGCACCCGACGCCGACCATTGAAGATCCGGTTCACTTGGGAGCTGTCGAGGCCAAGCAGCCTTCCCAGGTCCGCCTTGGACTTGCCCTGGGCTTCCATCCGGGCAGCGATCATCGACATGTCAGCATCCATAGGTGGAATAACTGACATAACGTCCTGATGGCGTCGTTGACACGAATGTCGAATCAAAGGCGTCTACTGTCCTGACAAAATGTCAGGACGATATGTCATGCAATCCCGCCTTTGTCACGCCCAAGCTGAAACGCCGTCCCAGGCGAGCGATGCGCGTGACCTGATCATCCGCGTTCTATCCGTGCGCAAGGTAGCGCAGTGGTGCGACGTCACAGAGTCCGCCGTTCACCAATGGATCCGGCGAGGATCTGCGGCCGCGCCAGTGCCCGTCAAGGTTGTTCCGACCATAGCGCGAGGCGCCGTCGACGACGGAAAGGACTTCGATCTCGGCATCTTGTGGCCCGACATGCGCGGAACGACCGCCGCTCGGTTCGCGGGCGGCCGCCCATGACCGGCCTTCGCTACAGCAGCCCTCGCCTGCTGGCCCGCCCCGCCCTCTATCCCGACATTCGGAAGGCGGACGCCTATCGCTATCTGACCCGCAAGCCGCGCGTGCTGTCGGGCACGGAGCTCGTGGATCTGCTCGATGTTTTCAAGTCCGGCTCATACCTCGTCTTCGGCGTGATCGGAGAGGTAGGCCTGGGCAGCGCCGCGCACGCGGTGCGACATGGCCTGGGCTGCGTCGGGAAAGCTGAGGCAGGCCAGGCTGCGGAAGTTCGGATCGAGGGCTTCGCCGGCGGCGATCAGGGCCGCGATGGCCAGTTCGGCGGCCTGAAGCTGCTCGCCCGGCCTGAGGGTGAAGACGTCGTCCATCCTGTTTTCTCCTGTGTGTGGAACCGCAGAGAGAAGGGCGAGTCGGGGGCGGTGGAAACGCCGTCCCCGGTTCAACCGGAGGTTCGCCCATGAGCCGGTTCGGCAACTTGCGCGGCGGGCCGGACGGCCGGATGACGGCCGATGACGAAGCCTGTTGGAATGCGCTGATCACCCAGGCGGAAGCGGCGGCGGCGGATCCCGCCAGGTCGGCCGGCGGACTGGCGCGGACGGCGAAGGCGGCCAGGCACGCCTGCGCGCCCGGCGTTGTGACGCGGGACAACCCATGCGTGCAGCTGTCGCGCCTGTCGCGGCGGTTTTGCGATGAGACCTCGGCGGGCCGTCGGGCCCTGCAGGGCGAGTTGAAAGCGGCGGCCGAGGCCGCGCGTCAGGCATTGGCGAACCGGGCCCAGACGAACCGTGCGCGCCGCGAACGGAAGGACATCGACGGATGATGGAGTTGGGCGATCCGGCGTTTCGCCGGGCGGATGATCAGTACGTCCATCGGTGCCGCCTGGCGCTGGCGGAAATAGCCGAGCCGAGCCGAGCCGAGCCGAGCCGAGCCGAGCCGAGCCGAGCCGAGCCGAGCCGAGCCGAGCCGAGCCGAGCCGAGCCGAAGGGGGATGCCATGTCTGAGGTCGGGTCAAGCGCGCTGCGCGCGGTCAAGGCGATCAATCTGTCCGGCGTCGAGGTCGGCGCGGCGGATACGAGCACGCCGACCTTCGAGTGGGTGGATCCCGCCAGCCTGTTGGTCGACGACGGCTATCAGCGGAATCTGTCGGAGCGATCGATCAAGCTGGTCCGGCGGATCTGTTCGCGTTGGGATTGGCGGCGGTTCAAGCCGCCCGTCTGCGCGCGGACGGAACGCGGGCTGGAAGTCATCGACGGTCAGCACACGGCCATCGCCGCCTGCAGTCATCCGGGCGTGGAGCGTATTCCCGTGATGGTGGTCGAGGCGGCGAGCCGCGCCGATCGGGCCCACAGCTTCATCGGCCACAACCGCGACCGGCTGAACATCACGCCGATGCAGATGCATTTCGCCGCCGCCGCCGCCGGCGACGAAGAGGCGCAGACGATCGACCAGGTCTGCGTCCGGGCCGGGGTGAAGGTGTTGCGGACCACGCCCGGCAACGGGATCTGGAGCGTCGGGGACACGGTGGCCGTGCGCGCCATCGGCGCCCTGATCAACCGGCGCGGCGCCATGAAGGCGCGGATCATCCTGGAGGCCCTGGTCAAGGGTCGGGCCATGCCGGTGACAGCGGGGCAGATCAAGGCGGTCGAGACCCTGCTGCACGGCGAGGAGTACCGCGACGACATCGATGCGGAGGGCGTGTCGAACGCCCTGTTGGCCCTGGGCGCGGCGGCCGATCACGAGGCCGGCGTATTCGCCGCCACGCACAATGTGCCGGTGTGGAAGGCCCTGGCCATCGTGCTTTTCCGGAAGGGGAAACGGCGTGGCCGCAGACCCGGTTGAGTTCACGGCGCGGGAGCAGGCCCTGCAGGCGACGATCGTCCGCCTGGAGGATCGGATCCAGGAGTTGGAGGCGGCGATGGGCCTGTGCGTCCTGCCGCCGCTGGAATGGGGGCTGACGCATAGCGAGGCGCGGCTGCTGGGCGCATTGTTGGAGCGCGAGCTGCTGACCAAGGACGCGGCCATGGCGGTCCTGTACCGCGACCGGGGCGCCGACGAACCCGAGATCAAGATCGTAGACGTCCTGGTCTGCAAGGCGCGCAAGAAGCTGAAGCCGTTCGGGATCGAGATCGGGACGCGCTGGGGCGTGGGATACTTCATCGCCCCGGCGCATAAGGCCGAGGCGCGGGTCCAGATCGAGGCTGCGCGGCAGGTGGCGGCATGAGGCGGGTCGAGGTCATCGGATCGGCCACGCTGTATCAGGGCGACGCCTATGAGACCCTGGAGGAACTGGGCCCGCAGGACGCAGGGGTGTTCGATCCCCCATACGAGTTCGCCACGTCCGGCGGCGGCCGGTTCCGCAAGGCCCGGCCCAACATGGATCAGATCGCGGCGGCGGGTCTGGACAAGGGTTTCGACGACCGGATCTGCTCGCCCGCCATTTTCCGATCCGTGGCGGTGTTCTGCCACAACGACCAACTGCCGGAGTTGCTGCCCCGATTGGCGGCGCGGTTCTATCGGACGGTCGTTTGCGCCTGGCACAAGTCCAACGCCCTGCCTGTCGCGAACAAGCATTATCGGCCGGATACCGAGTTCTGGATCCACGCCTGGCTGGCGGATGCGCACCCGGTCGGATCATTGACCGACAAGGCGCGATGGATCCTGAGCGAGAACGGGCGATTCACGGGCGTCGATCACCCGACGGTCAAGCCCGAGCCTGTCATGGACAAGGTGCTGGCCACCATCAACGCGCGCAGGGTTTGCGATCCGTTCATGGGCAGCGGCTCGACCGGCGTCGCCGCCATCAAGCGGGGCCTGGGCTTTACCGGGGTCGAGCGGGATCCGAAGCATTTCGACACCGCCTGCAGGCGCATCGAGGCGGCCGTGAAGGCCAGCGAGATCCCGCAACCGCGCGAGGCCGTCCGATGAAGGATGAGCTTTTCGATCGCGCCCGGGATGAGGTGAAGTGCGAGGAGGTCGCCGGCCGCGCGGCCGGATGCAAGCTGTTCCGCGTCGGCAAGGAGGTTCGGGGGATCTGTCCCTTCGGCCGATGCGGCGCGAAGAGCGGCTTGACGCCGTTCCGGATCTACAAGGGCGGCCGGCGTTGGAAATGCTATTCCTGCGACCCGCGCGGCGGCGACGTAGTCGACCTGGAACACCGCCTGTTCTCGGGCCCGGATGAGACGATCGGGGACGCCGCACGGCGCTTGATCGGCGGCGTGCTGACGGCCGAAAGCGAAGAGTCGCGCGCACGGCGTGCGCAGGCGTCCAAGGAGGCCGAGGCGGAGGCCCTGGCCGATGCGGCCTGGCGCTTGGAAATGGCGCGGAAGATCTGGCGTGGGCGGGAGCCGGCGGCCGGATCGTTGGTCCAGGTCTATCTGGAAAGCCGGGCGATCCGGGGGCCGGTGCTGGGCCGAATGCTGATGATCGTGGGTTTCAACCCGCGCACCTGGCACAGCGGGGATCCGGAGCGGGGCGTCTTTCTGCCGGCGATGATCTCCCTGGTCATGACCGAGCTGGGCCCGACGGGCGGGGTGCATTGCACCTATCTGTCGCCCAACGGGCGCGGAAAGACCCATCGGACGCCGAAGAAGCGGATGCTGGGCCCGCAGGGTCATTTCGTGCTGGCGCGGCGCGACGGCCTGGCCGGCCCGCCGCGTCCGGATCCGTATGGAGATCACGAAGGCTATGTGCTGCCGGGCGGGATCTGGCTGACGCGGCCGGACGCCCCCGGGCCCCTGGTCACGGCGGAAGGCATCGAGAATACGGCGTCGCGGGCCATGATGGTGGCCGGGCCCATGAGTTTCCCCGTGCGGGCCGTGGCGGCCGGGTCGCTGGATCGCCTGTCCGGCTTCGAGTTGGTCGACGACGACGGGGTGCGGGACGTGTGGAAGGTCCGGCCCGATCCGTGGCGGCCGGGGTTCAGCTGGCCAGAGGATCCGGCGAGCCCGTGGGGCCTGATCGACGTCGCCGTCGACGGCGACATGAGCCCGGTCACGGTCAAGGGGCGCGCCGGTCTGCACCAAAACCGGCTGATCGACGTGGTGCGAGATTCCGCCGAGCGCGCCCGGGTGAGCGGCGCCCTGGCCAAGGCCAGCTGGCGGCGGCGCCTGGCGCCGGAGAGCACGACCGAGGTGCGGGCGTCGTGCCCGCCGATCGGGATGGATTTCAATGAAGTGTTGATGGCGGCTGAGGCCGCCGCGAGCGTAGCCGGGGGCGTATCCGCATGACCGATTCCTATGTGATGGAGGATGCGGAGCCGGACACGGAGACCAAGTCCGGGGCCATTTGGGTCGATCCGAAGGTCGAGGATTGCCCGGTCATCCCACTGGGCTTCGAGGGCGGCTATCTCTGGTTCGCCCTGCCTGAGGGAGAACTGAGGCGGGAGCCGGCGGCGAAGATCCCCGGCATGTTGAAGACCGATCTGTTCGTCAGTTTCCAAGGCCGGGTCTTCCTGGCCCAATGGCGCGATCCGGACGGCAAGCTGCAGCGCGACATGGCGGCGCAGTGGTTCAATGATCAGTGCCGCAAGGCCGGGAAATGGGACGCCGATCGACCCCAGCGTGGATACGGCGTCTGGCCCACTCCTGACGGCCCGGTCGTCCATGCCGGCGACGCGGTCGGGCGGTGGCCGTTCGGTGAGGAGGATTGGAGGTCAGTGGCCGAAGCGCTGCGGGTCGGGGTCGGCAAGCGGAGCGGACCTTTGTGGTTGCTGCGCCCCCCAGCTCCCAGGCCCGGGAAGCCCGCGACCTTGGCGGACGGCCTGAAGCTTCGCGAGTTGATGGAGATGTGGCGGTTTGCGCCCCTGGACCCCCAGGATCCGGAAGGCCTCAGCGAGGCGGACGCCCTGATCGGCTGGCAAGGCACGGCGCTGTTGGGCGCCGTCGCGCCGTTCAGGCCCCACGCCAGCGTCAGCGGCGGCGCGGGGGCCGGCAAGACAACCTTGTCGCGCCTGCTGCAGGCGGCGGGGTCGGCGAACGCGGGCGAGTTGCTGGACAGTTTCTCGGAGGCGGGCCTGCGGAATGGCCTGGCCGGGGAGGCGCGGGCGATTTACCTGGACGAAGCCGAGCCCAGCGCCGACGGCCAGGGCCCGGTCGAGAAGGCGATGGAGTTCCTGCGTCGGATGTCGACCGGGGAAGGCGCGAACCGGCGCCAGGGCGATACCGGCGGCCGGACCACGGCGCAGACGGCGGTCGGGTCCGCCTTCCTGGCCAGCATCCTGCCCGTGCAGCTGGGCGACGCGATGGCGACCCGGGTTGTCGAGGTTCGGCTCAGGCCGCTCGGCAAGGCCAAGGGCGGGGCGGACGACGCCCTGCAGGAAGCCATCGAGTGGGCGCGAGAGGCGTCGCCTCGGCTGCTTGCTCGGGCAGTGCGGGAGGCCGGCCGATACCGAAGCGACGTCCGGCTGATCAAGGCGGCGTTGGGGGAGGCCGGGCAATCACCCCGGGCGGCCGACCTGGTCGCGGCCCTGGCGGCCGGACGAAGGCTGCTGCTTCATGACGACGCCCTGACCGAAGAGACGGCCCGAGGGGAGGCCGCCAAGTGGTCGGCGTTGATCCAGAGCCGAGAGGAGAGCTCCTCCGCGCAGAACCCGGGGCAGGCGTGCTTGTCCAGGATCTGGGCCATCAACTCCGGGCAGCACCAGAAGGATCGACACCTGACGATCGGGGAGCTGATCCAGGAGAACCTGGAAGTGCCCGGAACCCACGCGAACGTCCTGAAGGCGTTCGGTCTGAGGGTCGAGAATGGCCACGGGCACCACGATAGACCGGGGCCCTGGTTGATCATATCGAACAATCATCCGGCCTTGGCGCGGGCGCTGGCCGGGTCGCATTACGCGAACTGGCGCGGGGTGCTCGAGCACCTTGCAGACCTGGGCGAACCGTATGCGCCGCGCCACATGCCCAAGCCGGTGAGGTTCGGGATGCACCAAAGCCGCGCCCAGGCCGTGCCCCTGACCCCCTGGTTGGAGAGGCCCGTCGCCGTGGGGGCGGATCCGGGCGAGATCTCGCCCTTCGACAAGCCTGTTTGGGACGGCGTGACAGACCGTCCGTCCCGCCCAGCGTCCCACGGTGAAACCCATGAGTAGCGGAGGTTTGAGCCGGGAGCGGGACGCTGGGACGGTTGGTACGCCTCCCCCGACTCCTGCGAGCGCACATAGGCGGAGGCGCACGACGCCACAGGTGCGTCCCATCCGTACCGCGCGTACCGTCTGTAATTTTATCGAGATTAATCAAAAGAATAGTTGGGACAGCCTGACGGTACGCCGTGGGACGCCCATCGTCGCAACCATGGGGCCCTGCAAGTGACCGCGTCTTCCGTCCAGCCCGCCGCCGATCAAGGCAAGTCCTGGTATGTGGTGGTGACCCAAGCCCATCAGGAACGGCACGCCCGTTATCAGCTGGAGCAGCAAGGGTTCCGGGTCTACCTGCCCATGGTCCCGCCCCCTGCCCGGGCCCGGGCCCGGAACGGTATCGCCCCTGCGCCCCGGCCGTTGATCCCGCGCTACCTGTTCATCGAAATGGATCTCGATCAGGACCGTTGGCGCGCGGTGTATTCGACCTACGGCGTGACCGAGGTGATCACGCGCGGGACCGGCGAGACCGCTCGGCCCTGCCCGATCCCCGCCAGCTTCATCGAGGCCACGAAGAGCCGGGAGGTCAACGGCCTGGTGGTGTTGCAGCGTCCCCGCAATGACAACGAAACCGCCCCTAAATCGGCCGCCCGGTTCAAGCGCGGGCAGCGCCTTCGCCTCGCAGGGCAGACCGCCGACTACGATGTCATCTTCGACGAGATGGTTGACGGTGACCGGGCTGCGGTCGTATTCACCCTGCTAGGGCGTGATTCGCGCCAGATCATTGCACTGCCGTCAGAGGACTGACGCGCAGTGCGGTAGCCGTCCAGCCCCAGCCCGATCCGACACACCCGCCCAGGCCATGTGCAGGGCGGGTTTTTCATTGCCTTTCAACGAGTTACGCGCGCCGCGAGGGGGTCGCGGGTCCTTCCCCGCCGCCCTGGCCCTATACGGTGGCCCTGAGCGTTTGCGTTCCGTAGTGAGCGATGTTTTGAGGGGTGCAACGGGCGTTGCGGGCGCAACAGGGAGCGCAACGATGCAAGACGCCTTCCTGCTCGACGCTGAACCTGCCCGTCGCTGGGTCAGCGTCAGCGAGGCGGCCTCCCTGGAAGGGAAAGCAGGTCGCCCGATCAACAAATCCTCGATCTCGCGGTTCATCGCGCGGAATGAGGATCTGCCCGTCCGCCGCGACGCCCAGGGCCGGGTGAAAGAGGTCGACTACGACGCCCTGGTGAGGGCCCGGGGAGAGTCCCTGTCGGTCCAGGACAGCCGGGAAGCGCCCGAAGCGCCCAAGCTGCAGGCGCTGCCGGCCGGATCGCGCAAGAGGGCCCTGGAAGAGGAAAAGCTGGAGCTCGACCTTGCCGAACGGAAAGGCGAGCTGCTGTCGAAGGCCGCAATCACCATGGCGGTGGAGGCGATGGGGGTCGCCTTCACGCAGGCGCTGGAGCGCCGCCGGCGCGGCCTGGCGACCGAGATCAGCGGCATTGGCGACGTGCGGCAAGCGGAACTGGCCTTGAAGCAGGCTGATCAGAAGCTGCTGGGGAACCTGGTCAAGGAACTGACCCGCTTGGCGACGGGCGCTGCGGACGACGAGCAGGCAGCGGCCTGATATGAACCTTTTCAGCGCGGCGGAGATCGGCCGCCAGGTGGCTGGGCTGCTGACGGCCATGGCGACGGCGGTGACGCCGGTGTCGGACGACCGGATCAGCGAATGGGCCGAGGGGCGGGTCTACATTCCCGGCGAAACGGGGACGACGCGGGAAGGGCTGCTGTCCTGGGATGGGTTCGAGTATCTGATCGAGCCGCTCGATCGGCTCCATCCGGACGACCCGGCGCGCACGGTGACCTTCGTCGGCTCGGCCCAGATCGCCAAGACGACGATCGGCGTGCTGGCCACCCTCTACTATTCGGCCGTCAGGGCGCGGCCTTGGGGCGTGGCGCTGCCCAGCGGCGACGAAGCCCTGAAATACAACCGGACGAAGTGGCAACCCCTGGTCGACGCCACGCCGGAGCTGCGCCGCAAGATCCGGGCGGTCACCTCGAGGGACGAGCAGGGCTCGACCAACACCTACAAGCGCTTCCCGGGCGGCTATGGCCAGTTTTTCGGGACCACGTCCGCCAAGCCGCTGCAGATGGTCACCTTCTGCCTGGTGGTGAAGGAGGAAACGCCGAACTGGAGCGTCTCGGTCGGCGACCGTGGCGATCCCCACAAGCAGATCGAGGTCCGCCAGCTGCAGTGGGAGCTCGCCGGGGCGAAGACCTTCCACAACTCGACGCCCGGCCTGGTTCGGCGCTCTGAGGAAGACGACGGCGCCCTGACCGGGTGTCCGGTCACAGCCGATTTCATCGCGGGCGATCAACGCAGGCTCTACCTGCCCTGTCCGCACTGCGCAGACCGTCCTGGCGGCGTGCTGATCCGGCTTGATCGCGACCAGATGATGGGCCTGGAGAAGGGCGAGACGCCTCACTTCAACTGCCCGAGCTGCGGCGGCGAGATCCAGCATAGGCATAAGCGGTCGATGGTCGCTTCGTGCCATCCGTACCGCGAGCCTGCGAACGGCGTGCGCAGCGGGTGGATCCCGACTTTCCCATCGGAGGATCTGAACAATCCCGCGCCCGGCGCAACCATCCTGGTGTCAGAGTTCCAGGCGTGGCGCGACCGTCCGACTGAAGGCCGCGAGCCCAGTTATCAGGCCTGGCAAGTCGTGTCGGACGCCGTGGACTGGAACTACATCGCCAAGCAGGTCCAGGATGCGACGACCGAGGAGCTGAAGATCGCTCTGGATCAGCAGATCTTCGGCGAGGCTCACGAGATCACGATCCAGAAGACGGACGTGAAAAAGCTCCTCGAGCGCCGCGACGGCCGCCTGGTCAAGGGCGTGGTGCCGTCCGGCTACGAGATGGTCACGATCGCCGTCGACCTCAACGGCGACTGGGCTCAGTGGTCGGCCTATGCGTGGGGACCGGGCGCCGAGCATGTCCTGATCGATCGAGACAGTATCGAAGGCGGCCCTTCGGCGCCTGAAATTTGGGCGGCGCTAGGCGAGTTGGAGCGCAGACGCTGGCCACATGAAGACGGCGGCTTGGTTGCGACAGAGGTGCTCGGCGTCGATTCCGGCTACGGCACCTATTACGTCTACGCCTTCTGTTCTAGCCATGGGAAATCGAAGGCCTTGGACGGCCAGGACGGCTGGGGCCGTATGCCGCTCCGCAAGTCTCCGAAACGTCAGAAGTTGGAAGGTCCGGAAGGACGTGTCGTCAGCTGCCGAACCTGGGGCGTCGGCACCTGGGATCTCAAGCGGACCCTCATGAATGAGGCGATCCCGCTCAGCCTGGAAGGCGAGAAGGGCGCGCGGGCCCCGGGCCGGCCGCATTGGCCCGGCTGGATCGACAAGGACTTCTTCGAGGAGCTGACCGCCGAAGGCCTGGTTTCCGTCCAGGACAGCAAGACCGGCGTCGTGAAAGACGAGGCCTGGGTGCGTCTTCGGCGTCGGAACGAAGAGCTTGACCTGTGGGTCTACAACCGGGCGCTGGCGGCCTCCCTCGGGGTCGGCGTTCCCGGCGCCGAACCGGACTGGATCGAGCTCGGCCGTCGCCGCGTCGCCGAGAGAGCGGGGCTCGAGGCCCTGTGGGATCGGCCGCCGACGTCGTCGAGCGGATCCGCCGCACCGACATCGACAGACACCGCCACGGTCGCGGCCAAAGCCAAATGGAGCTTCTGATGGCCCTTTCGCCTGCCGAACAAACCCAGCTGAGCAATTTCCGCGACGCCTACGCCAAACTGATCGCCGGCGGCCAGGTCGCGGAGATCACGAGCAACGGCCGGACGGTGAAATACAACAAGGGCGACATCGGCCGCCTGGAAACCGCTATCGCCCAGCTCGAGGACAAGGCGGCCCGCGTCGATGACGCGCCGGTTCGGCGTCGCGGCGCCCTGCATATCCATCTCTAGGCGCAATCCTCCAGCGCCCAGCCTCCCGCCCGGGCTTGGGGAGGTCAGGCGGCCTGCGACCGTCAGCTTATCGACGTCGTCAACGTCGGCAGTTCGCCGGCGAAAGGCCGCCACGCCCGGATTTCATCCATCAAGGAGGCTGTCATGAGCCAATCCACCACGACGGCGGACGTGCCGGCGGACGCTGCGACCGCGTCCCTGACCGATCACCCGGTTTTCATCGCCCTGGTCGCCTACCTGGACGCGATGCGCGCCCTGACCACCTTCCCGAGCTCGCCAGTCCCGCCGGCGCTGGACGAGGCCGTCGTAGCGGCTCGCCTGGCTTTCAAGGAAGCGCTGGGCGCCGGCTTCTTCGCGGCCGGGAGCGCCCAAGCGAACGCCTATGACGACGCCTGGCTCAAGCAGCGGTTCGAGAGCCTGGATGAGGCGCTGAAGACGCGCTTCGAGGCGATCGATGAGTCGATCGTGCAACTCGCCGCGCATGAGGTCGAGGCACGGGCGGCGCTCGCAGAGCGCCTGCAGAAGATCGAGGGTCATGATCTGACGGCCTTCGCTCCGACCGCATCCCTGCAGGGCCTGGAGAAACGGATCGAGGCTCTGGAAGCCGGCGGCGTAGAGGTCGATTTTTCCGGCCTGACCGCCCGCGTCGCGGATCTCGAGCAAGCGGCGGTGGCGTCCGTCGCGCCCGCCACGCCCTCCAAGCGCTGAGCCGCACCATGCGCGCGCCGTTCGCTCCCTCTGGCCTTGTCACGTCTTCCGGCCGGTCGATCTCGCAGTACGAGGTCGCCCGCGCTCGCGCCGTGGCCATGACTGATACGGCCGCCATGGGCGGCGCGCCGGCCTATGAGGGGGCGAGCGGCCACGGCACCTATTTTTCCGAATGGCCCGCTCACCTGGGTTCGGCTGACCGGGATTGGTTGCCGGCCCGCAACGCCGTCACGGCCCGGGTCCGTGAGCGGACCCGCAACGACCCCGTGGCGGCCTCGGCCAAGTCCCGGCGGGTCAACGCCGCCATCGGGCGCGGCTGGCGCGTCAAGTTCCGCCCCAATGCCCGGGCCCTCGGCATCGACATCGAGGCCGCCCGCCAGCTGGGCGCGGATCTGAGCACGGAGTTCCAGCTCTACGCCTACGGCCACGCCTTCACCTCGGATGCGGAACGCCGACTGACCTGGGGCCAGCAGCTGCGCCTGGCCGCGTCGCATATCGTCGTCGACGGCGAGGCCTTGGGCCTCGGCGAATGGGCGGCCAACGACCACACGCGCTACAAGACCCGCCTGCGCCTGGTCGATCCGGATCGGCTTTCCAACCCGAACAACCGGCCGGATCGGGACGACCTACGCGCCGGCGTCGAGTTCGACAGCGACGGCGCGCCGGACGCCTATCATATCCGTGAGCGTCACCCTTCAGACTTCGGCGGGCCCGGCCAGTACCGCTGGAAGCGGTTCAAGCGCTGGACGGAATGGGGCCGCCCTCAGGTCTTCCACTGCTTCGAGCCCGACCGCGCCGGCCAGACGCGCGGGATCAGCCGTTTCGTCGCGGCGCTGAAGAGTTTCCGCGCCCTGTCGCGGTTCACGGATGCGACGCTGCAGAGCGCAACCGTCAACGCCCTGATCGTCGCCTTCATGAAGTCGAACGGCGGCCCCGGCGCCGTCAGCGAGAGCTTCGAGCCCAAGGACGTCAGGGACTTCGAGACCTGGCGCCAGGATCACTACAAGGAACACCCGGTCAACCTGGCCAACGGGGCGCAGATCCCGGTCCTGCCCTACGGCGACGAGCTGCAGCTGCAGACGGCGTCGAAAGACGTCGCCAACTTCGACGCCTTCGTTCGCGCCATCCTGCGCCTGATCGCTGCGACGGTCGGCGTCACCTACGAAGAACTGTCGATGGACTATTCGCAGACGAATTATTCGTCTGCGCGCGCCGCCCTGCGTCACGCCTGGGCCGAGACGGTGGCCCTCATGGGCCTGATGGAGGATCAGTTGGTCCGTCCGTTCATCGTCTCCTGGGCCGAAGAGGCGTTTGACCGGGGCTATGTCCAGGTCCCGGACGGCGCGCCTGATTTCTACGACGCCGTCGACGCCTATTGCCAGATCCACTGCATCGGCCCGGGGCGCGGCTTCATCGACCCGACGAAGGAAATCGACGCCGCCGCCGCCCGCATCGAGGCCAACGTCAGCACCCTGGAAGACGAGTGCGACGATCAGGGCAAGGACTGGGAAGAGGTCCTGGAACAGAAGGCGCGGGAGCGGGCCAAGTACGAGGAGCTGGAGTTGGAGTACCCGAACGGCGCCCTCGACCGGACGGCCCGCTCCAGCCGCGATCCCGCGCACCAGGCCTTCCTGGATCAGCGCTCCGCCGCCTGACGGCGAACCCGAGAGGTCCCCATGCGAAACCCCGCCCAGCTGGCGGCCGCCCTGTCCGGCCGCCCGCTACTCATGCGCGAAGAGGCGATCCCGGCCCTGGCCCGACAGTTGGGCCTCGAGGCCGGCGATCGCGGCTCGCCCATCGCCAACTTCTTCGGGCGCGCACGGCGTGCGCTCGCCGGCAGGGAGGATTTCGAGGAACGGACGGAGCCCCTGGCCTCGGCGCCGCGCTTCGTGGGCGAGCCCGACGATGTGGGTTTCGGCTGGGTGCTGAAGGACGGCGTCGGCATCCTGGAGATCACGGGCCCGCTGATGGCCGAAGGCTTCGGCTGGGGCGATGTCTGGTATCACGGCTACGACACCCTCTTCGCCGCCTATGAAGAGATGTTCGCGGACGCACGCGTCGGCGCGATCTGGGAGGTGGTTCGCTCGCCGGGCGGCGTGGTGGATCAAGGCCTTCCCGAGCTGGCGGCGCTGAAGCGGGAAAACCGGGCCTCCGCCGGCGGAAAGCCGATCCACGCCTTCCTACGCGACGGCTACAGCGCCGCCTATTGGGAGCCCAGCGCCGCCGATCACATCGTCGCGGCGCGCGAGAGCGGCGTCGGCTCGATCGGCGCCGTCGTCACTCACTGCGACTTTTCCGGCGCCTTCGCCAAGGACGGCATCGTGATCACCCCGTTCAAGTTCGGGGCGAAAAAGACGGACGGCAGCTGGATGGAGCCGCTGTCGGAAACCGCCAGCCAGGGCCTGCAGGACGAAATCGATCAGTGCGGTCGATGGTTCGTGGCCGATGTGCTCGCGGGGCGCCCGAACCTGACCGAGGAAGAGATCCTGGCGACCGAGGCCGGTTGCTACTTCGGCGATTCCGACAATCCGCAACTTTCGGCCCTGGCCAAGGGCCTGGTCGATGAGATCGCGTCCGAGCGCAAGGCGTTCGGGGCGATCCGAGAGCTGGCGCGCGAGCGTCTGGCGTCATCCAACGCGGCTCCGGCGCCGGCCGCATCTACCGAGGAGAAGGACATGAAGCGTTCCGCTGTGCTCGCCGCCGCAAAGTCGGCCGGGCTGGACCAAGCCGCAATCAAGGCCCTGTCGGAGGCCCTGCCGAAGGCCGAGACCGACGACACCAAGCCCAAGGACGACGAAGGCGACGACGACGAAGAAGAAGACGACGACGCCAAGCCCAAGGGCGAAGGCGGCGCCGAAGACGAAGACCAGGACGACAAGAAGGAAGGCGACGCCGCCGCCATCGCCGCCTCGGCCGAGGCCGTGAAGCACCCGGCTCTTGCGCTGGCCGCGATCCAGACCGGGCAGACCCTGGCGCAATTCAAGGCCTCGGCCGCCGTCGCCGGTCGCACGTCGGGCGGCAACCGCCTCGACCGGGCCCTGGCGAACCAGTCGCGCCTCGGCCCCGACGGCGCGAAGAAGAGCGAAGGCGCCTTGGGCGACGCCGTCGCCGCCCGCATCCAGAAGAACCGGGGCGAGGCGTCCTAGTCCCGTCAGCCCAGCCGTCCGGAGCTGGTCTGCGATCCGGGCAACGACCACCCACCTGAAACAAAGGAGGCCGCCATGAGGGCCTATGTTTTCAAGACCGACCTGCCCGGTCTGAGCGATCTGATCCATTCGGAATATGATCCGACCTATACGACCGACGAACGCAAGGGGCGCGGCGGCGTCGGCACGGCCCGGGCCTTTCCGGCCTTCGTCCTGCTGGGCACGATCCTGATCGGGGCGGCGACCGTCACGGCCGGCGCCGTGGTCGGCACGGGCAACGGCGCGATCGGCGCGGTGACGGCCGATGTCGGCGCCCCTGCCGGCGTCTACAGCGTCGTCGTCGTTTCGGCCGCCGCCAACGGCGGATCCTTCCAGGTGATCAAGCCGGACGGCGGCGTCGACGGCGCCGGCAGCGTGGGCGTGGCCTATAACGGCGCGCTCAACTTCACCCTGGCGGACGGCTCGACCGATTTCGCCGTGGGCGATCGCATCCCGGTCACCGTGGCCTATGCCGCCGGCGTGGTCGAGAAGGACGTGCCCTGGGATCCCGCCGCCACCGACGGAACCCAGATCATCACCGGGATCAACCTGTTCGAGGCCGAGGCCCCGGTCGGTCAGGACGTCGAGCTCAAGTCCCTGCGACGCGGCCCGGTCATCGTCCGCCGTGAGGCCATCGTCTGGCCCGCCGGCGCGACGGCCGCGCTGAAAGAGGCGGCCTATGCGCGCCTGGCCGAGCTGGGGATCCGTCCCTTCGTCAGCGGCTGATCCGCATCACCTCCGAGGGCGCCTTAGGGGCCCCTCCCTGACACTCTTTTGAAAGGAGGGCTCCTATGGACCCCGAAGAACTGCTCGGCAGCGGCTCGCTGCTTCCCCTGACCGCCGCCCATCACACGGGCCTGGTCAACTCAATCCCGGACGCCTTCGGCCAGTTGAACGCCGACGGCATGTTCCCGGTTGAAGGTCTCGACACCCCCTTCGTCGAAATCGACATCGAGGACGGCGTCATCACCGCCCTGCCGGTCACCGAAGGCGGCCGTCCCTCGACGATCGCCCGTCACGAAAGCGGCAAGGGCTTCATCTTCAAGATCCCGAACGTCAGCCATGAGGATTCGGTGCTGGCGGGCGATATTCGCAAGTGGCTGGCCTATGCGAAACGGAAGCGTAATCCGGACGACGCGCTGATCAACAAGGTCGAGATCCGTCACAAGCGGAACCGCCTGAAGTTCGAGATCACCCGCGAAGTGATGAAGCTGTCGTCGCTGCGGAATGAAATCCGCGACGGCGCAAACACCCTGCTCTACGACATGAACAAGGTGTTCGGCGTCCAGCAACGCATCGTCTATTTCGATCTGGCCAACCCCAATTTCGACGTGCCGAAGGCCCTGGAAGAAGTCATTTCCGGGACTGAGGATGAACTGGTCAACGACACGATGACCGGGCTGGAAGCGCGGATCGCTCCGGAGTTTTACGACGAGATCATTCGCCACCCTTCGGTGGAGAAGTATTTCGCGAACACCCCTGCCATGCTCCTGCTCCTGAACCAGCAGAGGGAGCGGGCAGGCAACAGCTTCCGCCGCAAGATCGAGATCGGCGGCGTCATGATCCGGGAATACCGCGATCGGGTGAAGCTGTGGGGCGCCTCCGGGACGACCCGTCTGATCGAACCGACGGAGGCCCTGTCCTATCCGGTCGGCACGATCGATTCCCACGTCACCTATGCGGCGCCGCCTCTGGACATCCGCGAACTGGACGGCTCCTCGGCGTCTTCGTCCGATGACGATCTGATCCACGTCTCCGAGGAGATGATGAAGCACGGCGCCGGTCTGGAATGGAAGTACCAGATGAACGCCCTGCCGATCTGGCGCAAGCCGCGTCTGCTGGCGAAGTGGGTGCGGGGACCGAAGCCCTGATGGGCTTCGGCAAGCACATGGCCGCATTGGTCGCCGAGGTGGACGAACACCTCGGCGACCGTGCGACCTGGTCGGGCGTGGCCGGAGAGGTCCGCGTCCTGCCAGCGGAAGAGGATGCGATCGCCCGCTACGGCGACGCCTCACACGTCCTGACCGCCCGCGCGGTTGAAATCCACGAGCGCTGGATCGCCCTGCCGGCGGAAGGCGACCAGGTGCAGATCCTGGACGACGACACCGGCGCCGTGCGCGAGATCCTGCGCGTCATCGGAGATCCGCGCCGCAATGAAGACGGCTGGTGGTTGTGCACCGTCGTCCTGGTCGGAGGCTGACATGGCCAGCAAACGCGAGGAGGTCGTCCAGGCGGTGGATGCGATGCTGAAGGCCGCCTTGCCGCACGCCGAACATCGCAGGGATCAGCCCCTGCCGAAGCGCCCGGATCCGGGCGGCACGGTCATCCTGCACGACGGCGATCCGGGCGAACCGGAGGTGACGCTGTCGCCTCTACTCTACACCTACGAACATGAGATCGAGCTCGAAGTCCTGGGGCCGATCGGCTCGGCCGCGAGGCACGAGCTCCTGGATCAGATGCTGCAGGCGATCGGCGAACGCATCGAGACGGATCGCAGCCTTGGCGGCCTGGCCGAATGGCTGGAGCCTGGGGCTCCGCTGACCGACGACATCGTCCTGGACAACGCCGAACCCGTTCGGGGGGCGCAGCTTACGATCCTGGCTGTCTATTCGACGCCGAACCCCCTGACCTGATCGGCCTCGGCCGCTCGCACCTGGCCAGACACCGTCCGGAGCCAGGCGGACATCCCTGAAAATGGAGCACTCACATGGGACGCACTCGCGCGCGGGGCGCTAACGCCCGCATGGGCCTCAAGTTTGAAAAGGCTTACGGCTTCCCCGAGGCCAGCGGCTATCGCCGGATGTCGTTTTCCTCGACTTCGTTGGGCGAGGAACAGCCTCTGGAAGACGGCGATCTGCGCGGAAACGGCCGCGAGCCCGACGAGCCGGAAGTCGGGCCGTCCGATGACCAGGGCGACGCCGTCGTGCCGATCTGCGCCCGACAGTTCGGCATCTGGCTGACGATGATGTTCGGCGCCCCCACAAGCGCGGCCGGCAAGCCCGCCAAAGGCTCGATCGTCTTCTCCGCCCAGCCGGCCAACAATGCGACGATCAGCGTCGGGGGCCAGACCTTCACCTTCGTCAGCGGATCGCCCACGGCCAATCAGATCAAGATCGGTTCGACGATCGCTGCGACCGTCGAGGTGGCGGTGCGCCAGTTGAACGCCAGCGCCGTGCCGGGCGTGGCGGCGGCGACCTATCGCCAGAACCCCCGAGGCAACGGGATCCTGATCGAAGCCGACGCCCTTGGGATCGCGGGCAACAGCTTTGCGATCGAGGCCAGCTCGACGCCGGCTTCCAACGCCACGTTGTCGGGGGCGACGCTGACCGGAGGTGCGGCCACCGGGGGCTATCGCCACACCTTCGAGAGCGGCGCGGCCGTTCTACCCTCGGCCGGGATTGAGATCCAGCACCCGGAGGTGCCCTCTTTCCACATGAACTACGGCGTCGCATTGAACACCATCGCCATCCAGATGCAGCGTAGCGGTCGACTGACGGCGACGCTGGGTCTCATCGCCCAGGGCGAGGATCCCGCCGCTGAGGTCAGCGCAGTGGGCGCCTTGGACGACGGTCTGGACGTCATCCGCTTTTCTCAGTTTTCAGGTTCGGTGTTGCGTTATGGCGTCCCGGTCGCAGACCTGGTCAGCGGCCAACTCAACTTGAGCAATGGCCTCGATCCCGTTCCGGGTATGCGCGGCGATGGCCGCATCACAGGCATCGACGCCGGAGATCCTGAATGGACCGGCCAGCTCGGCGTTCGATACAGCGGGCCCGAGCTGCAGCAACAGGCCGAGAACGGCGAGGCGTGTGACCTCGAGTTCTCCTGGTGGCGGCCCGGGACGGATTTCATCCTGCGGATCATCCTGCACCGCGTGCGTATGCCCAAGGCGAAGCGTCCGATCACAAACGGCGGCGGCGTCCAGGCGGATTACGGCTTCCGGGCCGCCCTGGATCGGTCGTTGGGCAAGTCGCTGACCGTCATCCTCGACAACGACGTCGCCGGCGCCGTCTACGCCTTGGCATAGGGAACCGACCATGTATCAGCTGAAGGAAGACGTCGGGCCCGAGTGGGCCGAGCCGATCGAGGGCCTTCGGGTCCTCATGGATCCCGTGTCCTCGCCGGTCATCGTCGACATGCGCATGATCATGACCGATCTGCTGCGCGAGCTCGGGCTGGAAAGCGAGGCGGACGAAGCCACGGACCCCGTGGACGAAGCGATCGAGGAGCAGGGCGAAGACGACGCGCCGCCGCGCCGCGCGGGCCGGCTGACCTTCGTCATGGTCTGCGCGATCGTCGCCGCCGGGGCCCAGAAGTGGGAGGGCCTGGGGGATGAGAAGGGAAGGCCTCTGCCCTATCCCAGGCCTCTGCAGGTCCATCGCCTGCTGAAGCAATCGCCGACGATCTTCGACTATTTCGACAAGGACTATGCGAACACCGTGTTCGCCCTGCTGTCGGAAAAAAACGGATCATCTCCCTCGCCAAATGGCAGTTCGGCGAGGGAGGCGGATCCTACTGCCGGAACAGCTGCAGGCGGCGATACTGCGGCGGTGACGGCGAGTCCTGCCCCTTCGACCGGCACGCCCCCCGCACCCGCGAAGGGCGCCGCGTCTGGGACATCCTCGACGCCTGCAGCGGCCAGCTGAGGTCCAGCGCCATGGGGCCCTTCGCCCTGGACTTCGGGGCGGTGGCGTCCTTCGCCGAGATGGGCGGCGGATTGTCGCTCAAGGCTCGGCTGCTGCTGGCGGAGTCCCTGCCGGTCGCAGAGGGCTGGGTCGTCAAGGGTCTCAGCCGCGAGAATGAGGAATGAGGGCCCGGATCGACGTCGACGCCGATGGCCTGGCGGCGGAGATCGAGAAGGAGCTGGCCCGCGACGTCACCGCCAGCGTGCGCGAGGCCACCAATGTCCTGAAGACGGCCCTCCGGGATGAAACCTGGAGGGCCTTTTCCATGAGCAATCGCCTCCCCCTGGCCTGGCGTGGAAAGGTCTATCCGCAGGGGCGGGACAGCGTGGAGGCGGCCGGCTACGTGGCCGTGCGCGGGTCGGCGGCGAAGATCATCGAGACGGCGCTGCAGGCCACGGTCATTCGCGCCAGGGGCGGTCGCTGGCTGGCGGTTCCCACGGACGCCGCCGGCAAGCAGGGCCTCAGGGCCGGCTTCGAGGGGGGCGGCGGCCACGTCAACCGAAGGGGCGCCCGCGAGCGCGTCACCCCGGCGGGTTTCGAGCGTCGCACAGGCCTGAAGTTGCGCTTCGTCCCCGAAAAGGGCGGCCGTCGCGCCTTCCTGGTCGTCGACGGCGCCATGCGCAATCGCGCCACGGGGATCGCCGCGCCCTATCGCCAGCGCGGTCGCGGTTCGCGGCTCTACGGCCCCGCCGGCCACACCATCGTCGTCTTCACCCTGGTTCCCCAGGTCACAACCCGCAAGCGCATGGATCTGGACGCCATCGCTGAAGAGGCCGGGGCGACCGTCGCCGGTCTGATCGTCATGCATCGGAGCCGCTGAACATGAGCGTCAAGCAAATCGCCGTGCGTCTGAAGCCGGAGGGCGGAAAGGACGTCGTCCGCGAGGCCCAGGGCGCCGAGCGCGCCCTGGTGAGCATGAATGAAAAGGCGGCGGCCGGATCCGACCGGGCCGCCGCCGCCGCCCGGCGCGAGATCGAGCAGCTGCGCGAGGTGGCCAAGGCGGCGGTCCAGGCGCAGACGGCGGCGCAGAACCGGATCAACGCCGTCGCCGGCGGATCCACGCGGATCTCGCTGCAGGATCAGACATCGGCGCCCGGCAACGCCCGGGCCTCTGTCGCGGCCCAGTCCCTGTTCGCCGCCGACAAGGTGTACGAACGGCGTGCGCAGGCCTTGCGGGCCGCCCTGGACCCTGCCTGGGCGGCGCAGCAGAAGCTGAACCAGGAACTGGCGGAATACGACGCCCTGGCCAAGCGCGGAAAGATCACGACAGATCAACTGGCCCAGGCCCAGGGCCAGGCGCGCCGCCGCTATGAAGAGGCGACGTTGGCCCTCGACCGCCAGAACAAGGGGATGACCCGTAACGTCCTGGCCTCCCGCCTGAACCTGACGCGGCAGGCCTCGGACGTCTTCACCACGGGCATGATGGGTATGAATCCCTTCATGATCGCGATTCAGCAGGGTCCGCAGATCATGGACGCCTTCGCGACCTCGGCCATCCGCCTGACCGGGCCCCTGACCCTGCTGGTGGGATCGCTCGGCCTGGCCGCCGGCGCTACAGCCGTCTTGGGCGCGGCCTGGCACAATGCGGACAAGTCGGCGGCGGCCCTGGAAAACGCGGCGACGGGTCTGGGGCGCACGGCCCGCTTGACCGCGACCGAACTGAAGGCGGCGGCGGACGCCGGCGCTGAGGCAGGAGAGGTGTCGATCAGGGCCGCTGAAAAGATGGCGGCGACCTATGTCTCGACCGGCAAGATCGGTGGGGAGGTGATGAGCGGTCTGATCGCTATCACCAAGGATTACGCGGTGTTCGCAGGCAAGGACGCAGTCGGCGCGACCGAGTACCTGGCCAAGGCGATGGAGGATCCTGCCAAGGCGGGCGCCGAGATGACCCGTCAATTTGGCCTGCTGGATATGAAGACGCTCGAGCATATCGAGAGCCTGCAGAAGCTGGGCGATAGAACTGCTGCGCAGAAGCTCCTGCTTGAGGCCTTGACCGGCGCCATGTCGGGCCATGCCGATCAGGTCGATGAGCTTTCCAGCTTCTGGGACGTCGCGACGCGCAGCATGTCCAACTACTGGACGAAGTTGGGCGAGTGGCTCCACACCACGGACAGCGAACGGATCGCCGAGCTGGAAGCGCGGGTCGCAAACCGCTCCGTCGGCGTAGGCGGCGGTCGGGCTCAGGATCCGACAAGTCGTAGGCGCGATGAAGCGGAGCTGTTCCGACTTCGCTACGAACGCGACTGGAATAGCCGAACGGCTCGCGATCGTGCTGCGGAGGCAGCTAGGAACCAGGCCGCGATAGAGGCGCGTGATCGCAACAACGCCGGGAAGAAAGATCGCGATAGTGCTGCACGCTCGGCTGCTCGTGCTGCTCGAGAGGCTGAACGAGAGGCACGCGAAGCTCTGCAGCGCCGACGTAGGGAAGAGGACACTCAGGCGGCGAGAGAGCGGGAAATCGCTCGGGCCACCAATGATCACGGTGAAACGCGCCGCCTTGAGGAAGAGGAGCGTATCCGGCGCCGTGTCCGCGAGTTGGAAGATGGTGGAGCGAAATCGGCGGAGGCTCGGACAAAGGCGCTCGAAGAAGACGCCCCTCTCCGCCAGGCCTTAGCCGATGCTGCAGCAAGAGAACGCGGGGAGCTGATGCAGGCCGCGCAACTCGATGTCATGCGCGCAGCTGGCCGCGAACAGGACGTCGCGGCCGAGGAGCGCGTCCTGGATCTTCGCCGACGGACCGAGGAGTATCGAAAGGCTGGCCTGGGTACTATTGCAAAGGTCGTAAAGGGGTCGCTCGACATCAAGATCATTGATGAGGCGGCGGGGCAGGCCGGAAAGGACAGGCTCGCGATCGACCAGGCTCGATTGCAGGTTGTCCAACGGCTGCGCGAAGAGGCGGCGCTGGAGCATCGCCTGACGCTGGCGCGTCTGTCCGGCGACACCCAGCTGGCCCGGATACTGAATACGGGAGCGCGGATCCGGTCTCGCGCTCGCGAGATCGAGCAGCGCGAGGGCTGGAATCGCGGCGATGACCGCGCCATGGCCCAGGCGAAGAAGGAGATCGTCGACGAGATCAACGCCGAGATCGCCGGCGCGCGCCGCCAATGGATGTCGAACTTCCTGCTGGACATCAAGCACAGCGGCATAGGCGACGCCATCGGCGAACAGTTCGACCGCGCCACGGACAAGTGGATCGTCAAGCTGGGCGAGGCCCTGGCGGATCTGGCCGGCAAGGTGGACTGGTCGCAGGTGATCAACGACCTGTTCGGCGGCGGCAAGGGCATGGGGGGCAAGGGCGGCGCCAGCGGCGGCGGCTGGGCCTCGGTCGTCGGGGACATCATGAACAGCGTCTTCGGCAGCGGCCATTCCGCCGGCACCGACTTCTCCGAGGGCGGTCTGAAATGGGTCGGGGAGCGCGGGCCGGAGCTGCTGCGCCTGCCGCGCGGATCCGGCGTCTATGAGCACAACCGCTCGCGTCAGATCGCATCGGCCGCCGCTGCACCCATGATCAATTTCGGCGGCCTGACCGTGAACAACATGGGCAGCGAGCCCCTGACCGGGTCCATGCGCCAGACGCCGGACGGCGGAATGGAGCTGCTGCTCGAGCCGGTCTTCAAGGCGCAGCTGCAGAAGGCCGGGCGCAACGGCGACCTGATGCGCGGCATGAAGGCGACGCCCCAGCCGCGCCGAAGGGGCTGACCCTCTCCAGCTGAAAGGGCGATATGGAAAATCGACTGACAAACGGCGGCTTGCTCGACGGCCCGTCCGGCTGGACCGCGACGCCGGCGGGCCTGTCGCTGTCGGTGGACGAAGGCCAGCGCGGCGCGCCCGGCCGGGCGGCGCTGAAAGCGGTCGGGACCTCGACCGCCGGCGGGCAGGCGTTCCGGATCCTGACCTCCTCGGCCGCCGCCGCCGACGTCGCCGGCGTGGGAACGGTCGAGGCGTCATGCGCCGTCGCCGCCTTCGTCGCCGGCGTCGCCGTCACACCGATCGTGCGCCTGGTCTTCCAGGACGCCGGCGGGGCGGTGCTGACGGCCGTGGACCTGGTGGTGCGCCGCCCCTTCCTGCAGCGCTGGGGGGTGGGCGTGCAGGGCTTGAGGGACACCTATCACCTGGCCTGGGGGCGGATCCCCCGGCCGTCAGCCGCCGCCAAGGCGCTGCTCGAGGTCGGGGCGACGGCGACGGGATCGGGCCAGGCGATCGAGGCCGTCCTGTTGAAGCCCCTGATCGCCCCGGCGCCGCCGACGGAATACGCCCTGCTCTGGTCGCCGGGGCGGCATACGAACATCGACCTGCAGCTGCCGGCCTGGCCCGGCGCCCTGCGCGAGATCGAGACCGGGGCCGGGTTCGACCCCAAGCCCGGCTGGGTCGAGTTCGACGCCGGCGCGGGCCGTCCGATGTCGCGCCGGATCTCGCCCGACCCGGCGCGCAAGCTGAGCGGCCGGATGCGCTGCGACGTGGTTCAGCGCGGGATGCTGGAGAGCTTCGCCGCTTCGGCCGCCAAGTTCTGGTTCGTCGAGCCGGGCAGCGATCGCTTGTGCATCGCCAGCTGGGCCGCCGACGGCGCGCCGCGCCTGGCCGAAACCCGGGGCGGCCTGCATGTCATGGAATTTTCAATCTGGTTGGAGACAGCGTGATGGTCGAGGTTTCGGACGCCTTCGTGGACGCGGCCTGGAAGGGCGAGCCGGACGCGGTGGCTCAGTTGGCGGAGATCCGCAGCGACGCGCTGGAGGAGCCGATCCGGGTGACGGACTGGCCGGACGGGATCGTCTCGAACGGCGTCGTCTATCAGCACTTTCCATTCAGCCTGCGTTGGGCCGGCGCCAGTCAGGACAATCCCGTCGGTCAGGCCCAGCTGACGGTCGAGAACGTGGACTATCGGATCGAGCAGGCCTGCGAGGCGGCCCTGTCGCCGCCCACGTTGGATCTGTCGATCGTGCGGGTGGCGGATCCGGACGTCATCGAGCACGCGCTGCGGGACGCCTCCCTGCACTCGGTCCAGATCGAGGCGACGCGGCTGACGGCCGTGATCCGGCCGCGCGACTTCGCCGAGGAGCCGGCCGTGGCCTTCAACTACACCCCCGCCTCGGCGCCCGGGCTGTTCTGATGAAGCTCTATGCGCCGGCGGATCTGCGGACGCAGGTCGCGCCCCTGGTCGGCGCTCCCTTCCTGGCCAAGGGCGAGACGCCGGCGGGCTGGGACTGCAAGGGGCTGGCGCGGTGGTGCCTGAAGACCTTCGGCCAGGTGGAGACGCCCGATTATCAGGATCGATACGCAGCGGACATCGTGACGCCGCGCGGCGCCGGCGAGAGGGCCCGCCTGCTGGCTGAGGGGCTGGCGGAATGGCGGCCGGTCGAGCCCCAGGCCGGGGTGGTCGCCTGGCTGTCCTGGATGGGGCGGGCCTATCATGTCGGCTACATGCTGGGGCCCCGCGAGATCCTGCACGCCGACACCCCCTTCGGCACCGTCATCCTGGACCTGGATGAACCCGGCGCCGGCTATCGACTGAAGGGGGCCTTCGTGCCCGCAGGCGTCACCAAGATCGTGCGGCTCTAGCCGAAACGGAAGAGCTCGATTTCATCGCCCGGGCGCTCTCCACGCGCGACAGCCTTCCAGCGCTGGTGAACGATGTCGGAGCTATCAGGTTGGTCAATTCTCATCTGGCCCGTGACGAGCGACCACCATACCGCCTTATGGCTGGGCCCGGCGGTGCGAACTGCAAAATCACCATCCCGCATGAGCCATAGGCTGCCGCCAGCCGCAAAGTCGGTCGAGGTATGGCCGAGGCCGTCGCCCTCGAGAGGCATGATGGTGATGTCCTCTTCGATCGCCTCGACATAGGTCGGGAAGCCGGCGGTCCTGGCGTAGGGCTTGGCTTCGCCGTCATCCTCACAAATGACCAAGGCGCCGAGCGATCGGCCATTGGTGACGCGCAGGCCCAATCCGGATCGGCTGTCGTCTGTATAGGTGAAGAAAGTCCCGGGCTTCAGGTCTTCATAGGCGGCGGGCGCCGGGAAGCGCGAGGTGACGGTCATGGGGCCTCCTGTGAACCGTGAAGCTCTCCAGATGGCGTCTCCGCCGATAAGTTCAAGCGTTCAGCGATCCTTGTTCTGACACGCTCCGCGCACGCCGTGCGCGCCCTTTTCCATTCCTTTCATCCTACAGGAGGCGCCCGTGGCTGACGGCTCGCTGCCCATTGTCGTGTCTCCGAAGCCGTTCGGCGACGACGCCTTCGAGCTGACCATGGTCGAGGGCGTGACCGTCCGACGGATGCTGGCGAAGGCCATTGAATCCGGCCTGCCGGCGGAGGTGCTGCCGCGCACGGAGATCTACATCGACGGCCTGCGCCTGCCGCGCGACGAAGCCTTGGACTACGTCCTGCGCGCCGGCCAGGTGGTCAATGTGGTGGTCGAGCCGCTGGGCGGCGGAGGCGGCGGCCGCAAGGACATAGGCCAGATCCTGCTGCAGGTGGCGATCATCGCCATCAGCGCCTGGATCGGCGGGCCCACGGGGCCGCTGAAGGCCTGGCCCCTGATCGCGCGAGTGGCGGCGGCGGCCGCCGTCCAGGTCATCGGCAGCATGGCGGTCAACGCCATCTTCGCCCCCGACAAACAGACCGCCAAGGCGAACGATCGGTACGCGCTGCAGAGCGCGTCGAACCAATATCGTCCCTGGGGCCCGCAGCCGATCGCCCTGGGCGAGGTGGTGGCGGCGCCGGATCTGGCGGCCAAGACCTTCACCCAGGGCCATGGCGAGGATGTCTGGCTGTACGGGATCCTGGGCGTGCACCGGGGGCCGTGCGAGGTGTCCGAGATCAAAATCGGCGACACCCTGGTCAGCACCATGGGCGCCGCCGACTGGCGCATGGTCGCGCACCTGACGCCCGGGCCGCGCACCTTCAGCCTCTATCCGAACGACGTCGACCAGATCGATTTCCAGGAGGAGTTGCAAGCGACGCCGACAAGCGCGACGCCGTGGATCCGCGCCGCGTCGTCCGACGGCTCCCGCTTCGATCTGGACTTCTTCTTGCCCGGGGGTCTGCACTTCCAGAAGGACGACGGCCGCGTGCTGTCGGTCACCGTCTCGGTCGGCGTGCGGTATCGGCCCATCAACCAGGCCGGGACCGCGACGGGGCCCTGGCAGACAGGCCCGACCTGGACGCAAACGGCCGCGACCAAGGATCCCATCCGGGTCACGCACTCGATCAACCTGCCCCATGGTCGGTACGAGTTCGAGCTGACGCGGTCGAGGCCGGCGGACGACAACACGAAGCGCCGGGATCAGGTCTATATCACCGCGATCAAGTCGGTGGCGTTCCGCAAGCCGATCGTGGACGAGGAGCTGTCGATCATCGAGTTCGCCGTGCGCGCGACGGCGATCAACCAGGGCGGCCTGGCTCCGATCACCATGCGGATCAAGCCGCTGTGCCCGACCTGGACGGGCGGCGCATGGGGGCCGGCGGTTCCGACGTCCAACCCGGCCGCCCTGCTGCGGTGGTTGCTGACGGGCCCGGCGCCGGCCAAGCCGCTGGCCCTGGCCCAGGCGGACACGCGTCTGCGCACCTGGTCGAACCTGTGCGATCAGTACGGCTGGACCTCGCATGTTTACCTGACGGAGACGAAGACCCAGCAGGAGGCGATGCAGATCCTGGAGCGCGCCGGCCGCGCCTCGGTTTTTTGGGACGGCACCCAGTCCGTCGCTTCGCCCTGGGTGGACAAGCCCGCCGCGAACCAGATGTTCACGGCCGAGAACCTGAAGGACTATCGGTCGGAGCTGGTCTATTCCGAGCCGGTCCACGCCCTGAGGGTCGAGTTTCTCAACTTCGACAAGAGCGGGGAGCCCGACGAAGTCTTCGTCTATGCGGACGGCTATGGCGAGACGGCGGATCCGAGCAAGGGGATCCAGGCCGCGTCACTGATCGAATCCATGCAGCTGGACGGTCAGGCGACGCCGGCCCGGGCGTGGAAGGACGGCCGCTGGGCCCTGGGGCAGAGGATCCACCAAAGGCGGATCGACACCTGGTCCGTCGACATCGAGTTTCTGCAGTCGCGATACGGAAACCGCGTCGGCCTGGCGCGGCTGAAGGTGGCCGGGGCGACCGCCCGGGTGCGGGTGCGGCGCTGGAACGCCGCGCAGACCAAGGTGATCGGCCTGCGCCTGTCGCAGCCGGTCCAGATGGCGCCGGGGCAGGACTACGCCGTCGACATGCGCACGCCCTTGGCCGTCCACACAGCCGTCCGCGTCGTCAATGCGGCGGACGCGGCCGGCAAGGTGATCGAGGTGCGCGAGCTGACCTTCGTGGCGGAGCGGGACGCCTCGGTCTCGCCGCGCGCCGGCGACCTGATCGCCTTCGGCAAGCCGGAGGAGATCACCGACGACCTGGAGATCGTGGCCATCGAGCCGGGAGAGAACCTGACGGCGGTGCTGACCGGGGTCCGCTATGTCGCGCCCCTGTTGATGGCGGGAGAGACCGGCCCGATCCCGCCCCTGCCGTCGCGCCTGTCCGGCGATCGTCAGGCCAATCCGCCGACCCCGACGCTGCTCGGGGTGCAGCAGGACGCGAACGGCGTGCGCGTCAGCTTCGACCTGCCGACCTGGCGCGGCTCTCCGATCTCGGCCTTCAGCGTGCGCTGGCGGTCCAAGACCGAGGCGGGCGGCCTAGGCGGCTGGACGGCCCTGCCGGCGCTGGACGCCTCCGCGCGCGAGTTGCGCACGCCGCCGATCGAGGAGGCGCCCAGCGAAGGAGCCGTCGCCTCTCGCGCCGAGATCGAAATCGTGGCGACGACGGTGGACGGCCGGGCGTCTCGCCCGCTGTCCGTGACCGTGGTGCGTCCACTGCCGGCGAAGCCGCGGGCCTCCGTCTGGTCGGTGACGGCCAAGGGGGCGGCGGCGGACGGCACGTCCCAGCCCATCCTGATCGTCACGGGCGAGATCAACGACCCGGCCGTGGCTTCAGTCCTGATTCAGTGGGGTCTGGCGGAGACTGGGCCGTGGACGGAGGCCTATTCCGGGCCGCCGTTGACGAAGGCGCTGGAGATCCCGGGTCTGCTGCCCGGGGTGGAATACTGGGTCGCCGTCACGATGCTCTCGGCTACGGGGCTCCCGTCCGAGCACCTGGTCATCGGGCCACGCACGCCTGGCCAGCTGGTGTCCGGGGATACGACTCATATGGGCGGGGAGCCGGTCTCAACCATTCTGGATCGGCTGACGGGGGTCGAAGACATATCGGCCGCCAACGCCGCCGCCGTGGCGGACCTGGACGGCCGTGTGGACGATACGATCACGGCCGCCGAAGCCGCGATCGCGGCCGGTCAGGCGGCGGACCTGGCCGTCCTGAAGGCCGGAGAGGCAGGCGGCGCTGCGTCGGCGGCCAACATATCGGCCGGCATCGCGACGACGAAGGCGGGCGAGGCAGGCAACAGCGCTGCGGCGTCCAACGCCGCTAGGCTGACGGCTGAGGCGGCGCGGGATCAGTCCCAGGGCGCGGCGACGGCGTCGGTGGCCAGCGCCGCCAATGCAGCCGCTGCCGCCGGGGCGGCTGAAGATTGGGCGGAGGCTAGCGAGGGGGCGTCCGTGTCGTCGGCCGCCAGTGCTGGTCAGGCGCAGGCCTTCCGAAATCAGGCATCCGACGCCCGTGACGGCGCCGTGGCGGCGCAGGTCGCTGCCGGCGTCAGCGCCAGCACGGCGCAACTGACGGCGGCCAAGACAATGCCGGATCGGGTGTCCGAGGCCTCCAATTTCTATGGGGTGACTGATCCAGGCCTGTGGGTGACGCCAGAACAGACGACGCCGATGGCCGTGGGCTCCAATACGTCTACATCAGAGCAAGGCGTGGTGCGGCAGTTCACGACGCCCACGGCCGTCATGACGCGCGGGTGGCTCAAGATTGAGGCTGGCCGCACCTACCGCTTCACGGTCACGACCAGGATCATCACGGGCGGCGCGAACAACGCGGTGCGCAATGGTTTCTCGCTCTATCGCGGTGATGGACAGCTGGTCGGGTGGCATTACGAAAACGCCGCGAGGCCCGCCCCCGGAGGATGGATCACCTATACGCGGACAGTGACGGGCGACACGCTGCTGGGCATAGCGCCGACCGGCGCCTATGTTCGTGGCTGGGTTCAGTCGGCCGCAGACGCTAGCGGCGCGGCCATCTCTGGGGTGGTCTGGCAGGCCTCGGTCCTGCGCCTTGAAGACGTGACCGAAAGCGCATCCGCCGCCAACTCGGCGGCCATCGCGACGGCAGCTAAGGCCTCGGCGACCGCTTCGGAGGCGTCGGCGTCCATCAGCGCCAATCTCGCGGTCTCCGCCGCGAATGCGCGGCAGAACCTCGTGCCGAACTCGACAGGGCTGGCGGGCATGCGGGACTGGATCAGCGATCCGGCGCACCCGCCGGTTGTTGCGGAGCCAGCGGCGACCGACGGCGCCCGGTTCATCTGGTATGGGCCGGGCGCTGGGGCTCACACCGCCAAAGCCTGGTCTGTGGACCTGGACTATGGGCCCGGCTACCTCACATCGCTTTCGGCCGAGGTCTTCTCGGCGCGTATGATCAGCGGGTCGATCAGGGTCTACATTGTCTTCCTGAACGCTGCGGGCGGGGCCATCGACTATGCGGTGGCCGAGGCCTACGGCAGCACGGACGCCTGGGTTTCGGTCAAACGTGAAGGTTTCGTCAGCCCGGCGGGGACCGCAAAGATACGCGTCGTCATGGACACCTACGCCGCGTCTTGGACAACCCCTTACCCGGTCGCGGCCTGGCGCAAGATCAAGGTGGAAAACGGCGCTACGGCGACGCCCTGGAACGACTACGCGAACGACAGGGCGCAGGCTGCGCAGTTGAGCATCGTCGGCGCTGTCGCGGCCGATGCTCAGAACCGCCTGTCCACGGTCCGATTTGATGTGGCGGGCGGTGCGGGCGGCGACCCGTTCGAGGTGTCGTTGCGGGCGGACGCATCCGGCTCGCTGGCCATGATTACGGCCACGGCGCTGAGATTTCGAAATATCCTCGGCGGCGCGGCTGTCGATGTCTTGAAGCTGATCGGCGGCGCAGCCCACTTTGCAGGCGAGGTCTTCATCGGCGCGCTCGGTCAAATCAAGATTGACCCGTCGCTCGGCGCGATCATCTGGAACAAGGACAGCACGCGCCTGGTCATTGGCGCGGGGATTGGCGCAGGGGGTCAAAACCTGTTGGCCTGGTTCGGCGCCAACACCGTCGCGCCAGCGGCCATGACGAAGGCCAACGCCTCGTTCTTCCTCAGTTCGGACGCGCCTGGGATTGGCGGCAACAACCTGCGAACCAACCAGATCCGACAGGCCACGGTGGCGAGCCAGAGCCTGGCCGTGGGCGCCAACGACATGATGGCTGTGGACTTCGGCTACACGCTCACCAACTCGAACTTCGTGCTCACATTGGACCTCTCCCACACCGGGTCGGGCTCCTATGCCGCCTCGGGCAAGATCATGTCCGCCAACCTGGACGGGTCCGACGAAGTCGAACTCTACAGCGGCGGGCACGTCGGCCAGGGCGGGCCGCAAAACCGTTTGATCGACATGGCCATCGTGCCGTCGCCCCGTAACGGCCCACGCAAGGTCTTCCTTCGGCTGAACATGACCTCAGGCCCGATCAACATCGTCAGCGGAAAGCTGACCGTCTTCCACCTCGGCTGAAAAGGAACCATCCATGTCCGAACTGACCCCTGAACAAATCGAAGCCATGCGCCTTGAGGTCCAGGCCTATGACGCCGCGCAGAACGAGGCGGGAAAAGCCGCTGTCCGCGCGCTGATCCAGCCGCTGATCGACCTGGGCCTGGGCGGCTCCGACCCTCTGACGGCTTCGCCCGTGCAGTTGGCGACGGCCATGCGGACGGCGGCGCCGACCCTGGCCAGCGTAGACCCGAGCTTGCCGAACCTGCTGTTCAGCACGGCCCAGGTGTTCGAGACGGCGAACGACCGCATCCGGACGCTGGTCGCGCTGAACGCCCCTGCGCCCGCGTCACCGCCCGCGCCTGAAGCCTGACGAACCCGGTTCGTCTCATTCACAACTGATAGGGAGGGCGGCGCATGCTGTCTGAAATTCCTCCGGGGTTCGACCTGGGGCGGCTGCGCTATGCCTTCGGCGGCGCGGCGGGGGCGCTGATCTACGGCGTTTATTATTTCGTCCAGATGATCAAGGCGGGCCATCGCCCGACCCTCGGCGACTTCGGCCGGGCGGCGATCAACGTCGCGGCCGGGCTGCTGGTCGGCATGGTCGGGGCTTTCGCTCTGGGGCCGTCCCTGGTCGCGATGATCCCGCTGGAAGGCCTCAGGGCGGCCGTCGATCCGGTCGCGGTCGGCTTCGTCATCGGCGGGCTGGGGTGGGAGTTGCTGCCCCTTGTCATCGAGGGCGCGCGGCGCTGGGCCGGGCGCATCGGGCGGGAGCAAACCTGATGACCTGGCTGGACTGGATCGCCGCTCTCGCCAGCGGCTACGCCAGCGCCGTCTTGCAGCTGCGGGCGGTCGCTCTCAAGCCCAAGATGGGCGAATACCCCGAAGGCCCCGGCGACGTTCGCCGGGCGCTTTTCATCCTGTCCCTGGTCATGGGCGCCTATGCCCTGACTGTCGCGGTCGGCGACTATCAGGCGTCGCGAACAGAGGCCCTTATCGCCTCGGCCGTCGCCTACACCGCGCACGTTCTCTGGCGAAATGTCCGGCGGCAACACCTCGGCTAACGCCGCCGCTGCGAACGCCGTTCGCATCTTCTGATCCATCCATAACCTGAACTGGAGACCATCATGGGCTTTGCCCTCGGTGCGCGGTCGCGCGCCAATTTGAAGGGGGTCCACCCCGATCTGATCGCGGTCGTTGAAGAGGCGATCAAGCTGACTGAGGTGGACTTCACCGTCACTGAAGGGCTGCGCTCGAAGGAGCGTCAGGCCGCCCTGGTCAAGGCGGGCGCGAGCCGGACCCTGAACAGCCGTCACCTGACCGGCCACGCCGTAGACGTGGCGGCCCTGGTCGAGGGTCAAGTGCGTTGGGATTGGCCGCTGTATGGCCGGATCGCGGCGGCCTTCAAGGCGGCGGCCAAGAAACGGGGCGTGGCTCTGACCTGGGGCGGCGACTGGACGAAACTTCGGGACGGTCCGCACTTCGAACTGGATCGGAGGGCCTATCCGTGAGGTGGCTGCGAACCCTGACGGCGACCGGCTGGCTGGCGTTGGCCTGTCTCGCTTTGTCGCTGATCCTGCTGGCCTGGTGCGCCGTCACGGCCCCCGGCCGCGAGCGGGCGAAACAGGATCGCGCCGTCGAGGCGGCCAACGCCCAGGCCCGAGCCGCGGACGCCACGGCTCGCGATCACGCCGCCGACGAACGGCTGACCGACCTGAAAACCAACACCCAGCTTGAAAAGGATCTGACCAATGCGGTTTCTCCTCTGCCGGACGCCCGCCCTTCTCCTCGCCGCGTCGCTCTTGGTTGCGCCCGGTTGCGCCGTCAGGGAACGGGTGACGCCGATCTACCCCCCGAGTGCCGATCTGGCGGTTGAGCCCAAGCCCCGCCTGGACCCCGCCGCCCTGCAGAGCGAAGCCGCCCTGGACGCCCACGACATCGCCCTGGAGACCTGGGGCGAGCGGGGCTGGGCTGCCGTGGCGCGGCTGTGCCGCTGGGCGGATCGCAACGGGGCCAAGGGGCTGAGTTGTCCTCCGCCGCCCGATCCGCCGTTGAGGCCGGGCTAGGGGGTGGCCACCGACTATGCTTGCTGCGTTGAGCCGTCAGGCTCCGCGATCGAGGCCCGCTCTCTTCGGAGGGCGGGCCTTCGTCGTATTATTCAGCGTCGCCGTCATAGTGCGCGGATTCGCCCTGGGGCGTGCTGCGCCAACCTATGGGCTGCCTCGGTTCGGGCCAGTCCTTGGGGCGCGGGCGGCGTCTCGCGATGGTGTGGACGGTCCGGCCGAGTTTGCGCCGATTGCGCAGCACTATCTCGTATATCGCAGGCCCCACCCACGACGGCAGGACGCCTTGCGCGAACCACTTGTTGATATGCGCTTCAGGCACCCCAAGACTGCGGGCCATTCTCGCGGGCCAGTCGGCGCCATAGAGGGCGACGCCGGCAAGCGTCAGGTGCGACAGGCTGGAGCGTCCATATCGGCTGATCCGGTCGGCGTCCGTCCACCACAGCGCGTATTCGACATGGCGCATAGGCAGGCCCTCAAACGATAGGGCGCCGTCGGGAAGGGTTGAAAACCTGATGTCAAAGGGATCGACGCCCTTGGCCACTAGATCGAGAGTGCGTTCCCGACCCCGTTTCCAACTGCAGGGTTCGAGAACCGAGACTTGGGTGTTATCCGGCTGAATCACGGTCAAGCAATGCGGGTTCTTGGCCTGGGGCGTGACCGGCCGAACTTCCGGCTCCCCCATCTGCGCTTCGGTATACATGCTGCCCCTCTTCGGCCCCAGGCCCGCAAATCAGAGCGACAACATCACAGATTGATACGAGCCGTCCACGACTTCAGCGATGGTGAAGGTATCCTGATAGCCGCCGGGAACGACATCATCCGTCGTGATGGTCTCGCTGTATTCGATTTCGTCGATGATGACTTCCATCCCGAGGGCTTGGGCTGCGCGGATGCGGTGAGAGCCTTCCAGGGCCACATAATGTTCGCCGCAATCGACCGCCTTGATGGTGGGGGCACCTAGAACCTTCATTTCCTCAATCACCTTGGCCAGGTGATCAGCGTCGTAATCGGCGTGAGGAAGGATGATGTTCATCGGGGCGGACCCTTTTCCGGTATCGGCGGTTGCTGATGACCCATAGGTAGCATGTCGGTCCGATGACGCAAGCAGAAATTGCACATATTGTGCAAAAGCAAGATCGCGGGTAAGGTGGCCGCATGGAACCAATGCACCAAGCTTCGATCCTGCGGGCCATGCGCGCCTATCTCGGCCTATCGCAGACAGATGCGGCTGAGGCCGTGGGGCTGACAAGGCGCACCATCGTCTCGGCCGAGGCAGGCGAGATGACCGACAAGACCTGGGGCAAGCTGACCGCCTATTACGCGGACCTGGGCCTAGAATGGTGGGATGATCCCGCCTCGATCCGGATCATGCTTGGGTCGTGAGTTCCCGATAGGGCTCGCCCCGCTCGCCAGCCTCGGCCCTGGTCAGCAGCCTCGTTTGAAACGCCGAGCTGATCAGAATTTTGATGTTCCTGTGCCGGGTCCCGTCGGCGAGGGTCTTCGACGAGTGGTCGAGCGCATACATCGTTGAACACCAGTCGGCGTCTAGGATTTCGATAAGGCCTGGCTGCTTGTCGGAATCGTCGCCGGCAGCGGCGGCCATGGCGTCGAGGGCAGCGGATAGTTCGTCGGGGGTCATGCCCGCCGTCTACCCGAGTCGGCGGTCACATGACCACCAGTGCGCCATCGGGCAGCGGCCGTTGCAACGCCTTGGCCTCTGCCCAATCCGCTCGCATCCAGGCGTCGAATTCGTCGGGCTCTGTCAGGATAACGGGCATGGCCTTGGGGTGGACGGCGCCGACTTCGGCGTTCGGCTCGGTCGTAAGAAAGGCGAAGAGGTCAGCCGTTTCCCAGCCGGTCTTGATCTTCCGGACGCCATCCCAGCCCTGAAGCTGGATGCCGGCGAAGAAGGCCAGGGGCTCCGGTTCATCGCCCGCCAGCCGGAACCAGACCGGGCGATAGCGGCCCTCGGCATCGCGGCCCGGCTCAGAAAAAGCCGTCATGGGGACCAGGCACCGATGCTCGGGCGTCAGCCATCGCATCCAATGTTTCGAGGTGGTGTTGCGGACGTTCGTCGTCCCGCCGTCAGGCTCCATCTTCAGGAGGTGATCGAAATCCACATCCTTCCCTTTGGCGCGGAGCTTGTCGGCGCGCTTGGTCGCCGCGTCGAAAATGGCCTTGGCAGACGATGGCATGCCCCAGCGGGCGGTTGTCAGGATTCGGTCTGATCCGTCCCAGCGCACGATAGGCGCGGCATAGTCGGGATAGACGTCGCCGGGCGCCAGATTGCCAACGTCGGAACGCATGGCCTTGGCCGCTGCCATGATGGCCTGCGGGCCTGCCTTCTGAGCGTAGAGGTTGCACATGGGGAACCTGTCCAGCGATCAACGGTTGTGGTGTTGCAGAGGCGGCTGCGGGAGCGGTGGCCCGCCGATAAGCGCCGCTCCACTCAGGCTTTCGCGATAGGAACCTCAGCCAGGCAGGTTGTCCAGCGCGGGCTTCGCATGTCCTGTTTCAGGCCCCATGGCCGCTGATAGGTGACGCCGGCGGGCGCGAGAGCGTGGCGCCCGAAGCGTTGATTGACCGCGTCCATGGCCCGCATCAGTTCGCCGCGTCGCGGGTCCGGTTGGTGCCAGAGGTCCAGAGCGGCGTCGGTCGGGCTGATCAGACCGTCCAGCATGACCCCGGCCTTGGTGTAGAGATAGCCGGGCTTCCATAGACGCCGCGCCAGCCGCCCGGCGGCGGCAGAGAGGGCCAGGCTGTCACTTGTCGCCACAGGAAAGGTTTCGACGCCTGACACCGATCGCTGCGGCCCGTCACGGTGCCGCGAGGTAAAGTAGAAGACGACAATCTGAGGCGCGGCGCGGCCGTGGCGTCGAAGCTTTTCGCCCGCGCGCACGGCGTGGGTCCGCACGGCCTGTTCCATCTCGGCCAGGGTCGAGACAGGGCGGCCGAAGGATCGCGTGACGGCGACGCCCTTACGCGCCGGAGCCGTCACCTCCAACGCGCTGCAATGGACGCCCTGAAGCTCCAGCACGATCCGCTCCCCCATGACGGTCAGTATCTGCCGGGCGGACTTGGGCTGTAGGGCGGCCAGATCGGCGGCGGTGTGGACGCCATTGGCGGCGAGGCGCGCCGACAGGGCGCGGCCAACGCCCCAGACATCGGCGACCTCCATGCTGGCCAGGAGCGTCATTCGCCTTTCTGGATCCGAAAGGTCGCAGACCCCGTCGAACTCAGGGCGCTTTTTCGCCAGGTGGTTCGCGGCCTTGGCCAGGACGCGGGTCGGGCCCAGGCCGACACAGGTCGGGATTCCGGTCCATCGCAGGACGGTTTCGCGCATCTGCCTCGCGTGCTGCTCGGGGGCGGGGGCGAGCGTCAGGTCTAGGAAGCTCTCGTCTATCGAGTAGACCTCGACCTCATCTGCGTACTGGTCATAGATCGCATTCACGCGTCGCGACATGTCGCCGTAGAGCGCATAGTTCGATGATCGGACCAGGCCGCCGGCGCGAAGGTAGCTCTCTCGGATCTCAAACCACGGGGCGCCCATCGGCACCCCCATGGCCTTAGCTTCGGGCGTGCGGGCGACGACGCAGCCGTCATTGTTGGACAGGACCACGACAGGGCGGTCGATCAGGGACGGGTCAAACACGCGCTCGCACGATGCGTAGAAGCTGTTGCCGTCAGACAGAGCGTAGACCCGGCTCATGGCGCCGGACGGTGCGGTGTCAGCGACCATGTGACCACGCCCCAGACCTGGGCCTCGGCGGCTTCGTCCAGGGTGAGCAGACCCATTTCCGGGTTGTCGAAATCCAGAGAAAGGCGGCCGCCACGGAGGCGACGCACGCGTTTGACGCTCGGTTGCCCGTCGATCAGCACCACGACGACGTCACCGGGCCGAACCTTGAGCGAGCGGTCGACGATGACAAAGTCCCCGTCGTTGATCCCTGCGCCAATCATCGACCGTCCCGCGACCCTCCACATGAAGGTGCTGACCGGGTTGGTGACGATCAGGCTGGCCGGATCAAGGGCGGCTTCAATGTAGTCGTCTGCAGGCGATGGGAAGCCGGCGCAGACAGTCGAACCCATGAGCGGGATGGGCAGGGCGGCGCCAAGGCGCACAGGCGTCAGTTTCATCGTGGGAGGTGCGTGCTCTCGTGCGCCAAGCGCTCCGCCGCCGTGTGGACATCGCGGGCGCGGCCCACGAAGCGCATCCCGGCGAGCAGCCCTGTAATCAGATCGACGGTTTGGGTGGGAATGTCGGGCCCCGGCGGCGATTGATTGGGCTTGGCCGCCAGTTCCGCCTCCAAGCGCTTGAGATCGGCGTTGAAGGCCGCGTCGCGCGGCAGGTCGGACTTCTCAGACATCGCTCTCTCCTCTCCATTTCGCCTCGTGTCCGGGGCGGGATCGGCGCGCGCCAACGCGCCGAACTGCGGGATCGCCCCCGCACGACTGGACCGATCGGCCGCCCGGCCGGTCGCCGCCCCGTGCTCGCGAGCCGGGGACTCCTACTCGTGCAAAAGGCGACTCCGCAAATGAATTGTTCTCGTAATGTTCTCATTCTTGGCCAGAGCCCCGTGGCCTCGGCCGAACCGCCTGCAGCTTGGCTGGGCGGAAAGAGCAAGCTGGCCAAGAGGATCTGCCACGTCCTGGCGGCGACGCCCCATGACGCCTACGTCGAGCCCTTCCTGGGCATGGGCGGCGTCTTCCTGCGCCGGCGGGTTCGGCCGAGCGTCGAGGTGGTCAACGACATCTCCGGAGACATCGTCACTCTGTTCCGCGTCCTGCAGCGGTTTCCCGAGGCCCTGCTGCGCGAGCTCCGCTGGCGGCCGGCGATGCGCGGCGAGTTCGCCAGGCTGAACGAGACCCGCGACTGCGATCTACTCGACATCGAGCGGGCCGCCCGATTCCTGTATCTGCAGACCTTGTCCTTCGGCGGCAAGATGGCCGGCCGATCGTTCGGGGTCGGGCCGGTGGCGCCGAAGACCTTCGACCTGGCGCGGATCGAGCCTCGGCTGCGACGCCTGCACAATCGGCTCGCTGGCGTCGTTATCGAGCAACTGGACTGGCTCGAAGTGATCAGCCGCTATGATCGACCGGGCACGCTTTTCTACCTGGATCCACCCTACTGGGGCGGGGAAGCCGACTATGGCGCCGGGGTCTTCATCCGGGGCGACTTCAAGCGGATGGCGGACAAGCTGCAGGCGATCGAGGGGCGCTTTCTGCTTTCCATCAATGATCGGCCGGAGATCCGCGAGCTCTTCGCCTGGGCTGACATCGAGGCCGTGCAGACGACGTACAGCGTCGCCGGCGGCGACAAGGCGTCGACGGCGGCCGAGTTGCTGATCGGAAAGGGTGTCGAGCTCGCGCCTGCAGCGGCCCAGGCCAGCCTTTTCTAGTCAGATCATGCCCCCCGGTTTCCGAGGGTTTCTGGGGGGATTTCTGGGGGGCTTTGGGAGGGTGTTTCGCCTAAAGCCTTGAAAAGAATGGTGGACGCGACAGGGATTGAACCTGTGACCCCTACGATGTCAACGTAGTGCTCTCCCGCTGAGCTACGCGTCCGCCTGTTCTGCGGCCCCTCGACGAAAACGCCGGGTGGGCGGGAAGGCGGCGTCTATAACCCGCAGTTCGCGGGGGCCGCAAGGGGCTTGTCTCTTCTTTTTTTGGATTTTTTCGTTAGGCCGCGATCATCCGTTCGACCTCGTTCACCAGGTCGCGCAGGTGGACGGGCTTGGACAGGACCTTGGCCTGGGGCGTGGCCTGGGCGGCGGTCAGGGCGACGGCGGCGAAGCCGGTGATGAACATGATGCGGATGCCGGGGTGGCGGGCGGCGGCGATGCGCGCCACCTCGATCCCGTCGGCGCCGGGCATGACAATGTCGGTCAGCAGGAGGTCGAACGGCCCGTGATCCAGGGCGTCGACGGCGTCGTCCCCGTTTTCGCAGTCCACGACGGCGTGACCGGCGCGTTCCAGCGCGCGTGTCAGGAAGCCTCGGAGCGAGCCGTCGTCTTCGGCCAGCAGAATACGCGCCATGCGGAGAACAAGTCCTTGAAGATCAGCGGCGGAGGGTAGGGGCGGATCGGTAAACCCGCGATGAAAATCCGTCTCCGGCAAGATACCTAAAGGGGCGCGGATGGGGATAAATCAGGCTATGGCCGGGGCATGGAGTCTTCGACGCCCCTTATCGTTTCCGGCCTTGCTTCCGGCGCGACCTTCGAGGTCCTGGCCGCCTCGGCGGGTCGGGCGACGCCGCTGGTGTTCGCCTCGCCCCATTCCGGAACGACCTATCCCGAGGACATGGGAGCGGCGGCGGGACTGTCCGAGCGGTCGCTGCGCAGCGCCGAGGATGCGGCGGTGGACCGCCTGCTGGACGGAGCGACGGCGGCCGGAGCGGCCCTGATCGCCGGGAGGATCGGCCGGGCCTATGTCGATCTGAATCGCGCACCTGGCGACCTGGATCCGGTCCTGATCGCCGACGCTCCCGCGAGCGCGCCGCCGGGCGCCAAGACCCTGGCGGGTTATGGAGTGGCGCCGCGCCTGGCTGGGGACGGGACGGCGCTCTATGCCCGTCGCCTGAACCTGGCGGAGGTCAGGGAGAGGATCGCGCGCGTTCACGCCCCCTATCATGCGGCCCTGGCCGAGTTGATGCAGGCGGCGCATCGGCGGCATGGGCGAGCGGTGCTGATCGACTGGCATTCCATGCCGGCGCGGGCGACCGGTCCGAACGGGCCGGAGGTGGTGCTGGGCGATCGCCATGGAGCGGCCTGCGCCGCCGCCCTCACGCGGCGGCTGCGCGTCCTGTTCGAGGCGCTGGGCTGGCGCGTGGCCCTGAACCGTCCCTATGCCGGCGGCTACGCCACCCAGATCTGGGGGCGGCCGGAAGAGGGGTTCGAGGCCGTGCAGGTCGAGTTGAACCGGGGCATGTACTGGGACGAGGCGACGGGCGCGCCCTCGGCCGGATGGGGGCGATGCCGCAGCGGCGTGGCTCGGGTCGTCGCCGCCCTGGGCGAGGACTTCGCGGCCTGAGGCGCGGCGTTTCGGGGCCCGGCCGCAGGCCAAAAAAAAGCCGCGCCCGGGGGCGCGGCATGAAAAGTCTATAGGGAGGAAACGCCCAGGAAGGGCAAGACGCCGTCAGGCGTCGAAGAAGAACCTAGTTTGCAGCGCACAAAAATTCAAGCGTGGATTGTTCGTCTTCGATCACAGGCTGTTACGAAAACCATGCGTTGATGGGGGCGTTATGACGCAGGGATTGCGGTTTGCCGTGTTCGCAACTGCGATATGGATCGTCAGCTGCGCTCCAGCAGACGGCGTGCGGCGCGCACGGCGCGGGCGGCGGGCGAGGCGGCCTGACGCCAGACCAGCAGGCTGAAGGCCGAGATCACGCCGAGCAGCAGCCACAGCGGCCCGAACAGCCAGGCCGCCGCCGCCAGGGCGAAGTAGTAGCCGCGCACCCCCTGGCTGAATCCGCTGAGGGCGGGATTGAGCACCTGGGCCGTGGCGTGGCCGTAGGCGACGCGGTCGGCCTCCACATGGATTTCCGGCGCCGCGCCGATCAGGGCGAGGGCGTAGTTCATCTGGCGCAGCGACCAGATGAAGTCGAGGAAGCCGCGCGCCAGGCAGATCAGCACGAGGGCCAGCTTGGCCTCCAGCAGCTTGATCGGCACGGCCTCGGCTCCGACGGCGGCGAAGCCCCTCAGCGCGGCCTCACCGCCGAACAGGATGCCCGCCACCGCGGCGATCAGCAGCAGGTTGGTCGAGGCGAAGAAGGAGGCCGAGTTGATCGAATGGCCCATCAACTGGCTGTCCAGCAGCCGCATCTCCCGATGGGTCATGGCGGTCATCCAACTGTCGCGGACGATCAGCATGTCGGCGTTCAGCGAGCCGCTGCGCCGTGCGATCAGCCGCAGCAGCGGGCCATAGCCCAGCCAGGCGATGAAGAAGACGACGAGGGCGATCCAGTCGAGCAGGGCCATGCCCGATTGATGCCTTCAGTCGGGGGTAAGGGGCAAGCGTGATCGCGCCAAAGCTTGCCGTTCGGCCAAGCAGGGCTTATCACGCGCGCAATTCTCCCCGTTCGCACCTGCAACATAGAGCGAAGCACATGAATCTCGACGCCATTCCGGTCGGTCCCAACGCTCCGTGGGACGTCAACGTCGTCATCGAAATCCCGCAGGGCGGCCTGCCGGTGAAGTATGAGATGGACAAGGCGTCGGGCGCTCTGTTCGTCGACCGCTTCCTGCACACCGCCATGTACTATCCGGGCAACTACGGCTTCATCCCGCACACCCTGTCGGACGACGGCGACCCCTGCGACGTGATCGTGCTGAACCCGACCCCGGTGGTGCCGGGCTGCGTCATCCGCTCGCGCCCGATCGGCGTGCTGAAGATGGTCGACGAGGCCGGCGGCGACGAGAAAATCCTGGCCGTGCCGGTCGACAAGCTGAACCCCTACTACACCGAGGTTTCCAGCTATCGTCAGCTGCCCGCCATCCTGATCGAGCAGATCGAGCACTTCTTCACCCGCTACAAGGATCTGGAGAAGGGCAAGTCGGTCACGGTCAAGGGCTGGGGCGACGCCGGCGAGGCCGCCGAGCTGATCGCTCTGGGCATGAAGGCCCACCAGGACAAGCTGGCCAAGGCCGCAGCCGCCGCTGCTTGAGGCGACGCAGCGTCTGAATATATGAGAAGGCCTCGCCGGTTCGACCGGCGGGGTCTTTTTTGTGCGCTATCGCTTGCCGCGCGGCGGCTCGCTGCTTGAGCGCAGGCTTTCTCCCTCCCCGAATGGGGAGGGTGAGGCGTTGCTATTTGCTTCTGAACGCCGCGACGGCCTCGACTGTCTGGCGCACCTTGGCTTCGATGCCGGCCCAATCCCGGGCCTGGATGGCGGCGTCGGTGATCAGCTTCGACCCCATGCCGGCGGCTACGATGCCGGCGCCGAACCATTTGGCGATGGAGGCCTCGTCCGGGTCGACGCCGCCGGTGGGCATGATCTTGGTCCAGGGCATGGGCCCCAGCACGGCCTTGACGAAGTCCGGCCCGCCGACCGAGGCGCCGGGGAAGAGCTTGACGATCTCGCAGCCCAGAGCTTGCGCCTCCGAGATGTCGCGCACGGAGCCGCAGCCCGGCGAATAGGCGACCATCCGGCGGTTGCAGACCTGGGCCACCTCGGGAACCAGGCAGGGGCTGATGACGAAGCGTGCGCCCGAGGCCAGGTAGAGAGCCGCTGTCGGCGCGTCCAGGATGGAGCCGACGCCCATGATGATGTCGGGATCGGTCTGGGCGAACTGTTTCGACAGGGCGGTGAAGGTCTCCCAGGCGAAGTCGCCGCGGTTGGTGAACTCGATCGCCCTGGCGCCGCCGCGGGCGCAGGCGCGGATCACCTCGGCGCAGACCTCTGCGTCCGGGTGATAGAAGACCGGCACCACGCCCTGGGCTTCGAGGGCGGTGAGCACGCTGAGGCGGTCGTGGCGCTGAACGGGACGCATGGGGTCTCCTTACCGAAGGCGGAGACCGCAGATCGCCGGTCGGCGCGGTCGCCGTCAAGGGCGGAGGGCCGTCGCCGTGCGAGTGGTCCTATTCCGCGACGGCCAGGGCCGCCAGTCGCCGCACCATGGCGCTGTCCTTGTCGGCGAGGGGATCCAGGGCGGTGAAGTGATTGAGCCCCTCCATGATCTCCACGTGGGTGTCGGCGCCCTTGCCGCCCCATTCGGCGGCCATGTGACGGCTCTGGCGGACGAATTCGTTGCTTTCCTCGCCGCCGACCCAGCAGTCCAGCGCCTTTCCGCCCGGCGTCGAACCGTTGGGAACGGGCCAGTAGATGGGCGACAGGGCGCGGGCGGTCAGAAGATCCAGGCCCAGGGCGTCGTTCAGGGAGGTATGGGTCACGGGCTCGAGATCGAACACGCCCGATATGGCCAGGGCGGCGCGGGCCCGGCCTTCCGACAGCATGCAGGCGGCCATGCAGCCCCCGACCGAGTGGCCGAAGACCAGGGGACGCTTGCCCGTGCGGGCGCGGACCAGTTCGGTCGCCTCGCGCATCTGGCCGATGATCTTGCCGGGAGAGACGGCGGGAGCCAGGTCGTAGCCCGGCACGGCCACGCTGATCCCGTGTTCCAGCAGGGCGGGCGCGACCCAGGCGAACCAGCCCCTGTCCAGGGCCTGCCAGTAGCCGCCGTGCATGAAGACGGCGACCGGGGCGCCGGCGCCCGCGTCGAACCACTCCATCTTCTGCCGCTCGGACGGGCCGTATTCGAGGGTTTCGGGGCGGCGGGCGTCGATGACCCGCAGCGAGTCCTTGCGCCAGCGGTCCAGAACGGCCGGATGGCCCGGCACGCGGGCGCGATTGTTGTAGGCGGCCTCCAGTTCGGCCGTGCGTTCGTTCGTCAGCGTCGCCTCGGGCGACAAAGCCTTACCCATGTCGTCTCCATCCGCTTTCAATCACTGGAGCGAAGTTCTGCGCTCATATGCGTTCGCATATGAACCGATTTCGCTCTAGAGACCTCCTCTGAACGGGAGGCTTGAAGCCCATGATGACCGCCATTTTCGTCTTCATCAAATGCGAGTTGGGCTACGCCAACGATGTCGCGGCCGATCTGGTCGACAATGTTGAAAACGTGTCGGAAGTTTACTCGACCTCGGGTCAGCATGACCTCCTGGCCAAGTTCCAACTGCCGCGCGAAGCCGACATCGGAACCTTCGTCACCAAGCAGGTGCAGACGCGTCCGCATATCCGCGACACTTTCACCGTCATCACCTTCTCGCCCTTCCTGCCGAAGAAGTAGGTTCATCGAAGAAGCCGGTTCCGTTTCCAAAAAGGACCGGCTAGCCTCTCTCCCGAGGCATGAATGCGAGGGGAGGGCGGCCATGGCCGATCTGGAGACGTTCCGCGCCGAGACGCGCGCCTGGCTGGAGGCGAACTGCCCGCCCGAATGCCGCGGCGGCGGGGCGGGCGAGGCCGACATGGTCTGGGGCGGGCGCAACCCCGTCTTCCCCACGCCTGCGCACAAGACCTGGCTGGACCGCATGGCCGAGCGCGGCTGGACCGCGCCGGAATGGCCGAGCGAATACGGCGGCGGCGGCTTGAACCGCGAAGAGGCCAAGGTGCTGGCGTCCGAGATGCGCCGCATCAAGGCGCGGCCGCCCCTGTTCAGCTTCGGCGTCTGGATGCTGGGCCCGGCGCTTCTGGCCTTCGGGACCGAGGAGCAGAAGCAGCGCTTCCTGCCGCCCATCGTGCGCGGGGAGATTCGCTGGTGCCAGGGCTATTCCGAGCCCGGTTCCGGCTCCGACCTGGCTTCGATCCAGACGCGCGCCGTCGATCAGGGCGACCACTGGATCGTCAACGGCCAGAAGATCTGGACCTCCTACGCCGACAAGGCCGACTGGATCTTCTGCCTGGTCCGCACCGACCCGGAGGCGCCCAAGCACCTGGGCATCAGCTTCGTCCTGTTCGACATGGCGACGCCGGGCGTGACGACGCGGCCCATCACCCTGATCAGCGGCAAGTCGCCCTTCTGCGAGACCTTCTTCGACGATGTTCGGGTCGAGAAGGAGAACCTGGTCGGGACGCTGAACCGCGGCTGGGACGTGGCCAAGGCCCTGCTGGCGCATGAGCGGACGATGATCGGCGCCATGGGCGACACGGGCGTCGGCCGGCCTCTCGGTCAGGTGGCGATCGACGCCCTGGGCGTGGACGAGGCCGGGCGCCTGGACGAACCCCTGCTGCGCGCCCGCATCGCCGATTTCGACATCGACGCCGCCGCCTTCCGCCTGGCCATGGAGCGGGTCGGGGACCAGGTGAAGGCCAAGCAGGCCCACCCGGCGATCGCTTCCATGCTGAAATACTACGGTTCCGAGCTGAACAAGCGCCGCCACGAACTGGCCATGGCGGCGGGCGGTGCGGACGCCCTGGAATGGGAAGGCGAGCGTTCGCAGGACGGCCAGGCCGCCCGCGACTGGCTGCGCACCAAGGCCAACTCCATCGAAGGCGGCACCAGCGAGATCCAGCTGAACATCATCGCCAAGCACCTGTTGCAACTGCCGGGGGCGTAAGGATGATCGTCCAAGTGAAGCCGAAAGAATTGCTGCTGGCCGTCGCCGTCATCGGGATCGTTTTGAGCGGCCTGCTCAGCTTCGTCATGCTGACGCCTCTGGGCTGGGGGATGTCCTGGCAGGGGCTTGCGCCCAGTTGGGGCGCCAAACTCTTCTTCTTTGCGCCCTTGATCGCGTTGATCGTCGCCTGCTTGGCGAAATTGCTGCCGCGACCGTCGCCGTCACAGGAAATCGCTTTGCTGACCGCACCGATCTATCAGGCGATTTATCTCGCCTTCTCCTACGTCGTTTTGAAGCCGGGAGCCTGAGCCTATGCCCCTGATCCTGACCGAAGAGCAGACCATGCTTCAGGACGCCGCCGACGGCTTCCTGAACGAAAACGCGCCCATCAATCACCTGCGCAAACTGCGCGACAGCCGCGATGCCGACGGCGTCTCGCGCGACCTGTGGCGGGCGTTCGGAGAGATGGGCTTCGCCGGCGTCATCGTCCCCGAAGAGGACGGCGGCTCGGGCCTGGGCGCCGTCGAGGCGGGCGTCATCGCCGAAAGCCTGGGCCGGACCCTGACGCCCTCGCCCTTCATGGGCTCGTCGGTTCTGGCGGCGAGCGTGCTGAAGGCGGCGGGTTCTGACGCGCAGAAGGCCTGGCTGGCGAAGATCGCGGCGGGCGAGGCCATCCTCAGCCTGGCCGTCGACGAGGGGCCGAAGCACGCGCCCGCCCGGACCGGCGCGCGGGCCGAACGGGCCGGCAACGGCTTCCGGCTGAACGGCGCCAAGGGTTTCGTGCTGGACGGCCATGTCGCCGACGCCCTGATCGTCGCGGCGCAGGCCGACGAGGGCCTGACCCTCTTCCTGGTCGATCCGGCGACGTCGGGCGTCTCGGTCGAGCGCACGATCATGGTCGACGCCCATAACGCGGCCCGCGTGACCCTGACCGACGTGACGGTGGACGCCGACGCCGTGATCGGCGCGGTGGGCGAGGGGCAGGGGCCGCTGGACGCCGCCCTGATCCTGGGTCGGGCCTGCGCCGCCTCCTCCCTGGTCGGAGCGGGGGATCAGGCCTTCAAGACGACCCTGGAATACCTGCGCACCCGCAAGCAGTTCGGCAAGCTGATCGGCGAGTTCCAGGCCCTGCAGCACCGCGCCGCCCACCTGTTCACCGAGCTGGAGTTGGCCAGGGCCGCGACGCTTGCGGCTCTGCAAGCCATCGACGCCGGTCGCCCCGACGCCGAACAGGCGGCGGGGATCGCCAAAGCCAAGGCGGGCCGCGTCGCCGAACTGGCGGTGCAGGAGGCGGTGCAGATGCACGGCGGCGTCGGCATGACCGACGAGTTCGACGTCGGCCTGTTCATGAAGCGCGTCCGCGTCCTGAACGAACTGCTGGGCGACGCCGGTTTCCACGCGGAGCGTCTGGCGCGGGCGCAGGGGTTCTAAATCCCTTCTCCCCTTGAGGGAGAAGGTGGCCTGCGAAGCAGGTCGGATGAGGGGTGTAAGCGCCAGTGTTTGACGTGTGCACGTATCGCCTCAAACACGAGGTCCGGATTAGGTTGGATCATTGAGTTGTCGAACCGCAGCACCAGCTGAAGCTTGGCCGGTTGGCGGCAATGCTGACACCCCTCATCCGCCTCGCTCCGCGAGCCACCTTCTCCCGCAAGGGGAGAAGGGTGACGCATTGACTTGGCCCCGCTAAACCTCCCGCAGGGAGAAAGCACATGACGCGACCCAACGCGCCCGTTTACCAGAGCGGCTTCGGCAATCACTTCGCGACGGAGGCGGTGGCGGGTGCGCTGCCCCAGGGTCGGAACTCGCCGCAGCGTCCGGCCCTGGGGCTGTACGCCGAGCAGTTGTCGGGGACGGCCTTCACCGCCCCGCGCGACCACAACCTGAGAAGCTGGCTCTACCGCCTGCGGCCCTCGGCCCAGCACGGGCCGTATCAGCCGTTCGCGCAAGGCCGGGTGCGTTCCGGTCCCTTCGTCGAGACCCCGCCCAATCCCAACCGCATGCGCTGGGATCCCCTGCCCATGCCGGACCAGCCGACCGACTGGGTCGAGGGCCTGACCACCTATGGCGGCGCCGGCGACGCCGATTCCGGGACAGGGGTGGGAATCCACCTCTATGTCGCCAACCGGTCCATGGTCGACCGGGTCTTCTATTCCGCCGACGGTGAGTTGCTGATCGTGCCGCAGCAGGGGGCGCAACGCTTCGTCACCGAGATGGGCGTGATCGAGGCCGCTCCCGGCCATGTGGTCGTCATCCCGCGCGGCGTCCGCTTCCGCGTCGAGGTCGACGGCGAGGTCCGGGGCTATGTCTGCGAGAACTACGGCGCGCCCTTCCGCCTGCCCGACCTGGGGCCGATCGGCTCCAACGGCCTGGCCAATCCGCGCGACTTCGAGATCCCGGTCGCCGCCTTCGAGGACGTGGATCGCCCGACGGAGTGCGTGCAGAAATACGGTGGCCTGCTATGGGCCACGACCTTCGACCACAGTCCGCTGGACGTGGTCGGCTGGCACGGCAACTACGCCCCCTATCGCTATGACACGGCGCGGTTCAACACCATCGGCACGGTCAGCTTCGACCACCCGGACCCGTCGATCTTCACCGTCCTGAC